>JAKSSD010000001.1 GCA_024403275.1 Lachnospiraceae bacterium
TTTTGATTTATGCACCGATATATTATATGTAAGGCGCATGGAAGCGATTATTTAAAAGGACTTAAAATTAATATTTTAGGTCCTTTTTTGCATTATTTAATATTTTAATGTTAAAAAATCAATATATAGTGTTTGTAATTTGCCCTGCATAGACTGTATTTAAGCGCTTTCATAGAATTTATCTTGTATTTAATTGTATAGAATGTACAACATAAAGTGGTTTTTTGTATATTTCACTTGTGTTTTTAATGATATTTTATATAATTAAATAAGGTGGGTGTATTATGCCTATTTAGTGTTTCAGGAGGTCATAATGATTAATACAAGTAATTTTGATTATATTAATGTACTTGATAAGGCAGCTGATGGAAGCTGGCTTAGAAATGAAGCTATTGCCAATAATATTGCCAATAGTACCACACCTAATTATAAGAGACAGGATGTTGCATTTCAGGATGCATTAAAAGCATCTATTCAGGGAGCAACTGAGGGAAGTCTTGATAAGAAGATTCATAATGTTAATCTGTCAACTGTTAATCCAAGAGTATATACAGATGCTGCAGGTTCAAGCTTCAGACTTGATGGAAACAATGTTGATATTGATAAAGAGAACGTATATCTTGCTGAGAACCAGCTTTATTATCAGGGATTGATGTCTGGCATTGATCACGAGTTTAGAATGATGAGTACAGCTATGGGTAAGTAAGGAGGTAGATTATGGGAATGTTTGATGCACTTGATGTCTCTGCTTCAGGACTTACTGCTCAGAGATATAGAATGGATATTATCTCAGAAAATGTAGCTAATGCTAATACAACAAGAACTGAGAATGGTGGAATTTATAGAAGAAAAGTAGTTACCTTTGAGGCTAAGGGCGATAATGGAATGTCATTTTCGTCTGTACTTGGAAGATCAACTATGGATTTGTCTAATGCAGTTGGTGATGGTGTAAGAATTTCTTCTGTGCAGGAAGATAGAACATCTGATGTGAAAAAGGTATATGATCCTTCTCATCCAGATGCTGATGAGAATGGTTATGTATATTATCCAAATGTAGATATTATTACAGAAATGACTAATCTTATCGATGCTTCACGTGCTTATGAAGCAAATGCTACAGTTATTGATTCTACAAAGAATATGCTTGCACAGGGATTACAGATTGCTAAATAAATGAGGTAATTTATGGATAATATTTCAAAGGTTTATGGAATAGATAGTAATGCATATGAAACGCTTGTTAAGCGTGCCAAGAATAATGGTGTAACAGGTACGCAAAATAATGATATGTTTCAGTCATTGCTTAATTCGGCTATAGATAATATTAATACTACTAATGCTTATTTATCTAATGCTGAAAATGAGAATATTAAATTTGCTTTAGGAGAGACAGAGAATACTCATGATCTTGCTATTGCACTTAGAAAGGCACAGACGGCTTTGCAGTATACAGTAGCTGTCAGAGACAAATTCCTTGATGCATATAAGGAAATAATGAATATGCAGATTTAGTTAATATTTAGTTGGCAAATGGGAGATTGATCAATGTTTGAAAAATTGATTGACAGGTTAAAACAGATACCACCTAAGATTTTAGATTGGTGGAATAAATTAAAGAAGAATCAGAAGACTCTTATTATTTCTGTTGCGATAGGATTGATAATTTCTTTCGCGATTCTTATTCCTGTTCTTACAAGAACACGTTATGTAAACCTTGTTACATGTACTGATACTAAGCAGGCAGGTGAGGTTAAGGATTTACTTGAAAGTAATGAAATTAAATATAAAGTATCTGATTCAGGACTTGTTTTCTCGATTGACAGAACTAAATTATCTGAGGCGAATATTCTTCTTGGCTCAAATAGTATTTTAACTGACAATTATGCAGATCTTGATTCTGCACTTGGTTCATCACTTGCTACTACAGAGAGTGACAAGCAGAAGAAATATACTGCTTATAGAGAAACAAAATTAAGAAAAGATCTTGAGAATCTTTCTTTTGTAGATGATGCCAGCGTAAGTATGTTTGTTCCAGAGAATAATGGAACACTTATTCAAAATAGCAAAGAATCTTCAGTTCAGATTACTCTTAGACTTAATGGTGAATGTACTCCTGAAAATGCGTCTGCAATTGCCAGAATGGCTAAGACTGTAGTAGGAAATGATACTACTGACAATATTGTTATTATCGATACTGATGGTAATCTTTTATTCTCAGGCGGAGATGAGTCTTCATTTGCAGGATATGCTTCTTCTACATTATCTCTTAAACAGGAAGTTGAGAGAACAATCAAGAATGAAGTAGCAGAAGTATTGCTTGGTACTAAGGATTTTGATTATGTTGTGGTTGCTCCTAATATTGAACTTGATTTGTCAAGCAAGGAAGTAACATCAACTACTTATACACCTGCTGATGGTCAAACACAGGGATTATTGTCTCATGAAACTAATTATGAGGCAGAAAGCTCAGGTGGTGGAGGTTATGTTCCTGGAACAGATTCTAATGTTGAATCTCCAAGTTACGTATATGAAGCTGCTGGTGGTTCTTCAAGTACAGTTACTCAGTATGAGAAGGATTATCTTCCTAATACAGAAACAACACTTCAGAGTATTCCTGCTGGTGGAATTAAAAAGGACGAATCTTCTGTTGCGGTTACTGCAATTAGATTAAATATTATTAAAGAAGAGGATGCTAAGAAGCAGGGACTTCTTGATGAAATTACATGGGATGAGTATAAGCTTGCTAATGCAGATAAGACTAAGATAGATATATCTCAGGAGTATTATGAACTTGTTTCAGATGCTTCAGGTATTGATTCTAAAGATATTACTATTGTTGCATATGAGGAGCCTTTCTTTGTAGATAAGACTTCCAGAAATATTAACTGGACAACAATCATTCAGATTGCTTTGATTGTTATTATTCTTTTACTTCTTGCTTCTGTTATTCTTAGATCTCTTAGAACAGAGAAGTCAAAGGATGAAGAACCAGAAGAAATTTCAGTTGAAAATCTTTTACAGACTATGCCAGATGAACAGCTTGATGATATTGATCTTGATGCTAAGTCTGAAACTAGAAAGATGATTGAAAAATTTGTTGATGAGAATCCTGAGGCGGTTGCTAATCTTCTTAGAAACTGGCTTAGTGAAGATTGGGGGTAGGATATGGCAAGTCGTAATAATGAAGAGAAAATTACAGGCCTTCAAAAAGCGGCAATCCTTCTTATTTCCTTAGGACCTGAAAAGTCTGCAAATGTATTCAGACATCTTAAAGAAGAGGAAATTGAAGAATTAACACTTGAGATTGCAAATACACGTTCTGTAGCTCCTCAGATTAAGGAACGTATAATAAATGAATTCTATGAGGTTTGTCTTGCTCAACAGTATATTGCAGAAGGTGGTATAGGTTATGCTAAGGAGCTTCTTGAGAAAGCTCTTGGTGCTGACAAGGCTGGAGATGTACTTAATAAGCTTACAGCTTCAATTCAGGTTAAGCCATTTGAGTTTGTTAGAAAAACTGATGCTTCACAGCTTTTATCATTTATTCAGGATGAACATCCTCAGACTATCGCTTTGATTTTGTCTTACCTTGGACCTGCTCAGTGTGCAGCTATTCTTAGCGCGCTTACTCCTGAACAGCAGTCTGATGTAGCTAAAAGAATTGCTACTATGGATAGAACAAGCCCTGATGTTATTAAGGAAGTTGAAAAAATCCTTGAAAGCAAGCTTGCTAATCTTGTTAATCAGGAATACACAAGTATCGGTGGTGTTGATCATATCGTTGAAATCCTCAACAATGTTGACCGTGGAACAGAGAAGCATATTATGGAAACTCTTGAAATTGAGGATCCTGAGCTTGCAGATGAAATCCGTAAGAAAATGTTTGTATTTGAAGATATTCTTCTTCTTGATGATAGAGCTATTCAGAGAGTTCTTAGAGATGTTGACAATAATGACCTTTCAGTTGCTCTTAAGGGATCTAATGAAGAAGTTCAGAATGCAGTCTTCAATAATATGTCTAAGCGTCTTGCGGTTATGATTAAGGAAGATATGGATTTCATGGGACCTGTTCGTATGAAGGATGTTGAAGAGGCACAGCAGAAGATTGTTAATATCATAAGAAAACTTGAAGATTCTGGAGAAATCGTAGTTTCTAGAGGCGGAGGAGATGAGATAATTGTATAATAATTTATATAAATCATCTTATGTAAACCAGGAGCAAAAGGTTAGAATTATTAATTCTAATGATATCGCTGCCAAAAAGATAGATTCTTTGGTTAATAATGTTCTCACTGAAGAAGTGCTGGATTTTGACTCTGGTGTAATGGTTGAGAATAATGCCGTTAATGTCGCAAATCTTTTAAGTGATGAAGATGAGAATGGATTTAGACAGATCGAAACAGGCGGGAATAGAGTTACTCAGGCCAGACCTGTTAATAAAGGCGCTGTTTTAGCGGCTACTAATCAGGCAAGCGATATTGTAGCTAAGGCAAATGCTGATGCTGATGGTATTATAAGAAAAGCTTTGGAAGAAGCTGAGAATATTAAGAAAAGTGCATATAAGGCCGCCAGAGCAATGGGCTATGATGAAGGAATCAAAGCGAGTAAAGAAGCGATGGTCGAACTTGAGCTTAAGCTTAATCGTGACAGAGATGCAATGATTGAGGATTATAAAGCTAAGATTGATGAGATCGAGCCTTCTTTAGTTGATGTTTTGACAGATATTTATGAACATGTATTTCATGTTGATTTTTCTGATCGTAAAGAGATTATTTATCATCTTGCCAAGAATGCTCTTGCTACAATGGAAACTGGCAAAATGTATACTTTAAGAGTATCTACAGATGATTTTGGCTTCCTTTCTATGCAAAAAAGAGAGTTAGTTAAAGGTAGTGGTATTCCTGTAGAAAATGTAGAATTTATCGAAGATAAAACACTTACACAAGGACATGCTTTTATCGAGACTGAAGGCGGTATTTTCGATGTATCAGTTAATACACATCTTGAGAATTTACGTAAAACACTTCAGGTATTGAGTTTTACAAAAGAATGATTGAAGAAGATTTATGAATATTCAAAAGTACCAGGAAGTTAAATATAAGAAATATTTTAATAAATTAGGCAAGGTTGTTAACGTTGTCGGTCTTACAGTGGAATCATCTGGACCTGATGCAACCTTGGGCGATATTTGCCGTATATATACAGATAATCTTAAGACCAGTTATATTGTGGCTGAGGTCGTTGGATTTAGAGACAATAAAACATTGCTTATGCCATATGAAGTAACAAGTGGTATAGGACTTGGATGCCTGGTTGAAAATGAAGGCTGTCCGTTAAGCATTCAGGTTGGTTCATTCCTTTTAGGTGAGGTTTTGGATGGACTTGGAAGACCAATGGATGGAAGAACATTTACATCGGGCAATTCTTATAGTGTGGAGAATACTCCTCCAGATCCTATGCGAAGAGAAATTATTGATGAAGTATTACCACTTGGTGTCAAGGCAGTTGATGGTCTTATAACTATAGGCAAAGGCCAAAGAATTGGTATTTTTGCAGGTTCTGGTGTTGGTAAATCAACACTTATGGGTATGTTTGCAAGAAATACTAAGGCTGATATAAATGTTATTGCTCTAATAGGAGAGCGTGGTCGAGAAGTTAGAGAATTTATCGAAAGAGACCTTGGCGAAGAAGGTATGAGACGAAGCGTAGTAATCGTTGCGACTTCTGATAAGCCTGCACTTGAGAGAAATAAAGCTGCTAAGACGGCGACTGCTATAGCTGAGTATTTTAGAGATAAGGGTAAAGATGTTCTTCTTATGATGGATTCGCTTACTCGTTTCTCTATGGCTCAAAGAGAGATAGGCTTGGCTTCTGGTGAGCCACCCGTTACAAGAGGTTATCCCCCTTCAGTTTATGCAGAGATGCCAAAGCTTTTGGAGAGAGCTGGAAGAAATGAAGTAGGTTCTATTACTGGATTGTATACAGTATTGGTTGATGGTGATGATTTTAATGAACCGATTACAGATACTGCACGTAGTATTCTTGATGGACATATAATGCTTAATCGTAAATTAGCTCATAAGAATCATTATCCTGCTATCGATATACTTCAGTCGATTTCTCGTTGTATGTCTGCAATAGTTGATAAAGAACAAAAAATAGATTCTGGAAAATTGAAGAATATTCTTGCAACCTACCAGGATGCGGAAGATTTGATTAATATTGGTGCTTATAAAAAAGGATCAAATGCTGCAATTGATGAATCTATTGCTTATATAGATAAGGTTAATAAGTTCCTTATGCAGGGAACTGATGAAAAGGTTTCTTATGAGGAAACCTTGAAACAAATGCATGAATTGTTTTCTTAAGAGATAATTATGGCTGTTTATAAATTTAAACTCCAGGGTATTCTTGATATTAAGGATAAACTTGAGACTCAGGCAAAACAGGACTTTGCAAATGCTAATTTGGCATTAATGGAAGAAGAAGCTTTGCTTGAACAAATTATTCAAAGAAAAAATGAATATGTCGAAGAAGGAGTTAAATTAAGATCTTCTGTAATTGACCCTGTTGCCATTGCACAAAATAAACTGGCTATTGAGGTTATGGAAGAAAATAAGATTAAGCAGGAAAGAGAAGTTGCAGTGGCTAAAAGAAATGTAGATGCTGCAAGAAAGAAAATGATGGATGCCCGTATGGATACAAGAACTTTCGAGAAGCTTAAAGAAGATGATTTCGAAAGATTTATGAAAGAACAGGGCATGGCTGAAAGTAAGGAAATCGACGAGTTGAATAGCTTTAGGTTTTCTGAGAAGCAAAGAAGAGGAGAGTGACAATGGCAGCACCTTCGGATGAAGAAAAGCGATTAAAAGAAGAGAAAAAGAAAATACAGGACGAACGTAAGAAGTTTAAAGAAGAACAGAAAAAGGCTCAGAAGGAAGCTAAGGCTAAAGCTAAAGAGCTTTCTAAAAGAGAGACTGATCTTTATGATGAGAATTCTGGTTCAAGCGTATTTATGGCAATTCTTGTTACTATAGTTTTAGTTCTTGTTTGGATTGCCATTATTTGTCTTGTTATTAAATTGGACCTTGGTGGATTAGGTACTACTGTTTCTCCGTTTATCAAAAATGTTCCTGTAATTAATAAGATTCTTCCTAAAGATCTTGTTACAGAAACTGAAGATGTCGAGTCTTATTATGGATATACTTCACTTTCTGATGCTGTTGACAGAATTAAACTTCTTGAAACTGAGCTTGCAAAGGAAGCTGCTGAAAATGAAGTAAACAAAGAGCAGATTGATGCTTTAACTACTGAAGTTAACAGACTTAAAACCTTTGAAACTAATCAGGTGGAATTTGAAAGAATTAAAAATCAGTTTTATGAAGAAGTAGTATATTCAGAAAAAGGTCCTGGAGCAGATGCTTATGCTAAGTTTTTTGAGGCCATGGATCCTGATACAGCTGAATATTTATATAGACAGGTTGCTAAAGAAGAAAATGTAGATGCTCAGGTTAGCGAATATGCTAAGGCGTATGCGGAAATGAAACCAGCTCAGGCTGCTAAGATTTTTGAAAATATGACAGATAATCTCTCTTTGGCAGCTAAGATTCTTGATGCTATGAGTGCTGATGACAGAGGTAAGATTCTTGGTGCAATGGATCCTTCTGTTGCAGCTAAGATTACAAAAATAATGGAACCTTAGTATAAAGATTCTCAAGTTTCTTTCGATAAAATATTTAGAGATTTTCTCTAATATTTATGAAAGGAGGAGGAAGATGGGAACAAACGCTATTAATAATTTAATGAATGATTTAAATCTTATTAACGTTGAAATTCCTAAAAATGCTGATACTAATGATGGTTTTCAGAAATCTTTTGAAGAAGCATCACAAAATTCTGATATTGCCAAACTAGCTCAAAGACCAGTTGATGTAGTTGATGAACTTAAGAGTGATAATGCAGCTAAAGATGAATATATCAAAGAATCTTCATATTCTTCACCTAATAAGAATATAAATAATGCTGATAAAACTGATTCAGTTAATGCTAAAACTGATAAGAAAACAGATTTAAAGGACGAAGAAGAAGTTGATTATGAAAATGCAGCAAATGCGCTTGTTGCTAATTTGGCTGATATTCTCAATGTAAGTGTTGAAGAGTTAGAAGAGTATATTAGTGATAAAGATTTAACTATTGCCGATTTATCAAATAATGAGATTATTCAACAAATGGTAGTTGATTTTACTGAAGTTGAAAATCCTATTGATATAATTTCTGATTCTGAGGCTTATGAAATCTATACAAGTATTCAGGAAAGTATTTCAGAATTTAAACAGTTTGCTTTAGATAATGATATTGATTTAGAGACAAATGTTATTCCTGAGAAAACTGATGCTTTATTTTCTGATGTAAAAACTGAAGATTTAGATGTTTTAAAAGAAACTGATTTAGAGGTTGTCAAAGAAGATTTGGCTGATGATAATCAGGCAGATTTGAAAAATATCGATAATAAAGATTCTAAAAAAGATACTGATAATGATTCGTCAAATAATTTGTTGGCAAATAATGGTTCAAATGTAAATGAATTGAATGCTAATGAATTATCATCTGCTCATGAAACACCTGCAGCTTACACAGATATTAATGCTCAGGATATATATGATCAGATTGGTGAATATATTAGAAATTTATCTTCAGAAAATATTCAAGAGATTGAAATGAAGCTACAGCCAGAAACACTTGGTACCATTCAGGTAAAGGTAACTCAGAGTGAAGGTGTAATGAAGGCTGAATTTGTTACAACAAATGAATCAGTCAAAGCAATGCTTGAAGGCCAGCTTATTCAGCTTAAGGAAGATTTCGAGAGATCAGGTTTGAAAGTAGATGATGTAGAAGTCAGAGTTAACACAAATGCTTTTAATGAATCTACTGATAGTGACTCAAGAGATGATGCTAATGAAGCTGCTCAGAGAATGAGTGCTCCAAGAAGAATTAATCTTGCAGGACTTGATAGCCTTGATGAACTTGAAGAAATGGAAGAAGAGGAAAGAGTTGTTGCTGAAATGATGACAGCTAATGGAAACTCTTTGGATTACAAAGCATAACAGGAGGAAAGTATATGGCTTTATCGGGTTTATCCGCACAGTATGTTGACGGACAGCTTGTTACAAATACTTCTCAAACACAGAATAAAGAAACTACAAAAACTGCAGGATCAGGTGATCTTGATAAGGATGCATTTTTACAGCTTCTTGTAGCACAGATGAAGTACCAGGATCCATTGGAACCAACTTCAAATACTGAATATATATCTCAGTATGCTACATTCTCAGAACTTGAACAGATGCAGAATATGTCAAGTAATCTTACTTTATCTCGTGCAAGTGAAACAGTTGGTAAGGAAGTTATTATTGAAACCAGAAAAGAAAATGGTGAAACAGTAACTGTTCAGGGCTATGTTGAAAAGGTAGTTTATAACGGTACAAAGGCTTATTTATCAATTGATGGTACACTTTATTCCATTGATGATCTTAAACAGGTACTTGATGAGGATTATAATAACGGTACTAAGTCTGTTGAAAGAATCAATGCTATTCTTTCAAAACTTCCAAAGGTTGAGAATTTAACTATGACAGAAGTTGGCGGAGTAATCGAAGCTTATAATTTATACAATGGTTTATCTGAATATCAGAAAACACTTCTTTCTAAGGATACTGAATCACTTCTTGATAAGTACGTTGCTAAATCTAACGAGCTTATGGAGAATGCAGTTAAAGAAGCTCAGGAAGCAAATGCAGCTGCTAAAGAAGAAAATGAATCCAATGAAGAAGGTCTTGATGAAGATGCTTTAGAGGCACTTATGAAAGATCAGGAAAAAGAAGAAATTTAATTGAATTACTAAAATTTTAGAGGAGGAATTCCGATATGAATATTAACAATAGTCAATTCCTTTCTAATATGCAAATTCAGGAAGCTTTATTAAGCGGTAATAATTATTCGAAATCAAATGTTAACAATATTCCTTCTAAAGGTCAAAGCTTTGGAGATATTCTTAAACAGAAGGTTGAGGATAACAGAAGTGAAGTTAGATTTTCTAAACATGCAATGCAAAGATTGGAGAATAGAAATATATCACTTACTGAAGGGCAAATGAATCGTCTTAATGAAGGCTTAAAACAAGCTAATATTAAAGGAATTAAAGAGTCATTGGTTTTGGTTGATGAACTTGCTTTTATAGTTAATGTACCAAATAGTACAGTAATAACAGCAATGAATCAAAATTCAGATGATGACAAAGTATTTACAAATATTGACGGAGCGGTTATCGCTTAGCTGGACCTTTAAGGAAGCTAAAGACATTAAGCTGATTGCTTAGGTCGCCGTCCAAAATGTTATTGGAGGACAAATATTATGATGAGATCTCTTTATTCTGGTGTATCAGGTCTTAAGACTCACCAGACCAAGATGGATGTTATTGGTAACAATATTGCCAATGTTAATACTACTGCGTACAAATCACAGTCTATTACATTTTCTGAACTCATGTATCAGACAACTCAGTCTGCATCAGGTCCCAATGCTACAACAGGAACAGCAGGTACTAATGCCAAGCAGATAGGTCTTGGTGTTACTGGTGGTGCTATTTCAACAGCAATTACTACTGCAGGTGCTTCACAGACAACTGGTAATCCTTTTGATTTGAAGATTACAGGGGATGCATTCTTTATCGTTAATAATGGATCAAACAATTTCTTTACAAGAGATGGTTCATTCTATGTAGATGCTGCAGGTAATCTTGCAACAACTGCTACAGGTTATAATGTAATGGGTTGGGGCGTTGAAGAAGCTACAGGTGCTATTAAACAGGATACTGTCAGACCTTTAAGAATTATGAGCCCAGAAAACATGACATATCCACCAGAAGCTACTTCAAAGGCTTATGTTTCTGGTATTCTTGATAAGAATGATACAAATGCTTCATCACCATCAGGTAAAACTATTTCAGTAGCTATTTTTGATGGCCTTGGTTATTCATATACTGTTAAATTTGCTATTAAAAAGACGGAAGATGAAGGCGTTTATAATGTTGAAATGACTGATATTGTAGATAAGGATGACAATTCTCTTAAAAATATCTACAAGGTCGGAAATATTAACGATATTGCATCATTTGGTCAGGACAAGGTAATGCAGACAACTACTTTGTATGACATGCTTGATGATGTTAGTTATGATTCTGTTACTGGTGTATATACTAAGATTACTGGATTTTCTGAAACATTTTCAGATTATGATGATAACAAGCTTCCAGGTATTACATATACAATTCCAGCTTCAGCACCAACTACATCAACACAGTATACTGAAGGATCAACATTTACTTTACAGGGTAATGGTTCTTTATCAAAGGATGACCTTGAAGAAGCTTTCAATCTTATTCTTTATACAGATACAACAACTAATCAGAAGTACTATTATTACAATGATGGAACTACTGAATATAAGCTTGATTCAGATACAGATGCTGATTGGGCAACAGTTCTTGGAAAAACTGGTTTATCTAATTTCAATGCAACAATGGATGCAGATGGCAATGTAACATTTGATTTCCAGCAGGATTTTACAATTGATAAGAATACAACTTATGAAAATGAGAAATTCACAAAAGAAATCACACAGCTTGAAGCATATGGCTTAAATAATGATAATCCTAATATTACCTATGATTTAATGGTAGCTCCTGATGGACAGGCTCAGATTACAGCAACTGAGGTTCTTAAAGGAAATACACTTATCTTTGATACAGGTACTGGTGAATTTAAGTCAATTAATGGTGGAGACAAGGTAACTCTTGATTTCGCAACAATGACAACTAATCTTATTGGTGAAAATGTTGATTTGTCACACTTCTCTGATGTAGAAATTGATTTCACTAAGGCTTCTATGTTTAATAATAATAAGACATCAACAATCGGTATGATTTCTGGTGATGATACAGGTATTGGTTCAGGTAGAAAGCTTGGTGAATTATCAGGTGTATCAATTCAAAATAATGGTATGATTTATGCTTCTTATGACAATGGTCAGACAAGACTTCTTGGACAGATTGCTGTTGCTCAGTTTGCTAATGCATCAGGTCTTCAGAAAGAAGGAGATAACCTTTATTCAGCAACACTTAACTCTGGTGAATTCGATGGAATTGGTGTAGATGTAACTGCTGGTGGCGGATATATTTCAACTGGTGTACTTGAAATGTCTAATGTAGATTTATCAAGTGAATTTACAGATATGATTACTACACAGCGTGGTTTCCAGGCAAACAGCCGTATCATTACAGTATCTGATACATTGCTTGAAGAACTTGTTAACCTTAAGAGATAATTATTAATATAAATTAAAGCAGATTTACCGGATGGTTTTAACCCTCCGGTAGTTTGCATTTTAGGTGGATTTTATGATTGAACTTACTAAACTCGATGGTGTTAAATTTTTAATTAATGAAGATTATATTGAAACTGTGGAAGAAACACCAGATAGTGTTGTTACGCTATCTTCTGGACGCAAGATAATTGTAAAAGAAGGTAGACAAGAAATCAAAAATTTAGTAAAATCGTATAGAAAGGATATTTATGCAAACTTGTAAATTTTGCATAAATTACAAGAGGTGTTTTAAGTGGATATAGCATCAATTGTTGGATTATTTGTCTGCGTTGCCATGATGCTTCTTGGTATCATGACTGGTGACGATGGAGTAGCAGGTATCAGATATTTCATTGACGTGAAATCAATCCTCATCACTTATGGTGGTGCTTTTTTTGCTATGTTGGCATCTACTTCGCTTAAAGACTTTATTGGTGGTCTTAAAAGCTTCTTGCTTATTTTTAAATCACCTAAACAGGATGTTCCTGGAATGATTAGCAAGATTATTGAATTATCAAATGTTGCTAGAAAGGAAGGACTCCTTGCACTTGAAGAAGTTTCAGGTGAACTCGAAGATGCTTTCATGAAGAAAGGTATCCTGCTTATTGTAGATGGTACCGATCCTGAACTTGTAAGAGCTATTATGGAGACAGAGCTTATAAGTACAGAGGATCGTCATAAAAAGAATATAGGTTTCTGGTCTGGTCTTGGTGCCATGGGCCCTGCTTGGGGTATGATTGGTACTTTAATCGGACTTATTTTGATGTTACAGAACATGTCAGATGCATCATCAATTGGACCTTCAATGTCAGTAGCCTTGATTACTACTCTTTATGGTTCACTTCTTGCTAACTGGATTTGTACTCCTACATCAGAGAAACTTAAATATAACAGTACAACAGAACTTAGATGTAAAGAGATTATGATTGAAGGTCTTCTTTCAATTCAGGCTGGTGAAAACCCAAGAGTAATTGAAGAGAAGCTCAAGTCATTCCTTGCACCTTCAGACAGAGCAGCCGCTTCAAGCGATGAGGGAGGAGGAGAAAATGGCTAAACGTAAGCCAGAAGAGCCACCAGCTGGGTCACCTGCTTGGATGGCGACGTTCTCCGATTTGATGAACTTGCTTTTGTGCTTCTTCGTTTTGTTGTTTTCAATGTCAACTGTAGATGCACAGAAATTTGAACTTGTTGCAGCGTCTTTTGCGAATACATTCTCGATTTTTACAGCAGGTGGTCAGGCTATTGGAGATGGTATATTGATATCTAATGGTGTAAGCCAGTTAAGTAATCTTGATGAATATGTTCAGTCAATGGGCAAAGCTGAGGATTCTGAACAGGTTATAAATGATGTTTTAGAAGAATTTGAAAGTCAGTCACTTGCTGCCAGCGAAGAGCTTGCAGAATATGTAGAAGAAGCACTTCAGGAAACTGACATGGGTGATGATATAGATGTTAGTTTCAATTCACAGTACGTATTGCTTACTATGAATGGAGCTTTGTTATTTGATTCAGGTGAAGCTAAGTTAAAGGATGAATCATATCCAATGATGAGTCAGATAGCTAAGATTCTCGAAAGATATTCTGAAGGAATTATTGAAGTAGAAGGTCATACAGATAATGTGCCAATGCATGGTGCTAAGTATTCAAATAATGATGAACTTTCTTCGGCACGTGCAATTAGCGTTTTTAATTATTTGATAGAAAATACTACAATTGAACCATCCAGAATTAAACATTCAGGTCGTGGTGAATATATTCCTGTTGCTGATAATTCAACTGCTGAAGGCAGAGCAATGAACAGAAGAGTTGAGATTAAGATTTATAATTTTTACAGTAGTAATTATTAAGGAGAATATATGAAGAAGAATTTATTATCTATTCTTATATTAGGATTAACAGTTGTTAATATTCTTATTTCTGCAGTCACACTGTTTTCAGTAATGACTACTAATTTAAAAACTGGAAAAATTGTTGCTGATGTAGCAAATGCAATTAGTATAAATACTGGTACAGGTTCAGCTGAAGGTGATGTTACACAGGCTGAAGTTCCAATTGAGGATATTGAAACATATTCTATTCCAGAAAAGATGACTATTGCTCTTAAGCCATCCTCAGATGATGCTAATTACTGTATGGTTTCAGTTTTCTTTTCAATTAATACTAAGCATAAAGATTACAAGAAATATGGTGCTACAGTAGCTGATAAAGAGAAAATCTTTAGAAGTATTGTTAACGATGTTATTTCAGAATATACAATTGATGAAGCTAGAGTAAATCAGACAGAAATGAAGAAGAGAATTTTAAAGAAGGTTCAGGAAGCATATTCAGGATCTGATTTCATCTTTGATGTTTCATTTAGTGATATCGTATTTCAGTAAATCTCTTTCTAATTATTCTGAAAGGAGGGTGTACCTGTGAGCGAGGTTTTATCGCAAAATGAAATAGACAATCTATTAAAAGCATTAAACAGCGGTGAAATCGACGTTGAGGACATTAAAGATCAGGACGATACTTCTGTTAAGAATTATGATTTTAAACGCCCTGCTAAGTTCTCAAAGGAACATCTTCGTACGCTGGAACTTATATTTGAACATTATGCAAGATTAATATCTGCAAACCTACCGGTATATTTAAGAAAACCGGTGCAGATTACTGGAGTTCATTCAGAAATGGTTACTTTTTCTGAATTTAATAATTCTCTTGCTAATCCATCAGTATTATCAATTATTAAATTTAGACCTTTACCAGGTGATATTATTATCAACTTAACATCAAATCTTGGCTACGCGATTGTTGATAGAATGTTAGGTGGAACAGGTGCTTCAATTGATAAAATGAGAGATTTTTCTGAAATCGAAATATCGATTATTGAAAAAATCCTGGTAATATGTATGCAGCTTCTGAGAGAGCCTTGGAAAAATGTAGTTGAGATTGATCCAATACTTGAAAAGATTGAAACTAATCCACAGTTTGCTCAGATTATTGCTCCTAATGAAATGATTGCCATTGTAACTTTGAATATTAAGATTGGCGATGTTGAAGGATTTATGAATGTAGCACTTCCATTTATAACAATTGAAAGTGTTATTGATAATTTGAATACTAAGTTCTGGTTCCAGACCATGGCAAATAATGATGACAATGAAGAATATATGTCTTATCTTGAAACGATGCTTAAGAGAGTTGATGTTCCATTAAGATGTCTTCTTGGTAAATCAAGTGTTACAGTTTCTGATTTTACCAATTTGTCGGTTGGAGATATTATCAGACTTGATACCAATGTTGAATCTGCTTTAGAGGTTTATGTTGGTAATATAAGAAAATTTACTGCAGTTGCAGGTACGAGCAATGATAAATATGCCGTTAAGATTACTTCTGTAGTAAGAGAGGAGGATTAATTCATTGGATAGTGGAATTTTATCTCAGGACGAAATAAATGCACTTTTAAGTGGAATGGACATCAGTGGAAATGATACTCCAGATACTGATGTGGATTCTCTTACAGATATTGAAATTGATGCAATTGGTGAAGTTGCCAACATTTCAATGGGTACAAGTGCTACAACTTTATATTCATTGGTTAATCGACGAGTAGATATTACAACTCCTAGTGTTTCAATTGTTAGGTGGGATGAACTTGTTGGTATTTATGAAAATCCATGTGTTTTCGTTCAAATTAAATATACAAAAGGCCTTGATGGTTCAAATATATTAATCCTGAAGGAAGAGGATGTTAAAATTATTACTGATCTTATGATGGGTGGTGATGGTTCTAATACATCCGGTGAGGTTGGAGAATTGCACTTAAGTGCTATCTCAGAAGCGATGAATCAGATGATGGGTTCATCAGCTACAAGCCTTTCTTCAATGCTTAATAAGACTATTGATATATCTCCACCAAGTGCTTCATTAATTGATATCAATGATTTAAATAAGATGGAGGATATACCTTCATTTCTTAAAGACAGATTTGTAAAGATATCTTTTAGAATTCAAATTGGAGATTTGATTGATTCAACAATACTTCAGTTGTATCCTTTGGATCTTGCTAGGGATTTATATCACGTATTTATGGATACTCAGCAGGCTTCAACTTCTGCAATGGGAGAGGTTGTTAAGGAAGAGCCGGTTGCTCCAGCTCCTCAGATTCCAATGCCTAATGTTGAACCTACACCATTTACTCCGCCACAGATGGATATGAGTCAGAATATGAATATGAATTATCAGATGCCTCCAACAGGCTATGGAATGCCAAATATGGGTTACGGTATGCCACCAGCTGGTTACGGAATGCCAACTCAGGGCTTTGGTGGAAATGTAAATGTTTCACCTGCACAATTTCAAACTTTTAACCAGCCAACAATTTCGGCTAACTCACCAGAGAATATTAATCTTATCATGGATGTTCCTCTTGAAGTTACAGTTGAGCTTGGTAGAACCAAAAAATCTATTGCTGATATTCTTGATTTTGCACCAGGTACAATTATTGAACTTGATAAAGTTGCCGGTGAACCAATCGATGTTTTGGTAAACGGCAAATTTGTTGCCAGAGGTGAAGTAGTTGTTATCGAAGAGAGCTTCGGTATTCGTGTAACAGAGATTATTAACTAGAGTAGGAGAATTGATATATGGGTAAAAATATTTTAATAGTTGATGATGCAGCATTCATGAGAATGATGATTAAAGATATTTTAACAAAGAATGGTTATAATGTTGCTGGTGAAGCAGAAAATGGTGTTAAAGCTATTGAAAAGTATAATGAATTAAAACCAGATCTTGTTCTTATGGATATTACAATGCCAGAAAAGGATGGAATTCAGGCTTTAAAGGATATTAAATCTATTGATGGTAATTCAAAAGTAATTATGTGTTCTGCTATGGGTCAGCAGGCTATGGTTATTGAAGCTATTCAGTCTGGTGCAAAAGACTTTATCGTTAAGCCTTTCCAGCCAGATCGAGTACTTGAGGCTGTAAAGAAAGTAATAGGATAGAATAATGCTTTTAGCACTTAATAATTCATCACAAGGATCTTTTATTCAACTGCTTACTGTAATCGTATTATTTATAATAGTGCTCGCATTATGTGCATTTACAACTAAGTTTGTTGCTGGATTTCAGAAGAATAAGATGCTTTCTGGCAATATTAAAGTCCTTGAAACATATAGGATTACCAATAATAAATATATTCAGATTATTAAAATCGGAGATAAGATTTTTGCTGTAGGTATTGGTAAGGATTCAGTAAATATGTTGTGTGAACTTAATGAAGATACAATCATTTTTGATGAAAATGCTTCAAGTGGTTCATTTGATTTCAAAACAATTTTAGATAAAGCTAAAAATTTTAATGATAAGAAATAGGCGTTTGTATGAAAAGAAATAGTCTATCTTTACATATTGTATTTGTTATATGCCTGCTGTTTTTGGCAGGCATATTATTGTATATGACACCTTTAAAGGTTAAGGCTACAGGTCTTGATGGTGCTGATGATACAATAACTCAGTTAACAGATTCGATTGTAAATGATCTTGATAATGAATTGAATAATGATACAACTAATTCTACATTTACAGTAACTTATGATTCTGGTAATGGTGAGCTTAACGGTTCTTTAAGAATTCTTCTTGTTCTAACAGCCTTGTCATTTATTCCTGCAGCTTTGATAATGCTGACAAGCTTTACAAGAATTATTATTGTTCTTCATTTTGCGAGAACTGCTATTGGTACGCAAACGGCGCCACCTAACCAGGTTCTTATTGGTTTAGCTATATTTCTTACTATTTTTATTATGGCTCCTGTATTTACCAGAATTAATACAGAGGCAATTCAGCCATTTGATAAAGGTGAGATTACTGCTAAAGAAGCTCTTGATAATGGTATGGTTCCACTTAGAGAATTTATGTATGGACAGACACAGCAAAGAGATGTTGCAACATTTATGGAGATTGCAAATTTATCTTGGGATGGGGTAGATCCAGAAGCTGTTCCTACATCGGTTCTTATTCCATCATTTATATTATCAGAGTTAAGAACATCGTTTATAATAGGTTTCCTGATTTATATACCGTTTATTATTATAGATATGGTTGTGTCCTCGATACTTATGAGTATGGGTATGATGATGCTTCCGCCGACCACGATTTCAACGCCTTTCAAGATTTTATTATTTGTACTTGCAGATGGATGGAATCTTGTAATTGTTAATTTGGTCAAATCCTTTTATTAGGGGGTGCTTAAATGACTGCAGACAGTGTTATTGTTATAGCTAGAGATGCTTTGTACTGTATTATCATTACAGCTGCTCCCTGTTTACTTGTTTCTCTGATTATTGGTTTGATTATATCTATTTTCCAGACAGTTACCAGTATTCAGGAACAGACTTTGACATTTGTACCTAAGATTCTTGGTATATTTCTTACTATTATGATTCTTGGTCATTGGATGTTAAATAATATGGTTACTTATATGACTCAGTTATGGAATGATATTCCATTATATATACGATAGTTATGATTAATTATTCTTTTCCTGTTCAAGAATTAGAATATTTTTTGCTTGTAATGACAAGAATTACATGCTTTATATATGTGGCTCCGTTTTTTACGTCAGGAAGTGTACCTAATCGTGTTAAAATAGGTTTTTCGTTTTTTCTTTCGATTCTGATTTACTATGTTACTATGCCTCATGTATATGTATCTGGTGGAACAGTTCTGTCTATTGCCTTGATGGTAATTAAGGAAGCTTCTACTGGATTGATTATTGGTCTTGGTGCCTATATTTGTCAGACTATTGTTTTGTTTGCAGGACGAATTGTAGATATGGAAATGGGTTTTGCTATGGCTAGCCAAATGGATCCTGCTACAAAGCAAGAGGCAACAATTACTGGTGTTTATTATCAGTATATGTTTCTTATGATTTTGGTTGTTACTGGGCTTTACAGGTATTTTGTATCAGCTTTAGCGGAAACTTTTATATTAATTCCAGTTGGCGAGGCAGTATTTAATTTTGAAGCATTAAATATATCGTTAATAGAGTTTTTAGGTCAGTATATGTTAATTGGATTACGAATCTGTATTCCTGTATTTTGTACTATTATGCTTCTTAATGCGGTACTGGGTATCTTGGCTAAGGTTGCGCCTCAGATGAATATGTTTGCTGTAGGTATTCAGCTTAAGGTATTTACCGGACTTGGCGTATTATTTTTTACAGTTGCAATGCTTCCGTCTATGAGTGATTTGATATTCACTACTATGCAAAAAGCAATTGTTTCTTTTGTGGAGGGACTGATGAATGTTGGAATATAATCTTCAGTTATTTGCAAAAGAAGGACCTGGTGGTGAGAAGACAGAAGAGGCAACACCTAAAAAGTTAGAGGATGCCAGAAAAGAAGGCCAGGTAGCAAAAAGTAAGGAAATTGCTATTGGATTCTCCATGCTTGCTATGTTTGTCGCTTTAAAGCTCATGATAGGTCGTCTTGGAACACAATTCATGGATGTATTTAGAAGAGTCTATGAAAGTATTCCTAGCTTGTCCAGGCAAATAGCAGCTGGTGATTCAGTCTGGTATTTTGTGGTAATAATGAGAGATGCAATAATTGATTTTGCTATAATTCTTATTCCATTCTTACTTATTGCGCTTATTGTGGTTCTTGTTTGTGAGATTTTACAGGTTCAATGGAAACCGACCTTTAAGCCTTTAAAGCCTAAATTTTCCAAATTTAATCCCATTAATGGATTTAAGAGGATTTTTTCTCTTCAGTCTCTTATGGAATTGCTTAAATCTATAGTTAAAATACTTGTTATTGGATATATAGCCTATTCGACTTTGAGAGATAAATGGCAGAGCTTATTCTTGTTATATGATATGCCAATTACTCAAGGTGTTAGTCTAATGGGCGGAATTGTTCTTAATCTTGGTATTAAAATCTCGGGATTTTATCTTATTATTTCTTTTGCTGACTTTTTCTTCCAGAAATGGAAATTTAAGGAAGATATGAAGATGACCAAGCAGGAAGTAAAGGATGAATATAAACAGTCCGAAGGTGATCCACAGGTTAAAGGACAGATTAAGCAGAGAATGATGCAGGCATCTCGTCGAAGAATGATGCAAGATATTCCTAAGGCGGATGTAGTTATTACAAACCCTACACATTTTGCTGTTGCGATTAGTTATAACCCTGATGTTGCAGATGCGCCTATAGTATTAGCTAAAGGTGCTGATTATATAGCTCAGAGAATTAAAGAGGTTGCTAAAGACAATAGTATTGAGATTGTTGAAAATAAACCTCTTGCGAGAATGCTTTATTACAATGTTGAAATTGGGCAGGTTATTCCTCCTGAACTTTATAAAGCAGTAGCTGATATCCTTGCATATGTTTATAAGATTCAGGGTAAAATATAAAACTTTATGAGAGGAGGTAGCAAAAGTGAAGAGAGCTGATGTAATGGTTGCAATTTATATTCTTGCAGCTTTTGTAATGCTTATTGTTCCTATTCCAAGCTGGCTTCTCGATGTACTGCTTGCTGTCAATATTTCAACAGGTTTTATTATTTTGTTTGCAACTATGTTTGCTAAAGAGGTATTGGAATTATCCTTTTATCCAACAATACTTCTTTTCACAACAATCTTTAGAATTGCCTTAAATGTATCATCAACAAGACTTATTCTTACAACGGGTAATCCAGGAAATGTCGTTACAACCTTCGGTACATTCGTTGGTGCAGGTAATCTTATTGTTGGTGTCGTAATATTTATTATTCTGATTATTATTCAGTTTGTTGTTATTAATAAAGGTTCTGAAAGAGTTGCTGAAGTAACAGCCAGATTTACTCTTGATGCCATGCCTGGTAAACAGATGGCTATTGATGCAGATCTTAATACAGGAGCTATTACTGATGAAGAAGCTAAGATTAGACGTGAAAAAATCCAGCATGAAGCCAGCTTCTTTGGTTCTATGGATGGTGCTGTTAAGTATGTAAAGGGAGATGCAACTGCAGGCCTTATTATTACAGGTGTAAATGTTGTTGGTGGTATTGCTATGGGTATTATCATGAACAACATGGATATTACAGATGCTTTAAACAAGTATGTAATACTTACTATTGGTGATGGATTGGTATCTCAGATTCCTTCACTTCTTATTTCTTTATCAACAGGTATTCTTGTTACTAAAGGTTCAAAACAGATGGATTTTGGTCCTGCTATTGTAAAACAGCTTTTTGGTGTACCTAAGGTAATGTACTATGTTGGAGCGATTATTGCTGCACTTGGTATTCTTACACCTTTGAATTTATTCTTATTTGTTTCATTTGGCGTTTTATTTATTGTAACAGGAAGAATTATTGCTAATAATCTTGACGTTAAAAGTGTTGAGAAAGAGGTTGATAAGGAAGAAGTTGCTGCTCAAGAAACAAGGCAGCCTGAAAATGTTAATGCTTTGCTTCAGGTTGATCCTATTGAACTTGAATTTGGATATGGAATTATTCCGCTTGCTGATGTTAATCAGGGTGGAGACTTGCTTGATAGAGTTGTAATGATTAGAAGACAAATAGCTTTGGAGCTTGGTACAGTAGTTCCTATTATTCGTCTTAGAGATAATATTCAGCTTAATCCTAATCAGTATATTATTAAGATTAAGGGCATTCAGGTTTCAGAAGGTGAGATTTTGTTTGACCACTATATGGCCATGAATCCTGGATTTGTTGTAGAAGAGGTAACAGGTATTCCTACATTTGAACCTTCCTTCCATTTACCAGCTATTTGGATTACTGAGAGTCAAAGAGAAAGGGCAGAGGCTGCTGGATATACAGTTGTTGATCCTCCTTCAATCATAGCTACACATCTTACAGAGATAATCAGACATTATATTGCTGATTTACTTACCAGACAGGATGTACAGAGGCTTGTTGATAATCTTAAGGAGACTAATCCTGCTCTTATTGATGAACTTACACCTAAGCTTCTTAGCCTTGGTGATATTCAAAAGGTATTACAGAATCTCCTTAAAGAAGGTATTTCAATAAGAGATTTACTTACAATATTTGAATCTCTTGCTGATCATGCTACTACAACAAGGGACACAGATATACTTACAGAATATGTTCGTCAGTCCTTAAAGAGAGCTATATCAGCTAAATTCTTTATGCCTAATGAAACTACAAGTGTTGTAACACTTGATCCTAAACTCGAACAGGAAATGATGGCTAATATTAAGCAGACTGAAAATGGTTCATATGTAGCTATGGATCCTGAAAAGGTTAAGACTATTATGGACAATGTTGAAACAGAAGTGGCTAAGCTTGAGCAGCTTGGAAAGCTTCCAATACTTCTTACATCACCAATTGTTCGTATGTATTTTAAGAAGATGAGTGAAGATTATTTTGCTGATCTAATTGTTATTTCTTATAATGAAATTGAAAGTAATGTTGAATTACAATCAGTTGGAATGGTAACTGCGTAATGATTATTAAAAAGTATCAGGGGAAAACTGAAGAAGATGCTATGAAATTAGCTGTAGCTGAATTAGGTGAAAGCTGTGTTTTAATGAATACCAAGGTTATTAAGCAAAAAGGTATTATGAAACTATTTAAGGCTTCTACTGTAGAAGTTACAGTTGCTCTTGAAGAGGAAGAAGAAACTAATTACGAGCATTTAATTAACCCTATTAATGTTAATTTGAATAATGATAGAACTATTTATACTGGATTTAATCAGGTTGTATCTGATGATACAGTTATAAATTCTATTAAAATTGATAATAATGATAAATCTAATGATGTTAATTTGAAAGAAACAGTTCTTCCTAAGGAAGAAAATTTATCTCAAACTAATAATTCTTTAGAGATTAAGAATATTGAGAAAGAAGAAGTAGCAGAACCTGTCGCTTCTTCAGAGACTTCAAAAGAATCAAGCCAGGATGTCGTTTTGGAAAATGGCATTGATGCTGTCTATGATCTTATTTATCAGACTCTTGTTGATAATGAAGTAGATGAGAAGTATGTTGAAGAGATTATTACTGAGACTAAAAACAGACTTAAAAATAATACTCCAATGGATACAGTTCTTGCTCATATATATCAAAGACTTATTCTTAGATTTGGAGAGCCACAAACTATTGAAGGCGCATCAAATGGACCTAAGGTTGTATTCTTTGTAGGTCCAACAGGTGTTGGCAAAACAACTACAATTGCTAAAATTGCGTCAAAATTATTTATTAGTGGTAATAAGGTTGCTTTATTTACATCAGATACATATAGAATAGCAGCTGCTGAACAGCTTCATTCTTATGCGAATATTATGACAGTTCCATTTAGAATTATTTATACCCTTGATGATTTTGAAGAGAGTCTTGAATCATTCAAAGAGTATGACTACATTCTTGTTGATACAGTAGGTCATTCACATAAGAATACAGAATTAAAAGAAAACATGAAGAAGTTTATAGATTTGTCTAAAATTAAGGCTGAAACTGAAGTTTATCTTGTACTTGCTGCCTCAACTAAGATGAAGGATTTGATTCATATTGCTGATAGTTATAAGGAAATTACAGATTACAGACTTATATTTACAAAGCTTGATGAAACTTATTCATATGGTACAATTTATAATCTTAAAATGCATACAAATGCGAATTTAAGTTACGTTACTAACGGTCAGAATGTTCCTGATGACATTGACACGTTTAAACCACAGCAGATAGTTAAGAAACTTCTTGGCGGAAAGTAGGTAATTATGGATCAGGCTTCAGGATTAAGAAATATAATTAAAGCTAATCAGACCAGACCTCTTGCCAGAGTTATTACTGTAACTAGTGGTAAGGGCGGTGTTGGTAAATCAAATACTGCCATTAATCTTGCAGTTCAATTTAGAAAAATGGGCCAAAGAGTTATTATTCTTGATGCGGATTTTGGCCTTGCTAATATTGAGATTATGTTTGGTGCAGTTCCTAAACATAATTTATATGACCTTATTTATAAGGGAATGAAAATGGAAGATATTATTACCTGGGGCCCTTCAGAGATTGGTTTTATTTCTGGTGGTTCGGGTATTGCAGGAATGTCTAATTTAAGTAGAGAATATTTAACTTATATTATTCAAAATCTTGCTCAACTTGATGCGATGGCTGATGTTATTATTATTGATACAGGTGCTGGTATATCTGATGCTGTATTGGAATTCTTAGTTGCTAGTGGAGAGATTTTACTTGTGACAACACCGGAACCAACATCGATAACTGATTCATATTCTTTACTTAAAGCATTATCTCATCATGAGAGGTTTTCATCGGAATCAACTCAGATTAAAGTTGTTGCTAACAGAGTTAATTCTGAGAATGAAGGCAAGGCTTTATTTAATAAGTTAAATACTGTTGTATCAAGATATTTAAAGCTTCCTATTTGTTTCTTAGGCTCGATTCCACAGGATGATGAGCTTCAAAGAGCAGTAATGCAGCAAATGCCTGTATCAATTCAGTCGCCTAAAGCAAAATCTGCTTGCGCATATGAGGCAATTGCTAATATACTAATGAATAGGGAAATAAATAAAAATAATAAAAATAGGGGAATGGCTGCTTTCTTTTCACATATTATAGCAGGTAAAAAATCTGTATGAGAGAAAACGACACAGGATTATTAATAAGTAAATATATAGCACCTGGTTCTAAGATTGAGTTAGAAGCAATTGATAGAGTTCTTCAGGAAGATGGTTCTTATAAACGTAAGAAATTTGAATCTAAGGTTGTTGATATTATCGATGATGATCGAATTGAAATATTGATGCCTATGGAGCATACAAAGCTTATTTTATTACCAGTAAATGGTGAATATGATATTCATTTCTTTACTACTAAAGGATTATTTCAATGTTTAACAAGAGTTGTTAACAGATATAAGAATGGTAATCTATATCTTCTTGAGATTGAACTTATATCTAATCTTCAAAAATATCAGAGACGTGAGTATTATAGATATTCATGCTTAATGCCTTTAAATTATAGATTGTTAACAACTTCTGAGAGCAATGCCGTTGATGTTACAGGTCATACTGGTCTTGATGATGAACTTCCATTAATAGAGGCTAATATAGTTGATATTTCTGGTGGTGGTATGAGATTCATATCCAGTGAAGATAAGGGTGAAGATGGATATGTTGTTTTAAAGTATTCTTTAGAAAATTCAAGACAATTTGTTCATATTGCTAAGGTTTTAGGTGTTAAGAAGCTTGAAGGCAATCCTAAAGATGTTAAATATGAATTCAGATGTCAGTTCGTAAATATCCTTAATGGAGAAAGAGAACAGATTATCAGATTCATATTTGAAGAAGAAAGAAAAAAGAGAAAAAGATAAAATTTATAAACCGGAGTTGAACTCCGGTTTTTTTATTGTATAAAATGTATAAAAATTCGCGTTATTAATTTACATAACATAAATTAGAAAAATGTAATTTTGCAAACATGAGTAGTTAGACTTGTGGTATAATTACTACATTAATAATGCGAGGATAAGATATTGTCTAAAAAAATAGTTGCAATAGCCTGCTCGACAGGTGGTCCTAGAGCCTTACAAGAGATAATTCCTAAATTGCCCGCTAATTTGAATTCGCCAGTTATTGTTGTTCAACATATGCCAGATGGTTTTACTAAATCATTAGCTGACAGATTAAATACAATGTCTGATTTAGAGGTATTAGAAAGTGTTGATGGTGAATTGATAAAAGAGGGGATTGTTTATATTGCCAAGGCTGGAAAACATTTGAATATTATTAATGATAAGAATAATCATTATATACTTCATAGTGATGAAGCATTGCGAGAAGGTGTTAAGCCTTGTGCTAATTATATGTATGAGTCCTTAGTTAAATGTAAGTATGATGAAATTATTTGTGTCGTTTTGACAGGCATGGGTGCTGATGGAGCAGAAGGCATATCAAAACTTGCTCTTGAAAAAAATATTAAAATATTAATTCAGGATGAAGAAAGCTCTATAGTATACGGAATGCCAGGAAGCATTATTAAAAAGAAATTAGATTTTGAAATTTGTAATTTGAATAGTATTAGTAATAGAATCACAGAATTATTGGAGGATTAAAGATGGACGTTAGTCAGTATTTGGATATTTTCATTGATGAAACCAAAGAACATTTACAGAATTTGAATAACCGTATTCTTGATCTCGAACAGGATGGCGAGGATATGGATACAATTAATGAAATATTCAGAGCAGCACATTCTCTTAAGGGTATGGCTGGAACAATGGGATATAAGAGAATGCAGACTCTTACTCATGATATGGAGAATGTATTTTCTGAGGTTCGAAATAATAACATTAAGGTTAATTCAGATATGATTGACCTATTGTTTAAATGTCTTGATGCTCTTGAAGAATATCTTGCTTCTATTCAGGAAAGTGCTGATGAAGGAACAAATGACAATGAACATTTAATTAAGGCTCTTAATGATGTTTTGAATTCTAAAAATGATCAGCCTGAAGTTAAAGAAGAACCTAAGGAAGCTAGTAAAGAAGATAAAGCTAATTCTACTAAGGCTGAGAAATGGAAAGATATTAAAATTGATGATACTTTTAGAACAGTTATAGAAGAAGCTCAAACTAGAGGTTTCAAAGCATATGGAATTACAGTATATATTATGGATTCATGTTTGCTTAAGGCTGCGAGAGCATTCCTTGTATTTAAGGCTTTGGAAGAGCATGGTGAAGTTATTATATCAGTACCTTCTGCTCAGGATATTGAAGATGAATCATTTGAAAATGATTTTTCTGTAGTTATTTTAACTGAGAGTCCATTACAAAAAGTTATCGATGCTGTTAAATTTGTTTCAGAAATTGAAGACGCAGTAGGTGGAGAGATTGTAATTGAAGCAAAGCCTCAGGTTACAGAAGTTGCAAAGGTTGATGATGTAGCAGCTAATAATACTTCTTCTGATGATAAGCCAGCTCAGGCAGCACAGACTTCACAGCCTGCTAAGCCAGAAAAGAAAGCATCTGCTAAGCCTGTTGTTAATAGAACTGTTCGTGTAGATATTGAAAAACTTGATTCCCTGATGAATCTTGTATCTGAACTTATTATTTCTAAGAATTCACTTGTTTCAGTTGCAGGTACAGCTGTTGGAAGAACTAATATGGCTTTCAACGAACAGATTGAATATCTTGAAAGTGTTACTACTAATCTTCATGAATCAGTTATGAAGGTTCGAATGGTACCAATCGAGAGTACAGTTAATAAATTCCCTCGAATGATTAGAGATTTATCTAAGAAATTAGATAAAAAGATGGAATTGTATATGACTGGTGAGGAAACAGAACTTGACCGTACTGTTGTAGATGAAATTGGTGATCCACTAATGCATCTTCTTAGAAATTCTGCTGACCATGGTTTGGAGAGCGCTGAGGTAAGAGCTCAAAGAGGCAAGCCAGAAGTTGGTTCTATTTACCTTGATGCTTACCAGGATGGTAATAACGTAGTAATTGAAGTTAGAGATGATGGTAATGGTATTGATGTAGAGAATGTTAAGAGAAGTGCTGTTGAAAAGGGTAAGATTACTCAGGAACAGGCTGATTTGATGGGTGAAAAAGAAGCTATTGATCTCTTATTCCAGCCTTCATTTTCAACTGCTAAAGTTGTATCAGATGTATCTGGTCGAGGAGTTGGTCTTGATGTTGTTAAATCTAAGATTGAAGCTTTAAGTGGAGAGATTGAAGTTAAGACAAAGCTTGGAGAGGGTTCAACATTTACAATCAGACTTCCACTTACACTTGCTATTATTCAGGCTCTTATGGTTGTAGTTGGTGGTGAAAAGTACGCTATTTCGTTAGGAGCAATTCAGACGATTGAATCTATTAAAGTTGAAGATGTTAAAAAGGTTCAGGGTAAGGAAGTTATTAATTTAAGAGGTAGTGTAATACCACTTGTAAGATTAAATGAAATGCTTGATATTGAATCTTTAACTCCTAATGCAGATGAACTTATTGTCCTTATTGCTAAGAAGGGTGATAGATTTGCAGGACTTGTAGTTGATGAACTTATTGGACAGATGGAAATCGTTATTAAGTCTATGGGTAAATATGCTGGTAACTGCAAACTTATATCAGGTGCGACAATTCTTGGTGATGGTGAAGTTGCATTGATTCTTGATGCAAATGCATTGATTTAAGGAGGGCGTAAAGATGAATGAGATTGCAGCTTTAAATGGAGTAGTTGAAGTAGAGAAAATTCAGTATATCAAGATTCGATTAAATGATGAGTATTTTGGTATAGATATTAAATATATTGATAACATTGTTAGGATGCAGCACATTACAAGAGTTCCTAAGTCAATGGATTATATTAAAGGTGTTATCAATCTTCGTGGTGAAGTTATTCCAGTATTCTCATTAAGAGTAAAGATGGGAATGGAAGAAATTGAAGAAACTAGAAGTTCAAGAATTATCATTATTAAATATGATGGTGATTCAGTAGGCCTTATAGTTGATGAAGTAAAAGAAGTTATTAATCTTAGCGTAGATGAGATTGAAAAGGTTTATAGAGATTCATCTGAAAATGCACAGAATTTTATATCTGGCGTTGGTAAAGAAGCAGGAAATCTTATTTCTTTACTTGATATTAATGAAGTTTTGAATGATAGAACAGTTTAGGAGAATATATGTCGAGAGTAGACTTGAATGATTTGAATAGCCAGTATGTAGATGTTTTTAAAGAACTGGGTAATATTGGTGCAGGTAATGCTTCTACAGCTCTTGCTCACATGCTGAATATGAAGGTTGATATGTCAGTTCCAGAAGTAAGTCTTCTTGAGTTTAAAGATGCAGGTTCAATTTTAGGTGGTGAAGAAACCATTGTCTGTGGTGTATATTTAAGTGTTCAGGGAGATATTACAGGTTCAATTATGTTTTTGCTTGATGTTTCATCAGCTAAGAAATTAACTAATAAATTGATGGGAATTGAAAGCACTACAGAAGGACTTGATGAAATGGAAGGTTCTGCTTTGAAGGAAATCGGAAATATCATTACTTCTGCTTATTTAAATTCACTTGCTACATTAACAGGACTTAAGATTTTACCTTCAGTTCCTGATTTATGTATAGATATGGCTGGTGCCATTTTATCTGTTCCTGCAATTGAGTTTGGAACAGTAGGAGATAAGATTTTACTTATCAAAAATAGATTTTCTGAAGGTCTTGAGGGACATTTCATTTTAGTTCCTGACCTTGAAAGCTATGATACTATTTTAAGTGCGATTGGAATGTAAAAGGGTTTATGTCAGAAATTATTAAAGTTGGAATGGCGGATTTGAAAACCTGTAAGAGTCCGGATGCCGTTACAACTCTTGGGTTGGGATCTTGTGTAGGTGTTGCTATTTGGGATCCAGTTACTAAGATTGGCGGTTTGGCTCATGTTATGTTGCCAGATTCAACTAAAGTAAAAAATAATATAAATGTATATAAATTTGCTGATACTGGTATTGAAGAATTGGTTAGATTAATTCTTGAAATGGGTGCAGGTAAATCGAGACTTAAAGCTAAAATTGCTGGTGGAGCTCAGATGTTTGCTTTCCAAAATAAGAGCGATATGGTCAGAGTCGGAGATTCGAATGTTATTGCTTCAAAAAAGAAACTTGCGGAACTGGGAATTCCTCTGGTTGCTGAAGATACTGGTGAAAATTATGGACGTACAGTAGTTTTCTATCCTGAAAATGGTGATTTTTACATTAGAGCCATAGGCAAAGATGAAAAGGTGATTTAAATGAAAAAAATTAGAATGCTTCCTGCGTTTGTAACACTGCTTGCAGGTGCGATTGCAAGTATTTCGCTATATGTTACCAATCAGGATTTAGTAACTACATTATTAGTTTTATTTATAGTTTTATTTGTTTTCTACTTTGTTGGTGTATTGGCTATGAAAATCATAATTGATCATTTTGACAAGGAAGAAGATGAAACGGTATCTGAAGAAGGTCAGGTATTAGAAAAAGATACAAATAAGTAAATCGGGGTGTCTAAATGAACGAATTATCTAAGAAAAGAATCTGGGATGACTATCGTAGAGATAAATCAGATTCTACAAGAGAAAAACTCATAATTGAATATATACCATTAGTTAAGGTTGTTGCTGGAAGACTCAGTATGTATCTTGGTTATAATGTTGATTATGAGGATTTGTGCAGCTATGGAATTTTCGGACTTATTGATGCGATTGACAAGTTTGACATGGATAAGGATGTTAAATTTGAAACATATGCTTCTTTAAGAATCAGGGGTGCAATTCTTGATCAGATTAGAAAAATGGATTGGATTCCACGAACTGTTAGACAAAGACAAAGACAGCTTGAAACTGCAATGAGAGAGCTTGAAAATGAAATGGGAAGACCTGCTTCTGATGAGGAACTTGCCAAAAAGGTCGGAATTTCATCTGAAGAATTATTAGAGTGGCAGACTCAGTGTAAGGTTGATAATGTTGTATCTTTAAACGAATATCTTGAAGCGGGTTCTGATATCTCAAATGAAGCAGCTGGGGCAAGCAGACATTTTGATTCACCTGAATCAGCATTTCTTAAGGGTGAATTAAAGGAGAAGCTTATTGAAGCTCTTGACTTGTTAACAGAAAAAGAAAAAAGCGTTGTTGTTCTATATTATTACGAAGAGCTTACATTGAAAGAGATTAGTAACGTGCTTGAAGTATCTGAAAGTAGAGTTTCTCAACTTCATACTAAAGCTTTAAATAAGATGAAGGGGACTCTTGGAAAATATACTGAAGTTTTTAATGCATAAATAACAGGGGGATATTATATGAATGGATATTTCCAACTAAATAATTCAGAGTTGGGAACTTTTCTTGACATTATAAAAGAAACAGACGGTGGAAATCCTATAAATATTAATGAAATATCAGAATATCTTATTAAAAAAGGTATTACATTTGATATTGCTTTTGTTAATAGAGAAATTAATAAAATATCTGGTAAAGGGTCTATTAAATTAGATGATATTCATAGATATCCGGAAAGAGAAAGTCTTAAGGTAACAATTGCTACGGACAAATTATCAGCTATATGTCGATTCTATCCACCTAGTAATAAGGGTGATTTACTTTCTAAAGCTGATATTATTAAAGATTTAGAAGTTTTTAATGTTAAGTATGGTATCGATGAAAATGAAATCGATAAATTTATTAATAACAGATTGTACTGTACTGATTATGTTATAGCTAATGGTAAACCTGTTGTTCATGGAACAGATGCTTATATTGAATATTTCTTTAATACTGATTTAAGAGCTAAACCACAATTAAATGAAGATGGAAGTGTTGATTTCTTTAATTTAAATGCTGTTAATCATATTAATGAAGGTGATTTATTAGCTAGACTTACTAAAGAAACATTAGGGGAACCAGGCATTGATGTTACTAATTCTCCAATAAAACCTCGTGATGTTAAAAGACTTACATTAAAATTTGGACATAATGTAAGATTGTCAGAGGATGGTCTTGAAGCGTATTCCATGGTCAATGGTCATGTTAATCTTATTGATAGTACTATCTTTGTTTCAAATGTATTTGAAGTTGAAAATGTAGATGCTTCAACAGGCAATATTGATTACAATGGTAGTGTTAAAATTAATGGTAATGTCAATTCGAATTTTGTAGTAAGAGCCAAAGGAAATATAGAAATTAAAGGTGTAGTTGAGGGTGCATACGTAATTGCTGATGGAAATATTATTATGTCTTCAGGCGTTAATGGTATGAGTAAAGCTACAATTCAGGCTAAAGGCAATGTAATAGCTAAATATATTGAAAATGCTACTGTAATATCAGGTGGATGTATTAGAACTGAAGCTATTATGCATTCTAAGGTTTCTGCAAGCGATCAGGTTGTTGTTGATGGTAGAAAAGGCAATATTTCTGGAAGTTACGTATCTGCCAAGAATCTTATTGAGGTTAAAACACTTGGTTCACCATATGGTTCTGATACTGTAATTCAGCTTGGTATTGATCCTGCTATGAAAGCTAAGATGGAAGAACTTAATCAAGAGGTTGAAAATACTGGTAAGCAGTTAGCTCAGGTTATTCCTGTATTTGATGCATTTAAACAAAAGATTGCTAAGGGTGTTCACTTAAGTGATGAACAAAAGAAAACATTTGATACTGTTTCGCAGGCAGCTAAACAGCTTCTTGAAAAAAGAGAGGATTGTTTAATTGCTCTTGATGAAATTAAGGATTCTATGATTGATATTTCTAATTCCATGGCAATTGTTCATGATGTTGTATATTCAGGAACCAAAGTATGTATAAATGAATTACAGATGACTTTAAAATCTGATTATAAGTATTGTAAGTTTTATAAAGACAGAGGAGATATTAAAACTACCTCTTTATAGGAGGCTTGAATGGCGTTAAATCCTATTGAAATAACTGGCACAATCAATCGTGCAAATGATATGTATAATCTTAGAAATCAGCATGAAAATAAAATGTTTGCTGATAATTCGATTCCTCTTAATACTATCGAGAAAAAAGCTGAGGATCAGAATAAGAAGGTTGTCAAAAGTGATGATGCTGATTTGATGAATAAGAAATTTGATGCTAAAGATAAAGGTAGTAATCAGTATTACAATAATAGAAAAAATAAAGAGGATAAAGAATCTGATGGAAAAGTGATAGTTAAAAAGGCTGGAGGCTTTGATATCAGTATCTGATAGGAGTTTATAATGACTATATTAGAAATAGTCTTGCTTGTTATTGGAGTTTTAGCATTTGTTGCTGGATTTTTTATTCCAGAGAAAACTAAAGCACAGACAAGCTGGGAAGAGAAAAAAGAAGCGAGAAGAATTCAGGAATTAATTGAAAAAGAACTAGATAAAAGAAAAGAGGATTTCAATGATTCACTTGAGGAACAGGTGAATGAATTTGTTGAAAAAACAGAAAGAACACTTGAAAGAATTTCAAATGAAAAGATAATGGCTGTAAATGAATATAGTGATACAGTTCTTTCTGATATTAATAAGAATCATGAAGAAGCGGTTTTTCTTTATAGTATGCTTAATGAAAAACATGATGATATTATTAAGAGCCAGGCAGAGATTGAATCTACCTCAAGAGAAGTTAAGAATACTTTAAAGGCAATTGAAGAAGCTAAAGAGAATGCTGCCTTAGAAGCTAAAGCTTTAATAGAAGAGAATTCAAATAGACAGGAAGAAGTAATTCCTATTAAGATTGTTACAGTAGATGAATTTAATGAATTATCTAATTCAGTTGAGAAATTAGATGAAAAGGAGATCGAAGAAGCTACAGTTAAGACTGTCAGCAAACCTAAAAAACGCATCAGAAGAAAACCTGAATCAGTTGAAGTTTCTATGCATGGAAGCAATCATAATGATGAAATACTAAGATTATACAAAGAAGGCAAGAGTAATGTTGCTATTGCTAAAGAGTTAGGTCTTGGAGTAGGAGAAGTCAAATTGGTTATCGATTTGGCGAAGATGTAATTATGAATCTTAAATCATATTTAAAAGGTCTTGGTCTTGGTATAATTATCGCCACTATAGTTCTTTTGGTAGCAACTAATCTAAAAGATAATTCAATGTCTGATGAAGATATTATAAAAAGAGCTAAAGAACTTGGTTTGGTAGAAAGCACTACATTGACTCCTTCCTCATTAAATTCAGAAATAAATAACGATCAGGAATTAGATGAAAATTCTAATGATAAATTAAATAATGATTCTGATTCCAGTGGTGATTCAAAAACAGATGAATCATTAAAGGATGATGATATAAAAGATACATTTACTGATGATGATAAAGAATCTAATGATAATTTAAATGATGATAAATCAAAAGATTTGGAAGCCATTAAAGATAATGATTTAGAAAAAGTTGAAGAATATGTTATTATCACAATTAAGCCAGGTGAAGGCTCAGAAATAGTATCTACTAAGGTCAGAGAAGCAGGTTTTACTGATGATGGAAAGGCTTTTAATAAGTTTCTTGTAGATAATGGTTATGATAAAAGATTGAAGGTTGGTGATCATGAAATACCAGTTCAATCAACTTTTGAAGAAATAGCGAAATTATTATGTTCGAATTAATGAAAAACCCCTTGCAAATAGGGGTTTTTCTATGTTATAATCTCATCGTTGCGCTAAAACACACGTATGCAATTCGTGAGGCTGGTGCCAAATTGGTCGCTTCACATATAAGAATCATACGGAGGAATAACCAAATAGGAGGAAAATTTAATGAGCGTTATTTCAATGAAACAGTTACTCGAGGCAGGTGTTCATTTTGGACATCAGACAAGAAGATGGAACCCTAAGATGGCTCCTTACATCTACACAGAGAGAAATGGTATCTATATCATCGATCTTCAGAAGTCTGTAGGTAAGGTTGACGAAGCTTACAATGCTATCTCAGAGATTGCACAGGCAGGAGGAACTGTTCTTTTTGTTGGTACAAAGAAGCAGGCACAGGATGCTGTTAAGTCAGAAGCTGAGCGTTGTGGTATGTACTATGTAAACGAGAGATGGTTAGGTGGTATGCTTACAAACTTTAAGACTATCCAGTCATCAATCGCTAGATTAAAAGCAATCGAGAAGATGAGCCAGGACGGAACATTCGAAGTTCTTACAAAGAAGGAAGTTGCTAAGTTACAGAAGGAATGGGATAAGTTAGAGAAGAACCTTGGTGGTATCAAGGATATGACAAGAATCCCAGACGCTATCTTCGTAGTAGATCCTAAGAAGGAAAAGATTTGTGTTCAGGAAGCTCATTCATTAGGTATTACACTTGTTGGTATCGCTGATACAAACTGTGATCCTGAAGATTTAGATTATGTAATTCCTGGTAACGACGACGCTATTCGTGCCGTTAAGTTAATCGTTGGTAAGATGGCTGATGCTATCATCGAAGCTAACCAGGGCGAAGTTATGTCAGATGTTGAAGCAGAGTCTGCAGCAGCTGATGAAGAGACAGCAGAAAACTAATTTAAATATTTAGGAGGAAAATACAATGGCAGCTATTACAGCTAGTATGGTAAAAGAATTAAGAGAAATGACTGGCGCTGGTATGATGGAGTGCAAGAAGGCACTTACTGAAACAGACGGTAATATTGAAGCAGCTGTTGAAGTTCTTAAAAAGAGCGGTGCAGCTAAGGTAGAGAAGAAGGCAAGCAGAATTGCAGCTGAAGGTATTGCTAAGGTTGCTATTTCTGGAAATACAGCAGTTGTTGTTGAAGTTAACTCAGAAACAGACTTCGTTGCTAAGAACGAAGTATTCCAGGAGTTCGTTCAGGACGTTGCTAATAAGGCTCTTGCTACAAACGTAGAAGAAGCTGGTGATGGCGAAGATCTTGTTACAATTCTTGATATGAAGGCTGAGCTTGATGACAAGACACTTAAGATTGGTGAGAAGCTTTCTCTTAGAAGATTTAAGAAGGTTACAGGTGAGGCTGTTGCTTCATATATTCATGGTGGCGGAAGAATTGGTGTTCTTGTTGCAGCAGATGGTGACAGCTCAGATGCTGCTAAGGAAGCTCTTACAAATGTAGCTATGCAGATTGCAGCTATGAATCCACAGTACATCAGCAGAAATGATATCTCAACTGATGAACTTGCTAAGCTTAGAGAAATCACACTTGAAAGTGCTTTAAATGATCCATTCTCACTTCCAAAGCCAATTTTACAGGGCTTAATTGATAAGGCTGTAGCTGGTGTTTGGACAGCAGAAGATGTAGCTATCTATGAAGAGAAGAAGACAAATATGAACTATTTACCTAACTTCCTTTCAAACGAAGCTAAGACAGCTTTAGCTCAGCTTGCATTAGCTGATAAGGCAGCTATCTCTGAGAACAAGATTTTCAGCGGATTAGTTGAAGGACGTATTTCAAAGCAGTTAAAAGAGATTTGTCTTCTTGATCAGACATATGTTAAGGCTGAAGATGGTAAGCAGACAGTTGCTGCATACCTTGCTTCTGTAAACAAGGCTCTTGTTGTTACAAAGATGGTTCGTTTCGAGGTTGGTGAAGGTCTTGAAAAGAAGAACGAAGACTTTGCGGCAGAAGTTGCAGCTCAGATGGGCAAATAATTAAAAATATTTATAATCAATGGCCGTTACAATGTTTTGTAACGGCTATTTTTATGCTTAAATATGTACATAAAATTAACAATCTAATAATTTTTGTATAACATTAGATGGAATGTGTAGACCAAAATTTATGTTATGATATAATTCATAACATCGATTATTGATATTAAGGAGAATATATGGGTGTAAAAATTATTACTGATTCATCGGCTGATCTTATGGATGATATTAAGAAGCAATGTATTATTGTTCCTTTGAGAGTTAGCTTTGGAGATGAAGAATTTATAGACGGTGTAACTATTGATAATGAGGAATTCTATAGAAGACTTATTGAATATGATGTATTACCGACTACAAGTCAGGCTACTCCTCATATGTTTTCAGAAACCTTTGAAAAGGTTGTAAATGCTGGTGATACTGCAGTAGTTATTACATTAGCTTCTAAATTATCTGGAACATATCAAAGTGCATGTATTGCTGCTTCTGAGTTTGAAGATAAAATTTTCGTTGTTGATAGTACACAAGCTACTATTGGTACATCTATTCAGGTAAACAGAGCTGTTGAATTAAGCAATAAAGGCTTATCTGCTAAAGAGATATTTGAGACAATTGAAGAAGAAAAGAAAAAGGTTAGATTAGTTGCAGTACTTGATACTCTTGAATATTTACAAAAGGGTGGACGTATTTCTAAAGCTGCTGCGTTTGCCGGAGGATTATTATCAATTAAACCAGTTATTGCAATTGACGATGGAGAAGTTAAAGTTTTAGGCAAAGCAAGAGGCTCAAAGCAGGGTAATAATTATCTTATTAAAATGATAGAAGAAGCTGGTGGCGTTGATTATGATATGCCAATTATGCTTGCATATTCAGGTCTATCAGATATGTTACTTCAAAAATATATAGAAGATAGTGCTTCATTATGGGAAGGTAAAGTTGAAAAACTTGATATAGCATCTATTTGTCCTGCTATTGGTACTCATGTTGGTCCAGGAGCTATAGCAGTTGCTTTCTTTGAAAAATCAAAATAAATTGAATCTGTTAATATGTTGTGATAATATATCTATGCATATTTTGATTTGAGGTTTGATTAATGAATGAAAATGATTTTAAGAGATATAAAAAAATTCAAATATATGGATTTATTTTTGTATCTCTTTTTATTTTAATTATATGTTTTGTTATTGGGTATTTATTGAATAGAAATTATACTTTAGAGCGTAAATATAATGATTTGAATGATAAAGTTAATTCTAATTTGTCAGAGATTTCTAATTTTGATTATGAGAAGGATGAAGCGGAATTTATTGATCTTGAAGAGGTTGCATTTAAGAGAGAACTTAAGGTGCTTCCTGATGGAGAAGAATATCCTGATAAGCAAAGAATATATCTTACCTTTGATGATGGACCAGGTAAATACACTAATGAATTGCTCGATATTTTGGAAGAATATGGAGTAAAGGCTACATTCTTTGTTATTTATCAGCCTAATCATGAGGAAGAATATAGAAGAATTGTTGATAATGGACATACATTAGCTATTCATTCCTATGACCATTCATATAAGAAAATATATAAAAGTGTAGATGGATTTAAAGAAGATATTGATAAAACTTATGATTTTCTTTTGGAAACTACAGGTCAGGAGCCTTTATTTTACAGATTTCCAGGTGGAAGTTCTAATACAATATTTAAAGGTAATAAAAATGATTTAATAGATGTATTAAATGATAAAAATTTGGTATACTATGATTGGAACTGCGATAGTAATGATGCATCTAAAAAAGCTCTTTCTAGTAATCAGATTGCTAATAATGTAATTAAGGGTATTGGGAATAAGAAAGAAGCGATAGTTCTTATGCATGATACCAATGCTAAACTAACTAGCATTGAAGCAGTACCTTTGATTCTTGATTATTATATGGAAGATGATAATGTTATCTTCTTACCGATTACAGAAACTACAGAACCAATTCAACATGTTAAGAAAAAGTAGAGGGGTTTATGGGATTTTTTAACGATTTAAAAGAAGATTTAGCTAATACAGTAAATGATATTACAGAACAAAAAGTTGCTGAAGAATTAGCGGAATCACAGAAGAGTCTTAAACTTGATATTGAGACTTTTGAGAAGGAAGAAACTTCTAAAAAGGACAATAAATCAAATCTTGAACTTGAAATTCAAAATATCTTAAATGGAATTGAAAATAATACAATTGAAGCTTCAGATGAATATTTGAAGAATGAAGAAGAACAATATCTTGAAGCAGATGAGATTGATGAGATATTAAACGAAGAAAATGAAAAGGCAGAAGTTCAAACTTCAAATGATGAAAATGAAGAAGTTTTGTTAGAGAATAAAGGTATTAATTTAATGATTAACCCAACTCCTGTTGTAGAAAAAGAAGAGATAGAAGATATCGAAATGGATGAGGAAGATTTTGATACACTTCTTGATATTGTTGAAGAAGCTCAGATGCTTGAAGATATGGAAGAAACTGAACAAATTGAAGAGGATCCGGTTATTATCACCGAAGGAACTACTATTAACGGCGATATAATTTCTTCATCTATTTTTGATATAAGAGGTAGTATTAAAGGAAATATTGATATTAAGAATAATGTCATTATTTCTGGTGAGGTTATAGGTGATATAAGGGCCAGAGAAGTTTATGTTGATGGTGCAATTATTAGAGGAAATATCATTTGTGATCAAACCGTGCAGATTTCTGAAAAATCTGTTATAATAGGAGAGTTGAGAGCTGAAACAGCTTATGTTGCCGGTGCGGTTAAAGGAAATATAGATATTACAGATTCTGTAGTGCTTGATTCTTCAGCTAAAATCTTAGGAAATATAAATAGTAAATATGTTCAGATCAACAATGGTGCAATTCTGGAAGGTAAATGTACTCAGACCTATTCAGATATTACACCTTCTGCATTCTTTGAAAATTTTTAAAAGAGGTATATTATGAGAATTTTACTTAAGTTAAGTGGAGAAGCTCTTTCTGGCGATAAGAAAACAGGCTTCGATGAAGAGACAGTAAGAAAGGTTGCTCTTCAGGTTAAAGAGATTCTTGATAAAGGTACAGAGGTTGGTATCGTAATTGGTGGTGGTAACTTCTGGAGAGGAAGAAGTAGCGAAAATATTGATAGAACTAAGGCTGATCAGATTGGTATGCTTGCTACAATTATGAACTGCATTTATGTATCTGAGATTTTCAGATCAGTAGGAATGAAGACAAATATTCTTACACCATTTGAAGTTGGTTCATTTACAAAATTATTTTCTAAAGACAGAGCTAATAAATATTTTGCAAAAGGACAGGTTGTATTCTTTGCAGGCGGAACAGGCCATCCATATTTCTCAACAGATACAGGTGTTGTATTAAGAGCTATTGAGGTTGATGCAGATGTTATTCTTCTTGCAAAAGCTATTGATGGTGTTTATGATGCAGATCCAAGAACTAATCCTGATGCTAAAAAATATGATGAGGTATCAATTGATGAAGTAATTGCAAAGAATCTTCAGGTTGTTGATATGACAGCTTCAATTCTTGCAAGAGATAACAAAGTACCTATGTGGGTATTTCCTCTTGAAGAAGAGAATTCAATTGTTAATACACTTTATGGCAAATTTAACGGAACAAAAGTTACAGTTTAAGGGGGTTTATAATGAAAGAACAGTTAGTTACATATGATGAGAAAATGAAAAAAACTATTGAACATCTTATTTCTGATTATCAGACAATAAGAGCAGGAAGAGCTAATCCTCATGTTCTTGATAAGATTGCAGTTAGTTACTATGGTGCTATGACACCACTTCAGGGTGTTGGTAATATTTCAGTTCCTGAACCAAGAATTATTCAGATTGCTCCTTGGGATAAGAGTCTTATTAAAGAAATAGAAAAAGCTATTATGTCTTCAGATATTGGTATTACACCTTCTGATGATGGTTCAGTTATTCGTCTTGTTTTCCCAGAATTAACAGAGGAAAGACGTAAAGACCTTGTTAAGGATGTTCGTAAGAAAGGTGAAGAGGCTAAGGTTGCTATCAGAAATATTAGACGTGATGGTAATGATGCTTTCAAGAAGCTTTCTAAGACAGAAATTTCAGAGGATGAAATTAAAGACCTTCAGGATGATATTCAGAAGATTACAGATAAATATATTAAGGAAATCGATGGAATTATCGAAGATAAGGCTAAAGAAATTCTTACAGTTTAATTTTACGTTTAACTATTATTAAATAAGCGTTCATGAAATAGTGGACGCTTTTTACATAAGGATGAAATATATGGATAATTTAAAAATTCCTTCACATGTTGCCGTTATTCTTGATGGTAATGGCAGATGGGCCAAATCTAAAGGTCTTCCACGTAAAATGGGACACGTTCAGGGCGGCAAAAATGTTGAAGAAATGCTTTATGTCTGTGATGAACTTGGAATTAAATATTTTACTGTATATGCTTTTTCAACAGAAAACTGGAAAAGAAGTGAAGATGAAGTATCTGCTCTAATGATGCTTCTTAGAAGTTATTTATCATCTGGTTTTAAAAAGGCTGCAAAAAATAATGTTCGTATTAGAATTATTGGTGATAAGAGTGGTTTGGCTAAAGATATTCAGGATACTATCGCTGAATTAGAGGAAGAATCTAAAGACAATACAGGCTTACAATTTCAGATAGCGATTAATTATGGTTCCAGAGATGAAATCACCAGAATGATGAAAGATACAGCATTAAAAATCAAATCAGGTGAATTAAATCCTGAAGATATTAATGAAGCTTATATTTCAGATAATCTTGATACAAAGGATATACCTGATCCAGATTTGTTAATAAGAACAAGTGGGGAAATGAGATTATCGAATTTCTTATTATGGCAGCTTGCTTATTCTGAATTTTATTTCGCTGATTGTCATTGGCCTGATTTTAATAAAGATGAATTAATTAAGGCTATTGAAAGCTATACAAAGCGTGATAGAAGATTTGGTAATGCAAAATAATTATTTATTGGAGACTATAAATGTTTTGGAAAAGGTTTTTTAGTGGTGCAGTAATTCTTCTTATAACATTGGTATTTGGTATTATTGGTGGTCCTGCTCTTGCTGTTGGATTAGCAGTTTTATCCTGTAAGGCTTATATTGAATTTACTAAAGCAAGTAAGGTCAGACCTGAAGGTAAAAGAATTACTGGAATAGAAATCATAGGTTTAATAACAATTATTTTATATTATTTTCTTTTATTGTTTTATGAAATCTATTCATATTTTCCACAAGGAATTGGTGACTGGTTATTTACTACAGTCGGATTCTTTAATAATTATACAGTTATAATGCTTCTTGTATTTATGATAGGACTTGTTAGTACTTTATGTGCTTATATTTTCTGTTATCCTAAGTTTCATAATAAACAGATTGCAGGAGCTGTTTTTGGCTTATTATATACAGCATTTATGTTGTCATTTGTTTATTACACAAGAGAACTTGAGCATGGCGTATTTCTTGTATGGTTAATATTTATTACTTCATGGGTTTCAGATACTTGTGCTTATTTTGCAGGTTCATTATTTGGCAAGCATAAGATGACACCTAATCTTTCTCCTAAGAAAAGCTGGGAGGGGGCTGTTGGTGGAATTTTAGGTTCTGCAATTGCATCTGTTTTATATGGATTAATTTTTGTATTTTACTTTAAGGTTTCATATTTTTCGCTTATAGCATTTTTTGTTATTGGTGCATTAGGTGCATTTATTTCAATGTGCGGAGATTTGGTAGCATCAGCTATTAAAAGAAATAATGATGTTAAAGATTTTGGAAGTATTATCCCTGGACATGGTGGTATTTTGGATAGATTTGATTCAGTTTTATTTACTGCGCCAATGGTATATTTCCTTATCGTATTACTTATAAAGTTCAGGTGATGTTATGAAAAATCTTGTTATTTTAGGATCAACTGGAAGCATTGGTACACAGACTCTTGAAATAGTCGATGATAAAGCATCCGATTTTAAGGTTCTGGCTTTAGCGGCTTATTCCAATGTTGATTTAATGGAAGAACAGATTAGAAAATATAGTCCTTCTTATGCAGTATTATATGTTGAAAGTAAGGCAGAAGAATTAAAATCAAGAGTTTCAGATACTAATACTGTGATTTATTCTGGAATGGATGGTCTATTGGAAATATCAGTATTAAAGGAAGCTGATATGCTTGTTGCAGCTATGGTAGGAATGATTGGCATTAGACCAACTATTGCTGCGATTAATGCTGGTATTGATATTGCACTTGCTAACAAAGAAACATTGGTAACTGCAGGTCATATTATTGTTCCCCTTTTAAAAGAGAAAAATGTTAATCTTTATCCTGTTGATAGTGAGCATTCTGCTATATATCAATGTCTTAAGGCACAGGATAAAAAGCAGGTTAGAAAGATTCTTCTTACCGCCAGTGGTGGGCCATTTTTGGGTAAGAAGCTTGATGAATTAAAGGATGTTTCATTAAAGGATACTCTTAATCATCCAAACTGGTCTATGGGTAAGAAGATTACTATAGATTCTGCTTCTTTGGTAAATAAGGGATTAGAGGTTCTTGAAGCTAAGTGGTTATTTGACGTTGATATAGATAATGTTGAAGTGATTATTCATCCACAAAGTATTATTCATTCTATGATTGAGTTTTCTGATAATGCTGTTCTAGCCCAATTAGGACTTCCAGATATGAAATTACCTATTCAGTATGCTTTATATGAAGGTAATAGACAGGAAATGCCTGAACATAGAATTGATTTTTATTCTCAGGGTAAACTTGATTTCTTTAAACCTGATAATGAAACATTTAAAGGAATTGATTTAGCTGTTAAGTCGTTTAAGAGAGGTTATATTTATACAACTGTCTATAATGCAGCTAATGAGAGAGCTAATCAGTATTTCCAGGAAGGAAAAATTAAATTCCTTGAAATATATGACATTATTGAAGATTGTTTAACTCTTGATTTTGACGAATATTTAACACCAACTTTAGATGAGATTTTAATGGTTGAGCAAAAAGTTTACGATTATATTGCTACTAAATATTAATTAACGGATTATATATGGATTTTAGATTTGTTTGGACAATTTTATTTTTTATTATTATTTTCAGCTTCATTGTAATTGGTCATGAAGGTGGTCATTTTCTGATTGCTAAAATTAATGGTATACATGTAGTTGAATTTACTATTGGTTTAGGTCCAAAGCTTCTTCATTTTAAGGCTGGAGGAACAGAATTCTCGATTAGAGCTTTACCATTTGGTGGTGCTTGTATATTTGAAAATCCTGATGAAGCTGATGACGAAGAAGAGGATAAGGAAAATGAAGACAAATTAGTTAAGGATTTGACTTCAGATAAAAATTCCAAAGCTTTTAAGGATGCTAGTGTTTGGGCAAGAATAGCTACTGTTGTTGCCGGACCTTTATTCAATATATTACTTGCTTATATCCTTGGATTATTTATTGTATTTTTTTGTGGTGAATGTGGCACTGTTATTAGTGAAGTAAAAGCAGGAATGCCAGCGGAAGCTGCAGGTTTAATGCCAGGTGATAAGATCACTAAAATTAATGGTGAAAGAATCTATCTATTTAGTGAGATTAAAATGCTTGCATTTGTTGATAATAATGAAACATGGGTTGTCGAATATGAAAGAGATGGACAGAAGTATTCCACTGATCTTGTTCCAGTATTTGTAAGCAAGGATTCAAGAGTTATTGGTGTAGCTTCTGAGGATATTATTGATTGTACTAATCTTAATATGTTTAAATATTCGGCTTTAGAAATCAGATACTGGGTAAAAGCTACATTTAAATCACTTAAGATGTTATTCACAGGAAGACTTACTAAGGATGATGTAAGTGGTCCTGTAGGAATGGCGCAAATAATTGATACAACAATTGAAGAGACTAAGCAATATGGTGTATTTACCGTCTTATTAAACATGGTAAATATAACTGTATTATTAAGTGTAAATCTTGGCATTATGAATATGTTACCATTACCAGCTCTCGATGGTGGAAGATTAATTTTCTTACTTATTGAAGCTGTTATAAGAAAGCCTGTTCCAAGAAAATTTGAGGCTATTGTTCATGGTGCTGGTATAGTTGCTTTGTTGTTGTTATCTGTATTTATATTAATAAATGATATAACTAAATTCTTTAGATAATGAGGTTTATATGAATAGAGTTATTACAAAAGAAGTTAAGGTTGGGAATCTGATACTTGGTGGAGGTAATCCGATTCTTATTCAGTCTATGACTAATCACAATACTGAGGATATAGAAAGTAATGTTTCACAGATTGAAGCATTAACGAAGGCTGGTTGCGATATTATTCGTTTGACGGTACCAAATGAAGCTGCAGCTAAAGCTTTTGGTGAGATTAGAAAAAGAGTTAATATTCCATGTGTAGCAGATATTCATTTTGATTACAAAATGGCAATTGCTGCTATTGAAAATGGTGCAGATAAAATTAGAATTAATCCAGGTAACATAGGTGGTCAGGATAAGGTTAGAGAAGTTGTTAAAGCTGCTAAGGAAAGAAATATTCCGATTCGTGTTGGTGTTAATTCTGGTTCTCTTGAAAAGGATATCGTTGCTAAGTATGGTAAAGTTACAGCACAAGGTCTTGTTGAATCTGCTCTTGATAAAGTAAGAATGGTTGAAGAAGCTGATTATGACAATATTGTTATTAGCATTAAATCTTCAAATGTTCCTATGTGTGTAGAAAGCTATGAGCTTGTTAGTAAGGCTTCTAATTATCCTCTTCATGTTGGTATTACAGAGGCTGGTACATTATATGCAGGTAATATAAAATCTTCAGTAGGCCTTGGAATTCTTCTTTATGAAGGTATTGGAGATACAATTAGAGTTTCTCTTACAGGTGATCCGCTTGAAGAAATTAAATCTGCTAAGATGATTCTTAGATCTTTAGGAATCAGAAATGAGGGTATTGAAGTTATTTCTTGTCCTACATGTGGCAGAACAAAAATTGATTTGATTGGTTTAGCTAATCAAGTTGAAGATATGGTTAAAGATTATGATTTAAATATCAAGGTTGCAGTTATGGGTTGTGCTGTTAATGGCCCTGGTGAAGCTAAGGAAGCTGATATAGGAATTGCTGGTGGAATAGATGAAGGTCTATTAATAAAAAAAGGCCAGATTGTTAAGAAATTACCTGAAAATCAGTTACTAGCTGCATTGAAATACGAGCTTGATAATTGGAAATAGGGGTTAGTTTATTATGAAATTTTCAGATGCGTTTTCGGAAATTAATTTAGATGGAAAACTTGGTTCATTAATTAATGATTGTGATGTTATACGTTTATCTGAGAATCAGAGTCAGACTATTTCTCGTATTTATATTAGTTCAGATCATTTGATTTCGGGTCAGCTACTTGATAAGGCTGCAAATGAAGTCAAAAAAGCTTATTTTGCATCTTATGAAAAGGTGGAGATAATACCTAATTTCCACCTTTCTTCTCAATATAATCTTAAAAATCTTTGGGATGAATATTCAGAAACCGTTTTATATGAGATTAGAAAGAAATCAGGAATTTTATATATCATTCTTCAAAGAAGTGATATTTCCTTTTTGAGCGAAAATGAAATGGAAGTAATCATGGAAGAAAGTATAGTTTCTGAAGAACTTGAAACCAAACTTAAAAAAGCTTTGGATGTTCTTTTGTTACAAAGATGTAATCTTGAAGGTAAAATTACTTATGATTATATGACTTCTTCAGCTCACAAAATCAAAGAAGAATTTGATCATAAGGTTGAGATTATTGTACAGGAATATACAAGAAAACATCAGCCTAAGATTGTCAATGAAGAAGATCAGATGTTAGGCGAAGTTAAGGAGAAGAAGGCTCAGGTCAAAGAGGAAGAAAAGAAGCCAAAGGAAAAAGAGAGCTTTAGTTCTAGGAAGGATGGTTTCTATAAAGATAAGGAGAATCAGAGCAAATATAAGTCAGGTTATACTAGAAAGTTTAAGAATTCTGATAATCCAGATGTATTATACGGAACAGATATTGAAGGCAAAATTATTGACCTTGTTGATATTACAGATGAAATTACAGATGTAGTTATTAAGGGTAAGGTCATAGCTTATGAAGATAAATTAATTAAAGGCGATAGACATATTCTTTTGTTTAATATTTTTGATGGTAGTGATTCGATTTCCTGTAAATTGATGATTAGTCCTGAAAATTATGAAGAAGGAAAAGGAATTATTAAGAAGGGTTCTGAAATAAAGATTAAGGGTAATATTGAAAGAGACTCTTATGCAGGAAATGAATTGGTAGTATCAAGAATTCGTGGAATTGAAAAATCTTCAATGTCTAAAATTTCACGAATGGACACTTCGATTAATAAGAGAGTAGAGCTTCATTGCCATACAAGATTCTCTGAAATGGATGCAGTATCAAAAGAAGAAGATCTTGTTAATACTGTTGCAAGATGGGGAATGCCTGCACTTGCGGTTACAGACCATGGTATTGTTCAGGCTCTTCCTAAGGTTGATCATATTCTTAGAAATAAGAAAGCTTTTCCAGAGAAGCCATTTAAACTTATTTGTGGTATGGAAGGCTATCTTGTAGATGATGAAATTGATACTGTTGTAAATTGTACTGATCAGTCTTTAGCGGATCCATTTGTTGTATTTAATATTATTACAACAGGTCTTTCACCTTATAAGCATAAAATTATTGAGATAGCTGCAGTTAAGGTTGTAAATGGAACAAAGCAGAAGAGATTTTCTTCGTTTATTAATCCGCAGGTTCCAATTCCTTATGATGTTCAACAATCAACAGGAATTCATGATATTGATGTTGAAGCAGCTCCTCTTTTAGGCGAAGTTATTCCTAAATTCCTTGAATTTGCTAAGGATTGTGTTTTAGTTGCTCACAATTCTCAGTTTGAAATGGGATTTATAAATGAAGCATTGAAAAGCCTTAATATTTATGAAGAGTTACCTTATGTAGATAATTTATCTATTGCCAGAGCATTGCTTAAGGATTCAGCTAAATTTGATATTAAAGCTATTGGTAATAAATTAAAAATTAAATTAGAAGAACAAAAGCGTGCAATGCCTGATGCTGATAGCATTGCTGAAATATTTATTAATTTCACTAAGATGCTTATGGTTGATGAAAAGATTTTTTCTTTGAGAGAACTTAATGAATTTACCAGAAATTCTCCTGATGTAATTAGAAAGAAAAGACCTTATCACATATGTATTTTAGTTAAAAATGAGACAGGTAGAATTAATCTTAACAGACTTGTATCTTATTCACATATTGATTATTTTTACAAATCTCCTAAGATTCCCAAGTCTTTGCTTAAGAAGTATAGAGAGGGACTTATTCTTGGCTCTGCATGCGAAGCAGGCGAGCTTGTTGATGCTATTTTACAGGATAAATCTGAGCAGGTATTGTCTGAAATTGTAGACTTTTACGATTATTTGGAAATCATGCCTATTGGTAATAATGATTTCATGAAATATTCTAATAAACCTCTTCATAAAAATATAACTACTGATGAGGATTTAAGGGATATTAATAGAAAGATTGTTAAACTTGGTGAAGATTTTAATAAACCTGTTTGCGCGACTGGTGATGTTCATTTTGTTGAACCCGAAGATGCAATTTACAGAGAAATTGTTCATATGAATAAGTTTAATAAAAAGACAGCTAAACCAGATGCAGATGGCGAGAGTCCTGATGATAAACAGCCACCATTGTATTTAAGAACTACCGAAGATATGTTAAATGAATTCGATTATCTGGGTTCTATTAAAGCTGAAGAGGTTGTTATCAAAAACACTAATATGATTGCGGATATGTGTGATGATTTATGTCCAACATCAAATGAAAAGTGTCCTCCTGAACTTGAGAATTCAGAAGAAAATCTTCGTAAATGCTGTTATGAGACTGCACATAAGATGTATGGACCTGATCTTCCAAAAGAAGTTGAGGAACGTCTTGAAATTGAACTTAATGGTATTATTGAAAATGGATACGCCGTTCTATATATGATTGCAAGAAATCTTGTTCTTAAATCAGAAGAAGACGGTTATCTAGTAGGCTCCAGAGGTTCAGTTGGTTCATCCTTTGTTGCGACTATGTCCGGTATTACTGAGGTTAATCCACTTCATGCACATTATTACTGTAAGAATTGTCATTATTATGATTTTGATTCTGAACTTATTAAAAGCTTTGCATGTATGGCTGGATGCGATCTTCCTGATAAAACCTGTCCTAATTGTGGAGAAACACTTACAAAAGCTGGATTTGATATACCATTCCAGACCTTCCTTGGTTTCTCTGGAGATAAAGAGCCTGATATTGACCTTAATTTCTCAGGAGAATATCAGGGTAAAGCTCATCGATATACTGAAGTTTTGTTTGGTAAAGGACAAACTTTCCACGCTGGAACAATGTCAGGTATAGCAGAGAAGACAAGTGTATCTTATGTAAGATCATTTTATGAATCTAAAGGACAGTATAAGAGATATTGCGAAATCGAGAGAATTGCAAAAGGTGTAGAGGGTGTAAGAAAGACTACAGGTCAGCATCCTGGTGGTATTGTAGTTCTTCCTCATGGAAGAGAAATCTTTGAATTTACAGCTATTCAAAAGCCTGCAAACGATATGGATACCGATGTAATTACAACTCATTATGAGTACCATGATATTGATAAGAATCTTCTTAAACTTGATATTCTTGGGCATGTCGATCCTACGATGATGCGTGCATTGGAGGATTTAACAGGTGTTAATTGTAAAGAAATTCCTCTTGATGATAAGAAGGTAATGAGTATTTTCCAAACAACAGAAGCTCTAGGAATAGAACCAAATGAAATTGAAGGTTTAGTTCTTGGATGTCTTGGTATTCCGGAATTTGGTACTCAAAATACAATGAACGTATTGTTGAAAACAAAACCACAGACCTTTACTGACCTTATTAGAATTTCAGGACTTACACATGGTACTGACGTTTGGTCTAATAATGCTGAAACTTTAATTGATGAAGGAAAAGCAGATATTACAGGTGTTATCTCAACTCGAGATGATATTATGGTTTATCTGATGAGTATGGGCCTTGAAGGTGCGCAGGCTTTCCCAATCATGGAAAAGGTAAGAAAAGGAAAAGGTCTTGAAGATAAAGACGAAGAATTAATGCGTGAGCATAATGTTCCTGATTGGTATATATGGTCTTGCAAACGTATTAAATATATGTTCCCTAAGGCTCATGCCGCTGCTTATGTAACAATGGGCTGGAGAGTTGGATATTTCAAGGTATATTATCCGCTTGCTTATTATGCCGCATTCTTTTCTATTAGAGCTAAAATGTTTTCTTATGAAACAATGTGTAATGGACTTGCAACACTTCGTTCTAATATGAATTTTATTAAAGCTTTACCTAAGCCTTCAAATTCGGAATCAGATACTCTTGATGATATGAGATTAGTTGAGGAGTTTTATGTGAGAGGCTTTGAATTTATGCCGATTGATTTGAAACTTGTTCATCCTACTAAATTTCAAGTGATTGATGGTAAGCTAATGCCATCACTTACAAGTATTAATGGTATCGCAGATATGGCTGCTAAGAATATTGTTGAAGGATGTAAAAATGGTTCGTTTGGATCACAGGCGGAATTTAAGAAGGAATGTAAGGTAGGAGATTCTGTTGTTGATAAGCTTATAAGTCTTGGTATCATTAAGGATTTACCTAAAACAGATCAGCTTAGCATTTTTGATCTTAAATAATTATCTTTTGAGGTAAATTAAATATGGCTAATATGCCACTATGGATTATTGTTAATAAACTTATCTTATGATAAAATAATAATATCTTGTAAAGGAGGATACAAAATATGGGTGATATACTCGGACCTGCAGTATGTACTGTATTGGTTGCACTTCTAATTGTTGTAGCTTTAATAGTTATCGTTATTGTTTCAGGATATGTTAAAGCTCCACCAGATACAGCATATATTATTTCAGGTATTAAAAAGACACCAAAGGTATTAATTGGTAGAGCAGGAATTAAGGTTCCTTTCCTTGAAAGAAAGGATACACTTCTTGTAAAGCAGATGTCTATCGACATTAAGACTAATGGTTACATTCCAACACTTGACTTCATTGGTGTAGATATTGACGCTATTGCTAAGGTAAGAATCATGACTGATGATCGTGGTATTAAACTTGCCATGAAGAACTTCCTTAACATGAATGAGAAACAGATTGCAGAAGCACTTACTGATTCTCTTCAGGGTAATATGCGTGAAATCATTGGTACTGTTAGTCTTAAGGAACTTTGTAATGACCGTAAGAAATTCGGTGATGAAGTTCAGACAAAGGCTCAGATTGATATGAATAATCTTGGTATTGAGATTATTTCATGTAACATTCAGAGAATCGAAGATAAGAATGACCTCATTAATGCATTAGGTCAGGATAATATGTCTCAGATTCAGAAGAGTGCATCAATTGCTAGAGCACAGGCTGAGAAGGACGTAGCTATTGAACAGGCTAAGGCTAAGCAGCTTGCTAACGAAGCTAATGTTGCAGCTGAAACTGATATCGCTGAACGTCAGAACGAACTTGCTATTAAGCAGGCAGAACTCAAGAAAGAAGCAGATCTTAAGAGAGCTGAAGCTGATGCGGCTTACCGTATTCAGGAAGAAGCTCAGCGTAAGACAATCGAAGTTGCTTCTGCTAATGCTAACATCGCTAAGCAGGAACGTGAGATTGAACTTAAGCAGAAGGAAGCTGCTGTTAAAGAGCAGGAACTTTCAGCTTCTATTAAGAAAAAGGCTGATGCTGATAAGTATGAAGCTCAACAGCAGGCTGACGTAGAACTCTATAGAAAGAAACAGGAAGCTGAAGCTATGAGAGCACAGGCTGATGCAGCTAAGTATGCTGCTGAACAGGAAGCTGAAGCTATCAGAGTTAAAGGTATTGCTGAAGCTGAAGCTATTAGAGCTAAAGCTATTGCTGAAGCTGAAGGTATTGAAAAGAAAGCACTTGCTCAGGCTAAGATGAAGGAAGCTTCAATCCTTGAAATGTATTTCCAGGTACTTCCTCAGATTGCTGAAAATGTTGCTAAACCTCTTTCAAGCGTTGATCGTATCACAATGTACGGTGAAGGTAATTCAGCTAAAATGGTTTCTGATATTGTAAATTCTACAACTCAGATTTCAGAAGGTCTTACACAGGGACTTGGTATTGATATTAAATCATTACTTTCTGGTGCCTTAGGTGGTGCTACTTATGCTATGGTTCCAAAGGCTACTGAAGCAAAGAGTGATGAAGAAGTAAAATCAGAAGATGAATTTAAAGAAGTAACAGAATAATTAATTAAATTCTATATTTAAAATAGCCAGACAAATGTGTCTGGCTATTTTTTCGAATAAAAATAATAAATTTATTGATAAATTATTAGATGTTTGAAGTATTTATAAAAAATCTATTTGTTAATCTCATAGATTTTATCTGAGATTTTCAATTCGGAATATATACTGGCATATTCTTTAGGTGATACTTCTGGGAAGTTTTGTATATAATTAATATTTGTTGTCTTCTTTAATATATCAGCTGCTTTGTTATAAGCAATAGCGGCCTTGATTTCAGAATTATATTCACCTATCTTAATATAACCATTTACATGAATTTTTGAAATATAGGTTGTTTTGCCATTTTTAACACATTTTTTTACACCATGATATTGATTAATAATATCTATGTTAGAATATCTAAAATCATATATATCCGAATTAATGAAATGATAATCCTTGCCTTCAACGCTATATGATGGAATACCATATTTTTCCAAAAGGTTTATTTGCATTCCGTACTCTGAATAGAAGAGATGATTACCTCTTTTGGATATTTTATGCTTAGAGTAAAAAAACAGATCATCTCTATCGAATTTTAGAATGGTATTTCTATCCAAATGATATTCGAAATAGTTTTTTCTTAGATATATTGGAGTTTGAATGTAAAGTTTATTATCTCTAAAATTTATAAGACTTAAATATTTTTGGTAGGATATTAGCATAGAATCCTTATAATCTGATATTTTAAGATTATTGTTATTTAATAATTCGTATGCTTCATTATAACATTTACTTGCCTCATCTTCAGTCAAATAAGTTCCAAGAGATATATGTTTTCCATTCTTAGTTATAGAAACTCGGTATACAGTTGTATTATCTTTTCGTTTAGTTTTAAATACGCCTTTTTTCATGTATTTATTCTAACAAATATATCTTTGTATTAAAACTATTTCACAAATACTTTCTACTATGTTATAATATTAACAAAATTTTGTTTTTTGGAGGCATTATGAATATTCAATATAAAAGTACTAGAGACGATTCAAAATTATTTTCAGCATCTTATGCTATTGTAAAAGGACTTGCAGAAGATGGCGGTTTGTTTATGCCAGATCAGTTTCCATCTTTAGAGATGAACCTTGATGATTTAGCTAAACTTGATTATAAGGGAATTGCTTACGAAGTAATGAAATTATTCTTCACTGATTTTACAGAAGAAGAATTAAAATATTGTATTGAAAATGCTTATGATTCTAAATTTGATACACCTGAAATAGCACCACTTGCTTCTATTGAAGGTGCTTATTATCTTGAATTATTCCATGGTTCAACTATTGCATTCAAGGATATGGCATTATCAATTCTTCCATATCTTATGACAGTTAGTGCCAAGAAGAATAACATTAACGAGGAAATCGTTATTTTAACTGCAACAAGTGGTGACACAGGTAAGGCTGCACTTGCTGGTTTTGCGGATGTTCCAGGAACAAGAATCTGTGTATTCTATCCAAAGGGAGGCGTATCTGTAATTCAGGAGAAGCAGATGGTTACTCAGGTTGGTAAGAATGTTAAGGTTATTGGTATTAAGGGTAACTTTGATGATGCTCAGACTGGTGTTAAGAATATATTTGGTGATAAGGAATTTAATGAGCTTATTAATGCTAAGGGCTTTAGATTCTCTTCAGCAAACTCTATTAATATTGGACGTTTAATTCCTCAGGTTGTTTATTATGTATATTCATATTGCACATTATTAAAGAGTGGCAAGATTGAAGAAGGAGATCCAATTAACTTTGTAGTTCCAACAGGTAACTTTGGTAATATTCTTGCTGGTTTCTTCGCTCAGAGAATTGGTATTCCTGTTCATAAGCTTGTTTGTGCATCAAATGATAATAAAGTATTATTTGATTTCTTCAATACAGCTGTATATGACAGAAACAGAGAATTTATTCTTACTTCATCACCTTCTATGGATATTCTTATTTCTTCTAATCTTGAGAGACTTATCTATCTTTCATGTGGACAGGATGCATCTAAGAATGCATCATTAATGAATGATCTTAAGACTGAAGGTAAATATTCATTGACAGAAGATATGAAGAAGTTTATCGACCAGTTATTTGTTGGTGGTTATGCTTCAACAGAGATGGTAGATGATAGAATTAAAGAGATTTATGATGAAACAGGCTATGTTATGGATACTCATACAGCTGTAGCTAGTGCTGTTTATAAGAAATATATTAATGATACTAAGGATGATACTACATCAGTTATCGTTTCTACAGCTTCACCTTACAAGTTCACAAGATCAGTACTTGGAGCTATTGAAGGTAAGAAGTCAGAGGAAGAGGATTTTGTACTTATTGATAGATTAAATGCAAAATCAAAAATGCCAATTCCTAAGGCTGTAGAAGAAATTCGTAATGCTGCAGTATTACATGATACAGTATGTGAAATCTCAGAAATGAAATCAGAAATTGGAAAATTCCTTGGTTTATAATTTATTGAGGTATTTATGGAACGTAAAAAACACATATTAATAGTTGATGATGTTACAACTAACTTAAAAGTTGCGGCGGAAGTTTTGCAGGATCATTATCAGCTATCTATGGCTAAATCTGGTGCTCAGGCTCTTGATTTTTTAAAGAAGGTTAAACCTGATTTAATTCTTCTTGATATTAGAATGCCTGGCATGGATGGATATGAAACTCTTGAAAGAATTAAATCTAATATGGATACTGCTAATATTCCGGTAGTTTTCCTTACTGTAGATGATCAGCGAGAGAGTGAGATTAAAGGTCTAAAAATGGGTGCAATGGATTTTATCCTTAAACCATTTGAACCTGATGTTATGCTTTCACGTATTGAGAAGATTCTTCAGATTGAAGATTTAAGAAAGAATTTATCTAATTCAGCTAGAAGAGATACTTTAACAAATATATGGAATCGTAAGTTTTTAGAAGATGATCTTGATAAATTCTTCAGTATCAAGAATAAGGGTGTATTTATTATTTTTGATATTGATAATTTTAAGATGGTAAATGATACTTATGGTCATATGTTTGGCGATTCGATTCTTTGCAAGTTTGCAGATATTCTACAGGAAAAACTTGGACCTAGAGATGTCGCTGCGAGACTTGGCGGAGATGAATTTGTTGTTTTCTTAAAGGGTGAATATTCTGATGAAGAAATCAATTCATATTGTGATTTAGTACTTAATTCTGTACATAATGATTTAAAAGATGAATCAGAAATTACTTATAATCCTACAGTTTCGATTGGTATTTCTGTTGCTCCAGAAAATGGAACAGATTTTAATTCTTTATACAACAAAGCAGATAAAGCACTTTATTTTGTAAAGCAAAATGGTAAAGATTTTTATCATTATTACAAACAGAGAGAAGAACATTTAAATAAAAGAATTGAAAACTTTAATAGTGATATGGATCTTGCAAGACTAGATGTTATATTCAAGGATTCTGGTGCATCTGGTGCTTTAAAGGTCGAATATGAAGGCTTTAAACATATCATTCATTTTGTACAGAGAACTATTGCAAGAACAGATCAGAATGTATGGCTTATTCTATTAACTCTTACACATGATGATTCAGTTAAGATTAGTACAGACGAGCTTGAATTATATATGAAGGAAGTTGAGAGATCGATTGTAGTTTCTTTAAGACAAGGTGATGTTACTACAAGATATACATCTTTCCAGTATGTTACGCTCCTTATGAATACTGATGAAGAAAGTGCAAGAGGAATTGCTAAGAGAATTATTACTACATGGCAGGATATTACTGAGAATAAATATCTTTCTCTACAATTTGATTTAAAAAATATTGAACCAAAATAAAAGAAAAACTTAGGTCAAATAAGACCTAAGTTTTTATATTATCTATCTTCAATTTTGATGTATTCTGCATCCTCCATGATTGGTTTGTATGCAGGACGAATGATTTTGCCGTTATTGGCAAGTTCTTCCAGTCTATGAGCGCTCCAACCTACGATTCTTGCTATTGCAAACATTGGGGTAAAGAGTTCATTTGGAAGATTAAGCATATTATAAACAAAGCCTGAATAAAAATCGACATTTATACATACACCTTTATACATCTTTCTTTCTGATGCAATAATTTGAGGTGCGAGTTTTTCAACTGTTGAATATAACGCGAATTCTTTTTGTAAGCCTTTTTCTTCTGATAACATTTCAACATATTTCTTGAAAATCTGAGCTCTTGGATCAGATTTAGAATAAATAGCATGTCCAACACCATATATTAATCCTTGCTTGTCAAAGGCTTCTTTATGAAGAAGTTTCTTAAGATATTCTGCAACTTCTTCTTCGTTTTCCCAGTTTTTAACTTCCTTTTTCATATCTTCAAACATCTGTACAACTTTTATATTGGCTCCACCATGACGAGGTCCTTTTAAAGAACCTATTGCAGCAGCGATAGTAGAATATGTATCTGTTAATGTTGAAGTAACAACATGTGTAGTAAAAGTTGAATTGTTACCACCGCCATGTTCCATATGTAAGACAAGTGCTAAATCTAAAAGTTTAGATTCGAGTTCAGTGAATTTTCCATCTGGTCTGAGTAAAGCCAAGATGTTTTCTGCAGTTGAATGATTTGGATCAGGTACATGAATATAAAGACTTTTGCCATCGTGATAATGATTATATGCCTGATATCCATAAATACATAATTCTGGGAATAATGCAATTAACTGCAAACTTTGACGAAGTACGTTTGGTAACGAAGTATCGTCAGCTTTGTCATCGTATGAATATAGAGTTAGGACACTTCTTGCGAGAGTATTCATCATATCTTTACTTGGAGCTTTCATAATAATATCTCTTACGAAAGAAGTAGGTAAACTACGATATTCTGATAACATTTTACAAAAAGCATCTAATTCTTGTTTGTTAGGTAATTTGCCAAATAATAAAAGATAGGAGGTTTCTTCGAAACCGAAGCGGTTATCACTATAAAAACCATCTACTAAATCTTTGACATTGTAACCTCTGTAAAATAAATTTCCATCTGTTGGGACTGGTTCACCGTTTTCAATTTTACTTGCTCTGACGTCAGAAATGTGAGTGAGGCCTGTAAGAACACCACGTCCATTTAAGTCTCTTAAACCTCTCTTAACGTCATATTTGTAAAACAACTCATTATCGATAATGCTGTTATTTTCAGCAATTGCTGCAAGATCAATAATATCCTGAGTAATTTCGGTATGTTTGTTTTCGCTCATGTAATTCCTCCTTTACAACTAATTAACTTGAATCAGCCATAGAACTAATATATCATAAGATATGTTTTAAAAGTTGCAATTTTATAATTGTTTAAAAAATTTTAACATTTTGAGGTGATTGTATGAATATGATTGAAGCAGTCAGAAAACAGATGGAAGAGAGAAATATTGATTATTTAATGCTTGTTGATTCTGACCCTCATTTTAGTGAATATGTTAATGATTATTATAAATTCAGAAGTCTGGTATCAGGATTTACTGGATCTAATGGTACACTTATTTTAGGTAAAAATGATGGTTATCTTTTTACTGATGGCAGATATTTTATTCAGGCAGAAAATCAGTTAAAAGGAACTGGTATATCATTAATGAAACTTGGAATTGAAGGTTATCCTACATTAATTCAATTTCTTGATTCTTTATCTAAAAATGGTATGAAAATTGCAGCTTTAGAGGATTGTATTTCTATTAGTATGTATGAAAAATTGCCTATAGATTATTTAGATTCTGATTATTCAATAATTTTTAATGCTTATAAAGAAGCATATGGAAAAGAATATCCTAATATTATATTTGATGAATTTATAGAAGAGCTTCCTTTAGAAATTGCTGGTGAGAGTCGTGAATCAAAGATTTCGAAAATTAGAAATAGTTTAGATAAGTTAGAGGCTGACTTATATATTTCGTCAACTTTAGAAGATAATATGTGGCTTTTAAATATTAGAGGACGTGCAATTCCTTGTAATCCTGTATCTATTTGCTATTTAACTATATCGAAAGATTCTGTTGATTTATATTTATTAGGTAATAATGATTTTAAATTAAGTAACGTAAATATTCATACATATGATTCGTTTAAAGAATATTTAAAAATTACAGATAGTAATACAAAAATAGTGCTTGAAAAATCATCGTTTTCTGCAGGAAACATAGAAATCTTAAAAAATCGAAATGTTAAAATTATCGATTCCGATTTGAATATCAAGCTTATGAAATCTATAAAGAATGAGACTGAGATTGAAAATATACGAAAGTATTATTATAAGGATAATGAAATAGTTACAAGATTTATTAATGAATTAAATGACATTAATTTTAATGAATATAATGAATATGATCTCGCTATGAAGCTTGATAATATGCGTAAATCTGATCCTGACTGTTTTGATTTATCCTTTGATACAATTTCTGCTAGCGGACCAAATGGAGCAATGATGCATTATCAGGCTAGTTTTGATAAAAATTCAAAGATTCTTAATAATTCTTTATATTTATTTGATAGTGGTGGTCAATGGAAGGGTGCTACAACTGATATTACAAGAACGATTCTTGTTGGCGAAGCTACTTATGAGATGAAACATGATTATACAAGAGTTGTCAGAGGTTTATTAAATCTTTCCAATGCTGTGTTTATGGAAGGCTGTACTGGTGTAAATCTTGATATATTGGCAAGAGAGCCAATGTGGGAAGAGGGCGATGATTATAAATGTGGAACTGGTCATGGAATAGGATATATATTATCGGTTCATGAAGGACCAAATGCTATTAGATGGAAGAGTAACCCTTCAGATGCAATTTTAAAGCCTGGCATGATAATGTCTTGTGAACCTGGAATTTATAAAGAAGGAAAATATGGTATTAGAATAGAAAATATTTTGCTTGTTAAAGAAAAATGTAAAACAAATGACGGAGTATTTCTCTGCTTTGAAACTTTAACATATGTACCTTTAGATATGAAATTAATCTTATTAGATGAAATGAATAATAAAGAAATTAAGTGGTTAGAAGAATATAATATGAAGTGCAATAAACATTGATAACAATTTAACACTATTATTGACTTTTATAGGATTTTTTGTGATAATATTATCAATGTGCGAAATCACAATATTAATTAAAGGAGGACATTTAAATGTCAACAAAGGCTAATTATCCAATTTCCGAGATTGGCAAAGGTAAAGTAGGTTTTTCTAAAACTCGTGCTATTATCGAAGGCGCTTTCTACGGAAACAATGTCATCAAAGTTAACACATTAAAAGAAGCTTATGAATTAGCTAAGAATTCACCAGGAACTATCGTAACAGATATGCCTATCAAAGATGGTGATACTTTCGGTCTTGAAAAAGATGCTAAGGTATTATTATTCAACGATGGTGCTGTAACAGGTCGTTACGCTCAGGCTCGTAGAATTAAAGGTGAACCAGGCGTAGACGAAGCTAAACTTGATAAAGTTGTTATGGATGCTGTTTATAAGACACGTTGGAAAACAATGTATCATGCAGAGTGCTTCGTAGGTCTTGATCCAGAATTCATGGCTAAAGCTCATCTTCTTATTCCAGAAGGAGAAGAGAACTTACTTTACAACTGGATGCTTAACTTCCAGTATATGTCAGATGAATATGTAAAGATGTATAAGAAATCACAGCCAATCGGTGGTGGTAACGAGCCAGATATCTATATCTTCTCAGATCCACAGTGGGCTCCTGAAGCTGCTCCAGACGTAGACTTCAGCTGCTTAAGCGATGATCTTACACTTTGCTACTTCGATACAAACCAGAACTGTGCTGCAATCCTTGGTATGAAGTACTTCGGTGAGCACAAGAAGGGTACACTTACAATGGCTTGGGCTCTTGCTAACAGAAATGGTTATGCATCATGCCACGGTGGTCAGAAGGAATACTCACTTGAAGGTGGTAAGAAGTTCGTTGCTTCAGTTTATGGTCTTTCAGGATCAGGTAAGTCAACTCTTACACATGCTAAGCATTCAGGTAAGTATGATGCATTCGGTGGTATCAAGGTTCTTCATGATGACGCTTTCATCATCAATACAGATACATGTGCATCAATCGCTCTTGAGCCAACATACTTCGATAAGACAGCAGACTATCCAACAGGATGTCCTGATAACGAATACTTATTAACAGTTCAGAACTGTTCAGCTACTCTTGATGAGAATGGCAAGGTTCAGTTAGTAACAGAAGATATCCGTAATGGTAACGGACGTGCTATCAAGTCTAAATTATGGTCTCCAAACCGTGTAGATAAGATTGACGCTCCAGTTAATGCAATCTTCTGGATTATGAAGGACCCAGCAATCCCACCTGTAGTTAAGCTTAAAGGTGCTGCACTTGCATCAGTTATGGGTGCTACACTTGCTACAAAGACATCTACAGCTGAGCGTGTTAAGGCTGGTACAGATATGAACGCACTTCGTATCGTTCCTTACGCTAACCCATTCAGAACATATCCACTTGTTAACGATTATGACAAGTTCAAGAAGCTCGTTGCTGAGAAGAACGTAGATTGCTACATCGTTAATACAGGTGACTTCATGGGTAAGAAGTGTCAGAAGGAAGATACTTTAGGTATCCTTGAGACAATCGTTGAAGGTAAGGCTAAATTTGAGCAGTGGGGACCTTTCGAAGATATCGAAATCATGAACGACTGGTCAGGTAAGACAGGAGACTTTACTCCAGACCTTAACGATGCTGATTACAAGGCTGCTCTTAAGAACGCTATGCAGAACCGTGTAGATGCTGTTAAGGGATTTGCTGAGAAGAAGGAAGGCTATGATAAGCTTCCTGATGAAGCATTAGCAGCTGTTCAGAAGTTAGTTGACGCTTTAAACTAATTATCTAAAATTGCTAAATTTAGGGTACGCGCAAGCTTTGTGCGTACCCTTTATGATTTTAAGGAGCTTTTATGAATAAAGAACTTATTGTTGGTGATTTCTTGTTTGAGAATATGGAAGATGCAAATGAAGCAAGATTAGAACAAGAAAAGATTGATAAATTAACAGAAAAATTAAAAAATTCTGATGCAGATCTTTTATATAAGGTTTATAACAAGAGTCTTGAAAAGAAGACTTTTAAGACTCCAATTGGTTATAACTATTTAAGTGAAATGAAGAGGGTTTTAGATTATTCTGATATGGAATTAGAAGTATTACCTATTCCTGTTGTATCAAACGAAGTTTATATTAAACCTGTTGTTAAAGAAGAAAATACCAAGAGTAAGAATTCTGCTAATAAGTATCTTATAATAACCATTATAATTCTTGTTTTTGTTATTATTTCAATGTTTATAATTCTAGGTACATCTGATAAGCCTGTAATTATTAATTACGAAAATAAAATCTTAGATAAGTATTCTTCCTGGGAACAAGATTTAACTGAAAGAGAAAAACAGATTAATCTTAAAGAGAAAGAATTAGGTCTTAAGTAATTCACAAATTTTTCATAGTGACTATATATAATTCTTTTAAGATAAGGAGAATTAATATGAAAAATACAATTTTAGTAGTTGATGATGAAGCCAGAATGAGGAAAATTGTTAATGATTTCCTTACAAAAGCTGGATATAACGTTATTGAAGCAGAAAATGGTCAGCAGGCTTTAGATATTTTCTTTTCGGATAAAAAAATTGATCTCGTTTTATTGGATGTAATGATGCCTGTATTAGATGGATGGGCAGTATGTAAAGATATAAGAAAGGAATCTAAAGTTCCTATAATTATGCTTACTGCAAAATCTGATGAATCAGATGAGCTATTAGGATTTCAGTTAGGTGTAGATGAGTATATTACTAAGCCTTTTTCTCCTAAAATTCTTGTTGCAAGAGTAGAAGTTGTATTAAGAAGAGCGCAGGGAGTTAGTGCTCAGGATATTATTGAAACTCATGGTATATATATTAACAAATTAACTCATGTTGTTAAAATTGATGGAAAAGAAGTTGAATTTAGCTTTAAGGAATTTGAATTATTAGAATATTTCCTTGAAAATGAAGGAATTGCCTTACACAGAAATACTATACTTAATAATGTATGGAATTATGATTATTATGGTGAGGATCGTACAATTGATACACATGTAAAGAAAATCAGATCCAAATTAGGTGATAAGGGTAAATATATTAAAACTATTTGGGGATTAGGATACAAATTTGAAACACTCGATTAGAAGACAGATTACAACTCTGTTTATTATAGTTATTACTTTTACTGTACTTCTTTGTTTTCTTGCTAACTTTTTGTTTTTGAAAAGCTATTATCTTATTAACAGAAGAAATATAGTAGTAGATATGTATATGGAATTATTGGAAACATCATTAGACTCTAAGTTTAATGATGCTTCTTTTGTTGAATCGATTCAAAATGAATGTGAGAGAAATAATATTTCTGTTGTTGTAGTATCTAAATATAATTCAGTAATTGCCAGTGCAGGTAATGAAACGGTAATTATTACTGATGAAATTAGTCATATGATTGCAAGTGATAATTATAAATTTGATGAGAAACATCCGTATATTTTAAATAGTGTTCGTGGTAAATTAATCAAACGTGAATTTATTCAAATGTTTGGAATTCTTCCAAATAATGAGTACTTTATTATTAGATGTCCTGTTGAAGATGTAAAGGATAGTGTTTCTATCGCTAATACATTCTTATTTCAAATTGGTTTATTAAGCATACTTGTTGGTATTATAGCTACAATACTTATTTCAAGGAGAATTACTAAACCTATCGTTGAATTGTCTATTATTTCTTCTCAAATGGCGAATCTTGATTTTAGTACCAAATATTCTGGATCAAATGGTAATGAAATGGATATTCTTGGTGAAAATTTTAATGATATGTCTGATAAATTAGAGATGGCTATTAGTGAACTTAAAACTGCAAACGCTAATCTTATTCAGGATATTAAGAAAAAAGAAGAAATTGAAGAAATGAGAAAAGAATTTACATCAAATGTTTCTCATGAGCTTAAAACTCCGATTGCGTTGATTCAAAGTTATGCAGAAGGTCTTAAAGAAGGTATTATGGATGATGAAGAATCCAGGAATTATTATCTTGATGTTATTATTGATGAATCCAATAGAATGAATCATTTAGTTAAACAGCTTATGTCTTTGTATGAATTAGAGTCTGGTAAGAATGATCTGCAAATCGAGCATGTTGATATTTCTGAACTTATAAAAAATCATATCAATACTAATGAATTGATGTTTAAACAAAATGATATTAAAGTTGAATTTTTAAATAATGATGAGTCTATTTATGTTTGGACTGATGAATATAAGACCTCTCAGATAATTCAAAATTATATTTCTAATGCAATTCATTATTGTGAAGGTGAGAAATTAATTAGAATTGAAATTAAAAAATTTGATGAGGTTGCCAGAATTAATATATTTAACACTGGTAAGCATATTAGTAGTGAGGATATGCCTCATATATGGGAGAAGTTTTATAAAGCTGATAAAGCTAGATCTAGAGATTATGGTGGTAGTGGTATAGGATTATCACTAACTAAGGCTATTTGCGAATCCTTTAATATGAAATATGGATGTGAAAATGTTGATAGTGGTGTAAATTTCTATTTTGAGCTTCCATTTAAATAATTGTAGATAATTCTATGATGTGATAAAATATTTACATTATGGAGGGCAAATATGAAAAGATTCAGATTTTGTTATATTATATCTTTATTTCTTATTTGCATTAATTTTACAGCTTGTGTCAATTTTATTCCTGAATTGTCTGAGGATGAAGAGAAGCTTGTAGTAAGGTATATGGCCGATGCAGTAGTTACTCATGATGCTTCATACGAGAGCAGCCTTTATGATTATACTGAAAAGGTTGAAGCTCTTAAGGAAGAAGAGAGAAAAGCTTTAGAACTAGATAAAATTGTTGAAGAAGAAAATAAGAAAAAAGAAGAACATAAGAATAATAATAAAGCAGATGATGTAGAAATTTCATTTGTTGAAAAGATATATACTATTAATGATCTTGCTGATTTTTTATCACTTGATGGAGTTACATTTGAATATGTTTCATCAAATATAGTTGATAAGTATCCAGATTCTGATGCTGCAGGAATGCTTGTATATAAACCTGAGCTTGGTAATCTGCTTGTTGTTAAATTAAATGTATGTAATATTTCAGGTAATGATTTAACAGTTGATTTGACAAATAAGAATACTAAGATAAAAGCTATTATCAATGATGATACTAAAGTTTCATGTATTAATCAGACCTTTTTTCTTGAAGCGTTTAATAATTTCAAAGAAGATATTGCTAAGGAACAAGTTAAAGAGACAGTGCTTTTGTTTGAAGTAGAAGAAGACTGTACGATAGATACGCTTGATGTTATCTTTAATGGTTCTGGTAAGGAACAGATGAAAATCAGATTGAAATAAAATAAAAAACTAAGTGAAAATTCACTTAGTTTTTTTAATGCCGGCGGCGGGACTTGAACCCGCACGTAGTCACCTACAACAGATTTTGAGTCTGCCTCGTCTGCCATTCCGACACGCCGGCGAACATATGTATATTATCATAAAAACAATTGCTAATCAAGTTTTATTTTGTTAATCGTTTGTTTACAATCAACCACAAAATGTAGTAAAATTATTAGGTATATGTATGAGGTTTTAACTATGAATTGTATAGAATGTAAAAAGAAAATCAAAGATTTTTTAAACGATTCACTGAATACAAGACAAACTGTGGATTTTGTTAATCATGTTAACGAATGTCCAGAATGTATGGAAGAATTATCAGTTGATTTTCTTGTAAATGAAGGTCTTAAAAGACTTGATTCAGCAACCTCATTTAATCTAGAAGAAGAACTTAAAGAAAAACTTGAGAAATCTCTAAAAAATGCCAGATTTTCTCATAGATTTTCAATTGTAGCGGTTATACTTACCATAGTTCTTTCTTTTCTTTTAGGTGTATTTTTATCTTCGTTTTTTGCTTATTAGGTGATATATGGATAAATTATTGTTAATAGATGGCAATAGCATAATGAATAGAGCGTTTTATGGTGTTCCTGATTTGACTAATGCTCAAGGTATTCATACTAATGCTGTATATGGATTTTTTAATATTGTATTTAAATTTATTGAAGAAGAGAATCCTCAATATATTGCAATAGCTTTTGATCTTCATGCTCCTACTTTTAGACACAAAATGTATGATGCATATAAGGGTACCAGAAAGGGTATGCCAGATGAATTAAGAGAGCAGGTTCCTTACATAAAACAGCTTGTAAGTCTTATGAATATTAAGACTATGGAATTAGAAGGCTATGAAGCTGATGATTTACTTGGAACTATGGCTAAAAGAGGTCAGGCGAATGGCCTTGAGGTAACTCTATTGTCAGGTGACAGAGATTTACTTCAGATTGCTGATGAACATATTAAGATTAGAATTCCTAAGACTCAACATGGTAAAACAACTGTAGAAGATTACTATCCACAGGATGTTATTGATAAATATCATGTTAATCCACAAGAATTTATTAATCTTAAGGCTCTTATGGGTGATACTTCTGATAATATACCAGGTGTTCCAAAAGTAGGTGCGAAAACAGCAGAAGATTTAATTGTAAAATATCATTCTCTTGATGGTGTTTATGAAGCTATTGATGAAATTAGTAAACAATCTATTAAACAATCGTTAATCGATAATAAGGATTTAGCTTATTTATGTCTTAAATTAGCAACAATCGAGATAAATGCTCCGATTGATATTACATTTGATGACATCAAATATGATATTAAGTATGTTAAAGAGGCTTATGATATAGTTAAGTTTTTGAATCTTAAGAGTTTTTTTAAGAAATTTGAAGATAATATGTCTTCAGATTCTTCTTCAAATATTATTGAGGATGTATGTCCTGAATTTATTGAAGTAAATGACATATTAACATTTATTGGAGTTAGTCAGAAGCTTTTAACTTCTAAAGAATTAATTATTAGTACAAACACTAAAGCTTATGCATTTAAGTCAGATGATGAATATTACTATATAAACGAAGATGTTGATATTTCTGGATTTATAAATGATTTGCCTAAGAATTATAAAGGTTTATTGATTACAGATACAGCAAAGACAATATTTAAACATCTCAATTTAAAGGATATTAAGATTAAATCTACTGATATGACAAATAATATGTTCTTCATTGATTTGGCAGCATATTTAATTAATCCTTTAAATAATGACTATTCAGTTTCTAATCTGTCTACTGCTTATTTAAATGTAAATCTTAATTCAAAGTGTGAAAATAAAGAAGATTTGATTAAATCCTTAAAATGTATGAAAGATTTATATGATTATCTATATAATGAATTGAAGGATTCTAATCAGTTTAACTTATTTAAAGAAGTTGAAATGCCTTTATCTTTAGTTCTTTATGAGATGGAAAAAACAGGTATTCTTGTTAATTCTGAAGGTCTTAAAGAATATGGCAATGATTTGCTGAAACAGATTGAAGTTTTAGAAAAAGAAATTTATGAAGAAGCTGGTCATGAATTTAATATTCAGTCTACTAAACAATTAGGTGTAATTCTCTTCGAAGAAATGGGTATGCCATCTGGCAAGAAAACAAAGACTGGTTATTCTACATCAGCAGAAGTATTAGATAAATTAGCTATTGATTATCCATTTGTAAGCAAGATATTAGAATATCGTGGTCTTGCAAAACTTAAGTCTACTTATGCTGAAGGTCTATATGATGCAATTGATGAGGATGGAAGAATTCATTCAAATTTCCTTCAGACAATAACAGCTACTGGTCGTATTTCATCAGCTGAGCCTAATCTTCAAAATATCCCTGTAAGAACAGAGACAGGAAGGAAACTAAGAAAGGTATTTATTCCTAAAGAATCTTGTATATTTGCAGATGCAGATTATTCTCAGATTGAGTTAAGAGTTCTTGCGCATATGTCTAATGATAGTATTCTTACAAATGCTTTTATGAATGGTCAGGATATTCATGCTGTTACAGCTGCATCAGTATTTAAGATTCCGCTTGAAGAAGTTACTTCTAATCAAAGAAGAATGGCTAAAGTTGTAAATTTTGGCATTATTTATGGTATGTCATCATTTTCACTTGCAAAAGATTTGAATGTTTCTAAGAAAGAAGCTGATAAATTCATTGAAGATTATTTTAATACATATCCAAGCATTAAGGCATATCTTGATTCTTGTATTTCAAATGCAAATGAGAATGGTTATTCAGTTTCTTTATACAATAGAAGAAGACCAATTCCAGAGCTTAAGTCATCGATTTTTATGCAAAGAGAATTTGGTAAACGTGTTGCTATGAATGCACCTATTCAGGGAACTGCAGCTGACATTATGAAGATTGCAATGATTAAGGTTAGAGATCGTCTTATTGAGGAAGGTCTTGAAAGTAAGATTTTGATTCAGGTTCATGATGAATTACTTCTTGAGGTTTATGATTTTGAGCTTGATAAGGCTAAATTAATTCTAAAAGAAGAGATGGAAAATGCTGTAAATTTAAATGTTCCTCTTTCTGCGGATTTACAGACAGGAGCTGATTGGTATGAAGCAAAATAAAGCATATATTATAGGTATAACAGGCGGTGTAGGGACAGGTAAGTCAAAGGCTATGGATTATCTTGAAGAGAACTATGAATGTCTGGTTATTAAAGCGGATGATATTGGCAATCTTGTTAAGTTAAAGGGTAACGAATGTTATCAACCAATTATTAATTTACTTGGCAAAGATATTCTTGATCCTTCTTGTGAAATTGATAAGAAGATTATGGCCTCAAAGATTTTTAATGATAAAGAACTTCTTGAGAAGGTAAATGCCATTATTCACCCTGCTGTTAGAAAAAGAATTGATGATTGTATTGAAAAGAATATTTATAAATATAAATATATTTTAATAGAAGCAGCACTTCTTGTTCAGGCTAATTATTTGCCTGTTCTTAATGAGCTTTGGGAAATTAAATGTTCTAAAGAAGTAAGAATAGAAAGACTTTGTGAGTCTAGAGGTTATTCTAAAGAGAAGGCTGAAAGTATTATCAATTCTCAGGTTGATGATAATTATTATGAAATAGCATGTACTGAATATATTAATACTACTGATAGAAATGATTTCTTTGGTTATAAACCAATAATCAATGATATGATGGTAGAATTCTTATATATTCAGTTGGACGCCGCTATGGAGGTTATAAATGAAAGCATCGGAGAACGTTAAGGAGTCTCTTGTATTTGGTCTTGATATTGGTACAAGAGCTGTAGTCGGTGTAGTTGGATACAGAGATAAAGACAGATTTATAGTTAAAGCTATCGAATCAATGGAACATGAAACCAGAGCAATGCTTGATGGTCAGATTCATGACATTGAAAAGGTTGCTTCAACTGTTATTGCTGTTAAAGAGAAGCTTGAGAAAAAGTGTAAGATTACTCTTAAAAATGTTTGTATTGCAGCTGCTGGACGTGTATTGAAAACTGAAAAAATCCACTCTGAAATTGTTTATAACTCTGAGACATTGATTCTTGATGAACATATATTTGATTTACAATCAAAGGGTATCGAAGAGGCATATAAGAAGTTTCAGGATGCCAATGATTCAAGTATTAAATATTATTGCGTTGGCAAGAGTGTAATGAAATATTTCTTAAATGATGTATTTATTACAAATCTTTTAAATCATAAGGCTAAAAAAATAGCCGTTGATATGATATGTACATTTCTTCCATCTGAGGTAGTTGAAGGTTTATATACAACAGTAGAAATGGCTGGGCTCGAAGTATGTTCATTAACATTGGAGCCTATTGCTGCAATTGAAGTAGCTATCCCTGATAAATTCAGAATGTTAAATATTGCAATGGTTGATATTGGGGCTGGTACTAGTGATATTTGTATTACTAAAGATGGCTCAGTATTTGCATATGGAATGATTCCAGTTGCGGGTGATCATTTAACTGAAGTTATTGCTAATTATTGTCTTGTTGAATTCAATGAAGCGGAAAAGATAAAAAAAGGCATTGAGAACTCTGATGTTGTTGAATATGAAGATATTTTAGGATTGAAAAATTCTATTACCAAGAAAGAAGTATTAGATCTTCTTGATCCATATATTAAAGAGATGACTAAACAGGTCTCTGATGAAATTATTAAACTAAATGATAATAATAAAGTTAGTGCTGTATTTGTCGTTGGTGGTGGTGGAAGAATTGAAGGCTATACTAATCAATTAGCTGCAGAACATGATATTATCGTTAATCGTGTTGCATTACGTGGCGAAGAGGTAATGGGTAAAATAGATTTTAAAGATGATTCAGTTACTAAGGATTCATTAATAGTAACACCACTTGGAATCTGCCTTCATTTTTATGAAGAAAACAATTCATTTATTAATGTCTGTCTTAATGATGACAGAATTAAGCTTTATGATAATGGCAAATTGACAATTGTTGATGCTGTTATGGAAATAGGTCTTGATAATGCAGCATTATTCCCTAGAAGAGGGGATGCTTTAGTATTTACTTTAAATGGTGAAGAAAAGGTAATCAATGGTGAATTAGGTGAAGCCTGTCAGGTGTACCTTAATGGCGATTTAACTAATCTTCATGCACCATTACATGCCAATGATTATATTCATATTGAACCTTCTACTAAAGGTGAACCTGGACAGACGACATTATCGAAGCTTAATGTAAACAATCAAAAGCTACAGTTAATAGTTAATGGTATGAATGTTACATTGCCAAATTACTGTACAGTTAATGGTGAAATTACAGTAGATTCTTATAGTGTTCAGATGAATGATGTTGTTGAAGTACTTGATTATCTTACAGTAGCTGAAGTGTTTGAGCTTGTTGATGTTACATTAGAAGCAAATCAGATAGTTTTAATTAATAATGTTGAAGGTGATCTTGATTCCAAAGTTTATAATCATTTTGAGATTAAGGTTGAAGATAAAAAAGAAATAACTTATGCTGATTTACCTGAAGAAGAAATTATTGAAGAAGCTAGTGATGAATTGAATGTAAATACTGATATTTTAGAGAATGTGTCTGAAGAAATATCAGAAGAAATAAAAGAAATTACTGTAATTGTTAATTCAAAACCAGTTACTCTTAAAAATAAGAGTGAATATGTTTTTGTAGATATATTTGATAATATTGATTTTGATTTAACTAAACCTCAAGGAAGTGGTATTATTACTACATTGAATGGTCATAGTGCAGAATTCCTTGAAGTATTAAAAGATAAGGATATCATTGAGATATACTGGAAGAAGGATTAAATGCGATTTGCGAGTATTGCAAGTTCAAGTAGTGGCAATTGTCTCTATGTTGGCGATGATAATACACATATATTAATAGATGCAGGTATTTCTTATAAAAATATAGAAGCTGGTTTACGCCAACTTGACTTGCAAATAAGTGATATAGATGCTATATTGATTACTCATGAGCATAGTGACCATATTAAGGGACTTGGTGTTTTAGAAAGAAAGTGCGAAATACCAATATATGCATCACAAGGAACGATTGAAGGTATTTTGAATACACCTTCCTTAGGTAAGTTTAATTATGACTGTTTAAAGTCATTAAGAGATTTGTCTGAATTTAATATTAAAAGTTTGAATATTAAACCTCATGAAATAAGTCATGATGCAAATGAACCAGTTTGTTATTCGGTTAATGATGACAAAAAGAAAATGGCTGTAGTAACTGATCTTGGTATATATACAGATAAACTTATTGAAGAACTTGGTAAACTTGATTTTATTTTGTGTGAAGCTAATCATGATGTAAGAATGCTTCAGCTTGGACCATATACATATAGCTTAAAACAGCGTATACTATCTGACAAAGGTCATTTATCTAATGAAAATAGCGGTAGATTTATTTCCAGATTACTTAATGATGATTTTAATTCTATTATGTTAGGACATTTAAGTGATCATAATAATATGCCTGATCTTGCATATGAAGCTGTTAAAGTAGAAATATCAATGTCAGATACCAAATATGATGGACTTGATTTTCCAATATATGTAGCTAAGAAAAATGAAATTTCAAATATAATTAATATATAAAGGAGTGCTTATGAAAAAGACAATTATTACTGTAGTAGGCAAAGACGGAGTTGGTATTATTGCCAAGGTTTGTACATACCTTGCTGATAATGACATTAACATTGAAGATATTTCACAGACAATCGTTAGTGGATTCTTTAATATGATGATGATTACTGATATGAGCAAATCAAAGATACCATTTGCTGATGTTTCTGATGAACTTGCTAAATTAGGTGAGGAAATTGGTGTTGTTATTAAGTGTCAGAAAGAAGAAATTTTTGACTCAATGCATAGAATTTAAGGAAAGAGAATAAAAAGATGATTAATATTTCTGAAGTAGTAGAAACTAATCAGATGATTGAGAAAGAAAATCTTGATGTAAGAACAATTACAATGGGTATTTCTCTTCTTGACTGTATTGATTCTGATATAGAAGTAGTTAAAAAGAAAATTCATGATAAGATTTATAATTATGCTAAGGACCTTGTAAAAACAGGTCAGGATATTGAAAAGGAATTTGGTATTCCAATCGTTAATAAGAGAATTTCAGTTACACCTATAGCTTTAGTTGGTGGTGCTTGTTGTAAGAAACCATCTGATTTCGCGCAAATCGCTATAGCTTTGGATAATGTTGCAAAAGAAGTTGGAGTTAACTTCCTTGGTGGTTATTCAGCGCTTGTATCAAAGGGTATGACTCCTGCAGAAGAAATGCTTATCAGATCAATTCCAGAAGCATTATCCAAGACAGAGAGAGTTTGTTCATCTATAAATCTCGGCTCAACAAAGACAGGTATCAATATGGATGCTGTTAAGCTTATGGGTGAGATTATTAAAGAAACTGCTGAACTTACAAAGGAAGATGATTCACTTGGATGTGCTAAATTAGTTGTATTTTGTAATGCTCCTGATGATAATCCATTTATGGCTGGTGCTTTCCATGGTGTTACTGAAGCTGACTGTGTTGTTCATGTTGGTGTATCAGGTCCTGGTGTTGTAAAAACTGCATTAGAGAAGGTTAGAGGTGAGAACTTCGAAATCCTTTGTGAAACAATTAAGAAAACTGCATTTAAGGTTACCAGAGTAGGACAGTTAGTTGCTAAAGAAGCATCTAAACGTTTAAATGTACCTTTTGGTATTATTGACTTATCACTTGCTCCAACTCCAGCTATTGGTGATTCAGTTGCTGATATTTTATGTGAAATTGGACTTGAATATGCAGGTGCTCCTGGTACAACTGCTGCTCTTGCAATGCTTAATGATCAGGTTAAAAAGGGTGGTGTAATGGCTTCCTCATATGTAGGTGGACTTAGTGGTGCATTTATTCCTGTATCAGAAGATCAGGGTATGATTGATGCAGTAGAAGCTAATGCTCTCACTATCGAGAAACTTGAAGCTATGACTTGTGTTTGTTCAGTAGGTCTTGATATGATTGCTATTCCTGGTGATACTAAGGCTACAACAATTTCAGGTATTATTGCAGATGAACTCGCTATTGGTATGGTTAACCAGAAGACTACAGCTGTTCGTATTATTCCTGTTATTGGAAAGGGTGTTGGTGAGACAGTAGAATTTGGTGGACTTCTTGGTCATGCACCAATTATGCCGGTAAATACATTCTCATGTGATGCATTTATTAATAGAGGCGGTAGAATTCCTGCACCTATCCATTCATTTAAGAATTAATTATAATTTATATATTGATATCAAAAAAAACTCCGGAATAACCGGAGTTTTTTGATTGAATAATATTTAATTTACAATAATAATTTCTCTTGCGAATTCAGATACAGTTGGTGTCTGGAATTTCTCAGTAACAATTGTATCGTAGATATGAGCTGCCTGAATATCGGTTTCTAACATATCCATTCCGATTGGTGAAAGCTGATTTCTGGCATCAGCAAGCTTTGAAATGATTGGAATAGATGATGAATTCTTAATTGCAGATAAGAGTTCACTGGAAGATTTCTTAAATCCTAACATTCTTGCATAGAAGATATAATCGTTATCTTTAAACTTTTGCATTGAATCTTTCTTAATATTTAAGAGAATATGAAGAAGATTTCTAGCAACTCTGGCATATGTAATATCTTTACTCTTAAGTAAATCACAAAATTGAGAGTAAGAAACATATTTGTTTAAGTTTTTCAAAATCTTATCAGAAAAGTCTGCTGATATATCAACATATTCTTCATATCCTTTACCTTCATCAAGAAGAAGTTTGTATTTAAGAATAGAAGAGATATCTTCATTTAAGATTGGAAAAGTCTTTTCATATTTATCTTCTAAAATCTTATATACCTGGTAAGGTACCTGAGACTTAATCATCTCTAAATTATTATTTTCTTCTAAAGATGTTCTTATTGATAATGCAGAACTAATTGGATTATCAATCATTCTATCATGATATCCAGAACCAATTCTTAAATTGGTTACAGGTATAATGTTAGCATTAAATTGTTTAATGGCACGAATATATTCAAAACCTAAAATATTATTAGGTGATTCCATTGCTTCAACGTGCATATATGAGTTTGGAATTGATTCTTCTATAGCTCTAACTCTTGCCATAGGGTAGGACATACCTTCTCTAACCTTAGAATGAATTAAGTTTGATATTTCCTCTTTATGATCAATTAACAAATCAGCAATATCCGTAAGAATCTTAATATCTCCACATTCACTACCAAAAGCAAGATAATCAACAACGCCAAGCTTCTTAAGAAGATTTACCGCACCAGATGCAAAATATTCAGCGCTGGAAGAAGAGTAATATAAAGGCAATTCGATAACTAAATCAGCTCCAGCATTTAAAGCCATCTGAGTTCTTTCATATTTATCGATAATAGCTGGAACACCACGCTGAGTGAAATTACCACTCATTACAACGATAATATAATCTGCTCCTGTAAGCTGCTTTGCTCTTTTAATTTGAAATTCATGACCATTATGTAATGGATTATATTCGGCAATTATGGCTGTAACTTTCATATTTATTCCTCAATAATTTCATCAAATTCCTGTGTATCAAGGTATTCATCAAAAGCGTCTGCAACTGCTTCGTATACTTCATCGTCATCGATAACAATCAATTCTGGCTCTTCGTTAGGATCGTCAGGGTTTTCATTAAGACCATAAAACCAAATCTGGCCATATAAATCATCATCTTCATCAACGATTGGTTCAAGAACGATATAATCCTGACCATCAACTTCTAAAACTGTTACAACAGCGCATTCTATAGTAGTATTATCGTCGATTTGAATATCGACAGTCATTTCTTCTTCAGGAAATTCATTGTAATTCTTTGACATAAAAATTCCTCCTTTACAAATATAATCTATTTTATCATACTTTAAAAAATTTACAAATAAGTTTATAATAAATGTATATGTTCAAAAGGAGCAGTGATTATGGGCGAATTAGAATTTAAAGAATATATAAAAAAATTAACTGTTTGGATGTATGTTAGTTTTGGAGTTTGGATTTTTATTATTTGTATTCAGTTTATTATTGGTACAACAACACTTTTATTTGGATATGGATTTACAACTTTACTTCTTATGATTTACAACATTGTTGGTAGTATTAAATATTTTAAAAATATTCAAATCATAAGCAAGTTCTCTACAAAGGAAGATGCCAGACAATTAGTTAAATATTTCGAGAAAACAATTACACCATGCTGGATATTTATGTTTTTAAATCTTATTTTTGGTGGTTTTATCGGTTTCGTAGGAAATCTTATAGATTTAATAATTGCTTATAATGTTAGAGGTAATAAAGGAATGTTATTAATGCCATCTAATGATGATGTGACAATAATTGAAGAATAATTTGAGGTTTTAATGGCAGATTTTTATATTAGAAAAGGAACTGGATTTCCTCTTGGTGTAGTTATTAAGGGCGATTCAATTCAGTTTACTATTGATACTAAAACTAAAGATAACAAAATTTTAATTTATCATAAAAATAAGCTTGAGATTACTATTCCTTTTGGTGAAGCTGTTTATGGTAATATTTATTCATTAATAATTGAAGGCTTTAATCTTGATGAGATTTCTTATTCTTATCTTGGCGATAACGAAGAATTGCCAGATAAATATGCATATCAGGTTCTTGGAAATGAGATGTATGGTATTAAGGATGATACTTATAAACTTACCTATAAACCAGTAACTCATTATTGGTATAATTGGGATTATGATGAAAGACCTCATATTGATTTCAAAGATTCTATTATTTATCTCTTACATGTTCGAGGATTTACATCTCATAAAAGTAGTCATGTAAAAGATAAAGGAACATTTGAAGGTATTCTTGAAAAACTTGATCATCTTAAAAATCTTGGAATAAATACATTGGAACTTATGCCAGTATATGAATTTGAGGAATATGAATTTCCTTCAAAGAAAATGCAAGAACTCTCAAAGGTAACTGGAGAGAGCGTTAGTGGTAAAATTAATTACTGGGGCTATAAAGAGGGTTTCTATTATGCACCCAAGTCCTCTTATTCAGCAATTAATGATCCAATAATTTCATTTAAGAATCTTGTAAAAGAACTTCATAAAAATGGAATTGAATTAATTCTTCAGATGTATTTTCCAGATACGGTTAAGCAAAATCTGATTGTTGATGTTTTAAAATTCTGGGTTGTTAATTATCATGTAGATGGATTTCATTTAAAAGGAAATAAGATTCCGGTATCTTTTATTGCTAATGATCCATTTTTTACAGATACTAAGATTTTGCATGATTATATACCTGAAAATGAAATTTATGATTATACAGAGAAGCCTGAATACAAGAATTTAGCTGTTTATTCAGATTCTTATATGTATACAGTCAGAAAAGCTTTAAAGGGTGACGAAGGATTGATGAGAGATTTATCTCATCTTATTAAGGATGTCCCTGGTAAAAGTGGTTTAATTAATTTTGTTACTAATTATTATGGCTTTACTTTGAATGATTTGTTTTCTTATGATAGAAAACATAATGAAGATAATGGTGAGCAAAATACTGATGGCTGTGATTATAATTTTTCATGGAATTGCGGAGTTGAAGGTAAAACTAAAAAGCCTGCAATATTAAATCTTCGTAAGAGATTAATAAAAAATGCTTTATTTACTCTTTTTACATCCAAAGGAACTCCACTTATTTTGGCAGGAGATGAATTATGCAATTCTCAAAAAGGAAACAATAATCCTTATTGTCAGGATAATGAAATTTCTTATGTTGAATGGAATAATTCTTCATTCACAAATGATATATATGAATTCACACAAAAACTTATTGCTTTTAGAAAATCAGAATTGAATCCTATAATTCAAAAAGATTTTAGTATGCTTGATACAAATAAGATTGGTTTTCCTGATTTATCTTTCCATAGTGATGAGGCTTGGAAATCAGATTTTGCCAGTTATAATAGACATTTAGGCATTCTGTATTCTGATTATAATAGTGAATCAGAAGAAGCTATTCTTTACTATTTTGCATATAATTTCTATTGGGAAGCAATTAATTTTTCATTGCCTAATTTGCCAAATGATGTAGAATGGAATATAAAGTTTTCTACAGGTTCTATTTCAAAACCTGATAAAAAGAATAATGATTATGAACTGGAAAGCAGATCTTGTGCTGTTTTCACAGCTCGTTTTAATAAAAACAAATTTACAGATAGGAGCTAATCAATAATGGCAGACGAGAAAAAAGTATTATTTTCCGGTATGCAGGCTACAGGAAACCTGACACTTGGTAATTATTTAGGAGCATTAAAGAACTGGGTTGATTTATCAGATAGTTATGAATGCTTTTATTCTGTAGTTGATCTTCATTCAATTACAGTTAGACAAAATCCTGCAGAATTCAGACAGAAGGCTAAGAATCTTTTAGCACTTTATATTGCAGCAGGACTTGATCCTACAAAGAATTGTATTTATTATCAGTCACATGTATCTGGACATGCTGAATTATCATGGATTTTATCTTGCTTCACATATATGGGTGAATTAAATAGAATGACACAGTTTAAAGATAAATCTGCAAAGCATGCTGACAATATCAATGCTGGTCTTTATACATATCCAGTTCTTATGGCTGCAGATATTCTGTTATATCAGACAAATGTTGTTCCTGTAGGTAAAGATCAGCTTCAGCATCTTGAACTTACAAGAGATATCGCTCAAAGATTTAATGCAATCTATGGCGATGTGTTCCAGATTCCTGAACCATTTATTGGTAAAGCAGGAGCTAAGATTATGTCTCTTCAGGATCCATTAAAGAAGATGTCTAAATCAGATGAAAATCCTAATGCATCTATTTATCTTACTGATGATAAAGATACAATTATTAGAAAGTTTAAACGTGCTGTAACTGATTCTGAAGCTAATATCTGTTATAGAGAAGAACAGCCAGGCGTTTCTAATCTTATTGAGATTTATTCTGCTTGTACAGGTAAATCAATTGATGATGCTGTTGCTGAATTTGCAGGTAAGGGTTATGGTGATCTTAAACTTGCTGTAGGTGAGACAGTAGCAGATATGCTTGCTCCATTACAGACAAGACATGCTGAGATTCTTAGTGATAAAGCTTATCTTGATGGTATTGTTAAAGAAAACGCTGAAAAGGCTCAGTATTTCGCTAATAAGACTCTTCGCAAGGTTCAAAAGAAAGTTGGCTTTAACGAGAAGATTAGATAATTTTATTAATATTAATTTCATAAACAAAAAAATAACCATTGCTTAAACAATGGTTATTTTTATTTGTATATATAAATATTTACTCTGATTTAACTTCTTTCCAAAGGTTGTTATATAATTCGTCGCCTTCTTCACCAAGATAGTGGTAAGTTTCAAGATTATTATACTTGGATAAATCTGGGAAAGCAGCTTCTGATGATTTAATATCTTCATCATCAATTAAATCCCAGGCAGCTGTATTAGGTGTTCCATAAGTAATATAATCAAAGTTCTTTAAAGCAATATCTGGTCTGCAAAGGAAGTTAATAAATTTCTCTGCATTTTCTTTATTCTTTGAATTCTTTAATACAACCCAGGAATCAATCCATACATTAGTTCCTTCCTCAGGAATAACATAAATGAGCTTTTCATTTTCTCTCTGAGTATATAAAGCTTCACCTGAATAAATAACACCGATAGCAGCTTCATTACCAATCATTTTATCTCTAACCTGATCAACTACATACGCCTGTACAAGTGGCTTTTGTTCTAAAAGACAATCTTTTGCAATTTTGAGTTCATCAGGATCTACAGAGTTCATTGAGAATCCGTTTAATTTCTGAGCAACCATAAATGCATCTCTTACAGAGTTTTGCATAAGAATCTGATTTTTATATTTCTCATCCCAAAGCTGAGACCATTTAGTAATAGGTTCATCAACTTTATCTGTGTTGTAAAGAATTCCTACAGTTCCCCAGCAGTAAGGTACTGAATACTTGTTTCCTGGGTCGAATTCTTCACTTGTTAAGTAGAATTGCTCACCAATATTTGTTGAATTAGGAATATTATCCCAGTTAAGCTCAGCCAATAAGTCGTTTTCAATCATTTTCTGAATCATATAATCAGAAGGACATACAACATCGTACTGTACAGCGTTTGCTTCTACTTTAGGATACATCATTTCGTTAGTTTCGAATTCATCGTAAATAACCTGAATTTTGTATTCCTCTTCGAACATTTTTATAACGTCAGGATCGATATATTCACCCCAGTTATAGACGTAAACTTCACCGTTTTCATAAGTCTTGCCACAACCAAATAAAGGCAGTATCGTAAGCGTTGCAAGTAGGCCAAATAAAAACAATTTTCTCAATTACTTTCTTTTTCCTCCTAAAATAAAAAGATTTTGACACTTGAAAATGTCAAAATCTAATATATCATAAATTAAATCAATTTCAATATTTATTTTTTAATGGCTTTTTCTTTATTACCATTAGGGATTACATTTATTAAAATAAGTAATATTAAAACTGTAATAAAAATGATTGATGATAAAGCATACATTTTAGGATCGATGCCTTTTCTAACCTGTGAATAAATCTTGGTTGAGAGAGTATCTACACCTGCTCCTTTAGTGAAGTGAGTAATAATAAAATCATCAATACTCATTGTAAACGCCATAAGTAAGCCTGAAAAAACTCCAGGTAAAATATCGGGAAATACAACCTTGAAAAATGCTTTAAGTGGACTAGCTCCCAAATCCATTGCTGCTTCATAGGTTGAAATGTTGATTTTCTTTATTCTTGGCATAACGCTTAAGATTACATAAGGAATGTTAAAAGATATATGAGCAAGAAGAATTGTCATAAATCCAAATTTAACCTTAAAGAAGATAAAGAGAAGCATCAATGAAATACCAGTTACAATTTCTGCATTTAACATAGGAATATTTGTTATTCCCATTAACACAGTCCTGGTGCCTTTTCTGAAATTATTTATAGCTAAAGCGGCTATGGTTCCAATAATTGTTGCTACTACAGACGAAATTAAGGCAATTAGAAGAGTATTTAACAAAGCTTCCATAATAGATGAATCTGATAAAAGATTGGTATACCACTGTAAAGTGAAACCTCCCCATTTAGCTCTTGACTTGGATGAATTAAAAGATAAAACAAATAATACAACCATAGGAGAGTAGAGGAAAATAAATATTAATGCAATGTATAACTTTTTAAGAAAATTAGCCATTAGAATGTATTACCCTCCCCATCTTTATCAAATATTGCACTTATTAACATTGAAATAACGATGAATATCATTAATACAATTGATAAACCTGAACCAAGATGCCAGTTTGAATTAAGTGTAAATTCCTGTTCGATAACATTACCTATAAGAAGAATTTTACTTCCACCAAGCAAATCTGAAATAACGAATGTTGTAAGTGCTGGAACAAATACCATAGTAATACCAGAGATAATTCCAGGTACACTTAATGGTAAAGTGATTTTACAAAAAGTCTGAATTTCGTTAGCGCCTAAATCTCTTGAAGCATTTAATAAATTTCCATCGATTTTACAAAGTACATTATAAATAGGTAAAACCATAAAAGGTAAGAAGTTATAAATCATACCTAAAATAATTGCATATGGAGTATTTATAATATTTATTGATGGCAATTTAACTAATGAAAGAACAGTATTAATAATTCCTTCGTTTTCAAGTAAAGTCTGCCATGCAAGAGTTCTTAATAAGAAATTCATCCACATAGGAAGAATGAAAATAAGAATCATCATTTTATCGTTACCTTTTTTGAATGAGGAAAGAATCATTGCCAAAGGATATGAAATTAACAAACAGATGATTGTACTTATTAAAGATAACAAAAGTGCAATAAGCAATGATTTAATATGGATAGGTTGAAAAATAGCTAAAACATTACTTATTGTAAAATGTGAATTTTTATCAGTTAATCCAAAATAAAATACCATTAATAATGGAATGATAATGAAACCAATGGCCCAAATAATATATGGAAGAGAGAGCCATTTAATAAATTTACTCTTCAACTGCTACGGCCTCCTCATCCTCACTTGCTGGTTTATTCATAATCTGAATGTTGAATGGATCAACCTTAATTCCAACCTTGGTTCCTACTGGGAACATCCTGGTAGAATGAACAAGCCATTCAAAACCATTTGCCATAACTTCCATTTCATAATGAACACCCTTGAAGATAATATGAGACACTTCACCCTGAAGTAATCCTTCTTCAGGAGCAACTAATTCTACGTCTTCAGGTCTTATAACTACATCAACAGGTTTGTTATTACCAAAACCTTTGTCAACACAAGGGAATTTAACTCCAAGAATCTGAACAAGCTCATCCTGGATAAATACTGAATCTATAATGTTAGAATCTCCAATAAAATCTGCAACGAAGGCATTTTCTGGTTCGTTATAAATCATTTCAGGAGTACCGATCTGCTGAATATATCCCTGATTCATTACAACAATGGTATCAGACATAGTTAAAGCTTCTTCCTGATCATGAGTTACATATATAAACGTAATACCGAGTTCATTTTTGAGACGAATAAGCTCATATTGCATATCTTGTCTTAATTTGAGATCAAGAGCGCCTAAAGGCTCATCAAGAAGTAATACCTTTGGTTCATTTACGATAGCACGAGCAATAGCAATACGTTGTTGCTGTCCACCTGATAAAGAATCTGGCATTCTGTGTTCATAACCTTCAAGATTAACAAGCTTAAGAGCGTATTTGATTTTATCGTCAATATAGGATTTTGATTTGTTTTTGATTTTTAATCCAAATGCAATATTTTCAGCGATACTCATATGTGAGAATAGAGCATATTTTTGAAATACTGTATTGAGGGGTCTTTTGTAAGCTGGAAGTCTTGTGATATCCTGACCATCAAAAACGACACGACCTGTATCCGGAGTTTCGAAACCACCGATAATACGAAGAGTAGTAGTTTTACCACAACCTGATGGACCAAGTAAAGTTACGAATTCGTTTTCACGAATATATAAATTCATTTCATCTAATACAAGATGATTGTCATAAGATTTAGAAATATTTTCTAAGTTAATCAATTTGTTGCTCATAGTATTATCTCCTAAATAAATATTACAAACTGAAACCAATAAACTAAATATTGCTAACCCTGACATCAGGTTTTCGCATTATTATTATGTTTTCAAAAGTATTTTTATTTTATAATATTTGTGCTATGATGTAAATTAAAGTTTGATAATTTATAAACAAATAATGATTGATTTTGGGAGAAAGTATATGGCTGATAATAAGTATGTTGCATATGTCTCAAATTACACTAGAAAAACTAAGAATGGAATTAGTATTTTTGATGTAGATATGGAGAAAGGAACCTTTGTTTTCAGAAATTCGATTGAGATCACTAATTCTTCGTATATGACATGTTCACACAATGATCATTTCTTATATTCAATAACTGATTTAGGTGTTAAAAGTTATGAAATTCAGGATGATGGAAGTCTTGATGAGATTAACTCTGCATCAATTAATGGTATGAGGGGTTGTTATCTTTCTACAGATTATACAGATAGATATTTGTTTGTTGCTGGATATCATGATGGTAAGATTACTGTTCTTCGAGTTGGCGAAGATGGTGCAGTAGGTGAAATTACTGATGAGATCTTTGTAAGTGGTATGGGTGAAGTATCAGACAGATCTTATGTACCACATGTTAGCTGCGTAAAGATGAGTCGTGATAACAAATTCTTATTTGCTTCAGATACTGGTATGGACCATGTTAATGTTTATTCATTAAATTATGAAACAGGCAAACTAAAACAGATGGATGTTATTCGTTCAGATGTTAATTCAGGTCCAAGACATATGATATTCTCTGTGGATAATAAATATGTTTATATCTTAAATGAAATTCAAAATTCTATTGATGTATTAACATATACTATACTTGATTCGGGATATCCTGATTTTGAAAAGATTCAGACTGTATATAACGTTAAAGATTATCATGCTGCAAAATCAATGTCATCTGCTCTCAAATTTAGTAGGGATAAGAAATATATTATTTCATCATGCGCTGGTGTTAATTCAGTAGTGATTTTTAAGGTTGATGAGAATGATGGAACATTAAGCAAAGTTCTTGAACTTCCAATTAGTGGTATTTATCCAAAAGATTGCGCATTATTCCCAGATTCAAAGCATCTTGTTTCACTAAACCATGAATCAAGTACTTTGACATTTTTCTCGGTTGATTTGGAAAAAGGTCTTCTTGCTATGTGTGCTAAAGAAATTAAGATTGATAATCCTAACTGCGTAATTTTCCATAAGATTAAATAAGGATAGAACAAATGTCAGGCGAATTTAAAATATTAAAAAGATCAGGTGCAGCTAAAAGAGGACAGTTTGAAACTGTTCATGGAACAATTCAGACACCTGTATTTATGAATGTTGGAACAGTTGCTGCTATAAAAGGAGCTGTTTCAACAGAAGATTTAGAAAGAATCAATACTCAGGTTGAGTTATCTAATACATATCATTTACATGTAAGGCCAGGAGACGAGAAAATTAAAGCTCTTGGTGGTCTTCATAAATTCATGTCATGGAATAAACCGATTCTTACCGATTCAGGTGGATTTCAGGTATTTTCCCTTGCAGGTTTAAGAAAAATCAAAGAAGAAGGAGTAACATTCCAAAGTCATATTGATGGTCACAGAATTTTCATGGGACCAGAAGAAAGTATGCAGATTCAGTCAAATCTCGCTTCTACTATAGCTATGGCTTTTGATGAATGTCCTCCTAGTAAAGCTGAAAGAAAATATGTTGAAGCTTCTGTTGCAAGAACCACAAGATGGCTTGAGCGATGCAAAAATAAAATGTATGAGCTTAACAATAGTGAAGATACTATTAATAAGGAACAGCTTTTATTTGGTATCAATCAGGGTGCTGTTTATGATGATATTCGTATTGAGCACGCTAAGATTATTTCTGAATTTGATTTGCCAGGCTATGCAATTGGTGGTCTTGCTGTAGGTGAAACTCATGAAGAAATGTATAGAATCATAGAATCTACAGTTCCATATTTGCCAGCTAACAAACCAGTATATTTGATGGGTGTAGGAACTCCTGAGAATATTCTCGAAGCAGTTGAGAGAGGAGTAGATTTCTTTGATTGTGTTTATCCTTCGAGAAATGCCAGACATGCTCATTTGTATACTAACTTTGGCAAAATTAATCTTATGAATGCAAAATATGAGCTTGATGACAGACCTATTGAAGAAGGATGTCAGTGTCCAACTTGTCAAAGATATTCAAGAGCATATATAAGACATTTGCTTAAAGCAAAGGAAATGCTTGGTATGAGACTTTGTGTTCTTCATAATCTCTATTTTTATAATACTATGATGACAGAAATTAGAGATGCTCTTGATGAAGATAGATTTGAATCATATAAGGCTAACAAGATAGCAAGTATGAAATCTTCACAAAATGAATAAATTTCACTTGTATATTTATTTAAAATCACTTATTGTTATATGTGGTTTAATTTAATTAGGAGGCAACATTATGTATAATTTATTACTTGAAGGTGCAGACGCAGCACAGGCAGGCGGATTTTTAGGAAGCCTTGGTATCTGGGGAACAGTAGGATATATTGTTATCTTCGGTGTTTTCATTTATTTCCTTATCATTCGTCCTCAGAAGAAAGAACAGAAGAAGATGAATGCCATGATTTCAAGTATGGAAGTTGGTGATTCAGTAGTTACAACTTCAGGCTTTTATGGTGTTATTATTGATATTACTGATGAAGACGTTATCGTTGAATTCGGTAGCAACAAAAACTGTAGAATTCCTATGAAAAAGTCAGCAATTGCACAGATTGAGAAAGCAGAGAACTAAAAATGAAAAAAGCAATAGCCATAATTATTCCAACATTATTAGCTATAATTGTATTAGGTGGTTATTTCTTTGGTGTGTTTTACTATAGAGCATGGTTTTGTCCTAACACATATATAAATGGTGTTAAAGTCTCTGGCCAACCTTATAGTTTCGCTGAAAATATTGTAGGTTCTGAACTTGTTATTAATAACATTTCTATAAAAAAATCAACAGGCGAAGAATTGTTTATTCCAGGTGATGAGATTTATGTATATGATGCAAATGATGCTTTATATGCTTATAAATCAATTATTGACAGTGAAAATCCATTTCTTTGGCCATATTACTTATTCAATAAACATGAATATGTATACAGAACAGAGATTAGATTGGATGAAGACAAGTTAAAATCAATTGTTGAAGATTCTTTCTTTGCAAGTGAAGAAAAGTATGATGAAGACAATTCTGCTGAAATTAAATATACTAAAGAAGATGGTTATGTTTTAATTGATCATACAAATAATCTTCTTGATTATGACTTATTAACAGAAGATATTAGAGAACTTGCATTAAACAACGGTGGTTCAATTACTGTTGATGATGAAAAATATTATAAAGATGTTAATCACAACAAAGAGTATGAAGAAGTTGTTAAAGAATGGAAGAAACTCGAAAAAGTAATTGGTTTTGAAATGGAATATAAATTAGCTTCCGGCGAATCTGTGATGATTGATTCTTCCGTAATGTCTGAATTGATTGCTAAAGATGAAAAAGGCAATCTTTTAGAAGATGAAGAAGGTAATTATTATATTGATTCTGAGAAAGTATATGAATTTGTAGAAAACATGTCGGAAGAATATGATAATTTCTATAAGCCAAAATTCTTTAAGGCTACCAGAGGAGATGTTGTTGAGATTCCATATTCCAGATATACTACTTATGGTAATCTTATTAATATTGAAGAAGAAGCAAAAGCTCTCGAAGAACTCATGGTTAAAGGAAGAGCTCCTAAGACAAGAGAACCTATTTATATTCAGACAGAATATGCTGGTTCATTTGCTGATAATTACGGTGGTACATATGTTGAAATTGATTTGACTAATCAGACTATGTACTATTATTTAGACAATGAGCTTCAATTAGAAACTCCTATTGTTACGGGATGCTGGTCAAATGGAAACATGACTCCTTCAGCTGTATGTTACATTGTTAATAAAGCAAGAAATATTTGGCTTGATGGACCAACATGGCATTCATTTGTATATCATTGGATGTGCATTACCGGACAGATTGGTATTCATGATTCAACATGGAGAAGTTCATACGGTGGAGAGATTTATAAATATGGTGGTTCTCATGGATGTATTAATACACCAATGGACGCTGTAGATGAATTGTTTAACACAGTTGAAATTGGAACACCGGTACTTGTATTTGAATAAAATTAAAGCTGAAGAGTAATTCTTCAGCTTTATTATTATTAGAAATTATTGTTAATATTTTAACGTTTTTGTTAATATTTCATTGACTTAAATAATATATATATGTAAAATAAAATTTGTTGTATTTTATCTCGCTAAAGCGAGAAATTAAAGTTTATTAAATATTTTAGGAGGATTAGATTATCATGTCCAGAGTTTACAATTTTTCAGCAGGACCAGCAATGTTACCTGAAGAAGTATTAAAAGAAGCCGCAGCAGAAATGCTTGATTATCAGGGTTCCGGCCAGTCAGTAATGGAGATGTCTCATCGATCTAAAGTTTATGATAATATTATTAAAGAAGCTGAAGCAGATTTAAGAAAGCTTATGAATATTCCTGATAACTACAAGGTATTATTCCTTCAGGGTGGTGCTTCACAGTTCTTCGCAGAAGTTCCTATGAATATGATGAAGAATAAGAAAGCAGGTTACATCCTTACAGGTCAGTGGGCTAAGAAGGCTTTCGCTGAAGCTAAGATTTATGGTGAAGCAGTTGAGTTAGCATCTAGTGCTGATAAGACATTTTCATATATTCCAGATTGTTCAGATCTTGCAATTACAGATGATATGGATTATGTATACATTTGTGAGAACAATACAATTTACGGTACAAAGTTCAAAGAATTACCTAATACAAAGGGTGTTGATCTTGTAGCAGATGTTTCATCTTGTTTCCTTTCAGAGCCAGTTGATGTTTCAAAATACGCTGTAATTTACGGTGGTGTTCAGAAGAACGTAGGACCTGCAGGTGCAGTTATTGCAATCATTAGAGAAGACCTTATTACAGATGAATGCTTACCAGGAACTCCAACAATGCTTAAGTGGAAGACACAGGCTGACAACGATTCACTTTACAATACACCTCCATGCTACACAATTTATATCTGTGGCAAGGTATTCAAATGGTTATTAAAGAACGGTGGTCTTGAAGCAATGAAGGCTCATAACGAGAAGAAGGCTGAAATCCTTTACAATTTCCTTGATGAATCTAAGTTATTCATGGGAACAGTAGTTAAGGAAGACAGATCTTTAATGAATGTACCATTCGTTTGCGATATCGCTGATGCTGAGAAGAAGGCAGAAGTTGAAACTAAATTTATCAAAGAAGCTACAGCAGCTGGATTTGTTAACCTTAAAGGTCACAGATCTGTTGGTGGTATGAGAGCATCTATTTACAATGCTATGCCAATCGAAGGTGTTGAGAAGCTTGTTGAGTTTATGAAGAAGTTCGAAGAGGAGAACGCATAATGTTTAATTATAATTGTTTAAATCCAATTGCTAAAATTGGTCTTGATATTTTTGATGATAACTATACATGTACAGAGGATGTAAATGCTGCAGAAGGTCTTCTTGTTAGATCAGCAGTTATGCATGAGATGGAATTATCAGACAATCTTCTTTGTGTAGCAAGAGCAGGTGCTGGTGTTAATAATATTCCTCTTGATAAATGTGCAGAAAAAGGTATTGTAGTATTCAATACTCCAGGTGCAAATGCTAATGGTGTTAAGGAATTAGTTCTTGCAGGTATGTTACTTGCTAGCCGTGATATTATCGGTGGTGCAGAGTGGGTTAAGGCAAATGCTTCAGACGAAACAATTGCTAAGTCACAGGAGAAGGCTAAGAAAGCTTTCGCTGGTAATGAAATCCAGGGCAAGACACTTGGTGTTATTGGTCTTGGTGCTATCGGTGTTAAGGTTGCTAATGCTGCTTTAGCACTTGGTATGAATGTTATCGGTTATGATCCATACCTTTCAATCAATGCAGCTTGGAATGTAAGCCGAGATATTAAATATGTAAGCAATCTTGATGATATTTATACAGCTTGTGATTTCATCACAGTTCATGTTCCTGCATTAGATTCAACAAAGGGCATGATTAATGCTGAAGCAATTGCAAAGATGAAAGATGGCGTTGTAATTCTTAACTTCGCTCGTGACGTACTTTGCAATGAAAAGGATGTGCTTGAAGGTATCAAATCAGGTAAGGTTAAGAAATATGTATCTGATTTTGCTAATCCTACTACAGCAGGTCAGGATGGATGTATTGTTCTTCCTCACCTTGGAGCTTCAACAGAAGAATCTGAAGATAACTGCGCAGTAATGGCAGTTAAGGAAATGAGAAACTATCTTGAGAATGGTAACATTGTTAACTCTGTTAACTACCCAGCTTGTGATATGGGTGTTTGTAACCAGGCTGCAAGAGTTGCTATCTTCCATAAGAATGTAGCTAATATGATTACTCAGTTCACATCAATGTTTGGTGATGCTGGTATCAATATTTCTGATATGACTAATAAGTCAAAAGGAGATTTTGCATATACAATGCTTGATCTTGAGAGTGCTGATCTTGATTCTATTATCGAAAAGCTTGCAGCTATCGATGGTGTTATCAGAGTTAGAAGAGTTAAATAAGCACTTATTATAATATTAAATATGGCGGCATGAAATATTGCCGTCTTTTTTAATCAGATTATAGAGATTAAATGTATTGAGGTATTAAAAATGCAGGGAAAAATTTCTCAGGTTGTCATTTCAAGACTTCCACGATATTTTAGATATTTGGGAGATTTGAAGGATGAAGGTGTTGAAAGAATTTCTTCAAGCGAGCTTTCTAAAATCATGAATGTTACCGCTTCACAAATTCGACAGGACTTTAATCATTTCGGTGGATTTGGACAACAGGGATATGGTTATAATGTAAATTATTTATATGAAGAAATTGGTAAATTATTAGGTCTTGATAAGAAACATAATCTTATTATTATTGGTGCTGGTAATTTAGGACAGGCTCTTGCTAACTACATGAATTTTGAAAGAAGAGGATTCTTCGTAAAAGGTATTTTTGACTGTAACGAAAAGATTATCGGAACAAAAGTAAGAGATATGACTGTTATGGATATTTCCGAACTTAAATCATTTGTAATTAAAAATGATGTTGATATTGCAGTTTTAACCCTTCCTAAGACTGGTGCTACTAAGATTTCAGAGATTCTTGTTGAATGCGGAATAACTGGAATTTGGAATTTTGCTCACGTTGATTTGGATTTACCAAGTCATGTTTCAGTTGAAAATGTTCATTTATCAGACAGTTTAATGAAATTATCTTTTAAGATTAAGGGCGAAAAGAATTAGAGGTAAATATGTCCAGAAGTGATGAAGTTTATAAACCAGCCATAACTGGTAAAAAGATTCCTATTCTGACATTGGATCATAAATGGCATCGTTTATTTACTCAAATTGATTCAAATTCAGAGATTAAAAAGCTTGAAGAAGAATTAAATGAATTGCTTAAGCGTCAAGGTAAAGTTAATACTGAGACTAAAGACATCAAAAAGCTTAAAGCTAAATTGATGGAAGATATGAGAACTTCCAGTATGGAAGGTGAAGGTTCTAATGAAGCCATAATTGAAGAAAATAAGAAACTAATTGATGAATGTAATCAAAAATTAGATTCATATCAGGATGAAATTCTTGAATTGCCACCTAAAATCAACGAAGTAAATAGTAAACTTATGCTTGCAACAATGGAAGTTTGTTATAATGACATTAAAGAAGGTACTGAAGAAATCAATGAAATTTCAGATTGGATTGAAAGCGTAAGAGTAGAACTCAAGAAAAAAGCTATAAGAAAGCAGGAAAAGCAACAAAGAATCCAGGATTTATATTCATATATGCATGATATTTTCGGTGCAGATGTTATTGAAATCTTTGACATGAAATATAATCCTGATGAAAATAAGCTTCATTAAATATTATAGACAAATTTATAAATAATCATTAAAATTATAATAAGTACATTCATTTGAATGTACTTATTTTTATGATTATTAGAGGTTGAAATGGATTTATTTTTTAGCATTATTAATACATGGTGGTTTAATGTGTTATTAATGGTTATTTTGTGTGCATTTGAATTGATGTTTTCGGTTTGTTTAAGTCTTGTTGAAGACATTAATGAATCGGATATTGAAGAGGTTAAGGATTCTTTTAATGAAATTAAATTCAAAAAATTAACCAAATTTATTTCAAATAAAAGAATGTATGAATCTAGATTTCATGCAGCATTAATTACTGTAAATATTATAATGCTTGCTCCTTTATATCAAATATTAAGATTAAGTAAGGCTTATATACCTGATAGTGTAATGTTAATCTTCATAATAGGTAGTTTCTTTGCTTTAATTATATTTCTGTTTTTGAATTATCTATTTTGTTTTTCTTTACCAAGGAAGCTAATTATACATTCATCTTCAATGAATAAGGCTAAACTTACTTTGGGTTCATTGAAATATTCTGTATTAATGATTCCTTTTGCTGATTTTAGCGATCGTTTATTAGAAATTTTCTTTAAGGTAATCGGAAAGGATCATTACAATAACGAAGAAGAAGTTACTGAAGACGATATCCTATCAATGGTACAGGAATCTCAGGATCAAGGTATCTTAGAGGCCGATGAAGCTGAAATGATTAATAATATTTTCGAGTTAAATGACCTGGAAGCCAGTGATATTATGACTAATAGAAATAGTATTGTAGCAATTAATGGCGATATGACTTTATCTGAGGTCATTAAGATAATGCTTGATGGTTCAAATAGTCGTTATCCAGTATATCTTGATAATCTTGATCATATTATAGGAATTTTAAATCTCAAAGATGCATTAAGATTCCAGAATTCCAATAAGAATAAAAACGGAGCAATTAAAAGATATCCTCAACTCTTTAGAGAAGCAAGATTTGTTTCTGAAACAAGAAAAGTAGATGATTTGTTCCATAAAATGCAGGCTGACAAGCTTCAGATGGTTATAGTTATTGATGAATATGGACAGACTAGTGGTTTGTTAACTATGGAAGATATTCTTGAAGAAATTGTTGGAAATATTCTTGATGAATATGACGAAGAAGAAACATTTTTTGAGAAAAAAGGTGAAATGACCTATGAAATAGATGGACTTACACCTCTGGAGGATTTATCTACACTTTTACATAAAGATTTTGAAAATGATGATTTTGATACAATTAATGGTCTTTTAACTGATAAGCTTGGTCATATTCCTGGTGAAAATGACACAGATCCATTGATTATTAATGGATTTTCTTTTGAAATTATGCAGGTTGAAAATCATGTAATTAAAACGGTATTGGTTAAACAGGCAGAAAATGTAAATGATTCGTCTGATAGTGTTACAGATATTTCAGAAGCACAAGATGTTGAAAGAACTACTAATTAATGTTATAATATAGTGTTGAATTTTATAATTTAGGAGGATTATTATGTCAGGACATTCAAAATTTGCTAACATTAAGCACAAAAAAGAAAAAAATGATGCAGCTAAAGGTAAGATTTTTACTATTATTGGTAGAGAAATCGCAGTTGCAGTAAAAGAAGGTGGACCTGATCCTGCAAACAATTTTAAACTTGCTACAGTAATTGCAAAGGCTAAAGCTAATAACATGCCTAACGATACAATTGACAGAGGAATTAAAAAAGCTGCTGGCGAAGGCTCAAGCGTAAACTATGAAACATGTATTTATGAAGGCTATGGTCCTAATGGTATTGCCATTATCGTAAAATGTCTTACAGATAACAAGAACAGAACAGCTAGTAATGTTCGTTCTGCATTTACTAAAGGACAGGGTAGTATCGGTACACAGGGTTGCGTATCATATATGTTTGATGAATGTGGTCAGATTATTATTGATAAAGAAGAATGCGATATGGACGCTGATGACCTTATGATGCTTGCATTGGACGCTGGTGCAAATGATTTCTCAGATGAAGAAGACAGCTTCGAAATTATTACAGATCCAGATGCTCTTCCTGAGGTAGTTAAAGTATTAGAAGAAAATAAAATCCCTATGGCTCAGGCTGAAGTTACAATGCTTCCTCAGAACTATATTAAGCTTGAGGACGAAACAGCATTAAAGAATTTACAGAGAACTCTTGATCTTCTTGATGACGATGATGATGTTCAGAATGTATATACTAACTGGGATGAAGAATAGAGGTATATAAATGAGTAATTATAAGTTGGAAACAAAATGTATTCAGTCAGGATGGCAGCCATCTACTGGTGAAGCACGTGTTCTTCCTATTTATCAGTCAACAACTTTCAAATATGACACATCTGATCAGATGGGCGCTTTGTTTGATTTGGAGGAAAGTGGTTATTTTTATACAAGACTTGCTAATCCAACAAATGACTGTGTTGCTAATAAAATCTGTGATTTAGAGGGTGGTTATGCTGCAATGCTTACATCTTCAGGTCAGGCAGCTAATTTTTATGCAGTATTTAATATTGCAGAAGCTGGAGATCATATTATCATTTCTTCACAGTTATATGGTGGTACATTTAATTTATTGACAACAACTATTGCAAAAATGGGTATCGAAACAACAGTAATCGATCCTGATATCGATATAGATGAGCTTCGTAAATGCTTCAAGCCTAATACAAAGTGTGTACTCGCAGAATCAATTTCAAATCCATCGCTTCATGTACTTGATTTTGATAAATTTGTAACTGCAGCTCATGAAGCAGGAGTTCCTGTTATTGTAGACAATACATTTCCAACACCAATTAACTGCAGACCATTTGAATATGGCGTTGATATTGTTACACATTCAACAACTAAATATATGGATGGTCACGCAACAGCTGTAGGTGGATGTATAGTAGATTCTGGTAATTTTGATTGGATGAAATATCCAGATAAATTCCCTGGACTTTGTAAACCAGATGAATCATATCATGGTGTTGTATTTGCTGAAAAATTTGGCAAAGCTGGTTATATTACAAAGGCTACAACAACTCTTATGAGAGATTTAGGATCAATCCAGTCTCCACAGAATGCATTTTACTTAAATATTGGTCTTGAAACATTAGCTTTAAGAATGGAAAGACATTGTTCAAATGCACTTGCTGTTGCTAAATGGCTTAAGGCTAACGAGAATGTTGCATGGGTTAATTATCCAGGTCTTGAGGATGATGAAAATCATGAAAAGGCAATGAAATATATGCCTAAAGGAACTTGTGGTGTAATAACATTTGGAATTAAAGGTGGAAGAGAAGCATCTGTTAAATTTATGGATTCTCTTAAACTTATTGCAATCGTTACACATGTAGCTGATGCAAGATCTTGCGTTCTTCACCCTGCAAGTCATACTCATCGTCAGATGACTGATGAACAGCTTATTGAAGCAGGTGTTAAACCAGATTTAATTAGATTTTCAGTTGGTATTGAGAATGTTGAAGACATCATCGATGACTTAAAACAGGCTTTTAATCAATAGGAGTATTTATGGATATTCTTGCTATTGTTGTACCATGTTTCAACGAAGAAGAAATGTTACCTATAAGTTCTAAAGAATTAAGAGAAAAACTTGCAGAACTTGTTGCTAAGGGGAAGATTTCTGAAGAGTCATTTATTTTATTTGTTGATGACGGCAGTAAAGATAATACATGGGAATTAATAGAAAAAGAACATAATGAACACAAAGAAGTATATGGTCTTAAACTTGCAGGAAATGTAGGACATCAATATGCATTGACTGCAGGTTTGATCACTGCTAAGGAATGTAGTGATGTTACAATCTCTATAGATGCAGATCTTCAGGATGATATTAATGTATTTGAAGAAATGATAGATAAATATCATGCTGGTAATGATATTGTATATGGTGTAAGAAATAAAAGAAAAACAGATACAATATTTAAAAGAGCTACTGCACAAGGATTTTATAGACTTATGAATTTCTTTGGTGCTAAAACAATTTATAATCATGCAGACTTCAGATTGATGTCAAAAAGAGCTCTTGATCATTTTGCTAATTATGAAGAAGTCAATCTGTATATAAGAGGTATAGTTCCTTTAATTGGTTATAAAACAGAAAAAGTATTTTATGACCGTAAATCAAGAATTGCAGGTGAGAGCAAATATCCTTTGAAGAAAATGCTTGCTCTTGCTATAGAAGGTATTACCTCATTTAGTATAAAACCTATCAGATATATTACTCTTATAGGTTTTATAAGTGTGTTCTGCAGTATTGCTGCATTTATTTATGCTTTGGTTTCGTATTTCCTCGGAATTGTTGAACCAGGGTGGACATCGCTTATTGTAAGTATATGGTTTCTTGGAGGAGTACAGCTTATCTCTATAGGACTTATTGGTGAATATATAGGTAAGATTTATCTTGAAGTTAAGAGACGTCCAAGATACAATATCGAGACATTTTTATCAAAATAATTGGGGATTTTGACAAGATTGGAAGGTTACAATTAATGACTACTAAATCAAACATTTATCATTATTTTTCGTATGTGATATATGCATTGGTATTCTTTTGCACAATTGGTTTATACTCCGTATCCATTGTAAGAGCTTCAGGAAGTACAGATTATCTTATTCCAATGGTTACAAGATATGGAATTATTATTGCTGCAATCCTAATACTGATATTTGGTTACAGAGCTTTAATTAAATATTTACCAGATAAATTCAGAATATCGTCAATACCTGATGTATCTAAAATGATTGAAACAGGATTACTTGTTTTAATTATGGTTGTTATGACTTTAGTCAGAATGATTTCAGTTGTATCAATGTTCAGTACTGAGGTAAGCTCTGAATATTATGATTTTGCAAGAGGATTAGAGAATTCTCTATCAAATACAACTATGCTTGCATATATGTATGGAAATATTTGTAAATTATTATTAAATATTCATCCATCAATATATCCAATTATAGTTTTTAATGCAGTTTTACATATACTTATTGTCGGATTTACATACTATACTCTTAAAATTGCTTTAAGAATCAGATATTCGATTATAGCGGTATTGTTACTTGCATTTATGCCTCAGTTTTCGGCAAGCGTTGTAAATATTAAGCCTGATACATTTTATATGTTCCTTATAGCTCTTTATTTGTTTTTCCTTGTAAAGATTTGTAAGATGAACAAAATGAAGAAGATAGAAGAAAATTATTGTTTCATTTTCTTTATTCTATTAGGTTTTGGTGGAGGATTTATTGCTTCACTTGATATGTTGGGATTAGTTTTATATTTAATAACAATTCCATCATTCTGCCTTATTACAAATGAAGATCCCTGGTTGAAAATCCAAAAGAATTGGTTCCAATGTCTTATTTACTCAGGAGCATTTTTTGCAGGCTTATTCTTATCATTATATTTAATAAATGTTAATGGTTTATTAAACTTTGAGAATGTAATGAACTATGTATTCTCGTTTATTCCTTCAGGCTTAAATGTAGATATATTAGTTCCTATGGCAGGAAGACAGGAAGGTATCGCAATTCTGATTTTTGCAGGAATTTCTATTTTTGCCTTTTTAAGAAATGAATATGATAAAGGCTTATATTATGTATTAATTATTGATATTGCAGCTGTATTGACATTTGTAAATTTCAATAATAACGATTATGAATTTATCGTTAATTATGCATGGATTATGTTAGCAGTTATCGGTTTATTCTCTATTCCAAGTTTTGTTCTTACAAAAGAAGAAAATGAACAGGCTAGAATTAAGAAAAAAGAAAAAGAAAACAAGAAGCTAATTAAAGATCAGGAACGATTTATTAATAAAGGTGAAGGTAAAGTTATTTCTTTAAATTCAACCGATGAATCTCCAATTGAAAATGTTGAATCAAAGCCAGTTGAGGATACTAAAACAATTGAAACAAAAGATACAAAACAAAATAAGAAAGAAGATAAAAAGCTTCAGAAGGAGAAGAAACCTAAAAAGAATAAGAAGCTTGATCAGTTTGTATTAAATGATAGTAACGAAACTTTGGAGAAGAAAGATAATGAGGTAAATGTATCTGTGGTTGATAAGCTTGATAAAGAAGTTGTTGAAACTAAGGAAGAAAATCTTGCTCCTGTTACTTTGACTCCAATTAAAGTAGAGCCAGTATATGCAGAACCTGTTGATCCTTCAAAGATTTTGCCTTCAAGAAAAGAATATAAGACTGCTCATGTATATAAATCCGATGAAGACAAGGCAAGACATGATGAAAATGTTAATAAGCCTATTACATTACAGGATGCTGAGTTAAAAGGAAAACCAGCTATGATTAAAAATGTTCTTCCTACACCTAAACCACATGTATCAAAAGAGATGAATTTTGATTATGAGTTAAAAGAGGATGAACTTGACTATGATATTACAGATATAAAGGGTCGCGAGTATTATGACATCTAATACTAATAGAAATAGTTCAGGAAGGGGTAGAAGTAATTCAAAATCTTCTGGAAAGAGAAATACTTCATCAAGTAGAAGTAGTTCCTCGAATACAAGAAGAAATACTTCAAGCAGAGGAAATACTTCGACTTCTCGTAATACAAGAAATACCAATTCGCGTACTAATACGAGAACGAATAGTAGAACTAACAATAGAAGAACTCCTTCTAATCAACAGAATAATGAATCAGAATATATCAATATTTTAGCTATAGTTGGTTTATTTGCCTTATTCATTTTAATGTTTTTATTTGCATTAGGCTTATTTACTAACAAAGTTCCAATGTTTATTACTAATGTTATTCGTGGTTTATTTGGATTTAATGCTTATGTGATTCCGGTATTAGGTATTGTATTTCTTGTTTATTATACAATCGAAGGATTTACTAAAAAATATTTTTATAAACTGATTTCTTTAATAATGCTTCTCGTATCAATTGGATTGATTGCTCATTTTATAGCATTTGAAAAGATATCTAATTTTAAATTCACTGAAGCATTTGGTCTTCTTTATCATAAAGGTACTGGTGGTGGAATATTCATTGGATCAGTAGCATATTTTATTGAACAAATATTAGGGAAGCCTTTCATTTTAATATTTGGCCTTATACTTCTTATTGCAGCATTAGCTGTACTAATAGGCAAAAAAGTTTATGCTCTAACAACCTTGATTATTGATAAGATTATGAATTTGGAAGACTCTGAAGAAGATGATGATGAAGATGAAGACGCAAGATACAAAAAGAAAGAAATTGGTAAAATGCGTCAACAAATCAACCAGGAAGAAAAGAAAAAGAAGCCATCATTCACTATTAAACAAGATGATGAACCTGAGGAAACAAAGCCTGAGAAAGCTCCAATTATCGATGTTAGTCCTTTAGAAATTCGTTCAATTAAGGAAGACGAAATAAAGGAATTAGAGAATTCAAATAAAGAATTGATTGAAGAACCTGTTAAAGAGGTTAAAGAAACTAATGATATTCATGCAGTTAAACTTCCTGATGAAGTTTTAAACACTGATGAGATTACTCCAATCAATGTATATGATGAAATAGTTCCTATAGTTTCTGAAGTTGTTACTAATCCAGTAGTTACTTCGGTTTCCGTAGAAACTACTGATGATTTTGATGAAAAATATGTGATTGAGGATATTACTGAAGAACCTGCAATTGCATTAACTGAAAACGCAAAAGCGATGCTTTCAGTTCAAAATAATTACAATGATATCGTTGAAGAAAAGCCTCTTCAAAAAGATGTTGATGTTTATAAGCCAAAAGAAGAAGTTAAAAAAGCTGTAGCTTATAAATTTCCTCCAGTTTCTCTTCTTAAGAAAGGAACTAATAAAACTGAAGGAAAGAATAACATTGCAGATACAGCTATGAAGCTACAAACAACACTTGCAACTTTTGGTGTTGAAGTTACGGTAGATCCTAGAAATTGTTCCAGAGGTCCTGCTGTAACAAGATATGAGCTTACTCCGGCTCCAGGTGTAAAGGTCAGCAGAATAGTATCCTTATCGGATGATATTAAACTTAGCCTTGGTGCTCAGGATATTAGAATCGAAGCTCCAATACCTGGTAAAAGTGCAGTTGGTATTGAAGTACCTAATGATGAAAGTACTGCTGTACCATTTAGAGATTTGGTTGAATCTAATGATTTTAGCGATGCTAAATCAAAGATTACATTTACAGTAGGTAAGGACTTATCTGGTCAGATTGTTCTGGCAGATATTGCCAAAATGCCTCATTTACTTATAGCTGGTTCAACTGGTTCTGGTAAATCAGTATGTATTAACTCAATCATTATGAGTATCTTATATAAGGCTCATCCTGATGATGTTAAATTAATTCTAATCGACCCTAAGGTTGTAGAATTAAGTGTATATAATGGAATTCCTCATCTTTTATGGAAAGTTGTTACAGATCCTAAACAGGCTTCTGCAGCTTTACATTGGGGTGTATCCGAAATGGAAGACAGATATAAGAAATTTGCTGATGCAGGTGTCAGAGATCTTAAGGGATATAATGAATATGTTATGTCTCATGATGATCTTAAGAAAATGCCGCAGATTGTAATCATTGTTGATGAGCTTGCAGATTTGATGATGGTTGCTGGCAAAGAAGTTGAAGAGTCAATTTGTCGTTTAGCTCAGTTAGCAAGAGCTGCCGGAATTCATTTAATTATTGCTACACAAAGACCATCAGTAGATGTAATTACAGGTCTTATTAAAGCTAATATGCCAAGCCGTATTGCTTTTGCTGTATCAAGTGGTGTTGATTCAAGAACTATTCTTGATTCGAATGGTGCAGAAAAGTTATTAGGTAAAGGTGATATGTTATTCTTCCCACAAGGTGTTAATAAACCATCTCGTGTGCAGGGATGCTTTGTTTCTGATAACGAAGTTCATGACGTTGTTGATTTTATTAAGAATCAAAATATTAGTGATTACGGAAACAGGAATATTGAGGAAGTAATAACAGGAAGTGCAGTCACATGCGCTGTTCCAGGTGGTGATATGGATGATTTATTTGTTCAGGCAGCTACCTTTATTATAGGCAAAGAAAAGGCTTCAATTGGTGCATTACAACGAGCATTTAAGATTGGTTTTAATCGTGCTGCCAGAATTATGGATCAATTAGAAGCTAAGGGTGTTGTAGGACCTGAAGAGGGCACTAAACCTAGAAAGATTCTTATGACACAAGAACAGTTTAACGAAATGATGAGTAAATAATTTAAAGGAGATTATATAATGAAATCTGATATTGAAATTGCACAGAGTGCAAATATGAAACCAATTACTGAAGTTGCTAAAAGCATTGGTATTAATGAGGATGATCTTGAATTATACGGTAAATATAAAGCAAAATTATCTGATGAATATATGAATTCAGTAGCTAATAATCCGGACGGAAAGCTTATTCTTGTAACAGCTATTAACCCTACACCAGCTGGTGAAGGAAAGACTACTACAACAGTTGGTCTTGGACAGGCTATGGCACTTCTTGGAAAGAAGTCAATTATCGCACTTCGTGAGCCATCACTTGGACCATGTTTTGGTATTAAGGGTGGTGCTGCAGGTGGCGGATATGCACAGGTTGTACCTATGGAGGATTTAAATCTTCATTTCACAGGTGATTTTCACGCTATTACTTCAGCTAATAATCTTCTGGCTGCTTTACTTGATAATCATATTCAGCAGGGTAATCAGTTAGGTATTGATACAAGAGCTGTTGTTTGGAAGAGATGTCTTGATATGAATGATAGAGCTCTTAGAAATATCGTTGTAGGTCTTGGTGCTAAGGCTGATGGTGTTGTAAGAGAAGATCATTTTGTAATCACAGTAGCTTCAGAAATTATGGCTATTCTTTGTCTTGCTAATGATATGGATGATCTTAAAGATAGACTTGGTAAAATCGTTGTAGCTTATAATTATGCAGGTGATCCTGTTACTGCTAAGGATCTTGGAGCAGTTGGTTCAATGGCTGCACTTCTTAAGGATGCTTTAAAGCCTAACCTTATTCAGACTCTTGAGAATACACCAGCTATTGTTCATGGTGGTCCTTTTGCAAATATTGCCCATGGTTGTAACTCTGTTCGTGCTACAAAGACAGCATTAAAGATTGCTGATTATACAATTACAGAAGCTGGTTTTGGTGCAGACCTTGGTGCTGAAAAATTCCTTGATATTAAATGTAGAAAAGCTAATCTTAAGCCTGATGCAATCGTTTTGGTTGCTACAATCAGAGCTCTTAAATATAACGGTGGCGTTCCTAAGACTGAACTTGCAACAGAAAATCTTGATGCTTTAAAGAAAGGTATTGTAAACCTTGAAAAGCATATTGAAAACTTACAGAAATACAAAGTTCCAGTAGTTGTAACACTTAACTCATTTATTACAGATACACAGGCGGAAACTGATTTCGTTAAGAATTTCTGTAACGAAAGAAATTGTGATTTTGCATTATCAGAAGTATGGGAAAAGGGTGGCGAAGGCGGTATTGAACTTGCTAAAGCATTACTTAATACACTTGAAACTAAAGAAAGCCATTTCGAGCCACTTTATAAGGATGAATTATCACTTACAGAAAAGATAGAAACAATTGCTAAAGAAATCTATGGTGCAGATGGTGTTAATTATTCATCTACAGCTAAAAAGCAGTTAGCAAAGATTACAGATATGGGCTTTGGAAATCTTCCTGTATGTGTTGCTAAGACACAGTATTCATTATCAGATGACCCAACACTTCTTGGCAGACCAAGCAACTTTAATATTGAAATCAGAGAATGTTATGTTTCTGCAGGTGCTGGTTTCGTAGTTGTTATCACAGGACAGATCATGACAATGCCTGGTCTTCCAAAGGCTCCTGCAGCATTAAATATTGATGTTGTTGGCGATAAAATTGTTGGATTATTCTAATAGGAGATAAAAATGGCAACTATTATTGATGGTAAAGCTATTTCGATGCAGATTAAAGATGAATGCAAAGAAAAGGTCGCTAAGTTAAAAAGTGAAGGTAAATCAGTAGCATTAGCTGTTATTCAGGTGGGAGAAGATCCAGCAAGCAGCGTATATGTTAATAATAAGAAAAAAGCTTGTGAATATATTGGAGCAGAATCTTTATCTTATCATTTACCAGAAGAAACAAGTGAAGAAGAATTACTTGAGCTTATTGATAAATTAAATAAAGACGAAAAGGTAAATGGAATTCTTGTTCAGTTACCTGTACCAAAGCATATTAATGAAGATCTTATTATCAGATCTATTGATCCAGATAAAGATGTTGATGGTTTTCATCCAATTAACGTAGGTCGTCTTTCTATCGGAGAAAAAGGTTTTGTATCTTGTACACCAGCTGGTATTATTGAACTTTTGAAAAGATCTGGTGTCGAAATTGCAGGCAAGGAATGTGTTGTTATAGGCAGAAGTAACATTGTTGGTAAACCTATGTCAATGTTAATGCTTAGAGAAAATGCAACAGTAACTATATGTCATTCCAGAACTAAAGATTTAAAAGAAGTAACAAAAAGAGCAGATATTCTTATAGTTGCTATCGGAAAACCTAAAATGATTGATGCTTCATATGTTAAAGAAGGTGCTGTAGTAATCGATGTAGGAATTCATAGACCTGATCCAGACAGCAAAAAGCTTTGTGGTGATGTAGATTATGATTCTGTTGAACCTGTTGCAAGTTTAATTACTCCAGTACCTGGTGGTGTTGGTCCTATGACAATTGCAATGTTAATGAGTAATTTAGTTAATGGTTAATCGAGTTAATTATGAAATGTTCTAAATGTGGTGCAGATTTACCTGAAGGTAAGTTATTCTGCGAGGTTTGTGGCGAAGAAATAAATATTGTTCCCAGTTATGATCCAGACTCAGATATATCTATTGATTTGACAAATGTATTTGAGACAACAAGGGAAATTGATGCTGAAGAGATTAAGCAAAAGAAATCGATTCAGACGTCAAATTCAATTAGAAAGTCAAATTCGAATTCTGGAAACAAGAAAAAGCCTGTTAAAAAAATTAAATATGATGATTCATTTGATGACTTTGACGATTCTCCATGGGATGACGATTCTGATGAAGATAATGGTATGGATTTCATCTATGGTATTATTGATTTCTGGAGAAAGAATATAGTAACTAAGATAATATTAATTATGGCAGTAGTATTAATATTTGCAGTTATATTAACAGGTGTATTCTATATTAAGAAATTAACTGAAAAGAAATCTTCAGATTACTATTATGAATTAGGCCAGGAATGTTTTAATAACAATAATTACGAAGATGCCATCGATTATTATGAACAAGGTCTTGATATCGAACCAGAGAATTTAAAGATTAAGTATGCAATAGCAGATGCTTACCTTTCTTCTGGACAAGATACTAACGCAGTTTTCATTCTAAAAGAAATTGCAACTGAACATCCTGAAGTAGCAAATGGAGCTTACGAAAAGATTTTTCAAATCTATTATGATAATAACGATTGGGCCGCAATTAATGATATTTTGATTAATTGTGATAATGAAGATATTGTAAATAAATTTCAGGAATATCTCTGTAAAGCACCTAAATATTCAGTCGAATCAGGTGAATACGACGATACAATTCTTCTTGAACTTGTTGCTGCACCTAATGGTCATATTTATTATACCCTTGATGGTTCAGATCCTGATGAGAATTCTATTATTTACACAGATCCAATTTATCTTGAATCGGGAGCGTATGATGTTAAATCAATATACATTTCTGATTTAGGTGTTAAAAGTGATATAGCAGAAGAGAATTACAACATTAAAGTATTAATTCCTTTAGCTCCAATGGTTTCCATTGAAGGTGGTTCATATAATGTGCCAATTCTTATTTCTGTAAATAGCGATGTTAATTGTAAAACCTATTATGTTTGCTATAGAGCTAATGTAAAGGAAGCAGACAGATTAGATCCTGATCCTATTGATAACAAGGATAATACCTTTGAATATACGGGTACACCTTTGATTATGCCAATGGGTGCTTCTGAATTCAGATTTGTTTCCTATAACGAGCTTGGTATTCCAAGTACAGTTATTACGAGAAAATATAATATTACAATTCCTGATGCTACTGTATCTAAAGAAGAAGGAGCGAATATAGCTACTGCTTATAGATATTCTCTTGGTGGTTTAGCTGACCTTGATGGTACAGTATCGACAACTGGTGGTAAATTCGAATATATTATCGAAGATGCAATTAATATTAGAAATACAATTTACTATGTAATTAATGAATATTATGTAGATAAATCTAATGGCGATAAACGTACCCTTACTGGTTTACGTTACGCAGTAAACACAAAAAATCCTGAAGATTACGGAACTCTTGAAGTAAATACTAATGGAGATTTTTATGTTATAAAAGAACAAGGTACCCCTATTAACTAGGGTTTGAAAGGAGTTAAAATGTACGAGATTTTAGAAGCAAAAGAATTAACATCTGCGATATATTTATTTGTTGTTAAAGCAAAAAATGTATCTGCAAACTGTGAACCTGGTCAATTTGTAATTGTCAGAAGTCACGAGGATTCAGAAAGAATTCCTTTAACTATCTGTGATTATGACAGAGAAAAAGAGACTGTAACAATTGTCGCTCAGGTAATTGGTGCAGGAACACATTTCATGAAAAATATGAAGAAAGGTGACTATTTCGTTGATTTTGTTGGACCTTTAGGAAAAGCATCCGAATTAATCGAAACACCTATCGAAGAATTGAAGAAAACTAAAATTCTTTTTGTTGCTGGTGGTCTTGGTACAGCTCCAGTTTATCCACAGGTTAAATGGCTTCATGAGCATGGCGTAGATGCTGATGTTATTATTGGTGCTAAAAATAAAGAACTTCTTATTATGGAAGATGAGATGAAGGCAGTTGCTGGTAATCTTTATGTTACTACTGATGATGGAAGCTATGGTCGTCAGGGTATGGTTACTAAGGTAATTGAAGATTTATATGCTGAAGGTAAAACATATGATCTTTGCGTAACAATTGGTCCAATGATCATGATGAAATTCGTTTGTCTTCTTACAAAGAAGCTTAATCTTAAGACTATCGTATCAATGAACCCTATTATGGTTGATGGTACAGGTATGTGTGGTGCTTGTCGTCTTACAGTTGGCGATGAAATTAAGTTTGCATGTGTAGATGGACCTGAATTTGATGGTCATCTTGTAAACTTCGATGAGGCTATGAAGAGACAGCAGATTTATAAGACAGTTGAAGGAAGAAAATACTTAGAGGCTATAGAAGGTGATACACATCATGGTGGATGTGGACACTGTGGAGGTGACAAATAATGGACGTATTAACAAGAATTCCTGTAAGAGAACAGGATCCAAAGGTAAGAGCTACTAATTTTGAAGAAGTATGTCTTGGATATAATGCAGAAGAAGCAGTAAATGAAGCTTCAAGATGTCTTGGCTGTAAAAATGCACAGTGTGTTAAAGGATGTCCTGTATCAATTTCTATTCCTGATTTCATTGGTGAAGTTAAGAACGGTAATTTTAAAGAAGCTTATGATATTATTTCAAAATCTTCATCACTTCCAGCTGTTTGTGGTCGTGTATGTCCACAGGAAACACAGTGTGAAGGTAAATGTATCAGAGGAATCAAAGGCGATGCAGTTTCAATCGGTAAACTCGAAAGATTCGTTGCTGACTGGGCTTCTGAAAATGGAATCAAGCCTACAACAGATGGCGCAAAGAAAAACGGTAAGGTTGCAGTAATCGGTTCTGGCCCTTCAGGTTTATCATGTGCTGGTGACCTTGCAAAGATGGGTTATGATGTTACAATCTTTGAAGCACTTCATGAGTATGGTGGAGTACTTGTTTATGGTATTCCAGAATTCCGTCTTCCAAAAGAGAAGGTTGTTAAGAAAGAAATCGAAAATGTAATGGCTCTTGGGGTTAAATTCGAAAAGAACATTATTATTGGTAAGTCATATACAATTGATAATCTTATGACAGATGGTGGATTTGATGCAGTATTTATTGGTTCAGGCGCTGGTCTTCCTAAATTCATGGGAATTCCTGGTGAAAATGCTAATGGCGTATTCTCTGCAAATGAGTACCTTACAAGATCAAATCTTATGAAAGCTTTTGCTGATTCTAACACACCAATTATGGTTGGTAAGAAAGTTGTAGTTGTTGGTGGTGGTAACGTTGCAATGGATGCTGCCAGAACAGCTTTAAGACTTGGCTCAGAAGTACATATCGTTTACAGAAGATCAGAAGAAGAACTTCCTGCAAGAAAGGAAGAAGTACATCACGCTAAAGAAGAAGGTATCATCTTTGATCTTCTTACAAACCCTACAGAAATCATCACTGATGAAAACGGCTGGGTTAAAGCTTGCAGATGTATCAGAATGGAACTTGGTGAGCCTGATGAAGGCGGTAGAAGAAGACCTGTTGAAGTTGCAGGTTCTGAATTCGATATCGAATGTGATGTTGTAATTATGTCACTTGGTACTTCACCTAACCCACTTATTTCTTCAACAACAAAAGGTCTTGAGATTAATAAGAGAAAATGTATCGTTGCAGATGAAGAGTTTGGTCAGACATCAAAAGAAGGTGTATTTGCTGGTGGTGATGCAGTTACTGGTGCTGCAACTGTTATTCTTGCAATGGGTGCAGGTCGTGCTGCAGCAAAAGGTATTGATGAATACTTAACTAAGAAAGGATTAGCATAATGCCATTTTGTCCTAAGTGTAAAATTCAATATAGAGATGGCTTTACAGTTTGTTCAGACTGTAAAGTCCCTCTTGTAGATAATTTAAGTGAAGTTAAGGAAGATTTTCTTGATAACGCTGATGAAATTATTGAAGATGCTAATGATGCAGAAGAAACTATAGAAATTGATGCTGAAAAAGTTAAAAATATGATTGAAAATCCTCCAACAGAGGATGAAATCAATGAGATGAAGCAATATATCAATAAACAGCGTAAGATTGCTTATGAGAAGCAGGATTTTAAAACTACAAAAGAAAGATCTAAGGATTTAAAATCAACTGGTATAATGCTTATTGTTATGGGTACTCTTGGTGCTGCTTTTATAACATCAATTATAGCTGGAATATTCCCATTCTGGCATATTTCAGGAATTGTAAAATATGTTATTTACACTTTATTTGATTTGTTCTTTGTATCATTTATATATTTTGGTATCCAAAGTCTTATTTCAAACAGCAAACTTAAGGAAGCTGTTTCTACTGAAGAGACAATGAATAAAGAATTTGTTAAATGGTTTGATGAGAATATTACAAAAGAAGCTGTTGATGCTAAACTTCCAATTTGTCCAGACGAGAATACTAATTTCTTTATGAGAAACGAAAGGATTAAGATGATGGTTTTCCATGTATTTCCAGATATGGACAATAGTTTTGTTGAAGGTTACATCGATGAGCATTACGAGGACATATTCTCATGAATATAACCATTCTTTGTGTAGGTAAAATCAAAGAAAAGTTTTATAAAGACGCAATTAACGAATATTCCAAACGATTATCAAAATACACTAAATTAAATATTATTGAACTTGAGGATGAAGAAACCATTCAAAATTCAGGTTCTGCAATGGAAACAATCGTTAAGAACAAAGAAGGCGACAGAATCTTAAAAAGAATCCCTTCAGGAAGTTATATAATAACTTTGGAAATAGAAGGAGAAAAAACAGATTCTGTTGGCCTTTCAAAAAAGATAAACAATCTTGCTCTTAATGGTAAGAGTAATCTTTGTTTTATTATTGGTGGATCTTTAGGTTTATCAGATAATGTTAAGAAATTATCTGATTATAAATTATCATTTTCTGATATGACATTTCCACATCAGTTAATGAGAGTAATTTTACTTGAACAGATTTACCGATCATTCAAAATTTCTAATAATGAGCCTTATCATAAATAAGGCAGGGTAACATATTATGGCTGAGAAGAAGAAAATAGCAAAAGGATTAGTTATACAAGGTGGAATTCTGGCATTTGCCGGAATTTTATGTCGTATTATAGGAATTGCAAGAAGAATACCATTAACTAATATCATTGGAGATATAGGTAATGGTTATTATTCTGCAGCCTACGAAGTATATGCGATTATTCTTATTTTGTCTTCTTATAGTCTACCTTCAGCAGTAAGTAAGCTTATTGCCCAAAGACAAAGTCACGGTCAATATAAGAAAATGCAGAATGTATTTAAGGGTGCATTATTATTTGCTGCTATATCAGGTGGTTTTTTCTCATTATTTGTTTTTATATTTGCTAAACCACTTGCTACCAATTTAATGGGAGAAGAGATGAGTATTCTTGCTTTAAGAGTACTTGCTCCTACTATTTTTATTGTAGCCATCATGGCTGTATTTAGAGGATATTTTCAAGGTCTTGGTGTAATGCATTTCACTGCATTATCTCAGTTACTTGAACAGATTATTCTTGTTATTACTTCTTTAATTTTCGCTAAAATTTTATTTGGAATAGGCTCCGATTATGGTAACCTTATGATGAATGAAAATTATGCTTCATCATTGGGTGCAGCAGGAGCTACAGTTGGATGTGGACTTGGTGCATTATCAGGTCTGCTTTTGATGATCTTTTTCTATTATCGAAACAAGAATTCAATTGAACGAAGAATAATAGCAGATCAGTCTAAGGTCAAGGATACCTTCTTAGATATTGTTATTATGATATTAAAAACTGCTATTCCTATGATTCTTTGTTCTTCTTTATATAACCTTTGTGGCGTTATTGATCAGTCTATTTATAATCATCATATGATTTCAATAGGCCAAGAGGATGTTAAATCCTTCTTCTGGGGTGTATATTCAGGTAAGTATAAGCTTATGATTACATTACCTATAGCTCTTGCAAATGCTATGTGTTCAGCGATAATTCCTTCATTAACTTCAAGTATTGAAAACAAGGATTATGTATCAGCAAGAAGCAAAATGGCTACAGTTATTAGAGTAACTATGATGATTTCCATTCCTTCAGCATTTGGACTTTCAATTCTTGGTAAGCCAATTATTGGATTGTTATTTAAGGGTGAGATTGATTTAGCTGGAATAATGCTTTTATATGGTTCTGTAAGTGTTATTTTCTTCTCATTATCTACACTTGGAAATGGAATTTTACAGGGTCTTAATAAACTTAAAACACCAGTACTCAATTCTATTATTGCATTAGCTGTTCATGTAATATTCCTTCTTTTGTTCCTCAAGGTATTCAAGATGGGAATTCATGGTGTAGTTATTGCTAATCTTTTATTTGCCGTAATTGTTAGCTTATTAAATCATTTCAGCATTTATAGAACAATTAATTATAAACAGGAATTTAAACAGACATTTATAATCCCAATTATTTCATCAGCAATTATGTCAGTAATAACTTTTGGTTTATATAAGCTTATGACTTTATTTATTCCATCTAAGATTGCTGTATTAATTGGAATCGTTATTGCAGTTATTGTATATTTCATTTGTCTTGTATTATTAAAGGGATTTAATGAATATGATTTATCTTTAATCCCTTATGGAAGAAAATTGTATAAATTATTAAAGAAAATAGGCATTTATAAAGATTATGATTAAAATCGATTCAGTTAAAATAAGTGCAAAAAATGTTTGTGATGTTAAAAGTTATATTTGTGATAAATATAAAATCAAAGAATGTGATATTAAAACTTTTAAAATCATAAAAAAATCCCTGGATGCAAGAGATAAGCAGGATATTTTATACATTTACACTTGTTCTTTATCTTTGAACGAAAATAAAGAAAAATCTCTAGTTAATAAATATAAAAACATTTCATTTTATAATGAAATAAAATATGAAATTCCAAAAGCAACCAATTCAAATAGTAAAGTTATAATTGTTGGTTTTGGTCCAGCTGGAATATTTGCTTCATATCTTTTAGCTATAAGAGGTTTTAAACCTATTGTTATCGAGAGAGGAAGTTCTATAGATTATAGAACTAAAGAAGTAAATGATTTTTGGAATAATAACAAATTATTAAATAGTGAATCAAATGTACAATTTGGAGAAGGTGGAGCTGGTACTTTCTCAGATGGAAAACTTAATACTGGAGTTAAGGATAAAGAAGGACGAATAGAATATATTCTAGAAACTTTTGTTAAATATGGAGCAAAAGAAAATATATTATATGATTCAAAGCCCCATGTAGGAACAGATATTCTTGCAAAAGTTATTAAAGAAATGCGTGAAGAAATACTAAGACTTGGTGGTCAAATATTATTTAATACTCGTTTCGATAGTATTGAGTGTAGTAAAGATCGTATTTCATCAGTTAATTGTACTGATTTAAGGAATAAAGAAACTATTAATATTCCATGTGATAACTTGATTCTTGCTTTAGGCCATAGTTCAAGAGATACTAATAGATATTTGAAAAATCTTTTAAAAATGGAACAAAAACCATTTGCCATGGGATTTAGAGTAATACATAAACAGGATTTAATTAATATATCTCAATACGGTAAAAATTATTTGGACATTTATGAGTCTTTACCAGAATGTTCTTATAAATTAACCTATCAAACTAAAGATAATCGAGGTGTATATTCGTTTTGTATGTGCCCTGGAGGTTATGTCGTAAACGCTTCATCAAATGAGGGTAAAACCTGTGTTAATGGAATGAGTTATAATGATAGAGCATCAGGCTATGCTAATAGCGCTATTATTGTTCAGATTAAACCAGAAGATTTAGATTCAGATGATGTATTAGCGGGAATGGAATTTCAGGAGCAAGTTGAAGAAAAGGCTTATAAAGCTGGTAACGGAAAGATTCCTGTATGCAGATTAAATGATTTAGATGAAAATCTTGTTGAATATAAGGATTCTTCTATTGAGACAAAAGATGCATTAAAAGGTGAATATATAAATGCTAATTTAAATAATATATTCCCTGATTATATTAATGCTTCTTTCTTAGAAGGCATGAAATACTTTGATAATAAAATACGTAATTTTGCAACATCAAACCCATTAATTGCGGGAGTTGAAGCAAGAACTAGTTCTCCGGTTAAAATTATTCGTGATGATAATTTTCAAGCGAATATCAAGGGTGTTTTTCCTTGTGGAGAAGGTGCAGGATATGCAGGTGGTATTATTTCAGCGGCAATTGATGGAATGAAGGTTGCAGAATACATAATAAAGGAACAAAAATAATGGATTTAAGAGAAGCTATTAAAGACAAAAAAAGAATTGTAGTAAAGATAGGATCATCAAGTCTTACTCATCCAGAAACAGGAGGACTTGATTACAATAAAATGGAAGTTCTTGTTAGAGAACTTGTTAATATTAGAAATTCTGGTAAGGAAGTAGTTCTTGTAACATCAGGAGCTATTTCAGTTGGCAAAAAAGCTGTTCATATTAAAGATGCCAATGAAAGCATTGCAATCAAGCAGGCATGCGCTGCTATTGGCCAGGCTCGATTGATGATGGTTTATCAGAAGATTTTTGCTGAATATAATCAGGTTTGCGCTCAGGTTCTTATGACAAAAGACACAGTTAATCAGATGCCTAACCGCGAGAATGCACATAATACATTTTCTCAGTTACTTGAGCTTGGAGTTATTCCAGTTGTAAATGAAAATGATACAATTTCAACCTTCGAAATCAAATTTGGTGATAATGATACACTTTCTGCAATCGTTGCATCGTTAATTGAAGCTGATTTATTAATTCTTTTATCAGATATTGATGGCTTATTTACAGATAATCCAAGAAAGAATCCTGATGCTAAATTGATTGAAGTTGTTGAGAATATTGATGAGAATATTATCAATATGGGCAAAGCTGAAACTGGTTCAAGTGTTGGAACTGGTGGAATGCATACAAAGATTAACGCTGCTATGATTGCTACTAAATCAGGTGCAGATATGATTATAGCTAACAGTAGTGATATTCATATTCTTCATAGAATTATGGATGGTAGAAATTTTGGAACTTTATTTGTTGCTAATAAGGATGAAAACTTCAGATTAGCAGATTTCCTTGGAGATTTAAACGAGGCTTATAATGGAAGTAAGTAAATTAACAGAAAGAATCAATGAATTATATCATAAATCACAAAAAGAAGGTCTTAGTCCTGAAGAACTTGAAGAGCAAAAAGCATTGCGACAGGAATACGTTCAAAATGTACGTAATAACCTTCGTGGACAGCTTAATAACATAGAAATTCTTGAAAAAGATGGTAGCGTTACTAATCTTGGTGAAAAATTCAATAAATAAGGAGTTAAACCAATGTATTTAAAAAATCTTGGTGAAAATGCAGTTAAAGCAAAATACGAAGTTGCTTTACTTGATAGCGAAACAAAAAATAAAGTATTAAAAACTGTTGCTGAATATATTGTTAATGAGGCTTCTTATATCATTTCAGAAAATCAAAAGGATATTGATGAAGGCATTAAGAATAATATGAATAAAGGTCTTATAGATCGTCTTACTCTCAACGAAAGTAGAATTAAAGCAATGAGTGAGGGTGTACTTGAGGTTATTGATCTTGAAGATCCAGTAAACAGAGTATTAGATACATTTGAAAGGCCTAATGGTATGAAATTAACAAAGGTTTCTGTACCAATGGGTGTTATAGGTATTATTTATGAATCACGACCAAATGTTACTCTTGATGCATTTGCATTAACTTTTAAAGCAGGTAATGCAGTGATTTTAAAGGGTGGTTCAGATGCTATTAATTCAAATATTGCTATTACAAATACAATCAAGAAAGCTTTGAAAGCCTGCAACATAAATGAGAATATTATTCAGCTTATCGAAAAGACTGACAGAGAAACTACATCTGAATTCATGAAAATGAATGAATATGTTGATGTATTAATTCCACGTGGAGGTGCGGGTTTAATTAAGGCTGTAGTTAATAATTCTACAATTCCTGTAATTGAAACTGGTACTGGTAATTGCCATGTTTATGTAGATAAAGAAGCTGATTTAAATATGGCTGTTGAAATTATTTACAACGCTAAAACACAAAGAATTAGTGTATGTAATGCTTGTGAATCGATTGTTGTTCATGAGGATGTTAGAAAAGAGCTTCTTCCTATGTTAGCAAAACGTTTATCAGAGAAAAATGTTGAGCTAAGAGGAGATTCTAAAACTAAAGAGGTTATTGATTGTATAGATGCAACTGAAGAAGATTTTGGTAAAGAATATTTAGATTATATTCTTTCGATTAAAACAGTTAACTCAGTAGAAGAAGCAGTAGCACATATTAATAAATATAATACTGGTCATTCAGACTGTATTGTTACAGCTAATGAAGAAACTGCTAAATATTTTCTTAAAGGTGTAGATTCTGCATGTGTTTATTGGAATGTTTCTACAAGATTCACAGATGGCTTTGAATTTGGATTTGGTGCAGAGATTGGTATTTCTACACAAAAGCTTCATGCAAGAGGACCTATGGGTCTTAAAGAGCTTAATTCATATAAGTATATTATCGTTGGTAATGGTCAGGTTAGAGGATAATAAATGGAATTCGAAACAAAGAATAATATTGAAGAAGAAAAGCTTCAGTTTTATTACATTGAATTATTAAAAGAACAGGTTAATAAATTTATTGATGAACATTCTAAGGTTCCTACAGCACATATCGAGACTTTTGGATGTCAGATGAATGCAAGAGATTCTGAAAAGCTTCTTGGAATTGTAAAGGCTGCTGGATTTAAAGAGATCGACTCAGAAAACGCTGATCTAGTAATTTATAATACTTGTTCAGTTAGAGATAATGCTAACCAGAAAGTTTATGGAAGACTTGGACGATTATCAACATTCAAAAAGAAAAATCCAGAAATGAAAATTGTTCTTTGTGGATGTATGACACAGGAGGAAAGCGTTATTGAACATATTAAGACTTCTTACAGATTTGTTGATATTGTTCTTGGCACTCATAACATTTATAAAGTCGCTCAACTTCTATATATTTCATATATTGGAAAAGACAATTATTCTCCTATGGATGAAGATGAAGCTGGAAAATACTATTGGCATAAAAATATGTTGATTTCTCACTGGGATATGACTGAAAAAATTGTTGAAAATCTTCCAATTGAGAGAAAATATGCTTATAAATCTGGCGTAAATATCATGTTTGGATGCAATAATTTCTGTTCCTACTGTATCGTTCCATATGTAAGAGGTCGTGAGAGAAGCAGAGACCCGGAAGAAATCATTGCAGAAATTAAGAAGCTTGTTGCTGATGGTTGTATAGAAATAATGCTTCTTGGACAAAACGTTAATTCTTACGGTAAAAATTTAAAGAATCCTATTTCTTTTGCTGAATTATTAAGAAGAATTGAAAAAATTGAAGGTCTTGAAAGAATTAGATTTATGACTTCTCATCCAAAGGATTTATCAGATGAACTTATTGAAGTAATGAAATCATCAGATAAAATTTGTAAGCATCTTCATTTACCATTACAGTCTGGAAGTTCAAGAATTCTTAAAGCAATGAACAGAGTTTATGATAAAGAACAGTATCTTAAACTTGCATTAAGAATAAGAGAAGAAATTCCTGATATTTCAATTACTACAGACATTATTGTTGGTTTCCCTGGTGAAACTAAAGAAGATGTTGATGAAACTATTGATGTTATCGAGAAGGTTCAATTTGATAATGCCTTTACATTTATCTATTCAAAGAGAACAGGAACTCCAGCAGCAAGTATGGAACAGGTTCCTGAAGATATTGTAAAGGAACAATTTGACAGAGTATTAGATTGTGTTCAAAAGACAGCTCAGAATCAGATTAAGAAAATGCAAGGACTAATCTTGCCTGTCCTTGTAGAAGAAGTAAATAAACAGGATGAGAACCTGCTTACAGGAAGATTATCTAACAATACAGTTGTTCATTTCAAAGGTGATTCTTCTTTAATTGGAACAATTGTTAATGTTAAATGCGTTGATTATAAAGGCTTCTATTATTTAGGAGAATTGGTATAAAGGTAATAAGTAATGGCACTTGAGAATATTACATCATCCACACCGGGTTTATCCCCAATGATGCAAAAATACCTCGAAACTAAAGAACAGTACAAAGATTGCATTTTGTTTTATCGTTTAGGCGATTTCTACGAAATGTTTTTTGATGATGCCCTTACAGCTTCTAAAATTCTTGAAATTACTCTTACAGGTAAGCAATGCGGCTTTGAAGAAAAGGCTCCAATGTGTGGCGTTCCTTTTCATTCAGTTGAGCCTTATATAACAAGACTTGTTGAAAATGGCTACAAGGTTGCTATATGTGAACAGGTAGAAGATCCGAAACTTGCAAAAGGTCTTGTTAAAAGAGAAGTAACAAGAATCGTTACACCTGGTACAAACCTTGATTCTTTGTCTCTTGATGAAAACAAAAACAATTACTTAATGTCAATTTTCATTTATATGAATAATATTGGCTATTCTATATGTGATGTTACAACTGGCGATTTCTTTTTGTCAGAACTTACAGGTATTAAAAATCTCTCAGACGAAATATATAAATTTAAACCTGCTGAAATTATTTGTAATTCTCAGTTTTTAAGCTCTGGAATTGATAAAGAAGAACTTAAAGATAAAATCAATTGTCAGGTTTCAATTTTGGATGATTATTACTTTGAAGAAGTTGCTTGCAAGAGAACATTAACTAAACATTTCAAGGTTCATTCTCTTATTGGTATGGGACTTGATGATTATGAATTAGGTGTTATCGCTTCTGGTTCATTATTAACATATCTTTCAGAGACTCAGATGATTTCTCTTGATCATATCACCTCTTTAAATCCTATTTCTAACGGTATCTACATGGTTCTTGATAATTCAACAAGAAGAAATCTTGAACTTACTGAAACTATGCGTGATAAACAAAAAAGAGGAACACTTCTTTGGGTTTTAGATAAAACTAAAACTGCAATGGGAGCAAGAACTCTTCGTTCTATGACTGAACAGCCTCTTGTTAATAGCGAGATGATAGAGAATAGATTAAATGCTGTTGAATTTCTCTATAATGATATTGTTACACGTGAAGAAATAAGAGAATATTTGAATCCTGTATATGACCTCGAAAGAATTCTTTCAAAAGTCAGCTACCAGACAATCAATCCCAAAGATATGATTGCTATGAAGGAATCTCTTCGTATGGTTCCTCATATAAAAAATATCTTAGCAGATAATGAAGTTCCTGAATTAAAGAAGATTTTCGAAGATATCGATCCATTAATTGATGTATTTAATATTATTGATGAATCTATAAACGAAGATCCACCATTTTCTATAAGAGAGGGTGGTATTATAAAGGATTCCTTTGATAAAGATGTTGACTACTTGCGCCAATCAAAATTTGAAGGAAAAAACTGGCTTGCTCAACTAGAATCTGAAGAAAAAGAAAGAACAGGAATCAAAACCTTGAAGGTTAAATATAATAAAGTATTTGGTTATTATCTCGAAGTAACTAATTCCTTTATTAATATGGTTCCGGATGATTATATTCGTAAGCAGACATTAAGTAATGCAGAAAGATATACTACTAATAAATTGAAAGAACTTGAGGATACAATTCTTAATGCTCAGGATAAGCTTTGTACATTAGAATATGATTTATTCTGTAATGTAAGATCATTTATTGCTGATAATCTTGTTAGAATTCAAAAAACTGCTAAAGCTATTGCCTATCTAGATGCGCTTTGTTCATTAAGTCATATAGCTGAAACTAACAGATATGTTAGACCTAATTTAAATGATAAGGGTGTAATTGATATCAAAGAAGGAAGACATCCTGTTGTTGAGAAGATGATTCCAGATAATCAGTTTATTCCAAACGATACTAAGCTTGATAATAAGAAAAACAATATTGCTGTAATTACTGGCCCTAATATGGCTGGTAAATCAACCTATATGAGACAAACAGCTTTAATTGTATTAATGTGCCAAATAGGAAGCTTTGTTCCAGCTAAATCAGCTAATATTTCTGTTTGTGACAGAATATTTACAAGAGTAGGTGCTTCTGATGATTTAGCAAGTGGTCAATCTACATTTATGATTGAAATGAATGAAGTATCAAACATATTAAGAAATGCTACTAAAGATTCACTTTTAATTCTTGATGAAATCGGTCGTGGTACCTCAACACTTGATGGTTTATCAATTGCCTGGGCAGTTATAGAGCATATCGCTAACACTAAAGTACTAGGTGCTAAGACTTTATTTGCAACGCATTATCATGAATTAACTGAACTTGAAGGTAAAATAAATAATGTTAATAATTACTGTATTGCAGTCAATGAACAGGGGGACGATATAATCTTCTTACGTAAGATTATAAAGGGCTGCACAGACAGAAGTTATGGTATTCAGGTTGCTAAGCTAGCTGGTGTACCTGATTTGGTAATTGAGAGAGCAAAAATCATTCTTGAACAGTTATCAGAGAACAATATTATCGATAAAATGCAAGATATTATTGTTGATCAGAGCAAAAATACACATAAAACTCAAAAAAAATATGATGAAATTGATTTAGGTCAGCTTACATTATTGGATATGACTTCAGATTCTGATATAATAAAAGAATTGGAAGATATTGATGTGTCAAATATGACACCAATTGAAGGGTTAAACACATTGTATAGATTACAATGTAAATGCAGGAATAGGATTAAACTATGATTAGACTTCTTGATGATTTGACAATTGACAAAATCGCTGCTGGTGAAGTTATCGAGAGACCAGTAAGTGTTGTCAAAGAATTGGTTGAAAACTCTATTGATGCAGGGGCTACAAATATTTCAGTAGAAATCAAAGGCGGTGGAATTGATTATATAAGAGTTACGGATAATGGTTCTGGAATTCCTTATGAAGAAGTTCCTACAGCTTTTCTTCGTCATGCTACCAGCAAGATTGTTTCCAGTGAAGATTTATTTTTCTTAAATACATTAGGATTTAGAGGTGAAGCTTTAGCAAGTATCGCCTCTGTTTCTCATGTTGAAATGATGACTAAATCATCTACTGATTTAATGGGCACAAGAATTATGCTTGATGGTGGAAATGTTAAGGAATACAAACAGACAGGTACACCAGAAGGTACAACAATAATTGTTAAAGATTTATTCTTTAATGTACCCGCACGCAAGAAATTTTTAAATTCTCCATCTTCTGAAGGAACTAAAATAATTGAAATGATGGAAGAGCTTGTACTTTGTAATCCAAAGGTTGCAATACAGCTTATCATCAATGGAAATGTACGTCTTCAGTCAAATGGCTCAGGTAACATCAAAGATATTATCTATAGAATTTATGGTAAGGAAGTTTTTGATTTATTATTACCTCTTGATTATGAAGATGATTTCATTAAAATTTCAGGTTTTATAACTAAACCTGAAGCCTGCAGACCTACACGATCAGGAGAGAATTATTTCATAAATGAGCGTTTTGTTAAGAACGATTTTATAACAAGAGGTATCGAAGAAGGTTATAGAAATTTCTTAATGCAGCATAAATTCCCATTTGTTGTATTATTTATCAAGCTTGACTCATTTGGTCTTGATATAAATGTTCATCCTGCAAAGAGTGAAATTAGAATTACTAATGGTGAATTCCTTGTAGATATTATTAGTAAGACTATCAAAAAGCAGTTGTCAGAAAGTGAATTAATACCAAGTGCTTTTGTATTCAAGGAAGAAAAGAAAGCCTTAGAAAGACAGCCTGAACCTTTCGAAACCAAATTATTAAAGAACGAATATGTTATTAAGAAAGGCTACGATACTAAGACTCCTTTAGCTGAATCAATGAATGCAAAAGAAGTTGATGATAAATCTAAAGAATTCCAGATTGATTTTACTGAAGAAACAGTTGAAGAACCTACTTTACCTAAGCTTGGAATGTTAAGCCAGGGCAATACAATTCAGTATAAATCAAAATCAGATTTACTTGCAGAGAAAATGCAGCAAGAAGAGGAAGTTGATGAGATTAAATCAATTAATGATTTAACTAAGGATCTTGATTTAGATAATAAAGATATTGAAAATTCAGAATCAAAAGTTAATATCATTGAAGAAGCATTAAATAATGATTCTTCAAAAGAAAACAAAGTAGATTCAAAAGAAGAAGTTGAAAATATATCTTTAGATAAAGATGAATCACTTGATTCTACCGAAAATGCTACTGATGAAAAATCAGAAAATGAAGTCGAAGAAAGCATAGACATAACAAAGGATTTAAAAATAAGTGAAAATGAATCAAAAGATGCAAATGTTGATGCTTTCGCTGAATGGTTTAAGAATCTTGATGATGTAGATGATGCTCCTGATATTACTTTAGAGGATGATAATGAAGAAATAGAAGAGATCAGAACAGGTACTCAAAGATCTGCTGCTAGTATCTCAAACGAAGAGGCAATTCTTAAAAATAAATTATCTTCAGAACCTGTTAAAGTTGTAGAAGAGATTAAACCAATTAATAAGATTGAGCCTGAAGAAGAAAAGACAATATTTACTATCAAAAAATCCAACCCTCTACCAGCTCCACAAAATACTGATAAACAGTATAGTTACGAGCCAAAGGTTGCTTTTAGGGTTAAGACCTTCGATAGTAACGAAAATAAGAAAATAGAAAACGAACTTCCTAAAAAAGAGTCTGCAACCATGTTTAAAAAGGTTGATCGTTTTGGAGATTCAAACAAAAAAGAAAGCAAACCTGCAGAAGAACAGACTGTTATTTTCACTGAAAAAACTCTTGATTCTTCAAAGCTTTCTAAATTTGAAATTATTGGACAGGTATTTAATACATACTGGTTAATTTCAATTGAAAACGAATTACTTATTATGGATCAGCATGCTGCTCACGAGAAGGTTCTGTTTGAGAAGTTCATGGAGAAATTCAAAACACAGTCAATCGAAACTCAGACTCTTGTAGTTGCTCAGGTCGTATCACTTGGTAAAGCAGAAATTGACTGCTATATGAAATACAAGGAAGAATTCGAGAAATTCGGATTTATAATAAATGATTTTGGTGACAGAGATTTATTTATTAGAGGTGTACCTGCTGATTTATTTGGCGCTAATGCTAAAGATTTATTTATGGACATCTTATCAGAGCTTATCAATGTATCTCCATCACTTCATATAGGAATCATTGAAGATAGAATTGCTACCAGAGCCTGCAAGGCTGCTATTAAGGGCAACCAAAAGATTAGTAAGGATGAATGTCAAAAGCTTCTTGAATATATGTTTAAGCTGGAAAATCCTTATCAGTGTCCACATGGTCGTCCAACACTTATCAGAATCACTAAATCTGATTTGGAAAAAATGTTTAAAAGGATATTATAGATGAAACCGCTTGTAGTATTAGCCGGTCCTACCGGTGTAGGTAAAAGCGATTTATCAATAAAGTTAGCTAATAGAATCGGCGGAGAGATAATTTCGGCCGATTCTATGCAAGTTTACAGGAAACTTGATATTGGTACCGCTAAAATTACAAAAGAAGAAATGTGTGATATAAGACATCATATGTTAGATGTTTTTGATCCGGACTATTCTTGTGATATTGAGATTTATCAAAGAATGGTTAAAGAATGCATTGATGATATTATATCCAGAAATCACATTCCTATGCTGGTTGGTGGTACAGGATTTTATATTCAAGCTATAACTAAAGACGTTGAATTTCTTGAAGAAGATAACACTCTTATAAGACAATCCATAACTGATTATTATGATAAATATGGAATGGATGCCTTATTTGAAAGACTTGATAAAATTGATCATGAATCAGCTTTAATAATACCTAAACAAAATATTAAAAAGGTTATTAGAGCTATTGAATTCTATGAAATTCATAAGTCAAAGATTTCTGATTATAATTTAAAACAGGCTGAAAAAGTTAGTCCTTACAATCTTGCATATTTTGTTCTAAATAGAAATCGGGATGAATTATATGACAATATTAATAAAAGAGTAGATATTATGATATCTAAAGGTCTTTTAGAAGAAGTAAAGTCTCTGATAGGACAATATGATTATAATTCTCAGTCTGGCTTTTATAATGCCATAGGCTATAAAGAAATAATTGAGTATATAAAAGGTAAGTGTTCTCTTGAAGAAGCAATTGAGCAGGTTAAACTCAATTCTAGACATTACGCTAAGAAGCAGATTACCTTCTTTAAAAGAAGTAAAGAAGCAATCTGGTTTAATAAAAGCCTTCAAAGTGAAGATGAAATATTAAATGAAATGATTAATATTCTTTCTGAAAGGAAGATCTATGAATAATTTATATAAAGATTTTGGAATATCTGATGAAGTATTTAAATACACACAAGGTATTTGCAATAATTTAAAAGAAAGATTCGAAAAAATTGATGAAATAGCAGAATTAAATCAATTAAAAGTACTTAAGGCAATGCAAAAGAACTGCGTAGCTGAAAACTGTATGAATGGTACAACAGGTTATGGTTACGATGATAAAGGAAGAGATACTTTAGAGAGAGTATATGCTGATATTTTCCATACTGAAGATGCTTTAGTAAGAGCTCAAATCACATGCGGAACTCATGCTTTAGCTCTTGCTTTAATGAGTAATTTACGACCAGGAGATGAACTTTTATCCCCTGTTGGTAAGCCTTACGATACACTTGAAGAAGTTATTGGAATTAGAGAAAGCAAAGGTTCCTTAAAAGAATATGGAATCACCTATGCACAGGTTGATTTGTTAGCTGATGGTTCATTTGATTATGATAATATCAAAAAAGCAATTAATGAACGTACTAAATTAGTTACAATTCAAAGATCTAAAGGATATCAAACAAGACCGACATTAAGCGTTTCAAGAATTAAAGAATTAATAGAATTTGTTAAATCTGTTAAGCCGGATATTATCTGTATGGTAGATAATTGCTACGGTGAATTTGTAGAAACAATTGAGCCTAGTGATGTAGGTGCAGATATGACTGTTGGTTCACTTATTAAGAACCCAGGTGGCGGACTTGCTCCTCTTGGTGGTTATATTGTTGGTAAAAAAGAATGTATTGAAAATGCTGCTTACAGACTCACTTCACCTGGACTTGGTAGAGAAGTAGGTGCATCATTAAATGTTAACAAGGATTTTTACGAAGGAATTTTCCTTGCTCCAACTGTTGTAGCTTCAGCATTAAAAGGAGCTATATTTGCTGCAAATGTATATGAAAAGGCAGGATTTAGTTGTGTACCTAATTCAACTGAATCAAGACATGATATTATTCAGGCTGTTACCCTTAATTCAGCAGAAGGATTGATTGCATTTTGTCAGGGTATTCAGTCTGCATCACCTGTAGATTCACATGTGGCTCCATATCCATGGGATATGCCTGGTTATGATTCACAGGTTATAATGGCTGCAGGTACTTTTGTATCCGGTGCATCAATTGAATTAAGTGCTGATGGACCATTAAAGGAGCCATATGCTGTTTATTTCCAGGGTGGATTGACCTTTCCACACGTAAAATATGGAATAATCAAATCTTTTCAGGCCATGTATGATAAAGGTCTTGTAGAAATACCTTTAAATAGTTTATAAATACTCAAAAATTTGCTATAATATATAGATTAAGTTTTAAGTAAGGAGAAATGTTTTGGGAAACAATTCTTTTGGTATCGATTTAGGAACAAGTAAAATTTGTATATATAATCATGAAAAAAAGCGTGTATTCGTTGAACGTAACATGATTGCTATTGAGAATAAGAAACATGTTATCGCATATGGTGATTCAGCATATGAAATGTTTGAAAAAGCACCAGATAATATCGTTGTATCTCAGCCTTTAAATAATGGTGTTATTTCAGATATTAACAACACCCAGGAGCTTTTAAGATTATTTATAACTGAAATTTCTAAGAATAATTATAAGAATTCAGATTATGTGCTTTCAATTCCTCATGATGTTACAGAAGTTGAAAAAAGAGCCTTCAGTGAACTTATTGCTGATTCTGTTTTAAAACCAAGAAAGATTTCAGTAGTTGAAAAATCTATTGCATGTGGTATCGGTTTAAATATAGACGTTAAAAGCTCACAGGGCGTTATGATTGTTGATGTTGGTTATAATACAACAGAAATTTCCATTCTTTCCTTCGGTGGTATCGTAAAATCAAAGCTTGTTAAAATTGGTGGTAACAGATTTGATGATATTATTAAGAACACAGTTCGTAAGGAATATAATTTACATATTGGTTCTAAATCTGCTGAAAGTTTAAAGATGCAGATAGACGAATTAAAATCAAACGGACAAAAAGGTACTGTTTACGGAAGAAATGTAGCAAGCGGTTTACCTGTTGAATGTCTTATTGATCCATTAGTTCTTGAAGAATGTCTTAAAGATAGTTTCTTAACTATTACTGATAACGTTAAAGAATTACTTGAAAGTACACCTCCTGAAATCGGTGCAAATATCTACAAGCAGGGTATTTATATTACAGGTGGTGGTTCACTTGTAAGTAACCTTTGTCAAAATGTCGCAAATGGTACAGGCCTTAAAGTCAATACCTCTGAGACAGCAGAAAACAGTGTAATATTTGGTATTGCAGAAATTATTAGAAACAAGAAATATAAGAATATAATTACAGAAGTATAAATATATGAGTCCATACGTAAGAAAACCTGATGAAAAATATAAATTACCAACAAAATACTGGTTGCTGATATTGTCTGCAATCAGTACTATTCTTATGTTGCTTACTTTTGTATTTAATTTGTCACTTTCTCCACTTAATTTCATTGTTTCCTATACAATTATTCCAATGCAAAAAGGAATTAGTGTAGTTGGAGATTCTATTTATCAGAAAAAAGAAACCTTCAAAACTGTAAATGAACTTGTTGATAAGAACAATGAATTAATGAAGCAGGTGGACGAACTTACATATGAAAATAATATGCTTCTTCAGGAAAAGTATGAATTAAACTCTCTTAGAAAATTATACGAGCTTGATCAGACTTATTCTGATTATCCAAAGGTTGGTGCAAGAGTAATATCAGGTTCAACAAATAACTGGTTTTCATCATTTATCATTGATAAAGGCAGTGATGATGGAATGAAGGTAGGTATGAATGTATTAGGCGGTGGTGGATTAGTTGGAAGAATTACAGAAACTGGTAAAAACTGGTCCAGAGTCTTAAGTATTATAGATGATACAAGTAATGTATCCTGTATGGTTTTATCTACAAATGACCACTTAATGGTTCAGGGAAACCTTTCAACTATGGATAATGGATATATTACTTTTAGTCAGTTATCCGGAAATGCAACTAATGTAACTGTCGGAGATAAAGTAGTTACAAGTAATATTTCAGATATATATTGGCCGGGTATACAGGTTGGTAATATTTATTTTATGGAAAAGGATTCCAATCAGCTATCTATATCGGGCTATATTACACCTAGCGTATCTTTTGAACATCTGAGTGAAGTTTTGGTTATTACAGAACTTAAAAATCAGTTGGAAGATTAAAGTATGAAACGATTTATTGTGAATTTAATAATAATTATTATATGTTTTCTATTTCAAACAACCATTTTTCCAATGATTAGTGTTAAATCTATCATTCCTAATATTATGGTTGTTTTTGTTGCATGCGCTGGTTTTATGCAAGGAAGCAGATATGGATTATTAGTTGGTTTTGCTTCAGGATTGTTAATGGATATTTATTCCTTTGACATATTCGGTTTCTATACGATTCTTTATATGATCATTGGATTCACTAATGGTTTTATTCACAATTATTTTTATTTAAAGGATTTCAAAACTCCAGCATTACTTATAACATTAACAAATATTTTCACTTCATTGTCAATTTATGTAGTTTTATTCTTATTTAGAGCCAAATTTGAATTTCTTGATTATTTGATTAATATAATTATTCCAGAAATTGCATTTACTTTGCTTATTTCTGTAATCTTTTATCCACTTTTATGGCTTGTTGAGGCCAATATTTTTGAAAAGAAAAAATCGGAGTCACAATAGTGTTTGAGAATTTTAAAGAAGAATTATTTAATTTCATAAAATCCAGACTGATAATTCCAATTATTCTTTTCATGGTAGTTGGGGCAGTACTTATATTCAGAATCTTTTCACTTCAGATTATTAATGGTGATAATTACGTTAGTAACTATCAGCTTAAAACCTTAAGAGAGAAGTCTATTGATGGTACAAGAGGCAATATTTACGACAGAAATGGTGTATTACTTGCTTATAATAAACTATCATATACAGTAACCTTCGAGGATGTATATGAGTCTGGAAAAAACAAAAATCAAAATATGAATGAAACCATTTATACAGTGATTAAAATTCTCGAAAGTAATGGTGATAATATCTGTACGGATTTTAAAATTGCTTTGGATGAAAATAATGAGTATGTCTATACCGTTGAAGGTACTCAGTTATTAAGATTTTTGGCTGATATATATGGACATGCTAAAATTAGCGATTTGAAGCCGGAAGAGAAGACAGCTACCCCTGATGACGTTATTAATTATTTCTGTGGTAGAAAAAAATATGCTATTGGTTATTATGAAGATCCCGATGATAAGGATTCTTTCATTCCTGGTGGTGGATATGAAAAATCAGATGTAATTAAGATTTTATCAATAAGATATGCTCTTTCATTAACAGGCTTTAAAAAGTACATGGGTACAACTATTGCAAATGATATTTCTGAACGCTCATTAGCAAGCCTTTTAGAGCACTCTGATACTTTACCTGGCATAAGTGTTAATGAAACAACAGTTAGAAAATATAATGATCCAATATATTTTTCTCAAATCATAGGCTATACAGGTATGATTTCACAGGAAGAATATGATGAATATATTCTTATTGATGATGATTATTCTTTATCCGATTATGTAGGAAAAACAGGTATTGAATACTCACAGGAGCAGTACTTAAAAGGTCGTAAAGGTAAAGAAACTGTATATGTTGATGTTCTTGGTAAAGTTCTTGATTCAACAATTACTAAAGAAGAAGTTGCAGGAAATGATATTTATTTAACTATAGATGCTGAATTACAAAAAGCTACCTACAATCTTCTTGAACAGCGTATTGCCGGTATTTTGGTAAGTAAAATTGATAATATCAAAGAATTTACTATGACTGAAAAAACAAAACAGGCTGACATCAAGGTTCCAATAGATGATGTTTATTTTCAGTTAATTAATAATAATGTTTTAGATACTAATCATTTTGCTTCTGAATTCGCTTCAAGCACTGAAAAAGAGGTTTATGCTGCATTTATTGATAAACAATCTAAAGTATTTGAAGAATTAAGAAATCAGCTTTATGCAGAAAAACCGATACCGTATAATCAGTTATCCAAAGAATATATGGTTTATCAAAGCTTTATTGTTTCTTATATTTCTTCAGATAATATAGGTATCTTAAACAAGGATTTAATTGATACAGAAGATGAAATGTATATAGCCTGGACAACTGATGAAACAATCAGTTTAAAGGAATATTTAACATACTGTATTAATATGAACTGGATAAATACTAATAACCTTGATCTTAACGGTAAATACTCTGATACTACTGAGATTTACAATGCAATCATTGATAAAACTTTTGCCAAACTAATGGTTAATAAAGAGTTTTCTAAAAAGATTTATAAATATATGATTGCTAACAACAATATCAGTGGAAGACAGTTATGTATAATCCTTTATGATCAAAACCTTATCGATGTATCAGATTCAGAAATAAACGCTTTAAAGACTGGTAAAATCAGTTCATATTCATTTATGCTTGATTTAATTATCAACTTAAAGATTACACCGGCTCAGTTAGCTTTAGAGCCTTGTTCTGGTTCCGCTGTAATAACCGATGTAACTAATGGCGATATTTTAGCGCTTGTTTCTTATCCCTCATATGATAATAACCGACTTGCTAATTCAGATAACAACTATTTGGCTCAACTTAATAATGACTATTCAAGACCTTTATGGAATTACGCTACTCAGTATAGAAGTGCGCCAGGTTCAACCTTTAAAATGATTAGTGCGATCACTGCTTTGGAAGAAGGAATTGTTGATCCATATGCAACAATTGAATGTCAGGGTATATTTGAAAAATTAAATGGTACTACACATAAATGCTGGATTTATCCTGGAAGACATGGAAATCTGACAGTACAACAGGCTATCAGACATTCATGTAACTGCTTCTTCTATGAAGTAGGTTACAGACTTGCTAATGACCAAGGATACTATAATGCCAAGCTTGGTATCGACAGAATGACAATTTATGCTGATAAATTTGGTCTTACTGAAAAATCTGGTATTGAAATTGCAGAATCCGAACCATCTGTATCTGACCAGTTCCCAGTACCTTCTATGATTGGTCAGGGTACACATGCATATACAACTGTAGGTCTTTCAAGATATGTAACAGCTATTGCTAACAGAGGTGCTGTATATGAGTTAACTTTGGTTGATAAAATCTACGATAGTAAAGATAATCTTGTTCTCGATAATAAAGCAGAGGTTAGAAACTTTGTTGATATTAATCCAGAAGACTGGGGTATAGTACAAAGAGGTATGAGAGAAGTTGTTGAAAGTAAGACTTACTTTGATATTCCAGTTGAAGTAGCAGGTAAAACAGGTACAGCCCAGGAAGCATGGAACGAAGCTTGTCACGCAATATTTGTTTCATATGCACCATACAACAATCCTGAAATTTCTGTAACAGTAAGAATTATGAATGGTTACGATTCTAATAATGCAGGTCAGACTGCAAAAGACATTTATACTTACTATTACGGAATTAAGGAAAGTGACGAATTACTTAGTGGTCAAGCTAATACTGATCTTAACAATGGTCAGGCAGGAGACTAATATGTTTAAATATTATAAATTTAAAGATTATGATTTCAAATTAATAATTCTCCTTACTGCAATTACCATTGTAGGTACCTTAGTAGTAAGGTCAGCTCGTCCTGATTTATTCACAAAACAGATGATGGGATTCATTGCTGGATTAATCATAATGGTTATTTTATCCTTAATTGATTACCATATTTGGATGAAATTATGGTTCCTGTTATATCCGGTAAATATCGGTTTATTGGTTGCCGTTATGCTTGCGGGTGAAAATTCTGGAGGAGCCCAAAGATGGTTTACAATCTTTGGTGTTAGATTTCAACCTTCAGAAACCGCAAAAATTTTATTGATTCTGTTTTTTGCTGCTATTATAATGAAGTTAAAAGAAAGAATTAATTTATGGTATTTCACTTTGATGTTAATAGCATTAGTAATACCTCCATTATTCTTAATATATAAGCAGCCGGATTTGTCTACAACAATTGTTGTTACTCTTGTATTTTATGTAATTCTTTATCTAGGAGAACTCGATTATAAATACATTATAGGTAGTCTGGCTATTATAATTCCTGCTGTAATCGTAGTATTTATATTATTGATTCAACCTAATTCTATTCTTGTTGAGAAAGGTATAGTTAAAGAATATCAGCAGATAAGAGTACTTGCCTGGCTTCATCCAGATGAATACGAGTTGGAAGAAGCATTTCAGCAGCAAAACTCTATTATGGCAATTGGTTCAGGTCAGTTAACAGGTAAAGGTCTCGATTATTCAGGCGTTGATTCTGTTAAAAAAGGTAATTATATCTCAGAACCACAAACAGACTTCATTTATACAATTGTAGGCGAAGAATTAGGCTTTATTGGAAGTACAGTAGTTATCGTATTATTATTACTTATAACTATTAATTGCCTATGGATTGCATTTAAGGCCTCAGATATAGCCGGAAGAATTATTGCTGGTGGAATGGGGGCCCTGGTTGGTTTCCAAAGTGCCATAAATATCGGTGTTACTACAGGTTTACTACCTAACACCGGATTACCATTACCTTTTGTAAGCTATGGTCTTACATCACTTTTAAGTTTATTTATAGGTATGGGATTCGTATTAAATGTAAATTTGCAAAGACAGCGAAAATATAATGATTAAGGGGTTAACATTATGAATATTGCTTTGATTGCTCATGATGCCAAGAAAAAACTTATGCAGAACTTTTGTATAGCTTACAGAGGTATTTTATGCAGACATGAACTTTATGCAACAGGAACTACAGGAAGACTTATCGAAGAAGTTACTAATCTGAATGTGCACAAATTCCTTGCAGGTCATTTAGGTGGAGAACAGCAGATTGGCGCTCAGATTGAACATAACCAGATTGACTTGGTTATTTTCCTTAGAGATCCACTTACACCTAAGGTTCATGAACCAGACGTTAATAATGTAATAAGATTATGTGACGTACATAATATTCCTCTTGCAACTAATTTGGCTTCAGCAGAATTATTAATTAAATCACTTGATCGAGGAGATTTAGAGTGGCGTGAAATGTATAAATAAGGTTATTTTACCTTTACTTATAATAAGCATTCTGATGATGTCAGGATGTTCACAAAAAGATAATGGTTATGCTATGCCTTTTGAAAGGAATAGTAATACTTCTACAATTTCTGTATCAAATTCTGGATCTTTATACGAATATTGTGAGCCATTTGCTAAAGATTTATGTGTTGATGAATCTGTATACAGTAAAAATGTAAATCTGACCTCCGGTTATGCCGCAGGTCTTTTTGACATTAATAATAATACTGTTATCTATGGTAAGAACATGTATGAAGTAATGACTCCTGCAAGTATTACAAAGCTTCTTACCGCTTTAACATGTTTAAAATATTATGATATGGACGATAAGCTTACATTTACAAGTGCAAGCGAAATAACAGAGGCAGGAGCTCAAAAAATTGGTTTTAAAGAAGGCGATACAATTACTGTAGAACAGGCATTGAATATTCTGTTATTATTCTCTGCAAATGATGTAGCAATGATGATTGCCAATAATTACGAGGGTGGATACGACGAATTCATCCGACTTATGAACGAAGAAGCAAAAAGCCTTGGTGCTACTCATACAAATTTCGTTAATCCTCATGGACTTACTGAAGATACACATGGTTCAACAGTATATGATTTATATCTAATTCTTAATGAACTTGTTAAAGATGAGAGATTTACTAATATTGTATCTCAAAGCGGTTATGTAACAAGCTATACTAAAGCTGATGGTACAATAAAAACAATAGAATTAAATACAACAAATATGTATTTAAATGGAACTAAAGAAACACCTGAAGGTATTACTATTATTGGAGGTAAGACAGGAACTACTGATGCAGCAGGAAAATGTCTTATTTTGTATTTCAAAGATTCTGACGGAAATCCTTATATTTCCTGCATTTTAAGAGCAGAAGACCACGATATTTTATATGAAGATATGAGTACACTTATAGGGGCTGTCAAATAATACAATTTCCTTGAATTTTAACCTCAAATCTACTATAATAAATCTATGGTTTTACTAATAATAATTCCAAACGGAGGTGGGTTACAATGGTTAATTTAATTACAGGTAAAAATGGTAAAGGTAAGTCAAAGATTTTACTTGATAAAGTAAATTCAGAGGTAAAAGAAACACTTGGAAATATTGTTTATCTTGATACATCAACTAAGCATATGTATGAGTTAAACAATAAGATTCGTCTTATCAACATTTCAGATTATAACATTTCATCAGGTGATATGTTTATCGGTTTCCTTCTCGGAATCATTTCTGGAGATCATGATATTCAGCAGTTATATTTTGATAATTTTCTTTCACTTTCACACACTACAATGGATGAAATTGAAACAATAGTTTCTCAGCTTGATGAGCTTTGTAAAACATTCGGAATTACAGTTTATGCAGCTGTTTCTACTACCGACAAAGATTTACCTGCTTCTCTTTCAGATAAAGTAATAGAAGCTCTTTAATAGAATATATTTAAAAGCCTCGGGCAACCGGGGCTTTTATAAAGGTTATTTTTATGAAAAGCAGATTTGATTTTAACAACGACGATAAGAATACTAATCAGAAAAAGAATAGTAATTCAAAAAATAATAATACTCAAAAAAAGAATTCTAATCATAAGAATTCAAAGGAGATTAATAAACAAAATACTAAGGTTTCAAACAAAAGAACCAGTGTATCTAATAATTCTCCTAAGAAGAGTAATATTGTTTTATTTCCAAAAACGTCTAAATTCTCATTCAATATATTTATATATTTAGTATTTGCATTAGTATTAATATATCTTGTATTTTGTATTTATAAATTTGTTAATAGCAAAAACATCTCAACCTATCAGGTGAAAGAGGGTGCTTTAACAGAGCAGAATACTTATACAGGAATTATTTTGCGTGATGAAGAAATATTCGAATCTGGTAGTTCAGGCTATTATAATTATTATTTAAAAGAAGGCGAAAAGGCTTCTAAAACAGATCTAGTTTATTCTATTGACGGTTCTGGCAAAATCAAAGATATGATGATTAATCAGACTGAGGACGCTACAACACTTACACAGGATGATTTAACAGAAATCAAAAGTGAAATTGTTAAATTCTCAAAAAAGTATGATAATAGCGATTTCTCAGATGTTTACGATTTTAAAGACGACCTAGGCAGCATTAGTCTTAAGATGTCAAACTTATTTATTCTTGATAAAATTTCTACATTAAGCTTATCTGGAACTAATGTAAATAAATATTATTGTGGAGCCAGAGCAGACCAGGAAGCCTCAGGTAAAATCGAAACTGGATATGTCGTATATTATTATGATGGTTTCGAAAATCTTAATCCTGAAGATATTAATTCTTCATACTTCACAGATGATATTGATTACGAAAAGCACATGGTAAGCAACAATGAAATTGTTGACAAAGGTGATTTTGCTTACAAGCTTATTACTTCAAATAGTTGGAAGATTATATTCCCAATTAGCGAAGAACAGGCTAAAGAGTTCAATAACAAAGAAATCAAAGTAAGATTTTCAAAGAATCAGGAAACACTTATTGGTAGATTCACAACAATTGATGTAATTTCCGCTAAGAAAAATGCTTCAATCGAACAAATGGGAGTTGTAACCTTCAATAATTCTGTTGCAGATTTTATTAATAACAGATATGTTGATTTTGAAATCGCTATCAATGAAAATAACGGTTACAAGGTTCCAAGAAGTTCAATTGCAGAAAAGGAGTTTTTGCTTATTCCAAAAGATATAGGCTTTGATTTTAACTCAACTACTAATAAAGTATCTATTAAGCTTGATAAATATCTTGATGATGGATCAAAAGTATATGTTACTACTGAATTAAATGTATATGATATCGATGATTTCTATTATTATGTAGATAATTTCGTTATATCAAAGGATACATATGTATTTGGTAATGATGAAATCACAAGTGAAAAGATAACTAAATCTGGTACTTTAACTGGTGTATATAAAATAAATCAGGGTTATGCTGATTTCAAAAAAATTAAAATCTTATATGAAAATGACGAGTATTGTATAATCGATCCTTCAACTACAACATTAAAGCCATATGATTATATTGCTTTAAATGCTAAGAAAGTTAAGGATGATGAATATATTTATAATTAAGAGAGTATTATGAGTTACTTAAAAAATAATCTTGAAGAAGTTAATAATATAATCAAAGAACATGCTGTTAAAGTTTCTAGAAACCCAGAAGATATAACACTTGTAGCAGTAAGTAAAACCAAGCCAGTTGAAATGCTCAAAGAAGTATATGATTTGGGCGTAAGAGATTTCGGTGAGAATTACGTTCAGGAATTAGTTGATAAAATCAATCAGTTACCAAGTGATATTCGCTGGCACATGATTGGGCATCTGCAAACAAATAAAATCAAATATATCATCGATAAAGTATATATGATTCATTCTGTAGATACGCTTCATTTAGCTCAGGCTATCAGCAAAGAAGCAGTAAAGAGAAATTTAACTGTAAAAATACTTTTAGAAGTTAATGTAGCGGATGAAGAAAGTAAATTTGGTCTTACTAAAGAGAATTTCTTAGAAAACTATAAAGAAATGATGAATCTTCCTGGAATTGATATTCTTGGTTTAATGACAAGCGCACCATATATTGAAAACATGGAAGATAATCGTCAATATTTTGTGCAATTAAGGTCTTTAATGATTGACCTCATAGATAAAGGATTGTATAATAAAGATAACTATTATTTATCCATGGGTATGACTGGTGATTATCCTGTAGCAGTAGAAGAAGGTGCTACATTAGTAAGGGTTGGAACTGGTATCTTTGGAGCCCGAAATTACAATATTTAGGAGGATTCTACAATGCCAAGCAATGTAATGGATGTTTTCGATGATGAAGACAACGGAAAGAAAAGATCAGGTTTTCCTTTCCTTAATAAGAAGAGTAAAGATTCATATTCAAATTCAAATAATTTTGAAATTTGCAATATAATCGCTACTTCATTTGATAAAGATTCTTATGAAATTACAGATACACTTTTACATAACAGAGCTGTAATTCTTGATCTTTCAAAGGTAACTAAGCAGGTTGGTCAGAGATTAATCGACTTTACTGCAGGTAGTGTATATGCTATCAATGGTTCAATGCAGAAGATTAGTGAATTCATCTTCCTTATTTGTCCTGCTGATGTAGGAATTGTTGGAGATGTAAGAGCAGAAGACGAAGAACCAAGCGAATTCTAAAAAATAATAAGCTCCCCTGAATAAGGGGAGTTTTTTAAACAGAGGTAAACAATGAATTACAATTTCGATAAGTTAAAAGAATTAAATCCTGATAGTATTAAGAAAGCTGATCCTAAAGATTATATTCTTTTGTTAGCTCATTCATTAAGATTAGGTGCTTTATATAAGGCTAAATTTTTCGTATGGATGGCAAATAATAACTACGAACTTCTTGAACAGGATACTGAAGCTTTAGAATATTTATTAAAAGAAACAATAGCTATACACAAAAAAGCATCAAATGAAATAGCTGAAACTAATATTGATTATTTAGATAATATCTTTTATCTTACATTAAAAAATTCAGGTAAATTTTCCGAAGCTGATTGTATTTCATTAAGCTTAGTATTATTAAGTTATATTTCTTACAAGAGTGAACTTATTGAAAACGAAGAATATTTAGAGATTAGAGATTGGCTTGTTCCTTATAAGATTATGGTATCTCAGAGCAAATTAAAAGCAGAAGAATTATATAATCAATATAAGACTACCATCTGTGAGCGTCCAGAAGACGTCAAATTGCTTAGTAAATTAGGCAAAGGCATCTCTATGCCATATCCGGATGATAACCTCATTCTTGAAGCATTTAAAGAGATTACATACGATGCAGAGTCCTGGGAAAAAGAATAATGGAGTATACTGAATTAAAATTCATATCAGATATCGAAGATATTAGAATTGATCAATATTTAAAATCCGTTTCCGATTCATTATCAAGAACATATATCCAGAAACTTATTAAAGATGGTTGTGTAATGATTAATGGGAAAAACATTAACAAATCATCCTATACTGTTAATGAAGATGATCAGATTATATTGAATTTACCTAATCCATTACCTTTAGAAATTCTTCCTCAGGATATACCACTTGATATCATTTATGAAGATAATGATTTTTTAATAGTAAATAAACCTAAAGGCATGGTAGTTCATCCAGCTCCTGGTCATTTAAACGATACAATGGTTAATGCATTATTATATCATTGTAAAGATTCTTTATCTGGTATAAATGGTATTATGAGACCTGGAATAGTTCATAGAATCGATATGGATACAACAGGTTCTATAATTGTTTGTAAAAATGATGCAGCACATCAAAAAATTGCCGCGCAATTAAAGGAACATTCTATCAATAGAATATATGTAGGAATAGTACAAGGTATTATCAAAGAATCCGAAGGTACAATTGATATGTATATAGCCAGAGATAAGAATGATCGAAAGAAAATGGGTATTACAGACAGCCTTCATGGGAAAAGAGCTGTCACACACTATAAAGTATTGGAACAATTCAAAGAATATTCATTTGTAGAATTTAAACTTGAAACAGGAAGAACTCATCAAATCAGACTAGCAATGAGTTCAATTCATCATCCGTTATTAGGTGATTATGTTTATGGCACTGATAAAAACAAGTTTAAAATCAAAGGTCAGCTATTACACGCTAAGACAATTGGTTTTATTCATCCTACAAGTAATGAATATGTTGAATATAGTGCCAAACTTCCAGATGAATTTAATAATGTATTGGATAGCTTGCGTAAGGGGGTGTAAATATGGGAGTTATTATTACAATTGGACGTGAATTCGGTTCAGGAGGACATGAGGTAGGAGAGTTATTAGCTAAAAAGTTAAATATTCCTTTTTATGATAACATCTTAATCGATAGAGTTTCTAAAGATTCAGGATTATGTAAAGAAATAATTCAAAAGCATGACGAAAAGCCAACATCTAGTTTCTTATATAGTCTTGTAACTGATCCATATTCTGTAAGTATTAACAGAGGCAGTTCTATAAATGATATGCCTTTTGGACAAAAGATTTTCTTAGCTCAGTTTGATACAGTAAAAAAGATTGCAGAAGAAGGTTCATGTGTTATTGTTGGCAGATGTGCTGATTATATTCTTAAAGATAATAAAGATATGATTTCAGTATTTATTTCTGCTAATAAAGAATTCAAAATGGATCGTCTGGCTCATGAATATCCTGATTTATCTAAAAATAAATTATCTGATTTAATTGATAAAAAAGAAAGAAACCGAGCAAGCTACTATAATTACAACACAAGTAATAAATGGGGAAACGCTTCAAACTATGATTTATGCATAGATTCCTCAGTAATTGGTATTGAAGGATGTGTTAAACTCATAGAAGATTATATATCCATCTATTCGCAAAAGTCAACTTTAACGCAGTCTTAACGTAGATGAGAGTAGTAATTCATATAAAAAGGCCTGGATTTTATATCCAGACCTTTTATTTATTATCAAATTTTAAATCTTCAATTGTATATTCATTCAAGAAATCTTTACTTCTATGAATTGTTATATTTTTATCTTCTTTTATTAATTTAATTGCATACTGATAATTTAAAGAATCTAAATTATTTATCATTCGAAGAACTTTTTCCTCATAATTATCAATATTATCTACTTTAATATTAATAACGTAATGAGCATCTGTATTAACGATATAATCCTCAAATTGTTCAAGATCAGAATATTTATTTTTATTCATCGAATAATATATATTATATTCAATAAATTCTAAATCATTATCTTCAAAACATTTATCACTTAAAAGCATGAAATTTTCATCAAATTTATCTTTATATAATAATTTAGGATAATCATCAGTTATATAATCACCGGATTGATAAAAATATACTTTATAATCAAGTTCGTTAATCTGGTCATTCAAAACACATTCAAGAACTGAATCTCCATTAACATTAGTTAATTGCATAATTGTTAAATCAGATTCTACAAAATTTGTATTATACTTATTGTTAAATTTATAACAAATTTTATATTCCAAAGAAACATCTGAAGATGTTTCTAAAGCATTTTCTGTAGATGATTCTTCAGCAGATTCTTGTGATAAATCTTCTTTAATTTCAGTATTTTCTGGATTTTTAGTAAAATATTTATCAATAGTTTCTTGATTAGCTAATTGCAATTCCATCATTTTATCAACATCAACTTTTGTAGTTTTATGAGATCCCTTAAACATTCTAGATATAGTTGGAGCAATTATAATAGTGCTAATAATTAAATAAACAATCGTAAATACTAATATAAACTTTTTAAGAACATCTGAATCCATAATTATTTATCGCCATTCTTATCTTCTGCTTTACTCTTTTTATCTTTTCTTCTAACCTTTTTCTCTGGAATTACAACTTCAGTTTCTACTAATTGCTTAGTTTCTACATCAATATAATCAAGATATATATAATCTGCTGTATTATTTGTTAATTCTTTATTTTTAAGGTTAATATCAAGAATTGATTTAATAATTGTATAAATAACAGCAAATAATGGAACGCCGATAATCATACCAGCAACACCCCATAATCCACCGAAAATAGTAATTGCAAATATAACCCAGAAGCTTGAGATACCTGTTGAAGAACCAAGGATTTTAGGACCAATAACATTTCCATCAAGAATCTGTAATACAATAATGAAAATTACAAAATACAATGCATGAATCGGATTAATGAGCAATAAAAGTATAGTTGATGGAATTGCACCAATAAATGGACCGAAGAACGGAATAATATTAGTTACACCAATAATCATTGCAAGAAGAATATCATATTCAATGCCAACAATTCTACAAACTATAAAACAGATCAAACCTATAATAATAGAATCAAGAATCTTACCAATAATGAAGCCTGAAAACTTATTTAAAGCCATTCTTGTATTCTTAATTACAATATTACCATTCTTGATATTCAATAAAGCATATGTAATCTTCTTAAACTGGCCTTTAAAGGTTTCTTTTTTCATAAGAATATAAATAGAAACAATAAAGCCAATGATAATATTCCAAATAGCAGAAAATGCATTAATTATATATAATGAAAGTGATGCAGCTGAATTTTGAAGCCATGGAATAAGAACAGTGTTTTGCCAGTTTTCAAATTCCTCACTGTAATTATCAACTAAAGTATTGATGATTTTACGAATTTCAGGATATCTTGTTGAGATTCTATTAAGCCATAATTCAAAATTAGTTTTATAAGCAGGAAATTGAACCTTAATTTCCTTAATACTTTCACTAATCTGAGGAATAATAGCTAAAACAAAGCCTGCCGTAAGTAACACAAGAACAATATATGATAATACAATTGAAAGAGTTCTAACAATTTTTTGTCCTCTTTCGCTTAAATTTCTATAATCATAAATCTTTCTGTTAAATATAGGAAAGAACTTCTTCTCAAACCATTTAACTAAGGAATCAATAAGAAAAGCGATTATAATACCATCAATAATCGGTGCTGAAATCTTAATAGCTGATTTAAAAGCAGTTCTAAAAGCATAATTGTTTTGAAGAACAAAATTAAACAATATAGCAATTAAGAGAACAACTAAAGCTGTTGTACCCCAGTATAAATATTTTTTATCCCATTTAAACTTCATATATAAGTCCTTCTTTTAATTTAATTTTTTAATCATTATTCTTAATTTTATCATTTTAAAATTAGTATATCAATATTATTAACTCTTTAGAAATATGACTTTTTTATGATATAATAAATAAAAAATTAAACGAGGAAAATATGAAATTACAACAGTTAATGTCTCGCACACGAAAGGCTATAGACGATTATAATATGATAAATGATGGAGATATTATCGCAGTAGGAATTTCTGGAGGTAAGGACTCATTATCTTTGCTTGCTTCATTAGCTGGTATGCGTAGATTTTATCCCAAAAAATTCTCTCTACTAGCAGTAACATGTAATATCGGATTTAATAATATGAATTTTGATAAAATTCGAGAATTTTGTGATAATTTAGATGTCCCTTATTATATTATAGATACTGATATCTCTAAGATTGTTTTTGATGACAGAAACGAAGAAAATCCATGTTCTTTATGTGCTAAAATGAGAAAAGGTGCTATGAATTATTTTATCAAAACTCATCAATGTACTAAGATCGCTTATGCACATCATATGGATGATGTTGTTGACACATTTATGATGTCATTAATTTATGAAGGAAGAGTTCATACATTTAGACCTGTAACTTATCTTGATAAATCAGGCGTTACAGTAATCAGACCTTTTATTTATATGAAAGAAGCAGATGTTATTGGATTCGTAAATGCAAACAATATACCAGTTCTTAAATCAACATGTCCAGTAGATGGATATACTAAAAGACAGTTTGTTAATGATAAGTTAAATGAACTAAATCACGATGCTCCAGGCGTCAGAGAAAGAATGTTTACTGCTATATGTAATTCAGTTGAAGGATGGATCAAATAATGGATTCTAAATCTATAAGTTATCATGAATCTGTAAAAAATAATAATACTTTAAAACTGAGAGAGTTAATAAAAAAACTCCCTCCTTTTTGTCGAGATTATTTTTTAGGTAAAGATCAGCTTATATCTTCCAGAACTAAAATTGCATACGCTTATGATTTAAGTGTATTCTTTGAATATTTACACGATGGAGATCCTCGCTACTCTTCTACCCCTGTAAATGAATATAAAATTAGCATGCTTGACGAAATTAGTAGAAATGATATTCTTTATTACCTTGAATATCTTACCTTATATGAAAAAGATGGGAAAATATATAAAAACGACGAAAGAGGCAAATCAAGAAAACTGGCTTCTTTAAAAAGTTTCTATAATTATTATTTTTGTAATGAAATCATTAAAACTAATCCAGCGGCATTAGTTCAGATGCCTAAACTTCATGAGAAAGAAATAATCAGACTAGATATTAACGAAGTTGCTGAACTTCTTGATTTAGTAGAAAACGGATATAAATTAACCAAAGGCGAAAAACGATTCTATGATAAAACTGCAACAAGAGATTTTACTATTCTTACAGTTATGTTAGGCACCGGAATAAGAGTTTCTGAATGCGTAGGTTTAAATCTTGAAGATATAGACATGGATGAATTCAGATTTAAAGTTCGTCGTAAAGGCGGAAATGAAGCTATAATATACTTTGGTGATGAGGTTGCTGATGCACTTGATAATTATCTTCAGTTAAGAAATTATTTAATACCTGCTGAAGGTCATGAAAACGCTTTATTCTTAAGTCTTCAAAACAAAAGAATGTCTGTAAGAGCCATGGAAAATATGGTTTCAAAATACACATCTAAAATAGGCACCTTAAAGCATATTACACCACATAAATTAAGAAGTACTTTTGGTACAAATCTTTATCGTGAAACTGGTGATATATATATGGTTGCCGATTTTTTGGGTCATAAAGATGTAAATACTACAAGAAAACATTATGCTTCAATCTCAGATGATTCAAAAAGACGTGCAATTATGTCTTTTAAATTAAGAGAAAATCCTGATTCAGATGATAATGACAATATAGATAATAATTCAAATAACGAAGATTAAAATATATAAACATTAATTCGAAAATTTGTTTGATTTAAAAGCAAATATATGATATTATTTAAACAGAATATATGTTCTGTTTAAAGGAGATTTTATGTCAAGAGAAAAGAATAAATTAACTCAAACTGACTATGACTTACTTGAATTTATAAAAGATAATATCGTTGCTAAAGGATATCCCCCTACAGTGCGCGAAATGTGCTCATTTTCAGGCTTATCATCTACAAGTAGTGTATTTGCCCATCTTAACAAATTAGAGGCAAATAACCTCATTAAAAGAGATCCTGCTAAGCCAAGATGTATTGAAATCATTGATGATTCCTTTACTCAGATAAGAACAGAAATGACTTCTATTCCTATCGTTGGTAAAGTTGCCTGTGGTGAACCAATTCTTGCAACTCAAAATATAGAAGGTTACTTCCCTCTTCCAGTTGATATGGTTCCTAATTCAGAAGTATTTGTACTTATAGCTAAAGGCGATAGTATGATTAATGTCGGAATCTTTGATGGAGATTATGTATTCGTTAAAAAGATGAATACTGCTAAAAATGGTGATACGGTAGTTGCTCTTGTTGACGATTCTGCCACTATTAAGACTTTCTATAAACATTCCGATCATATTGAATTAAGACCAGAAAATGATTCAATGTCTCCGATAATTGTTAAAGATGTTATTATTTTAGGACATGTTTTCGGTGTATTTAGATTATGTTAGTTATAAATTAATAAGTTTAAAATATTAATTAAATATGAAGCTTTCTTTATTTAAAAAAATAACCCAATCGGGTTATTTTTTATTTGTATAATATTTGAATGTTTCTTCAGTTTTAGAATCAATATCATGTCCAACCGATTTTACGTGATATATGCAATCATACAATACGTCAATCAATACAGAATCTAAATCATAAAATACTCTTTTTCTATATTCTGGAAGCTTTGGTGAATGTTTTCTATTGATTTCAATAAAATCAGAAATATATATAATCTTTTCAAGAGTATTCATTCCAGGTCTGCCAGTAGTATGATAAATTATTGCATCTAAGATTTCCTGATCTTTAATACCATATTTTTCTACTGCTAGGCAAGCTCCCGCTTTAGAATGAAGTAAACCTTCGTTAACTGCTTCTAAAGAGGTAAGATTAAAGAAATATCTATTACAGATTGCATGCATATTATCAAGTGACATATACTTAGCACAATCATGAAGTAATGCAGCAATTTCTGCTTTATTAATATCAACACCATATTTCTTTGCAAGACTAACTGCCATGTCTCTAACACCAATAGTATGATAAAATCTTTTTTCAGGTAATTCTTCCTTTAAAATTCTAATAATCTCAGGAATACTTAACTCATCATAGATTCTGTTAGTTTTAATATAATCTAATACTTTTTCTGGAACCATTGAAGCAATCGCATCATATTCTTTATTAACTATTTTTTCTCTAACATATGTAGATGAAATATCAAGAAAATCACAATTCAAAAAACTTATCGAAGCATTAAAACGTTCACTTAGTTCTTTCGCCTTAAGTTTACTATTTTCATCTCCTCTATCAGCTACTAAGAAAATTAAATTTGAAAATAAATACTGAGGCTCATACCATTTTTCAATCATATATAAAGTATCAGTACCTATAATATAATATAATTCATCTTCAGGATTAATAGCTTTTAATTCTTCAATTGTATCCTTAGTATAAGTAAACCCAGGTCTTTTTACTTCAATATCACTAATATCAAAGTATTCATAATCTTCAATTGCAAGTTTAGTCATATTAAATCTATGAAAAGAAGGAACAACTCCTTGTTTCATATATGATACACCTGTTGGAAGAAATAGTACTTTATCAAGCTTAGCATCATCAAATGCAGCCTTAGCTATATGAATATGACCATTATGTATGGGATTAAAAGTTCCTCCCATAATACCAATTTTCATATTAACTCTCCAAAATCAGATCACTTAGGTAATACAATAACTGGATCTTTTTTAAATGCTTTATAAAGAATAATCTTTTTACCAATAACCTTAACAACTTCTGAATTAGAACGCTCAGAAACAATAGTTGCAATTTCTCTAGGATCATCAGCACAGTTTTTAAGAACACTAATCTTGATAAGCTCATGTGTATTAAAAGCTTCAATAATAGCTTCATTAAACTCAGGAGTTAAACTAGATTTACCAACTGAGAATAATGGGCTTAATGTATTTGCCAATGACTGTAAATATGCTCTTTGTTTACTTGTCATATCTATTCACCTCTTATTTATAATAATCAAATGACAATCCATATAAGCGCACTGTATCGCCTTCCTGGATGCCTAATTCCTCTAACTGTTCAAGAATACCATTGTCTTTAAGGAAGTTCTGGAAGAAAGCAAAACCTTTCTCAGAATCAAGATTAGTATATCCAAGCATTCTTTCAATACGAGGTCCTTCAACAACATATTCCTTCTCTTCTGGATCATATTCAACTGTATATGGTTCATTTGATATAGAAGAATGTTCTTCAGGAAAATATTCCTGTTCAAATACAACAGGAGTTTTATCCATTTTTGAAAGTACTTCTGAAACATATAAAATAAGTTCCTTAACACCTTCTCCAGTATATGAACTAATAGGAAATACCTTAATACCCATTGCTTCATATTTTTCTTTAATTTGTCTTACATAATCATGTTCAGGAGAATAAATAAATTCACCATTATCATCTATATCTATAGGCTCATGTGAAATAATATCAGTTTTATTACATGCAATAATAATTGGTCTTTCCATAAGTTCATTATTATATTTCAATAACTCATTATGAATAACTTCGATATCCTCAAGAGGATTTCTTCCTTCACTACCTGAAGCATCTACAACATGAACAAATACTTTAGTTCTTTCGATATGTCTTAAAAAATCAAAGCCTAAACCAACACCTTCTGATGCTCCTTCAATAATACCAGGAATATCAGCCATAACGAAACTTTGACCACCATTTACATCAACTACACCAAGGTGCGGAGATAACGTTGTGAAATGATAGTTGGCTATTTCAGGTCTTGCATTAGAGCATTTTGTAAGCAATGTTGACTTACCAACATTAGGAAATCCTACAAGACCAACGTCAGCAATCACCTTAAGCTCAAGGTAAAGATCAAGTTCTTTAGCAGGTTGACCAGGCTGCGCATATTTAGGAGCCTGCATAGTACTAGTAGCATAATGTTGATTACCATTACCACCACGTCCACCTTTAAGAATGAGAAATTCATTCAAATCACCTGACATATCTGCAATTACCTGCATAGAATTAAGCTCTTTAATAACAGTTCCTCTTGGAACACGTAAAATAATATCAGAACCATTCTTACCACGGCAATTTTTCTTGCCACCATCTTCACCATCACCAGCTTTATACTTGCGTACATGTCGATAATCAGCAAGTGTATTCATACCTTCGTCTACACGAAAAATAACAGAGCCGCCTTCGCCTCCGTCTCCTCCATCTGGACCACCATCTGGAACATATTTTTCACGTCTAAAAGATACGTGGCCATCGCCACCTTTACCACTTCTAATATAAATTTTAGCTCTGTCTGCAAACATAAAAAGCCTCCATATACAAAAAGCCTCAAGCATAAATACTTGAGGCCTTAAAATTACTGTTCTACAGGATATACACTTGCCTGTTTCTTGTCACGGCCCTTACGCTCGAAACGTAAAACACCATCAACTTTAGCAAATAATGTATCATCTCCGCCGATACCAACATTTAATCCTGGATGGATCTTAGTACCGCGCTGTCTATATAGAATATTGCCGGCCTTAACAAACTGACCGTCAGCTCTCTTAGCACCTAAACGCTTAGATTCGGAATCTCTACCGTTCTTAGTAGAACCAACACCTTTCTTGTGTGCAAATAATTGAAGATTCATCTGCAACATAGGTCTATACCTCCTTCATCGAAATTTTTAAAAACTTCTTACCATAAGTATTAACAATTCCTCTTAATCCTAATTCAAGAGATTTTACCAGCAAATCAGTATCATGTGAACAACCTGATTTAATTAAAATCTCTGTAGTTTGATCCTCATGTGTTTCTGAAAGAATCAAATCATCTGTAAAGTTCTCAATTGAATTGGCACAATTAATTACCAAAGCTGAAACAGCTGAACAAATTATGTCTTTACCATAATCATCATATTCTGCATGACCATAGCATTCAATCTTAACTACTTTATCATTTTGTTTATAAAAATTAACAGAAATCATTTTAATTTAATTAAGCATTAATCTTTTCAATCTTAACCTTTGTGTAAGACTGTCTGTGTCCGTTTTTCTTATGGTAGCCAGATTTTCTCTTGTATTTGTATACAATAACCTTCTTACCTCTACCCTGCTCTAAAACAGTTGCGGATACAGTAGCGTTATCACAATCAGCACCTACCTTTAAAGTAGCATCACTAACTGCTAAAACATCATCAAATGTAACAGTATCGTTTACTTCAGCAACGAGCTTCTCTACTGAGATAACATCACCTTCAGAAACTTTGTACTGCTTACCACCAGTTGCAATAATAGCGTACATAAGGCACCTCCTTATTCACAATCTCGCTAGCTTCGGTGGGCAAAGCCTCTTTAACCTCACTACGCGGCATACTCAAATATAATACAAGAATACAATATATATGTCAAGCATTATTTGAAATTTACATAAAAATAGGGTTCACAAAAATGTGAACCCCAATAATTTAATTTTATAATTCGCTCATAAGTTTGAGTTTGTAATTTGTAAACTCATCTGTTGAAAGCATTCCAGTTTTTTCAAGATCCATAAGTTTCTTAACCTTAGACTGGAACTCTTCTGTTGAACCATCTCCAGCAGCGAAGATATCGTCAACAAATTCCTGCTTACGAACTTCATAATCCTGAGTAGTAATAAGTCCAATCTGTGGTAATGCAATATATAACTGAACTTTTGTTACATAATCCTGAACATTAGCTACTTTACGAAGAAGTTCAACCTTTTTAGCATGGAAATCAAGTTCTGATAACCATTCGCAATTCTTAAGAGCCATGAGTCTTTCAACTACAATGCTAAACTCAGGAACATTTGTCCAAGGAGCATTTGTGAATGAATCAATAACATCATTCTGTTTCTTCTTGAATTCGCCTTCTGAAATTAATCTAGCTGCAACAAGAATTGGCCATTTTCTTAACTTGCTTGATAATAATTCAATTGGATCAAGTTCAGAAACATCAATATGATCAACTAATGACTGAATCTTAATCTTGAATTCATCTTCTGAAAGCATATCAGCTTCACGAAGAACTGGCCATCTCTGTAACTTCTTAAGAGTAATTTCATCTGGATCAGCATCGCTGTATTCAACTTCTGAAAGTACCTGGAGCTTCTTCTCAGCAAATTCAGCATCATCAATCATGCCGCCAAGCTTAAGATAAGGTAATCTTTCAACATTTCTCTTATATTCATCAAGGTCTTCAACATCTGTAGAGCAACACTCTTTAATGATATCAACCTTTCTAGAATCAAATTCTTTCTCTGAAAGCATTCCACATTCTTTAAGAACAACAAGTTTCTGAACCTTCTCGTTGAAATCTGTCATTCCACAAAGTTCAGATACAAGTTCAAGTTTCTTTGCATCGAACTCTTTATCAGTAAGCATTCCGCAATCCTTAAGAACGTATAACTTCTCCATTCTCTTCTGGAAATCTTCCGAATCATTTTTCTTCTGCTGAGCCGCTGCGGCCTGAGCTGCCTGAGCAGGTGCTTTCTGCATTACTGCACTACCTACAGTTCCTGTTGGAGCTGTCTGAACTGGTGCTGTGCTTCTGCTTAATAATGCTCCACCAACATTTTCACCAATTCCTGTTTCCTTCTTAACAACAACATTCTGTGTTACTTCCTGTTTGATTGCTTTTGTCTGAAGGTTAACACTAGGTACTGGAGCTGATGGTACAGCCTGAGTTGCTATTGGCTGCTGAGGAGGAACAGGTGGTGCAGGAACAACTGGTCTGCCGATTGGCTGGCTCTGTGTTGTAGCCTGTCTAGCTTCCATCTGACCTGAAGCTGCTGTTTTCTCTTTTAACTCACCAAGTAACTCAATAACTACATCAATATCCTTAATTGCAGGGAAAATTGTCTGAGCTTTCTTAGTACCATATAAACTAGTGATACGTGTATTCATAATCAAAGCCTGATCGCCCTGATAATCACCTTTAATAACTTCACGAACATCGTTAATTGGATACTCGAAATTATCAATATATCCATTACGACCTTCTTCGTTACAGATAAAAGCCTTTCCGGAAATCTTAGTGTCCTCAATCTTTAAGAACAACTTATCTCCACCTTTAAGCAACTTATTCTTGATGCTGCCGCTATAATTACAAGAAAATACTTGAGCAGTTGCCATTACAAAACCTCCCTTTCATTCCCGTTTTACTTATACGTAAACGCATTTAAATACTTATATAGTTTATCAAATTTTAGGTCTTTCTTCAACCCTTAATTTATATATTTATCTAAAATAAATCATATAAAGTTAATCCAATTTTCTTTCTGGTAAATTCTGCAATTCCCAATGGTGTAATATCCACAAATCTAGTGTGTATTTTTTGTACAGAAGACATATTTTTAAGATGATTTATAAGGCTATTACGTTCTTCTTCTGTTTGTAAATTGATAAAATCTACCAAAATTATTCCAGAAATATTTCTAAGTGTCATTTGACGAAAAATTTCATTCGATGCTTCAATATTTACATCCAAATAGCAGTTATTTTTACTAATATATTTACCAGAATTGACATCGATTACTGTAAAAGCACTTGTTGTCTCAATACAAATATTGGCTCCGCTTTTAAGCCAAACAGTCTTTTCAGTAGCTTCCTTAAGATATTTCGATATTGAAAACAGAGCCCATAAACTAATGCTTTTATCGAAATATAATTTAACTTCAATATCTTTAGAAAGGTTTTCATTAATAATTTCATCATAAATTTGATCACAATCAGTAATAATTCTATCTACATCATAATTATTAAGAATTTTTATATATCCTTTTAAACCATATTCCAGTACCGTAAGATCTTTAGCATGACTTATATCTCTATCTTCAACAGTTACAGAACATAGCTTCCCTTTAGAAGCAAGTCTTGTAATTCTAACAGGAAGATTCATCTCACACTTATATTCTTCCTTGATATTCTTAAGATAACCTTTACTTTTATCAGGTAATAAAACAAAGGCTGCATTTATATTCTTAGAGATTTCTGCAATTTTCCCTACACAAACAGTATCTAATGGCAAAGCATTCGAAATATCAGCCTCCATATCAATCAATCGCTTATTATCAAACAAAAGACTGAGTATTTTGTTATCCTTTTTGGTAATAACTAATTCAAGACCTGAAGTATTTATATACAATTTTCCATCGCAATCTTTCAAAGAAGGTTTAATCATAAACTTCTCCCAAGCTTTGAAGGCTTATAAACTCACCCTTATCATTTGTAGTAAACATATCAATTCTCTTATATCCAAAGCATTTATTACTTATACCAAAATGCTCGAAAGCCTGAATTATTACATCGGCACGAAGATTCCCTGATGAAGAACAGTTAACCATTACATCTAAAGTTTTAGAATCAACGAATTCATGCATATAAATATCACACATAATATCTTTAAATTTAACTTTATCCTTCTGTGTGTATTCAAATTCAAACTTATCTAAGCCGAAAAATTCATCTATTCGTGTTTTATCAAGTTCTTCCTCAAAACTAAATCTGTAAGTAGCAGATTTTACAGAACTCATACCATTTTGTACGCCTTCATTGAGAATCGTCGCTGATAAAACCTCAATTCCTTCAACACACTGTTCATTAAAGCCAGAAACTATTTTGGTCATATCCGGAAGAGAATTCATTTCAAGATCAAAATAATCACCATCTGTTTCAATACCAACACTCAGAGGTTGTGCAAATGAAAGTTTAAGATGAGGAGAATATCCCTCTGTATAAGCTGCATCAATTTTGGTACGTCTGATAACCTTCTGAAAATATCTCATAACATCAAGGTGACCAATATACACTACCGGACCATATTTTTTAAATTTAAATCTCAAAGTCATATTATCACCTATTTTCTAATACAAAATGCACCAGCACCAAACTTATTAGCACCACAACCGTGGCATTTAACCATACAATTCTCTGTAATTACACCTTCTTTGGCTCTTAACCATTCGCGTTTAAGATAATTCTTAGTAACACCGATATCAATAATGTCCCAAGGAAATACCTCTTCAAGAGACCTTTCTCTTGTTGTATAGAAAGTATAATCAATATTATTTTCTTCAAATGCATCAAGCCAAATCTGATAATTAAAGAAATCATTCCAAGCATCAAAGACAGCGCCATTCTTATAAGCCGTCATAATAACTTTAGATAGTCTTCTATCTCCTCTTGCAAATATTCCCTCAAGTACAGAAACATCAGTATCATGCCAATTATACTTAATGCTTCTTTGATTAAGCTGAGACATAATAGCAGTCTTAGTCTGATAGGCCTTTTCTCTAAAATCCTCAAGTGTAAACTGAGGAGCCCACTGAAATGGAGTAAAAGGTTTAGGAATGAAAAATGATGTAGAAGCAGTAATCGAAACTCTGCCATTTCTCTCTTCCTTAGGAACAGTTTCGTAATATTCTTTCGCTACCTTATCGCAAAGCTCAGCAATCGCAACAACATCTTCTTCTGTTTCAAAAGGAAGGCCAAGCATGAAATATAATTTAACCTTATTCCATCCGCCCTTAAATGCAAGTCTTGCACCTTCAAGAATCTGTTCTTCTGTAAGTCCTTTGTTAATAACATTACGAAGTCTTTGACTACCTGCTTCTGGTGCAAAAGTAAGACTTGATTTCTTAATATCCTGAACCTTACTCATTACATCGAGTGAAAATGAATCAATTCTTAAGGATGGTAAAGAAATATTAACTCTGTTTTCTTCACAATAATCTACAAGATAAGTTATCAATTCCTGTAAATCTGGATAATCAGACGAAGATAAAGAACTAAGATTAAGTTCTTCATATCCTGAATTATCAATCATATCTTTAGCTATATCTTTAAGAAGATTTACATCTTTGGTTCTTATTGGTCTATATAACTGACCTGCCTGACAGAATCTACAACCACGAGGACATCCACGCATTATTTCAAGAGTCACTCTATCCTGAGTCGCCTTAATAAATGGAATTACTGGTTTTCTTGGATAATACGAATCATCAAGTTCTGTCTCAACTTCTTTAACCACTTTTGTAGGAATGCCCTCAGCAAGTGGAACAAACTCTTTAATTGTAAAATCATCATTATATATAACATCAATCAAAGAAGGAACATAAATACCTGGAAGTTTTGCTGCCTCTATAAGAAATTCTTTTCTTGAATAATTTTCCTTTTTACATTTCTTATATAAATCAAGTAAATCTCTATATCTGGTTTCACCTTCACCAATATAAAAAATATCAAAGAAATCAGCAATAGGCTCGGGATTATATGAACAAGGTCCACCACCTATAACAATAGGATCATCATCACTTCTATCTGTCGCTATAAGAGGAATCTGACTCAATTCAAGGACCTGTAGAATATTTGTATAACACATCTCATATTGCAATGTAATACCAAGAAAATCAAAGTCTTTGATCTTATCCTGACTTTCCAACGCAAAAAGAGGGATATTTTTATCCCTCATAATTTTATCCAAATCTGGCCATGGAGAATAAACTCTTTCACACCATGTATCCTTGAAAGAATTAAACATATCATAAAGTATCTGAATTCCAAGATGTGACATACCAAGTTCATATACATCAGGGAAACACATGCAGAATCTAACATCAATATCATTTAAATCCTTCATCACAGAGTTGAATTCGCCTCCAATATATCTTGCAGGCTTATCAATTGACATTAATATTTCATGACTTAAAGCTAATTTTCTCATTAATCACCTATTAAACTTAAAGTTATCTTTTTAACATTTTGGCTGGATTATCTTCAATTGAATCAAGATTAACGATTTCATTAAAGAAACATGTATCAGCGCCAGTGTGACAAGGTACTCCAACCTGTAAAACCTTTGCAACAAGTGTATCTAAATCACAATCTGCATAAATAGATTTTACATACTGTAAATGACCACTTGTTAAGCCTTTTACCCACTGTTCTTTTCTTGATCTTGAATAATATGTCATAAGGCCAGTCTTAAATGTATTATAGTAAGCCTCTTCATTCATATATGCAAGCATCAAAAGCTTATCTGTCTTATAATCCATTACTACAACAGGTACTAAACCATTAGAATCTTTCTTAAGTTCAGACCATTGAAGCTTTGGTTGCATTTTTAATTCTTCATTTATAGACATAAATATACCATTACTTTCTAAATATTATAAAGCACCCTTTGTAGATAAAATACCTTCTCTTTCACTATCATATGAAACTGAAATTCGAAGAGCATTTGCCATGGCTTTAAATATAGCTTCTATAATATGATGTGTATTTACTCCATCAAGAACCTTAATATGAAGATTCATTCCAGCTGAATAAGATAAAGCATATAAGAACTCTCTTAAAGTCTCTGTTTCAAAATCACCAACTCTTGAAACATCGAAATCAGATACTCTTTCTTCCTGGAAGGAATAATTGAAATTAAAATATGGTCTTCCTGATAAATCAATAGCACATAATACTAATGCATCATCCATAGGCATTATAAATGAACCATATCTTCTGATTCCTTCTTTATTGCCAACCGCATCTTTGATACAAGTACCAAGAACAATACCTATATCTTCTACAGAGTGATGATTATCAACCTCAAGATCACCATTACATTTTACATCAAGATCAAAGTTTGCATGCTTAGCAAATGAATTAAGCATATGATCAAAAAATCCAATACCTGAATTAATATTACCCTTTCCTGAACCATCAAGATTAAGTTTACAAGTAATATTAGTTTCTTTAGTTACTCTCTCAAAACTAGCTTCTCTCATAATTTCTCCTATTTTTCAAAACGAACTGCAATTGAATTTGCGTGTGCAAATAAACCTTCACTCTTAGCAAATTTCTCAATTTTCTCATGTCTTTTCTCAAGAGCTTCCTTTGAATAACAAATAACACTACTCTTCTTAATAAAATCATCAACTGATAATGGTGAGAAGAATTTAGCAGTACCATTTGTAGGAAGGACATGGTTAGGGCCAGCAAAATAATCACCAAGTGGTTCTGAAGAATATTCCCCAAGGAAAATAGCACCTGCATTCTTAATCATACCCATTGTTTCAATAGGATTCTTAGTAAGAATCTCAAGGTGTTCACTCGCAATATCATTTGCAGCATCAACCGCTTCTTTCATATCCTTTGCAATAAGGATAAATCCAAAATTATCAAGTGATTTCTGAAGAATTTCTTTTCTAGGAGCTGTAAGCATAAATCCTTCAACTTCTTTTTCTACCGCATTAGCAACTTCTTCACTAGTTGTAATAAGAATACCACTAGCCATTTCATCATGCTCACACTGACTCATAAGGTCAGCAGCTACATATCTAGGATTAGCAGTCTCATCTGTAAGAACAAGAATTTCACTAGGGCCGGCAATCGAATCAATAGAAACATGTCCGTATACGTATCTTTTTGCTAAAGCAACGAAAATATTACCAGGTCCAACAATTTTATATACCTTAGGAATAGACTCTGTTCCATAAGCTAATGCAGCAATTGCCTGAGCTCCACCTACCTTATATATCTCTTTAACGCCACAAATCTTGGCTGCAGCTAATGTAGTTGGGCTAACCTTGCCCTCAGCATTTGGAGGAGTAACCATTATAATTCTTTCACATCCAGCCACCAAAGCAGGAATAATATTCATCAAAGTTGATGAAGGATAAGCTGCCTTTCCACCTGGTACATATACACCAACCTTTTCAATTGCTGTAATGCGCTGACCAAGAAAAGTCCCTTCTTGAGTTGTATCAAAGAAAGAATTTCTAAGCTGTTTCTTGTGAAAATCTTTAATATTTTCTGCAGCTTCTTCCATTATTGCATAAAGTTCTGGATCAAGTTCAGCTACAGCTTCTTCTATTTCTTCTTCTGTTACTTTAATATTATCCTTATTAATATCAAACTTATCAAATTTTTTAGTATATTCAAAAAGTGCAGCATCCTTGTTTTCTTTAACATTTTCACAAATGTCAGCTACAATCTTTTCATATTCTGGATAATTAGAAGTACTTCTTTTTACCAGATCATTAAGAAGATTAACTTTATTTTCTTCATTTAAAACATATCTTTTCATAACAACTCCTATTCAGACTTTAAAGCCTTATCAATCTCTTCAATCAAACTTTCAATTCGTTCTTTTTGCATTTTCATGCTAACCTTATTTACAATCAATCTTGAAGAAATTGGACAAATCTCTTCAAGAACATCAAGTCCGTTTTCTCTTAATGTAGAACCTGTTTCAACAATATCAACAATTACATCCGAAAGCTCAACAATAGGTCCTAATTCAACTGAACCATTAAGCTTAATAATATCAACTGTCTGATATTTTGTATTATGGAAATAATCCTTAGCTATTACAGGATATTTTGTTGCAACTCTAATCTGCTCACGATGTTTAAGCAATTCATTTGCAGATTTAGGACCACATACACACATTCTGCATTTTCCAAAACCAAGGTCTAAAACTTCAAGCACACTACGATGTTCTTCATCAATAATATCGCTTCCAACTACTCCTAAATCAGCTGCACCATATTCAACGTATGTAGGAACATCAGGACCTTTGGCTAAGAAAAACTTTAATTTATGTTCTTCATCAACAAATATAAGTTTTCTAGTTGATTTATCTTTAATTTCCTCACAATGGATTCCAAGTTTCTCAAGTAAATCCATGGTCTGATTTGCAACTCTGCCCTTACAAAGTGCAATAGTTAAATATCTGTCTTCCATCAGTCAATCCTCCATAAATTACTTAACTATAATATATCCATTCTCATTACATAAAGTATTAAAGCTGTCAGTAACTAAATCATCTTTAATAAGTGAACAATTTGCACCATCTTTTCTTAATTTATCAGCAAGCTCAATCTGTTCATTTACATTGCCATCATTATAAACAACAAAAGTTTTCAATGGCTTTTCCTGAGCAAGATTGATTTTTTGTCTACGAATACTCTGTAAAATATCATCAATCTTGAATACACATCCAACAGCAGGAGCATCTTCACCAAAACGTCCTAAAAGTGTATTGTAACGACCACCCTTACAAATACAATCGCCTACACCATAAGTATAAACCTTAAAAATCATACCTGTATAATACTGATAGCTTGAATCTATCGAAGGATCAATCGTCACATAAGAATCTAATGATTTATTAGCTAAAAGATTCTTAATCTTTTCAAGACGCATCTCACCGTTTGCTTCCTTTGACCATACGCAGATTTTGAAATCCTCAAGTCCAATCATTTTAAGATTCTCAATTACAATGCTTAACACTTCAGCATCTGCAACATAAGTATCATCTTTAAGAAGCTCAATACCCATCTGAGTCTCTTCTATAGCTTTACCTTCATATAAGCCTTTGTTCCAGAAAGCATTTCCTTTATAATAAAATCTCAATGGATAATTCTCATCAGAAAAATACTTTGCAGCAATTCTAGCTACAGAAGGAGTATAGTCTGGTCTTAAAGCAAGTGTTTGTCCATCACGATCAATAAATCTAAAAGTCTTATTCTCATATTCATCGCTTTCAAGTTCAGAAAATACTTTAAGAAATTCAAGAGCTGGAGTCTGAATTTCATCATAACCATACTGTTTAATATTATTCTCAAACTTGTTCATAATATAATTCTTGATATCAAGTTCTGTACCATAGAAATCTCTTACACCATCAGGTGTATGTAATAAAGATAAATTCATATAAGTCCTTTCGCTTTAGCACTTTAAAGTGTTAACCAATTAGCAAATTATCAAATTAGTGTATTGAAAAAGTATATATTTATATTAATTATTTGTCAACCATAAAGATTTTGTTTGATAAATGAGCCCATTCGTCACTTTCAGGAAATTCCGGAAATACTAATTTATACGCAAGAAGATCTTGGAATTTTTCAACAGATTCAAGCTTAGCATTATATTTAATATCGCCTTTTAATGGAAATCCAAGGAATGATAAATGCGCTCTAATCTGATGACTTTTACCAGTAATCAGTTCAATTTCAACTTTTGAAAAGGATCCATCATAATCTAAACTTTTAATTCCAGTCTTAATGAATGAATATTTTTGATTATCCGGAACATCTTTAACATTCTCATAAATATAAACCTTATTCTTGTCTTTATCCTTGAATAGATATGCAGAATAATCACCATTTAAATTGCAATTTCCTTCAACTGTTGCCTGGTAATATTTATGAAGACTTCTAACATTAAGCATTTCACTTATTCGTCTACTACCTCTTAATGTCTTACCAACGATAATTAAACCTCTTGTATTTCTATCAAGTCTATTCAAAACAGATGGCTTAAAGAAGGACAAATCCTCAATTTTAATAAAAGAAGAATCTAAAAGATATCCTATAGCCCATTCATTAAGCGATAAAATTTTATTATCATCCTTTTGAGACAATATTCCTGAAGGCTTATATAGAATCATGAAATCTTCATGTTCATAAATAACTTTAATCCCTTTAAGTTCTCTAAAAGCCTTATCATATTCATTAGAAGAAACCAGCTCTTTAGATGACATTTTATTATATGTATCATCTGAAAAGAACAATTTAACAGAATCCCCAGCTTTGAGAATTTCATCGCCTTTAGCACGTTTTGAATTAAGTTCAATATTCTTTTTTCTTAACATTTTATAGATAAACGAATTTGAAGAATTAGGAAGTATTCTTTTTAAATACTTATCAAATCTCTGTTTTTCATTTACCTTATCAATAATAAACTCTTTCATAACTATAAGGACAAATTCTTAATCAATGCCATAACGACATAGTCCTGCTCATTAACTTCATTCTTACAAACAACGCTTAATCTATCAAAATATTTACTATCTTTATCAAAAATAGCGGGCTTATAACCATTAATAGAATTAGTAGCTAAATATTTCTCAATATGTTCTTTACATTCTTTATTAAGATTTTTTGATGATGTTAATAACACTAGTATTTGACCATCTGCTATTGAAACCATAGGAGCAGGGAAATTTTCTTTATAACTGGTTAAATAGAAATCATATCCATGCACAATTTCACTGTCCTTTAAAATTTCCTCAGATTTTTCATATAAATCCTTAGGACAAGTATATTTTTCAGCCCTCATTTGTATTATAAAAGAAACTATAAGCTTTGCTGCAGGAAGCATTCCAAGAACCGCAACCAACGAAAGAATATTTTTGCTATCACCTTTATTTATATATCCAATAAGAAATATTCCTACCGAAGAAATGATAACAGCTAAAGCCATAAGACCAAGTCTTATAGGTTGTTTTTTCAAATATCCAAATCTTCCTTTATATTTACTAAACATATTTAAACCCTTTCATATGTCATAAAAAATGGCCTCATTTACTGAGGCCATATAGTTTTAGAAATCTTCATCATCATCGTCAATGACTTCATCTTCGTACTCTTCTTCAGGTACGTACTGAGTAACTGGAGGCTTAGGCTCTTCAATCTCAGATTCTTCAGCAAGTCTTGGAGCAATTTCCTGACGATCTGCTTCAATCTTAGATGCAAGATAATCAAGTCTTGCCTGACAATCCTCGAATATCTTAACATTCTTATTCATAACTTCTTCAACTGCTTTTTGCATTTCAAGAAGTGTATCATCCATATAATAGTTCATACTACTAATAATCTGATCTTTATACTCTTCAGCTTCATCAACATTCTTCTGTGATAAATACTGAGCCTGCTCAACAAGACTATCAGCCTGCTTCTGAGCTTCAAGCATAATCTCATTCTCAGATAATTTATTCTGTAACATAGCTTCAGTTTCTTCAGCTTTGTCCATAGCTTCCTGTTCAATTTCAAAAGCTCTTGCATTAGCTTTGTCAATCTTATCATGTGCAAGTGTTTCAGCACTCTTAAGAAGCTTTTCTCTCTTAGATAAAACGTTATTAGCAAGCTTAATCTGTTCTGGAACCATAGCCTTAAGTTCATCAAGCTTCTCAAACATAAGATCAATATCTACAAGAACAAAGCCTTTTTTGAGTTTAGAAGGTTTGCATTCTTCAAGAAGTTTCTCAATTTCAGAAATCTTACGTTCAAGCTTCTGAACATCCACATTATCTCTTTCTGTAGCCATTTTCAATCTCCGATCTAATTATCTAAATTTATCATTTAAGCATTTTAGAACACTATCAGGTACAAATTTAGAAACATCTCCATGATATCTTGCAACTTCTCTAACTGTTGAAGATGAAAGATATGAATATTCCATATCTGTAGACATAAATACTGTTTCAAGTGTACCACCTGATATTATGCTATTTGTCTGAGCCATATGAAGCTCGTACTCGAAATCAGTCAAAGCTCTTAAACCACGAAGAACCATATGAACCTTTTTCTTCTTAGCATAATCAATTAATAGACCGCTAAAAGATTCAACAATTACATTATCAAAATCTTTAGTCACATCCTGTAACATTTTAACACGTTCTTCAACTGTAAACAAGGGAGTTTTTTGATTATTATCTAAAACTGAAACATAAACAAGGTCATAATTTCTTGAAGCTCTTTTAATAATATCAATATGACCAAATGTAACTGGGTCAAAACTACCTGGATAAATTATAGAAGCCATTACTTTCTCCTTATAAATATATGCTGATTTGTTTTATAGACTTTCTCTTTGTAAATCTCAAGGCCAAGTTCATCAAGATAATCAAATTTAGCATCTAAATCACATTCAACAATAATAATTGTATCTTCTGATATTTTATTTTCTTCTACCAATAAAGGCAATACCTTAGCTTCAAGGTGATCCTTAAACGGAGGATCTAAAAATATAATATCAGGAATTTCATTTAGTGAAGATTTAATGAAATATAAAACATCTTTTTGAGATACTATCGCTCTATCTTCAAGGTGTGTTTTCTTTAGATTTTCTTTTATACATTTAATGGCATCACTACCTTTTTCTACGAAATAGCATTTGGATGCGCCACGACTCAAAGCTTCTATTCCAATCGCACCAGAACCGGCAAACAAATCAACAAAAACACAATTTCCAACCTGACTTTGAAGGCAATTGAATAATGTTTCTTTATATTTATCAACTGTTGGTCTTGTATCCATTCCTTTGGGTGTTACAAGACCAATACTTCTTGCAGTACCTGCTATTACTCTCACTAATTTAACCTAAGCTTAACGCCCTTTCCATCTCTATTTCCAAGCTTAATTTTACTTGAAACAATTTCATTATCATTATACATAAATTTAGTTTCAACTGCATTTTTTGTAAGATATACTTTTTCAATCAAAGCATTATCAGATAATTTCATACCTCTTACACCAACTGCCCCCTTTTTCTTCTCAGGAATCTGATCAATAGGGAACTTAAGGAAAAATCCATTATTTGATACAAGAAGGATATTTCTTTGATCATTTAATATCTCTACAGAAACAAGTCTGTCATCATCATTTAACTTAGTAGCAGCAATAGTTCTTCTTGTTACATCAAACTCGCCACCATCAACAACCTTCATAAAGCTTTGTTTTGAAACAAATACAAGTCTAAACAAGTTAAGATCTGACTGTGAACATAAAAGAAGAATAGATGAGTCTTTAGAAGTATAACCAGTAATATTATCAATAGGAATACCCTTATCCTTCATCTTGCCCATTGGTATATCTGTAACCTTTGCTGTATGCATATTACCATTATCAGTAAATAAACAAACTTTTCCAGTATTTTTACAAGAAACAACAAACTTGCTTTCTTCCGTAATTGCTTCAAGATTTCTTTCATATGTAGCTTTATCCACACATTTTACATAGCCAAATCTGTCCATAAGAACGAAAACGTCCATTTCTTCCATTTTCTTTTCTTCATAAACAGCTTCCTCAGCATCAGTAATCTCTGTACGTCTGGCTCTGGAATATTCTTTCTTAATCTTGGACAAATCATCAATTATAACCTGAGTCATTGAACTTCTTCTCTCAAGAATATCCTCATATCTAAATATATTAGCCATAGTTTCATCGTGCTCTTTAATAAGCGCATTAACTTCAAGGCCACTAAGTTTATACAATTTCAATTCAAGAATGGCATTCGCCTGTCTTTCAGTAAAGAGCAATTGCATAGCCATAATCTTCGATTCCTTTGATTTAAAACGAATACCGTCAGTAACACCTTCAACAAGGCATTTCTTAGCCATTGCTCTATCGTTGGAACCCCTGATTATCTCAATAATCAAATCAATAACATTGCAAGCCTTAATAAGACCTTCTTGAACTTCTCTTCTTTCTTCTTCCTTTGCAAGAAGATTTGTATACTTTCTCTCATTTACCTCATAAGAGAAATCCACACAATGTTTAATAACATCACGAAGAGACATAGTCTCAGGCTTACCATCAGCAATAGCAAGCATATTTACACCGAATGTATCTTCAAGACGAGTCTTTTTGTAAAGCATGTTTACAAAATTCTCGCAGTCGGCATCCTTCTTTAATTCAATAACAATTCTGATGCCTTCCTTTGAAGACTGATTCGAAACATCTGAAATTTCAGGAGCTTTCTTATTATCATAAAGAGCAATAACATCAGAAAGGAACTTTGAAATATTAGCACCTATCATAGGATAAGGAATCTCAGTAATAACAATGTTATTTTTACCATTCTTACCCTTTTCAATAGCTACTTTACCTCTAACCTTAATTTTTCCAACACCAGTCTCATATATCTCAAGAAGATCCTTTTGGTTAACTACAATACCACCAGTAGGAAAATCCGGACCTTTAACATATCTCATAAGATCTGCTGTAGTCATTGTTGGATCATTAAGAAAAGCAATAGTTGCATCACAAACTTCCGCTAAATTATGAGGCGGAATACTAGTAACCATACCTACTGCAATACCCTCTGAACCATTAACCAAAATATTAGGTATCTTAGATGGAAGAACCGATGGTTCTTTCTCTGTTTCATCGAAGTTTGGTATGAAATCAACTACATCCTTATCAAGTTCAGACAGAAATGAATCCTCTGTAACCTTCATAAGTCTCGCTTCTGTATAACGCATGGCAGCGGCAGAATCGCCTTCGATATTACCGAAGTTACCGTGTCCATCTATAAGAGCCATTCCCTTTTTGAAATCCTGACTCATAACAACAAGCGAATCATAAATAGATGAGTCACCATGAGGATGATATTTACCCATTGTATCACCAACAATTCTTGCTGATTTACGATATGGTTTATCATGTCTGATTCCAAGTTCATGCATATCATATAATACACGTCTTTGAACTGGTTTTAAGCCATCTCTAACATCAGGAAGAGCTCTGGCTACTATAACACTCATGGCATAATCCACAAAAGATTTACTCATGACATCTGAATATTCACTTTTATATATCTTTCCAGCCATTTAAACTCTCCTAAACATCCAACATTGCTTCATTTGCATGATCATAAATATAATCACGTCTTGGAGCTACATCATTACCCATAAGCAGTTCAGTCATCTTTGACGCCATTGATGCATCCTCAATCTGAACCTGTTTTAAATTACGTCTCTCTGGATCAAGTGTTGTTTCCCACAACTGTTCAGCATCCATTTCACCAAGACCTTTATATCTTTGAAGTGTAAATGGACCTTTATGCTTTTTCCTGTACTGAGCCAATGCAGCATCATCATATAAATATTCTTCTTCGCCTCTTGAAGGAATAGCTTTATATAATGGAGGCATAGCAATATATACATGTCCTTCGAAAATCAATTCAGGCATAAATCTATAGAACAATGTCAGTAAAAGTGTACAGATATGCGAACCATCAACATCGGCATCGGCCATAATAATGATTTTGTCATATCTAAGCTTACTAATATCAAAATCATTGCCGTAGCCTTCTGAAAAACCGCATCCAAATGCATTAATCATTGTTTTAATTTCAGCATTTGCAAGGATTTTATCAATACTTGCTTTCTCAACATTTAAAATCTTACCTCTTATCGGTAAAATGGCCTGATATTTTCTATTTCTGGCAGTTTTAGCACTACCACCAGCTGAATCACCTTCTACAATGAAAATTTCGCACTTATCTGCTTCCTTGGATTCACAGTTGGCAAGCTTACCATTTGAATCAAAAGAGAATTTCTGTTTAGTAAGCATATTAGTACGAGCTTTTTCTTCAGCCTTTCTGATTTTTGCAGCTTTTTCAGCGCATCCAATTATAGCTTTAAGTATTTCAACATTTCTATCGAAATACAACTGAGCTTCATCATTAATCACTTTCGAAACAGCCTTAGTGGCATCCTGATTATCAAGCTTAGTCTTAGTCTGACCTTCAAAACGAGGTTCAGGATGTTTGATACTAAGTACACAAACGAGACCATTTCTTACTTCAACACCAGTGAAATTAGGATCCTTATCCTTAAGAATACCAAGTGTTCTCGCATAAGAGTTAATAACCTGTGTAAATATAGTCTTAAAACCTGTTACATGTGTACCGCCTTCTGCATTATAAATATTATTGCAGAATCCCAGTACATTTTCATGAAATTCATCAACATACTGAAATGCACAGTCAACAATGATATTATCAGTAGCACCATGGAAACTAATTACATCATGAAGTGGCTGTTTACCTTCGTTCAAGTCTTTAACGAAGCCAACTATACCTTCTTCTTCATGGTAAACAATTCGTTCCTTATTCTCTCTTTTATCCTCGAAAATAATAGTTAATCCAGGATTAAGATATGCTGTCTCATGAATTCTTGATTTAATATCCTCTGCCTTAAATACTGTTTTTTCAAAGATAGTATCATCAGGAAGGAAATTAATCTTAGTACCAGTTTCTTTTGATTTACCAATAACTGGCAAAAGACCATCTTCAAGTTCCATTGTTGGACGACCACATTCATAAGAGTCTTCGAAAATATGTCCATCACGTTTAATAACAATGTGAAACTTCTTCGATAATGCATTTACTACAGAACTACCAACACCATGAAGACCACCAGAGTTCTTATATGCATTATTATTAAATTTACCACCTGCATGAAGTGTTGTTAAAACAATTCTTTCCGCAGTTATACCTTTTTCATGTCTGTCAACAGGAATACCACGTCCATTATCTTCAATAGTTGCCGAACCATCAGCCTCAAGTGTTACTGTAATTGTATCGCAGTAACCAGCCATATGCTCATCAACTGAGTTATCCATTATTTCGTAAATAAGATGATTAAGTCCTTTAGTAGAAGTAGAACCAATATACATACCAGGTCTTTCTCTAACAGGTTCAAGACCTTCAAGGACCATAATCGAGCTGGAATCATAAACTTGTTTTTTATCGCTCATTACATTCTCTCCCCAATTTAATAACGCAATAAAAATTATATCATAAATCCGTTTTTAAGCAAATAAAAAATACACGATATTGCGCGAATATATGTTCGCACCACATCATGTATTTCTATCAACATATTCTTTAGCCTTAATAAATAAGTCTCTATCTCTATATAAATCTCCAATAAGGAACTGAAAATCACCACTTTGTCTTACACCAAGCAAATCTCCAGGACCTCTCAAGCGCAAATCCTCGTCAGCAATAAAGAAACCATCATCTGATTTCATTAATACATCAAGTCTTTCATTATCCTCATTAGACTTAGAGCCATTTATTAGAATACAGTAAGAAGCTTTATCACCTCGACCTACACGTCCTCTTAGCTGATGAAGTGTAGCAAGTCCAAATCTTTCAGCATTTTCAATAAGAATTACCGTAGCATTCGGAACATCAATACCAACTTCGATAACAGTTGTCGAAACCAGAATATCTATATCTCCATTAGCAAAATAATTCATTACTCTCGTTTTCTCAAGATTCTTCATTCTGCCATGTAAAATGCCTATCCTTATATCCTTAGGCATCAAATCCTTAAGATAATCTGCATAATCATATACATTAGATAAATCTACATTTTCATTTTCCTCAATCATCGGACAAACAACCATAGCCTGCTGTCCTTCTTTAACCTTAGAATACAGAAATCTTAATCCATCAACTCTCTCTTCAGCTATTCTGACTCCTGTTTTAACAGGAATTCTGTTTTTAGGCTTATCACTTATAACAGAAACCTGCAAACCAGTATAATATACTTCAGCCAAAGTTCTAGGAATAGGTGTAGCAGACAAACTCAGAACATGAGGATGAATGCCTTTATTCTCTAATAAATTTCTTTGTTCAACACCAAATCGATGCTGTTCATCCGTTACAGCAAGCGCTAACGAAGAAAATTTAACGCCTTCTTGAAATAACGCATGAGTACCAACAACAAGATTAAATTCATTTCTTTCAAGAGAATCTGAAATCTTTCTTTTTTGAGAAGCAGTTAAAGAACCAGATAAAAATGTAATATTTAATCCTAATTTATATCTATCATTAAGTTCACAAAAATTCTTATAATGTTGAGAAGCCAAAACTTCTGTAGGTGCCATAAAGGCTGCCTGATAACCATTAGATGCACATAAAAGACAAGCAAGAAAAGCTACTATAGTTTTGCCACTACCAACATCACCCTGAACTAATCTATTCATCACGAATCCGCCAGTTAAATCCTCTACTATATCCTTTAAAGCATTCTTTTGGCCATTAGTTAATTCATAAGGCAAGACTTCTTTAAATCTTTCGTACTCTGCTGTTTCAATAAATACACATTGTGATTCAAGTCTATTATATTTATCTGCCTGATCCTTTAATCCTTTAAAAAATCTATAAAACTCCTCAAAAGCTAATCTATCCTTAGATAATTTCTTGCTTTCAGAATCTTTTGGAAAATGAATCCCGTACAAAGCTTCTCTTAATGTACAAAAATTAAGTTCTTTTGAAATATCATTAGGTAAAGAATCAACCAAATCAGAATTACTATCTAATGTCTGCTTAACATATTTAGATATAGTTTTACTGGTAATACCTTTTGTTAATGGGTAGATAGCCTGTAATGAATTAGAATTATCTATATATTCATTAACCTTAATGATTTCAGGCATTTCAAATGCAAATTTAGTACCCTTTCTAACAACTTTTCCAAGGAATACCCAGGTAGAACCTGGCTTTAAAACACTTCTTATATATGTAACTCTAAAAAATGTCATAAATACTCTTCCTGTATCATCATAAGCTGATAGAGTTGTTATCGCATTATTAGTAGTCTTTTTAAAATATACATCATCCGAAACTGTTAATCTAACAGCACAAACACTTCCTTCAATTAGTTCATTCGCTTTAACTATTGGAGGTAATTTCTTATAATCTCTTGGAAAATAATATAAAAGATCAAATAAAGACTCAATTCCTAAACGTGCAAAAAGGGATCCGTTTTTATCACCGATCCCTTTAATCTCTTTTATTGAAATTTGCTTTAATTCATCAATTTTCATATTATTCTACTGAAATAACATAATAGTAAATTGGCTGTCCACCAAACTGAATTTCAACCTCAAGGTCTTCATATTCAGCTTCAATTTCATCTCTGAGTGCATTGGCAGTATCTTCATCAACATCCTCACCATAGTAAACAGTAATAACCGCTGATTCATCATCTACCATTTCTTTAATCATTTCCTTAGTAACAGCATCTCTGTCTTTTCCTACTGAAAGAATTCCACTATCACCGATACCCATATAGTCATCTTTCTTAATAGTCTTACCATCAATCTCTGTATCTCTAACAGCATATGTTACCTGACCAGTCTTAACCATTGAAGCGCCTTCTTTCATAGCCTCTTCATTTTCTTCCGGAGTCTGATCCTGTAAGAAATTAATCATAGCTGTAATACCCTGAGGAATAGTCTTAGAAGGAATTACAATAATATCCTTATCTTCTGTAAGATCTCTTGCCTGGTTAGCAGCCATAATAATGTTCTTATTATTAGGAAGAATGTAAATATGTTCTGCATTTACATTTTCAATAGCAGTAAGCATATCTTCTGTTGAAGGATTCATTGTCTGACCACCCTTGATTACATAATCAACACCAAGAGAAGTAAAGATTTCGTTTACGCCTTCACCAATTGATACTGCAATGAAGCCATATTCTTTCTTTGGCTCATCCTTCTTAGGCTTTTCTTCCACTTTATTAGCTTCTTCAGATTTGATAACTCTTTCATTATGTTCAAGACGCATATTATCAATCTTCATATTAGAAAGCATACCATATTTTAAAGCTCTCTGAATTGCAAGACCTGGATCATTTGTATGTACATGAACCTTAACGATTTCATCATCTGCAACAACTACAATACTATCACCAATAGACTCAAGAAAAGCCTTGAAATCCATTTCAGCACCAATATTAAATGTTCTATTTAACATAATGATAAATTCAGTACAATAACCAAACTTAATCTCGCTTGTTGAAAGATTTTCCATTGCAGCAGCAACAATCTTTTCCTTATTACCAGTTTTGCTTGGTGTAAACTTAAGATCAATTTCTTTACCAAGAAAAGCATCCTGAGCACCATGAAGAACTTCCATAAGTCCTTGTCCACCAGAATCAACTACACCAGCCTGCTTAAGAACAGGAAGCATTTCTGGAGTCTTTAATAATACTTCATCTGCATACTTAATAACTTCATCAATAAATAAAGCTACATCTGTACATCCAGCTTCCTTTAATTCCTTAGCTTTCTGTCCTGCTCCAGCGGCAACTGTAAGAATTGTTCCTTCCTTCGGCTTCATAACTGCTTTATATGCAGTAGCAACAGCAGCTTCAATAGCATCAGCCATTACATTTACATCAATAGTTTTGCTTTCCTGCGCAACCTTTGTAAATCCTCTAATAAGCTGTGAAAGGATAACACCACTATTACCTCTGGCACCTCTTAAAGAACCTGATGAAATAGCTTTGCATACAGCTTTCATATCAGGATCATCAAGATTATTAAGTTCCTTATATGCTGACATAATTGTCATTGTCATATTAGTACCTGTATCACCATCAGGTACAGGGAAAACATTAAGCTCGTTAATATATTCTTTCTTACTTTCCAAATTCTGAGCTCCAGCCATAAACATTTTGGCGAGAAGCTTAGCATCAATAGTAGTAGACACTATTATATCCTCCTTAGCCTACGACACTTACGCCTTCAATATAAACGTTAACTTTCTCAACATCTATACCAGCGAACTGCTCGACATTATATTTAACCTCACTCATAACATTATTAGCTACTGCCATAATCGATACTCCGAATGCAACAATAACATGAAGAGTAACCGTAAGTTTGTTATTTTCAAGTGAAACTGTTATACCCTTTGCCATACTATCTCTTTTTAAGATACTAGTAACGCCTTCATTAAGATTAATAGAAGCCATTCCAACAACACCATAGCATTCAAGGGCAACATTTCCTGCATATTCTGCAATTACATTATTGTCTACAAAAACGTTACCAAGATGTGTATCAACGGAACCTTTCATAAATATACCTCCTTTACTCTTGCATAACCGTTCTATATTATATAATGAAATTCCAAAAAATACAAGAACACGCCTAATGTAGAACTTGTAAGTTTGCCAAGAAAAATAAATAATTTACATAATATGTTAATAAACTTTTAAAATTAATGAATTTTGTTCTTGCCTTTTATAAATATATTATGTATAATACGAATGTTGTGGATTGTGGAGAGATACATTCTCCTTATCCTTTTGTATATTAAGGAGGTGTAAGACTAATGGCAAAATGTGATATCTGTGATAAAGGCGTTCATTTCGGCAACAACGTTAGCCATTCACATAGACGTTCAAATCATATTTGGAATTCCAATATCAGAACTGTAAAATGTAAGGTTAACGGCAACACAAAGACAATGCATGTTTGTACAAAATGCTTAAAGTCTGGTTTAGTTGAAAGAGCTTAATTTTAATCATTAAAAATTAAAACCATTCGAGAAATCGAATGGTTTTTTATTTGTTCATATTTAAATCATGAAGCAAAGTCTCATACTCTCTATTTATATTTTGAAGAGTATCTGTATCTCCGCTTATATTGTCAGGGTGAAATACTTTAATAAGATCTTTATATCTTTTCTTAAGTGCCTTCTCATTAGTAATACCCTTAAAGAATATTCCCTGCCTGTATTCAAGAACTGGAATATTTCTTCTGATATTAACCTGACTCTCTTTTAGTTTTCTAAATTCGCTCTTTTCATTATTGAGTCTTTGCCTGTCCACATCAAGCTGCTTAAATCCATTTTCAAGAACCATCTGCTTTTTATTAAGAAAAATAATATCATTTTCAAGCTTCTTACGATTGCTCTCGATAGTTGAATTAATTTCCGAAACTTCTTTATCGAATTGTTTTCTACTCTTTTCTAATTGACTTTTAAGTTCATCGAGTTCTAACTTCTCTCGGGAAATCTCATCTTTTAAATCTTCAAGATCAGCTTTATCTGTTTTAATTCGAACATTCTCTCTGAATAATTGCAGCTTCAACGCTTCAAGTTCTTCTGGAGAATTGGCATCTCGCAGTATCGAAATAAAATTATCCATTAATTACTTCTCTTCTTCCTTAGGAAAAGCTGTCTCTACAGCGTTAGCATCTGTCACACCATCTTTATTCTTTTTAACACTTAATCTATCAAGAACATCAGGAACTAAATCAATAAGCTTTGTAATAGAATCCTGATTCTTAATATTTACAAGTCTAGTATGTCCATTGCTTATTACAAGAACAGCAGATGGAGTCATTTTTCCAGAAAGAGCACCCATACCACCATTTTTCTTTTCGCCAATTGCAGCACCAGCTCCAACACCAAAAGAAACATCAACTAAAGGAATAATAATTGTATCTCCTACCTGAGTTGGATCACCAACAACTGTTTTAGTAGAAAGAAATCCATCCATTCCTTCCATAAGAGAGTTTACTAAACCATCAAATTTATTATCTGCCATTCCTCTTTAATCCCTTTCTAAATAATCTAACCATTCTAATAAAATGCTTATTAGTTATTATCTTCCAGCCCGAAGTTAAAAATACATAAATCTGAACTCTTCCGGCTATAAATCCATCAATCTTAAATATTTGTTCATCCCAATGAGGAATATAATTTATAGCTTTGCCTAACATTCCCTCTGCCATAAATATATAACCTGAAACCTTAGCCATTGTATAACCATCTTCATCACCATAATCAAGATTAATTCTTAATTTACGAGGTAATACATGTTTAAGTACTCTTATACCAATATTTTTAAACATTAAAAGAGTAGGTTTAAGTGAAGGACATTGAAACACCTTATACCAGAATTTAAGTTCTTTTTTAAACTTTTGCCACTGCTTTAATTTCTGATTAATCCATTCCTTAAAATTATACCACTTCTTCTTTATGTTTAAAACAAATTCTTTTATAGAAGATAAAATAGAAATATTTTTTTCAATAGCATTCATATCTTCTATTTCATCATGCTCATTAAGATACTTTTCTGCTTCTTCTTCAGAAATAAAGCCTTCTACGGTATCTTCTCCTGATTCAGGAGGAGTATCTTCGTCTGACTCATTAGTATCTTCGCCTTTTTTCTTACCAAGAGATCCCAAAAAATCCGAAGCCTTTTCTATCCATTCAACAATTTCAGGAATTTTCGCATCAAAAATCTTAATTCCAAACAATCTTAACGAACCCCAGCCCATCTTATCTCTATAATATACCTTAAATCTAATTATAGATAAAAGATAAGATATAGTTAAATGCGCATAAAGCTCTTCTCTATTAGAACCACCTATCTTATATCTGATAGGACAAAATAGAATGCATAATATAATAATCAAAAGTAAAAGAATTATGGATGCAAGTACAATACCAGCTATAGTCAGAAACTTAATCATTAATCTTTCCTCCTGAAACAAGAATAAGATTAGTTTCATTTTCGCATTCAGGTAAACTTGCAAGATATGCTATATAATCAAGTTTTCCTATTTCCTGAAAACAAGTTTTAACCATAATACACGCAATCTTTTGAGCAGAATCATAATCCTTAGCTAATCCTACAAGCGTTGGTGGATTAAGTTTATAATGCCTTTGTTGCAAATATACCCACTCTTCAAATTCAATCTTAGATGTATATTCATTAAGAATAATTGCATAAAAGGATTCCTCTACGTATTTCTTTTGGTTTACAATTATATTTTCAATTTTTTTATATTTTCCATATGCATAATCATCAACATAAATGTAATCCGCAAAATTCATAAATTCCTCCTTTCTAATATTCAAAAAGGCAGAAGGAAATTTTCCAAATGCCTTTAACAAATCATTAAGCAAAATAAAAAAAACGAATAGCAGTGCTATCCGTTTTTTATCATTACATTTTTTCAATTAATTTCAAAATGTTGTCCTTTTCAAAAGGTTTTGTAACAAATTCACTAGCACCAACCTTAATAGCTTCTACCATCTTATTCTGTTGACCTGCTGCAGTAACCATAATAACCTTTGCACTACTATCAAATTCTTTAATAAGTTTTAAAGCTTCAAGGCCATCCATAACTGGCATTGTAATATCAAGTGTAGTTACTTCTGGTTTAAATTCTTTATATTTTTCCACACCATCCTGACCATTCTCAGCTTCAGCAACTATTTCATGACCAGCTTCTTCAAGTAAAGTACGGAGAATCTTTCTTGATGTTCTTGAATCATCAACTATTAGTATTTTAGACATAAATTCTTATCCTCCTTGATATCCTAGTAATTTACAATCTGACCAAAAGTTGAAACAAGCTCAACTTTCTTATCGCCAATATAGATAGGTAATACAATCATATCGCCTGTAAGCTCACAAGCCTCAGCTTTGTAAGCTGGTGGAAGCATATCCACATTTAAATCAGGAGCTACCTTTGTAGCATACATACCATTAATACAATTGATAAATTCAGCTACTGCATCAAGAGAATCAAGATCAACCTCTTCAAATGTCTCGCCAGCAAACTTATCAGCAATTGCATTAAGATTATTACCTTCTCCAACAAATGTTAAAGAAGCTTTCTTCTCGCCATCAAGTCCCTGTGAAGCAAAAGCATTAGTCTTCATTGATTCTGCCTTGTATGCTTTACTTACACATGCGCCATTACAAATAAGTCTCGTAACAGCACGGAAAGCACCAAGAATATGCTCTTTCTGATATTTATCAATATCCTGTGGTAAGAATAATGGTACAATTCTGTCAGGATCATCGCTCTTAAGAGCATCGATATCTGAAGCAGTAAATCCATTTTCTTTCTGATAATCGATGAGGCCTTCTTCAATTTCATGAAGCGCCATCATACCATTATCAATAACTGTCTGAACAAAAGATAAGTATCCATTACCCTGAAGTCCCAATAACCTGGATACCTGGTCTTCTGTGAGGTAACCCTTCTCAACAGCGATATCACCAAATCTTTTATCCATTACAGACTGAAGTCTATTAACTTCATCGGCCTGTTCATTTGTCATAAGTTTTTCACTAACAGCTATAAGTCCCAACTTAACTCTAACCTGTGCCTGTACCTGTTCAATCTGTTTAATCTGCTCAGGAGAAAGTTTACCCTTTTCTAAAAAGTATGCACCTAATAACTTGTCAATCATACGTAACCCTCCCATATCATCGATATAGTCAAATTATACAATAAAATCACAAAAAATGGAAGATATAATCTACAAAATACCACTTTTCAAATGACCATTTGTGTAATCAAAGGCAGGATTTACAGAATTTCCGGATATTAATTCTGTAAAATATGCAATTATTTCATTCATATCTTCACTATTTTCATTTGTAAATCTGAAATAATAGTTATTAAATCCTTTATTTTTAAAATTTTTATAATATTTATGAAGAGAATTAGCTTTAGAATTATAAATTGTATTGAAGCATAATTCATCCGAGCATCTAAGTCTTACCGGGAATTTAGCATTTATTCTATCTTCTATCTCTATATATGAATTCTTTTCACATTTTCCAGTCTTCGCACACATATTCTTTGTTTTCATAATGCAATTCGCACTATGCATAAGAGGAGCTTTTCCATACATAAACAAAGAAATCGATTTATCCTTATATTCTTCAATGTCTCTGGCTGACAATTCTATTGGTGCAAGAATTGAATCATAGATTTTTTTATTTGCCTTTAATGCATAAGAATTATATGAATAAATATTAGTATCAGCACAAATCTCTTTCTTAAATCCAATAGATTTTAAATAATAATATGCATCATTTTGAGATACATATACTCCAGAAAAATAAGAAGAATCAACAAGTTTTGTTATTTTTTCAAAATATGCTTTATTTTGCATCCTAAATACAGGCGGCAATTCAACATAAATCTTTTTATTAAATATACTATCTGATAAATCAAAGGCCAAAGTATCTGAAACAACAATACTAGTAAATAAATCAGATTTAACAGCTATATCAAACTGGTCTTTTGTATCAACAAATGCCGTAATATTATCCTCTATTTTAACTTCATTACCATCTTCTTTATAAGTATTGTGGCAATCCTCAGCTCTTTTACAAAGAGAATTGAATACTATTTCATCAAGTTCTTCAACTGCTTCTCTTCTCAATTGATTAATAAGCGAAGCAGGTACAAAACATTCAGCTGTATTAATTGAATAATTATTTAAAGAATAAGAAGTATTACCTAATTTCTTAAGATTCTTTAAAATATCCTCTGTTGTTGCAGGTGCATTCTTTGGAAATTCAAGATCATCTTTACTTTCCTTATTTATAACAACTTCAACGCCGTTAAGATTGCATTTAACAATTATTTGCGCCTTGCTAGCAGGATAAGCATTAAATTCAATATCAATATTTTTCTTCGAAGGATTAGCTATATATTTATCAAAAATAGCTTGTTCTTCTTCATCACTTACCTTACTATAAGCGCCACCATTTAATGTAATCATTTTGGGAGAATTAACCCTGTCTAAATATCCAGTGCCCGAACCCGATCTAGAATACAAATTATTTAATAAATCTCTATCCTTTTTATCAATAACCAATTCTTTTCCAGGATTTTCAAGGCAAAAATCTATATATTTTCTATAAATACTACTAACACCAGCAGCGTATGAAGGACTTTTAAGTCTGCCTTCAATTTTAAATGAATAAATATTAGCATTAATGAGCCTGTCAATTATATCAATTGTACACATATCTTTAAGACTCAATAAATATTCTTCATTTGAATTTAACTTATAAGGTTGTCTGCAAGGTCCCTTACATCTGCCACGATTACCAGAGTTGCCTCCAAGGAATGAAGAAAATAGACACATTCCACTATAGCCATAGCACATAGCACCATGAACAAAGCATTCTGTCTCAATACCTTCCTTAGTAATACTTTCTATTTCAGGTAAAGTAAGTTCTCTTGCAAGAACTACTCTTGATGCTCCTCTGTCTCTATAAAATTTAGCTCCTTCTGCACTTGTAACTACAGCCTGAGTTGACATATGAATATCAAGCTTTGGAAAACATTCTTTAATATAATCAAATACACCAACATCCTGAACAAGAACTGCATCTAACCCCGACAAATACAAAGGTCTTAAAAAATCATAAAGCTTCTTCAATTCCTCTTCTTTAGTAAGTGTATTAACTGTTAAATATATCTTTTTATTTAAAAGATGAGCATATTTTAATGCACTTATAATTTCTTCACTTGTAAAATTAACTGCGCTGGCTCTGGCACCGTACATATTACCTGCCAGATAAACAGCATCCGCCCCTGCCGAAAAAGCACCAAGTAGCGAATTATACTCCCCTGCAGGAGCAAGCAATTCAACCATATTCATCACCCTATTTTAAAAAATAAGCCGGTTTATAACCGGCTTAAATCTATTTGCTTTTAAGTTCTGTTTCTAATCTTGCGATTGAGATATCTTTATCATTAAGTTCGCTTTTCGCATTATCAAGCTTAATCTGAGTAGAAATCAATTCATGCTTAATATTGCACAAATCATCATCCTTTTGAGAGAGTTCTGCTTCCAATAAAGCAATGCGATTTTTAGCCTTAAAATAATCATCAGCCATATTGAGAAGTAAAAGAAGATTCTGATACTGAGCATTCAGTCTTTTATATGCATCTTCGCCTTCGAAATCACTTATTTTATTATTAATATAAGAAGCAACTTTCTGAAGATATTCTTCTGATTCATAACCAGAAATATAATATACTTTTCCGCCAATAAGTACTTCTATTTCGCTCTTACCCGCCATGATAAACTCCTCAAAATAAATTCAAATTTAGTATAACCAATAAACTATTGCTTTTCAAGACCTAAATGACCATAAGAAAGGTCTGTAACTATACGTCCTTTAGGTGTTCTTTGAATAAAACCAACCTGAAGAAGATATGGTTCATATACATCCTCTAAAGTATCTGTTTCTTCTCCCAAACTAGCAGCCAAGGTTTCCAATCCAACTGGACCACCATTAAAGCGTTCAATAATTGTTTCCAGATACTTTCTATCTGTAGCATCAAGGCCATATTTATCAATATCCAACATATCAAGAGAACTATCCGTTATCGCCTTGGTAATAATACCTTCATTAGCAACAGATGCATAATCTCTAACCCTTTTTAAAAGTCTATTTGCAATTCTAGGCGTTCCTCTTGATCTTCTTCCTAATTCTCTGGCAGACTCAATATCAAGTGATGTATCAAGCCTTTTAGCAGATTTAATAATAATCTCTGCAAGCTCATCTACTGTATAATATTCAAGCTTATGAATTTCTCCAAATCTATCTCTTAAAGGAGCTGTAAGCATACCAGCTCGTGTTGTAGCTCCAATCATAGTAAATTTAGGAATATTCATTCTTACACTTTTAGCAGTAGGTCCTTTGCCTATCATGATATCTATACAAAAATCTTCCATAGCTGAATATAATACTTCTTCAACTACACGATTAAGTCTATGTATCTCATCGATAAACAAAATATCTCCTTCATGTAATCCATTTAGGATAGCTGCAATATCACCTGGTTTTTCAATAGCCGGACCTGATGAAATCTTAATATTAACGCCCATTTCATTAGCAAGAATTTGCGCTAGTGTCGTTTTACCAAGACCCGGAGGTCCATATAATAGAATATGATCAAGTGGCTCATTTCTTAATTTTGCAGCTTTAATCGATATATTTAATGCACTCTTAATCTTTTCCTGTCCCAAATAATCAGACAATCTTGTTGGTCTTAAACCTTTTTCTATAAGTACATCTTCTTTTGTAACCTTTGTTTCAATAGTTCTAGCCATAAATCACCTATTTATCAAAATACTGAAGTGCTTTCGATAATAAATCAGATACATCATTAGCATTCTTAACCTTAGAAATTGCATTTTCAGCTTCTTTTTTCTTAAATCCTAGACTTATTAACGCTTCAAGACATTCAGCAATCATTTCCTTATCAAGAGATGAAGAACTTCTTTCAACCTCCGTCTGTTCAAAGTTAGCAATCTTATCTTTAAGATCAATAATAATCTTTTCAGCAGACTTATTACCTACACCTGGAGTCTTAGCAATAGCCTTTGCATCACTATTAGCAATAAGATTAGCAAGTTCTCCTACTGTATAAAAGGATAACAAAGAGAGACCAGATTTAGGTCCAATAGAATTAACATTAATAAGCATTTTGTAAAATTCAAGTTCATCAAGAGTCAAAAATCCAAAAATAGAAATGTCATCTTCTCTTACATTTGTATAAGTATATAATTTAACTTCATTAGTCTCATTTAATAATTCAGCATAGGTTTTATCTGAAATATTAACAAGATATCCAACGTTACCCGTATCAATGCAGACAAGCCCTTCTTTAATATAATCTATATAACCCTTAATAAATCCAAACATTCTAACCTCTTTTAATCTTTAACTATTCTTTTTAGTACAGGTCTTAATTTTTTAACTAAAATTCCAATAACAATTCCAGCTAAAATACCTGAAACAATAAGAAATGGTAAGTAATAAAATACTCCAATAGTCTTAGTTATAATAATAGCAAGTAAAATCTGCCCAACATTATGTGCAATTCCACCTGCAACAGAAACGCCTATTTCGGACATTTTATCTATTTTTATAAGTAACACTTCAATAAGTATAGATAATAACGCTCCAGACAAAGCATAAAAAAAAGAAAAAGCCGATCCAAACATCATCGAAGCTAAAAGAATTCTGGCGAAATTCATTATTAAAGCTTCTTTAAATCCAAACAAATACAAAGTCATAAGAACCGCAAAATTAGCAAGTCCTAACTTAACTCCAGGTATTGGAATAACTTGAGGAATCAATGATTCAAGAAAGGACAAAGCCAAACCAAATGCAATTAATAGACCAATAAAAGCAACTTTTTTCTTCATACTATTCTATAACAAAATCATAATCATCATTTTTATTAACAACACTAATTGAAAATTTATGGGGTAAACAAACGATAACCTGTTTATTCTTCGAAATGTAACCCATATTAATACAATCCTTATTAGGACAATTACTTTCAATTACTGCTATCTGTCCATTATTAACAGAAACAATATTTGTATTCTCTTCAAACTGATAAGTGTATGTTTTATCAATATTTAAATTAATGGTTTCAATCAGATCACCATCATAATATACATTTGCATAACCACTGTTCTTCTGCGTTAGCAAAAATAAAACAAAAGCCAATGCAATCAATAAACCAGTTATAATAAGAATCCAATCAGCTTTCTTCATAAATATATTCCCAAACTTAAAAATACCTAGTTCATATTATCACATTTTATAGTTTCATTCAACAATGTTTATTGCCAAAAACCCCAATATATGGTATTTTAATATTTGTTATTTTTCTATATATCATTAAAGGAGTATATATGAATAAAAAGCATTTATTAGTTTTATCTACTGCCCTTTCCATTTCATTTTTAATGGCTTGTGGTTCAGGTAATAAGCAAAACGATTATTATGAAAAAGAAGTAAGAAATTTATACGAAGATATCATCACAGTTGACTCATGTATGAATAATATAGATTTCAATAATGACTATTATATAGATGAGTTTTTCGACTCATTAGATAAACTCGAGGAAGCTATTAGTGATTTCTCATTAGTTGATGCACCTTCACAATATGATAATTGCGAAATACTTGCTAAAAAATCATTAGAATTTCTTAACTTATCTGAAAATGATTTTCATAAAGCACTCGACAACGAATACGATAGTATAGCTTTTAATAATGCCAAAAATAACTATAATGAAGCCATTAAATGCATTAATTACATAGGAATGGTTTTAGAAGGAAAAGAATTATTATTAAGTGAATAAGAAATATTTCTGATATATAATTATAAATGTTTCAAAAATATAATAAAGATAGTCATAATAATAAACTAAATAACATAAAAAAAATAAAAATAAAAATAAAAAATGGATGCTACCTATTCAATATAGGACAGCATCCATTTTTTTATTTACATAAACATGTTAAAGAATATGATAAATATCTTTTAAAGGTTTTACATTATAATCTTTAATAATTATAAGAATAATGTTACTCCGCCTGAGAAAATTGCAAGAATTATATAAACTATACCAATAATAACAGCAAGGCTAGTACCAATAATAGAAAATACCAAACCTAAATTAGCTATGGTTGTAGTTGAATTATAAGTTTTCATCATAGAGCTACGACCGATAGCTGCAAGTATAATTCCTACAATACCTAAAATTGTTACAAATATTTCACCTATAGCTCCGCCACAACACATACTTGTAAGCGATAAAACACATGTAGCAATACCAATTATAAAACCTGCTAAAGATAATCCTGATGTTTTAACTTCCATATTAACCTCCAAATTAAAAATATTGCTACTAATATATCATAATCAAAGTTAATTATCAACAAACATCCACTATGCTAATATATACACATCAATAATACTATTAAAAATCTTCATGTTAATAATGAATATTAAAGTAATAAAAAAACCTGCTATAAAAGCAGGTTTTTATATACATAATATTAATTATTATTTGAACCAGTTAACATTACCAATGAGTGGAAGTACTGGATCCTCATCGCCCTGTAATACTTTAACAAGACCAATGATACCGAATACAAGTGAGAAAAGTGGTCCAAGTCCAACTACTACAGAACCAACGATAGCGATGATAGCTAATAATAAACCTGTTGTAAGGCTTCTACCACCAACTACTTCCTTCT
>JAKSSD010000010.1 GCA_024403275.1 Lachnospiraceae bacterium
TTCGAATCCTCTAACGCACGGGATAAAAGAAAGAGAGATGTCTGAAGACATCTCTTTTTCTTTTATATCGGCGTTGCCGATTCGAACCCATGTTGCACATAGGTTCGGTCTCCAACGATGCTACGCATCGTTTACGGTCGGTTCGGTGGAAAAAAGGTCCACAGGACCTTTTTTTGTTTCCACCTCACCCTCTAACGCACATTAAAAATTTTTAATATATTTATTAGGAAAATTCCTGATATAAATATGTATCATATAGAATTTATTGGGCGCATCTAGATGTAGATGATACAGATTACTTTGGTCCAGAAACTATTACTTTCACATTTACACCTGAAATGATAGAGGGTGGTGGTAAATTTGAATATTGGGTTTATAATTATGCATATAGATATTCGAATTCAAAATCTGAATTATCAGAATCACAAGCAGTAGTAAAAGTGTATTCAGGTAGTGAATTGATTAAAATATACTATGTACCAAGGAATCAAAAAGGAATTACATGGAATGTATTTGAAATCAATAGCGAAGGAATTAAAACTGTTAATTCGATAAAGTGGTAGAAAGGCATAAAAAAATGAAAAAAATGCTTACAATTGTAATGATATTCCTGATGGTCATAATGTCTTCTTCGTGCGCTAAAAGAGAAGAAGATATTATAAATAATTGTCCTTTTGGTATATCTGAAAATGCAGTAATAGAGCAATATCCGTCTAATAATTTGCTTGGGTTAACTGCAATAATTGAAGAGGAAAAGGGAGAATCTAATAATATAATTTTGGTGTTTGATAACTTAGGGAAAAAATTAAATGCTGATTATGATGATTATGCAAGAATCTCTGGAACAGGAAGAAAGAATTCAAAAAGAATTAATAGTTTTCATTTCGATGAAATTGAAATGAAATATAGTGATAATAATTTATATGTGAGCCTAATGTATGATAAGAATATAGAACCAGAGTGGGTTGATTTTCCTATTGAAAGAGTTTTTCTGGAGGAAATAGGCGTAGCCCGTTATACATATGGACTTGATAAATCTGGAAATCCACAAGTAAGAACTGATTATCAGTCGTTTGATTATAGTAATTTAAAGTGGAGTAAAGTCAGTAAAGAATATATGTCGCTTCTTGATGAGCCTCAATAGCTCTAGGAGATTAGTTCGTTATCAAAGAATATATCATAAAATCATTATGTAAGAAGAATTTATCTTCAGATTGAATCGTTGATTACTGGTCGACATTTCGACATTGTAGGTTGTCAATAAAAGTCATATGATTTTCTCACAACACAGAAGGGGGAACATCATATGATACCTTCAGAACAATAATATTATTATAAGAAGTTGAACGCCAGTTGAACGCCTGGAGATTAATGATGATGCGAAACCCCAGTATTTATGCGGGTTTGAGGGCTCTTACCAATTAGGCTTCGAATTCTCTAACGCACGGATAAAAAGAAAAGGATATGCAGGAAACTGCCTATCCTTTTTCTTTTTAGACCGTGCATCGCCGATACGAACCAATGCCTTTGGCATGGGTTCGGTCTTCAGAGATACTGCTTATTTCTGAAGGTGGTGTTTCATAAAAGAATTTATATTGTTTTTTTAGGGAACTTTTTGATAAAATTATCACGAATAAGTTCCCTAAAAGGAGACGAAGATGAATAAGTTCAATGAAATTCAATCACTATTACAAGATAAAGCTGATATTCAGGCTAGAATAAATCTTATTCCATATGATGGGAATCCAGAAATAAAAGAAAATGCTAGTGGAAAAAATTTTAAAGGTAATGAGAAAAGATAAATGTTTGTAATCGCTGTAATGGAGAATAGAAAATGAGAAACTCAAATAATAAATCCCGCATAAGAATAGTAGTAGTTATTGCGATAACTTTAGTATTAGCTCTGTCTTTGTATATCATTATCAGTAATATAAATAACAGAGTATTTATGAGAATAACTTATACTTCGATGTTTATTGGACCTGTTGGATATCCGGATGAAATTACATACGAAATATATGAGAGTGGCAAAATATCTATTTATAGAGATCTTGTTGGAATAGAAGATCAGAAAGAAACAGCTTATATGAAACAATCAGATTTGAAGACTATAAGGGAATTTGCTATTAACAGTATCCAAAATGACACTTTTGCTAATACACATGTACAGGCTTCTGATGGAGCTATATGGAAATTTGTATATATAGATTCTTCTGATAATGAGATAATGATATATTCAGGTTATACTTATGATGTTGAAGAACTTGAAGCTATACAGTCATTAATCAGAAGTTACCTTCCATTGATACGAAAAGAAAAGAGGAATAATCTAAAATGAGAAAATCAATGATAGTTTTTATACTATCAATTCTGACAATTGGTATAAGCGTAACAGGGTGTCAAAGGGATGAGGGAGTAGAAACTCTTCCTCCAGATAATATTGTTCAAATAGATATTCCTGAAATTACAGAAATAACGCTATATCATTATAATTACAATGGAATAGATGCATTAATAAGTGATGACAATGATATATGTAATCTGATTTCTTCTAAAACAAACTGTATGATTAAAGAAGTTGATTACTCAGAGGCGATATCTGACAGGGAAGAACTGCTGGCAATGGTAGATAATGATAATCTCACAGATTTGATTTATTGTAGCGATTACGAATCTATAGGGGCTAGTTCTAAAACGACATTCCTTGGTGAAAATGGAATGCTTATCCCATGGGATTATTACCTTGATAAGTACCCAAATCTTAAGGAATTATATACAGATGAAGAGTGGGATTTATTCCGCCAGGAAGATGGGCATATATATTGGGTTGATCTATTGGGCAAAACCTATGGCGAGGATAGAAGTACTAGTCATGATGAGTTTGCATTCTGGATTCAAGCGAGGGTATTAGAGTGGGATGGTTACCCTGAGATTAATACATTAGATGAGTACTTTGATTTACTGGAAAGATATACAGATGCTAATCCTACAATGCCCGATGGAACGGACGTTATCCCATATACAGCTCTTTGTGATGATTGGAGATATTATTGTATTGAGTCGGCTCCTAGTTATTTGGATGGTTATTATGGCCTTGGATCGATTAGTGTAAATGAAGACGATCCGAATAATCCATATGTTATTGATTACAATGTAACTCCAACTGCCAAGCTTTATTATCAGAAGCTTAACGAAGTCTATAATGCTGGATATATGGATAAAGATTTCGATACTCAAACTTACGATGAGTATATGGAGAAGCTTTCTACGGGACGAGTTCTTGGTATGACAGATCAGTACTGGGATTTTGCCTATATGATTGATACTGCATTTGATGAAAAAGGGTTAAAAGAAATTGGATGTGATTATGTTCCGCTTGCCATTGTGATGAATGAAGGACAGTCTTCACAGTATCATTTGTATACAGACGATTATATAGATGTATATGGTGGATTAGCTGTAACAACTAAATGTTCAAATCCAGAAGTAGTGTTCAAATTTTTAAATGATCTCTTAGATCAAGAGATACACAATTTGAGATTTTGGGGTATTGAAGGTGAAGATTATTGCGTTGATGAGAAGGGCTTATTTTATAGAACAGAAGAAATGCGAGATAAATGGTCTGATCCAGAATATCGGATGAAGCATATTTGTCAGTATCCATTTATGCCTAACTGGTACGGAACGTCCAAGGATGGAATTAATGCGATGAGACCTGAACAGCAGACCTCTGAATTCTATGCTACACTTTCTTCACCGCTCGCATGTTGCTTTGAGGCATATGGGGCAAGTGGTTATGCGGATATGCTTAAGTCTGATAAAGATTACAGACAAGGAGTTTGGTATCCATTATACGAATATTCTTCATCTGCGAATGAGACTCCAGCTGACATAGCCTCTAAGGCAATAGTCAACTGCAAGCATGAATGGATTCCAAAGGTCGTTAAATCTACAGACTTCGAATTATCATGGAATCAATATATGGAAGCTTATAACGACTGTAATCCACAGGATTTCCTTGATTATCAACAAAAATTAATAGATGAACGTCTTGGCAAGTAGATTTTGAGAATACAGAGCAGTCTATTGTGAACAAAGAGAATGGATGAATAATATGTCTTGCCTAAATAGTGTGATATAATAGCGATAATAAATACACTAAAGACAGACAGGAGACAAGCATTAGAAAGAACTGGTAATAAAGTAACATATGTTAGATAGGAGAGAAATAATGAAAGTATTAATGTTAAATGGTAGTGCAAAGGCAAATGGAAATACATATACAGCATTAAATGAAATTGGTAAACAGCTTAATGCAGAAGGTATCGATTATGAGATTTTTCAATTAGGAGCTAATCCAATTCGTGACTGTATTGGATGTGGACAGTGTACAGAGAATGGTTGTGTGTTTACAGATGATGATGTTAATGCATTTGTTGCAAAAGCAAAAGAAGCTGATGGTTTTATTTTTGGAACACCTGTTTATTATGCTCATCCAAGCGGAAGAATCCTTTCATTCTTAGACAGAGCATTTTATTCAAGCAGTTATGCATTTAAGCATAAGCCAGGTGCTTCAATTACAGTAGCAAGAAGAGGTGGTAATTCAGCTTCATTTGATGCATTAAATAAATATTTTGGTATTAGCCAGATGCCAGTGGCTGGATCAACTTACTGGAATATAACATACGGAAGAACTCCTGGCGAATCAGTAAATGATCTTGAGGGAATGCAGACAATGAGAAATCTTGCAAGAAATATGGCTTGGATGATGAAATGCTTTGAGCTTGGTAAGCAAAATGGCATTGCACTTCCTGAGGCAGAAACTTCAAATAAAACACATTTTATCAGATAAAAAAATATAAAAGGGGTGTTAAGTATGACAGACTACGGTTATGTAAGTGTTTTATCTATTATATGGATGATATTAGGACTTTTAATATTTACAATTGTTCCAATTGTACTCTCTATAGTATGGCTCGTGAAGAAAAAAGAGCGTATAACAACGATACTAATTGGAGCAGTTTGGTTTATATTGTTTGCGTTGATTCTTGAGAAGCCTATTCAGAATGTGTTGGCATTTCCAACAGCATTGGGACTACCTAATCATGCTTTGAGTAATTTCTTCAATGCAAATCCTATTTTGTTAGCTTTTGTAGCAGGACTTTTTCCTGGTCTTTTTGAGGAAACAGGAAGATTTGTTGCATTTAAAACAATTCTTCGAAAAAGAAAAAATAGAGAGACTTCCATTTCATATGGTATAGGTCATGGCGGGATTGAGGTTGTAGTACTATTAGGTCTTACATACATTAATTATATTATTTATGCACTGATGATTAATTCGGGACTTATGCAAACTACAATAAATCAAATGATGGAGATTGCACCTGAACAGGTTGGGCAGTTGGAAGAAATAATTGTGATGATGACCACATTTTCAGGGACAACCTTGTTAATTAATGTGGTGGAGAGAATATTTGCAGTTATGTTCCATATAGGTGCATCTATTCTGGTATTTTATGCATGCAAAGATAAGAGTAAAATGTGGTTATATCCACTAGCCATTATTCTTCATACACTTATGGATTTCATTGCGGCAATGGTAATATTTAAAGTTATTAGCATCTCCGATTTGGGATTAGAACTGATAATTGCAATATTAGGTATGGCAGTATTTTTTGGTTCATTCTTTTTACTTTATAAAAGAGATAAGAATTAATCGAATAATATCCTATATTGGAAGAATAGAAGTACCATATTATAATTTGGCATTTTGTTGACGTTAGTTCCGCTATTCTTATCCATATTAAATGTTGGTTTGTGCATATTTTTTATATTAGATATTAGAAAAAGAAATTGAATAAAAATTAAGGCTATAATAGTTGGTTATTATTGGGAAATAACTGGGATTGTTTGAATAAAAGGTGGGATAGTAATTACCCCACTTTTTTATTATAATATAAATTGATTAAGTATGGATCCTGGACTGGATTTTAATTGTTTCGAAAAATATTTAAGGAGATAACATGGAAACTAGACCTATAGTACATACATTTAATGACCAAAGTAAGGCATGGGAATATACATTTGAATTCTTCAAAACAAAGGTATATGTGCCAGTTAATAATCTTCCAGATAATATTATTAATTATGGATATGATGCGCCATATCTTTTAGTATTTGAAGAAAAAGAGATGGATATGGATACTGCCAAGTTATATGCAGATAATACTGGTCTAGCTCAGATAGCATCAGAATATGCATCATCAGTTGTATTTATATATCCAACAGGTGAAGATGGTTGGAAGGGCGCAACTAAGGATTTGTGGATTGAACTTATTTCTAAATCAAAGATTCATGAATATCATAAGGATGGATATGCAATTCTTAATAATAGATTTACTAAACAGTGTGATGGATACGCCATAAGAGGAGCAATATTTAGAACATTTATATTCAGTAAAGGCGCTTCCGCAGACTATGTGGCTACCAATCTTATTGATACAATTGATGGTGAAGGCCTTTGGGGTCCAGCAGTTATCACACCTACAGCCTGTGTACTTGAGAGCTTAAGTGTTGAACCAAAGATTCTTAGAAAGGATATGCCAATAGCATCACTTGCTAACTCCGATAGCTTGAATGAGAAAATAAATGAGCAGGTAAAAGATTTTATATGCATGCCTGAGTCTGATTATATAGCAGTATTTAATGAGTTTTTAAAGCCTTATAAGAGATGGGGCTGGGTAGGAGATTTATCTAAGGATGAAGATCTTAAAGCTTTAGGAATGACAGAGGAGGCAGGAATTGCAAATCTTGAAACCTCAAAGGATAATCTTGGTGATGATAAAGAAACTAACAGACACGAAGTAGGATACCTTGCATATTATAATGATAATTTATTTGAGAAGGGAGCTGCACCACTTGTATTATGCTTCCATGGTGGCGGAGATTCTGCTAAACATATTGCCAAGGTGTCAGAGTGGTACAGGGTAGCCAAGGATCATGATTTCCTTCTTATATGTGTGGAAAATCATCTTAACAGTACAGCAACGGAGATGATGGAATTAATAGAGATTTTAAAGGATAGATACAATATCGATTCTACTAGAATCTATGCCACAGGCTTTTCAATGGGTGGATGTAAATCCTGGGATTTATATCAGGAATATCCTCAGGTGTTTGCTGGTCTTGCACCAATGGATGCAACCTTTGACGTTGGAAGAAATATATTTGATCAGGTTGTTGAGAAGGGTATAAATGAAGATGTTTTAGTTCCAATATTCTATGCAGGTGGCGAGATAACACCACTTCCAGAGCTTCCATTCCAGGAGAAGAAATGCCTTGATCGCATGCAATATGTATTTAAGGTAAATAAGGTCAAAAAAGAATTAAATGTAAAAATGGAAGATGTGACTGAGTGGGTCAATCCAATCTGGGGAATTGATGGAGACCGAATTGAGAAGATTTATGACGAATCAAGAGATGCCACATTAACATTGCATTGTTTTGATAGTGAAGACGGTAATTGCTACAGTGTATTTGGTAGCATAGATAATCAGGGTCATGAGTGCAGATATCATACCTGCGAGCAGGCATGGTTATTTATTAGTCAGTTTAGAAGATTAGAGGATGGTAGTTTGATATCATAGAGAATGGAAGCAACGATAATGATGATGAATCAGAAGAATAAATAATAAAGGCAAAAATATATGCGAGAGAAATTTATCCAGAAGACAGGATTTAGAAAGATTTTAATATATGGAATGTTGTTGATATTAGTGCAGTTTTTTGTACTTATGTCAAATAATATTTCAGCACAGGCAGCAGATACATATACGATAAAGGTTGTTGTGCCTGGAAATGATACATTTACCTTGGAGATGCCCAAAACAGATTATATAGGCTGTATTAAATTCAGACTCCAGGACAAGGTAGATATTGATTTGAATAAAATGGATTTGATTTATAACGGTAAGATTCTTACTGAGGTTAAAAGATTCTCATCAGGCATAGTTCCTGATGGCGCAACCGTTACAATGCAGACATCAAATCGCTGGAATTATGATGAGGTAAAGGGAGTGGATGACCTTACCTTTTCTATTGCGCGACCAAAGGAAGAAGCTTTAACTAAAATATATGCTAAGAATTATGGTATGAGTCCTGGAAATGTGGATAATACAAAAGCCTTTACGGATGCATTAAAGGATTGTACTTCAAATGCATATCTGGTGATAGAAAAAGGAACCTATTATTTTAGAGGAATGACTGATGATATTGCATTTAACAATATGGAAAATGTAATTATTGATGGAAATGACTCTACATTTATTTTTGACACTAAGTACTGTATGAAAATATATGGTGGAAATGGTGTTGAAATTCGTAATTTGAAGGTTAACTGGGATTGGGATACTATTCCTGTTGGTTCCTTGGTTCAGATAGATAAGAAGGTCAGCGATACTGAATTTGATATTAGATTTATTGGTGTCGATGAAGTGGACGCTGATATTCCTATAGGTACTTTTTGGTACTTGGATCCTGATAATCTGACAATTGGATCTTATGGAAAATATAAAGCATTTACACCAGGAAAAGTTGGTGGGCCTTACTTAAAAAAAGTTGAAAAAATCGATAAAAATGTATTAAGAATTACGCATACAACCTCTGAAATGAAGCATTTCAACGAAGGTGAGTATTATTTACTTAGACATTTTGAGTATTCAGGCAGAGTATTTGGTATAGCCAGATATGCTAAAAATATTACATTTGATAATGTTAGTATTTATGGCTTTACTGGTATGGGCTGGGTATTTGCAGACAGATCCAATCATTTTCAGGTTATTAATTCTTATTTAGGATTAGATCCCAATGGCCCTAAGGAAAGAAGAATTGCGACTGCAGCGGATGCAATTCATATTTTAAATACAGGTGGATATTTTAGAATTGATAATTGTGATTTAGGTTTCACAGGAGATGATATCATTAATATTCATGATGATATTATGGGTATTATGTCGATTGATGAGAGTCGTACTACGATTCGTGGCTGGGCGACTTCCGGATTCATTGAACCAGGTGACAAGGTACGATTTTTCAATAATCAGCTTTCGGATTTTACTGATTATGAGGCAACAATTACATCCTTTACAACAGACACAACCAAGGTTGACAGCAAGGGCAATAAATATGAGCGAATTGTGACTTTTTCAGAGCCACTGCCAGAAGAGATTACCACGGATTGCTATGTACATAATGTATCCAGTTCGACTTCGTTTTATGTAGTATCAAACAACTATATTCATGAAGCGAGAGCTCGTGCTGCACTATTAAATGACGATTATGGATTATTTGAAAATAATCATATTTACCGTATTGTTTCAGGTGCCATTCAGATGAGAGCATCAGTATCACCAGGACGTTGGATGGAAGGTGATGGTGCAAACCATGTTGTAGCAAGAAATAATTTGTTCGAGGAATGCAATTTCGGTGCGGGTGAGTCGATAGTCAATATTGGTGTTAAGGTTGATGACACAGAAAGCTCAGAAATAATATTAAATGATATTCGCATAGAAAATAATATATTTCTTAATTGCGTTCACAAGGATGAAAAGCAAGTAGGGGTTGTATATGCCAATAATGTAGATAATATCGTTATTACAGGCAATGTAATGATTGATAGCGGTGACATTTACATAGGTGATGCTGTCGGAAAAAGAACGATAACCAACAATGATACGCATAGCGAGCATATATTTGAAAAGAATGAAAAAATAGATGCGAATAAGCATAAGTTAGTATGTAAATATTGCAGATATGAAACCGAGGAGAAACATAAATTCTCGAATAATAAATGTACAGTTTGTGGATACGTAAAGCAAAATGACAAGCCTAATCCACCTCAAGAGGATAAGGATCCGTTAAAAGCTTTTGCTTCAAGAATGTATACGGTTGTATTAAACAGAACGCCAGATTCTGCAGGATTAGATTTCTGGGTAGAGGAGTTATTATCAGGAAAAAGAGACGGTGCTTCCATTGCAAGTGGATTTATCTGTAGCAAAGAATTTACAGATAAAAATCTGAGTGATGAGGAGTATGTAAATGTTTTGTACAGAACTTTCTTTGACAGAGAAGCAGAAGCAGCAGGTAAAGCATACTGGCTTAACGTATTAAGCGAAGGACAGCCTAGAACGAAGGTATTGGCAGGATTTGTTAATTCAAATGAGTTTGGTAGCTTATGTGAAAGCTATGGTATAGCCAGAGGAACTATGGACGAAGATGGCTCCAGCATCTACAATGCAAATGTTCGCGAGTTTGTTCTGAGAAATTATACAAAGGTGTTGCAAAGAAACGGCGAGTTAAATGGTGTTGAGAATTGGTGTTATCAAATCAACAAGGGAAATATTCAGCCAGTTGATGTAGCCCGAAGCTTCTTTTATTCAGAAGAGTTTATAAAGAAAAATCTAAATGATGAAGATTATGTAGAAACTCTTTATGAGACATTCTTTGGCCGTGGTTCGGATGCCGATGGAAAAGCATACTGGTTAAAAGAACTTAGAAATGGGAAAAGTCGCGAGGAGACTTTGGATGGATTCGCATATTCACCAGAATTTGCTGAAATTTTAAAGAGTTTTGGATTATAAAATGCACTTTTCTTTATTGACATAGTGCAAGTTTTGCACTATATTGAATTTAAGGTGCAAAAATGCACTGTGTTTTATTGTGAGGTGCAAAACTATGCTTAAAAAATTACGAATGGAGAAAAAATTAACTCAAGCAGAAACTGCTAATATTTTGGGAATATCTTTGAGATCATATAAATCGTATGAAAATGAAGAGACAAAGAGAAATACAAAGAAGTATCAATATTATTATGAAAAATTAATGGAAATTAACCCTATAGATGAAGAACGTGGAGTAAGGACGATTGATGATATAAGGAAAATATGTGCTTCAGTATTTAATGAATATAATGTTGAGTTTGTTTATTTGTTTGGATCATATGCCAAAAATAGTGCAAAAGAGAACAGTGATATAGACTTGTTAGTTTGTTCTGATATTAAGGGTTTGAAATATTATGGCTTTGTAGAAGAACTAAGACAAGCATTGAGAAAAAAAGTTGATGTGCTAGATTTTTTACAACTTTCTGGAAATATAGATTTAACCAAAGAAATATTGAAAGATGGAATTAAGATATATGGATAATACAAAAAATAACCTGTATTATGTATTGAAAATACAAAATGATTTAAATTTTATTGTAAAGCATATGAAGGATGTGGAACTGGATGAGTTGGATAAAAATGAGGTTTTGCTTGATTCAATGCTTTTTAGAATGATACAAATTTCTGAAAATGCAAAAAAATTGACAGATGATTATAAATCAGAGCATTCATCGATTCCGTGGAATGCATTGTATGGTCTGAGAAATCGAATTGTTCATGATTATGGTAATGTTAATTTAAATATTATTTATGATACATTAAAGAATGATATTCCTGAAATGTTAGGATTAATGGAACTTGAGTTTATTGCGTGAAGAGACATAAGAGAATAATAGAACTCAAGAAAATTACAATTGAAGATGTTTTTATGGATATTTGATAATAATACCAATAAATCAACATTGTGTATTCGTACTAATACAAGATAACAAAAAGGAGTTACTTGTATGAAAAGAGTTAAATTTGCATTAGCAATGATGATTATAGTTGTGGGAATGTTAATTGCCTGTGGGAAAAACAGCCAGTATGATGCTAAATATGATTATGTACTTGAATATTTACATGATACATATGGTGGTTCGTATACCATTGATAAGGTTAGTTTTGAACAGCATGATTATGGGATTACAGGCGGACAGTTTATATATTCTTTTGAAATACGTGATAAATATGGTAAGAAGTATAATGCATTTTATATGAAACTTACGGATATTAGCGAAGATACTGTGAAATATTTATCTTTTGAAAGTAAGTAAAGAAATGCTATAATATAAATCGAGGGAAAAAAGATGAAGGCATTTAAGATTATTTATCATATTTTAACTTTTATAATTTTATTTAGTGCATTATTAATTATTAAGCCTATTTGGGAAATGATATATGCCGCACCATTTGACGATTTCGATGGATTTATTACTTCTTCTATCGCCTGCTTTTTAAAAGAAATAGTTTTATGGACTTATTTTCCAGCAGTAGTATTAATTGGTTCACAGGGCTTTATTTACAAGTTTCCAGTAGTTTCACTTGTTATTTCGGCTGTTAATATAATGATTACGACAATTGTATTGGCATTGAATGGAATCGTTTCATATGTTGCGAGGATTGAATTGCCATACTATGATATGTCATTTATGGTAAATTTTGTTACATTATTTATGACAATATTAAATGTAGCTTTGTGTGTATTCTTTATTGTGGATATGAGAAAGAAAAAGGTTAAGGCTGCAAATCAATAAAATAGATTTTAGGAGATATAAAATGGAAGAGATGATGGATCTCTATGATGAGAACAGAGTAAAGCTTGGAGTCAGTGTTCCAAGAAAAACAAAACTTCAAAAAGGTCAGTTTATGCTCTATGTAATAGCACTTATTCAGAATGAAAAGGGAGAGTTTCTTGTAACTCAAAGAACTATGGATAAGAAATGGGCAGCAGGACACTGGGAGATTCCAGGTGGTGGTTCAAAGGCAGGTGAGACTTCTTTTGAGGCAGTATGTAGAGAGGTTTGCGAGGAGACAGGTCTTGATGTTTCTACATGTGAACCAAATGTTGCATTTACATACAGAAATGAAGATTTAGAAAGAGGAGATAACTATTTTACAGATATTTATCTTTTAAAAAAGGATTTTACTCTGGATGATGTTAAGGTTGACAAAAGAGAAGTTTTGGATGTTAAATTAGCTGATTTCGAGGAAATCAAAAGATTAAACGAAGAGATTGGATTCCTTCATTTTAAGAGAATTTGTCAGGCTCTTGGAAAAGAAGCTTAAAAATGAGTGCTATATTAAAGGTACATATCATTAGGATATGTACTTTTTGATTAAAGGAGTAGAAAATGGCTAGAGTTGATTCCCCGATAACAATTGGGAAAAAAGTATGCAAGAATCGAGTAACTATGGCACCAACAGTTAAGTTTTCTGCAGGTGAAGATGGTAAGGTTACAAAAGATTTTGTGAAGCATTATGAAGAAAGAGCAGCACATAAAACAGGATTGATAGTTGTTGAGGCAACTTGTGTTGCCAAGGATGCCAGACTTTTTCCAGGTCAGTTAGGCTTATGGAATGATGAACAGATTGAAGGTCATAAGCAGATAGCAGAGGCAGTCCATAAATATGGAGCCCTTGTCATTCCACAGATTCACCATGGTGGCTTAGGAACGCATCCTGCCTGTGGAGAGCTTACTTCTCCAACAGCAGTTGAATGGGATAATGGATTTGAAAAAATTTGGGCCAGGGAATTAACTCTTGAAGATATTAAGACAGTAATAAAGCAGTTTACAGAGGCGGCAATCAGAGCAAAGAAGGCTGGTTATGACGGTGTACAGTTACATGCCTGTCATGCATATCTTATTAATGATTTTGCTTCAAATGTAAATAAAAGAACTGACGAGTATGGCGGTAGTGTTGAGAATAGAGCCAGACTTGGATGTGATATTATAAGAGAAATCAGAAAAGCCTGCGGTGAAGATTTTATTATTTCAGCAAGAATATCGGGAGCAGATCCAACTGTAGCAGAAGCAAAAGAAGTGGCTGAGTATTATGTGGCAGCAGGTTGCGATTATCTTCAGGTTTCTTGTGGAATTGAAGAATTTGACGAAGTACCATATGATGAGTCTTTGCCATATACCAAAATAGCTGCTCTTGGTGTGGATATGCACAGAGTATTCAAGGGAAGAGTACCAGTTTCAACGGTAAATGGTATAAGAACTGCGGAAATAGCCAGATATCTTATTGAGAATGATCTTGTAGATACGGTTGACCTTGGTTGTGGATTACTCGCTGATCCTGCATTAGCAGAAGGAATATTAGAGGACAAACCATATGTTAAATGTTTTAACTGCAAGGCTTGTGCATTTGGACCAGGTCATTCACATAAATGTCCAGCAATGCTTGCTCGTGGAGCAAATGAATTTTCATGGTAGATTATATTAAGATAATAAGAGAAATGAGAAATGAATAAAAAATCAAAAAAATCAAAAAAATCACTCGTGTTTTTAATATGTGTTTTAGTTATTGCTTTATTTATAGTAGCTAAAATTTTGTTTAACTCAAGCAGATTTGGCTATGAGCGAAAGGTCAATAAATTAAAAAATAGGAATGCAGAGTATTATGAATTCCTTCCAGATACTCTTCCGTTTGAATGTACAAATTGGAGATTATCCCATATGCCTACGATTTTGCAGGGAGATGGCTGGGATTATTTTATAATGAATGTTGATGAAAGTTATGTAAACCAAGTGGTAAATAAATATGAAGGCAAGACTCTTCGTGCATTTACTGGTTATACTAATATTAACGATTCACAAAAACAGGCGATGATTGTTACTGATGCAGGAAAAATGTATAAAAAAGAAGAAAAGTATGAAATTGAAGGGGAAACATATACCTTTACAGACTATGTATATGACATGAGGAGTGATGATATTAGTGAGATTCATTTTTATACAAGTGACGATGAGCTAAGCTATAAAAATGGTTGTATAGATAAAGAACTTTATGATGTTAGAACTTATGACGTTGATTTTATGTTAAAAACATCAAATATTGATCCTAATAATGAAGTTATTATTTATATTCTTTACGATAATGATTACTGGAATCATTGGAGAAGACATGTAATTATTATTGATAAAGACGAAAATATAGTTGCATATTGCATAAGTTAGAAATTATAAGAAAATTTTGAGAATCAGTAAGTGTACAAAGTGACTTTGTACACTTATTTTGTTATAATGTTTGAGGTGTATTTAGGCTTATTTCGAAAATTATAATAGGAGACAGAAATGGAAGAAGAAAAAGAGTATGTGATATTTACGGTAACAGCATCTGATGGCAGTCAGGTAGCTATGGCAATAGTAGATGAGTTTGATTTTGAGAATAAGCATTATATTGTTTCTGCCAGAGTGATAGATGATACTATAAGTGATGAAGGCCAGTATATTTACAGAGCCAAGATTACAGGTGATGACTTTGTACCAGAAAAGATTACCAATATGGTGGATTATGAGAGAATTGTAAAGGCCTATATGGAGATGGAGTAATCTAAAAATAAGCTGCATTTGTCAGGTGAAAATATAAAGGATAATAAGCGTTATTTTGATTTTTTAATGACAATTTATTATAATTACAATTATTAAAGGAACGGGGAATTTAACAAATGAGTAATAAAAAAGATACTGTAATTAGTCTCAAGAAAATGTTTAATATTTTCGACGGAATGATGTCTTATGAAGAGATAGACGAAATGATGACAGAAAATACAGTTATCCAAGGTCCTAATATGTGGATTCTGATGATGGCTATATTTATTGCATCAATTGGTCTTAACATGAACTCTACAGCAGTAATTATTGGTGCTATGCTTATTTCGCCTCTCATGGGTGGAATTATGACTATGGGATACTCACTGGCTGTAAGAGACCTGAATCTTTTGAAGAAAGCTCTTATGAGATTCAGTATTCAGGTATTTATAAGTCTTGCGACTTCAACTTTATATTTCCTTATTACACCACTTCAGGATCCAACTTCTGAAATGATTGCAAGAACCTCACCTACTATTTGGGATGTTCTTATTGCCGTTACTGGTGGTATCGCAGGTATGATTGGTAATACAAGAAGTAAAAAGGGAAATGTAATTCCAGGTGTGGCTATTGCTACAGCACTTATGCCACCTCTTTGTACAACTGGTTATGGTATTGCTACAGGTCAGCCAGAATTCTTTATTAAAGCATTCTATTTATTCCTCATTAATACAATGTTTATTGCTATGGCAAGCTACCTTATTGCACTTATTCTTAAGGTGCCATATCACAAAAAGCAGTCAGAGAAGCAGCAGAAAATTATTAATGTTATTATCGCAATAATCGTAACACTGGTTTTGATTCCAAGTATTTTCATTGGTGCTTCAACTGTAAAAGATACATTTATCAAAAGAAGCGTTGATGAATTTATTAACAAAGAATTCAGATTTGAAAACACATCAGTTGTTAAGAGTTCATATGATACAACTTTGAAAACTATTGAAGTATCACTTCTTGGTTCAGTTGTTGAGCCAAAAGAGATAGATAAGCTTACTGCTTTATTAAAGGATTATAAGCTTGATGATTATACACTTCGTATCACTCAGAATGATACATCCTATGTTAATAACATGGCTTCAAGCCTTATGACTGATAAGGAGCAGATTGAGAGTGACAAGAAGATTATCATTAGTCAGGAATATACAATTGCTTCGTTGAATGAGCAGATAGAAAACCTAAATAGTGAGATTGAAGAAAAGGATAAGCTTATTGACGAGTATAGTGAATTGATTGGTGAAAATGTGGATTTTGCCAAGTTGTCAGAGGATGCCAAGAGTATTTTTACGGATTTGGTAGAGGTTAAATGTGGCGAAGCATTTGACAACGATTCAAATGTTGTAGTTATGATGGCTATAGTAAAAGAAGAGATACCAGAGCTTACCAAAGAGACTATTGAAAACTGGCTTAAGAAAGAAACTGGATGTGATAATGTCAGTATGTTTTTCGAAATTAAGGAAGAAGAGCCAGAAGAGAGCGAGACAGAAAACGCTAATTAATTAACAGTAGTCAAAGTTGCTCTAATAGGTAAATTAAGAGTACGAATTATTCGGATTTTAACATTTAGATATTTATATAAATCGTTTATAGTTATGTTTGTAATAGGGGTTATACCTAATACGAAGGTAACATATTAAATTTTGCAAATAGGGAAATAAGGAGGGAATGATATGCCACCATCACATAGAAGTTCGGGCTCATCACATAGAAGCTCAGGTTCATCACACAGAAGTTCATCACATAGCAGTTCATCCCATAGAAGTTCATCGCACAGCAGCTCATCACATAGAAGTAGTTATAGTTCAAGCAGAAGCTCTTATAGTGGTGCAAGCGGAGCAGGCCTTGCAGGATCATCATTTGCTACAGGCCATTCAAATTCTGCAGCAAGCAGAGCGGTGAATAATAGAAATCTTACATCATCAGATTTAAGAGGCAGTTATTCAGCTTTAAAAGCAGGCAGGGAAATGGTTGCAGCCAGAGCAAAAGCTGCCAGACCAAGAGTTCATCAGCCTGCAGGATATAATAGAACAGTAGCAGGTTATGTAGATGCAAGAATGCATCGTTGTAAGCATCATGATTATGTTTATTATCCAGTTGCTTGGACAGATAATCAGAATGTATATCATGAAAAAGGTTACTATGATGAAGAAGGCCAGTACTATGAAGCGATAGCTTTCTATAACAAAGATTCCGGTAAATACGAAAGTAAGTTTGAATGTAAATACTGTGGAACAGAGATTAAAGCAGAGTGGGAAAAGGGTGCAGCACCTGATTGTCCAAACTGTGGAGCTAATCTTACAGAAGTAATTACAGGCATTGTTTATGAAGAAGAAACTGAGTCTTATTTTATGCCAGATTTATCAGTTACTCCTGAAGAAGAGAAAAGACTTAAAGCAGAGGAAAATCGATATAAAAACAAAAGATTAGTTTCTGTACTTCCTGTGATTATAATGGTTGTTATGTTCTTTGTATCCTGCGCGTGTTGTGGTTGCTTAAGTCCTTTCCTGGAAAGAATTGAGAGTGGACTCGATAATGTTACTGACAAACTTGAGAACGTTTCAAATACTCTTGATGATGCGTCTGCTAAGTTAGAAGGATATGACAATAATCAGAATGTTATTAATAATCCATCAGTTGGAGATGGTATTTTATCAGCATCAGATGCGTATTTATATGGTTACGACATTAATGAGCGTGACATGATTTTTGTTGAAGAAATAGGAAGAAATTGTGAATGGGATAATTATGAGGAATGTTATTATGATCCTGCTACAGCTTGCTATTTCTGGTATAATGCTTATTTAGATGAGCCATGCTGGCAGTATTGGTATGATTCAGTTTCTGAAGATTTTGCAGAAGCCGGTGGAGGCTGGATGGAATATGATGAGTACGAAGGCGTTTGGTATATAGAGTACAAGACAGACAGTTGGGAAGTTCTGCCAGATTATTACAATACCAATAATTTGTGGCATATAAAAGAGTAATCGCATCATTTAAGAAGCAAAGGTCGCTATAAGCTATTTTCAAAGTTTAGGGCTTAAACCAAGAAAATAATTTTTGCGACCTTTTTTAATAAAATTTGTAACGAAACTTATTTTAATCTGTTTAACTATCAGAAGGGTAAACATCTGATAGGTTATCCTGGATGGGAGGCGTCATTTTGAGTGACATGGTCAATCAAATGAATATGGATGAGATTTATCGCAAATATGCAATTCCTCTAAAGAGATTTGTTATGAGTCTTTGTCATAATGAGACGATTGCAGAAGACGTGGTAGCAGATACGTTTTATAAAGCGATAAAAAACATTGATTCATTTAAGGAAGGTAATATTTTCACATGGTTATGTACAATAGCCAAGAATACGTATTTAAATTACCTTAAGAAAAAAGATAGTGAAAATATATCTCTTGATGGAGAGGATATTCCTGAGCCAGCAGCCCCGAGTTCAGTTGAAGAAGAGTGTGTCAAGAAGGAAACAAGGATTGAACTTTATCGTGAGATTCAAAAACTTGAGCCGATGGAAAGAGATGTTATTTATCTGAGAATTTTCGCAGGGCTCTCTTATAAAGAGATTGGCGATATTCTTCAAAAGAGTGAAAGCTATGTGAGGGTAACCTATTTCAGATGTAAAGAAAAACTGAAAGGACAGATGAGAGATGAGTAAATATTCATGTGATGTTATTAAAGATTTAATTCCACTTTATATTGATGGTGTTTGTTCCAAGGAAACAGGAGATTTACTTGAGGAACATTTTAGAGAATGTCCAGAGTGTAAAGCTTTATATGATAGCATGAAAGAGGACATTATTGAGGAAATAGTTAAGGAAGATAAGACAACGACAATATCTTCACTGGAAGAAAAAAGAATAATAAGCAAGGTCAATGACAGAATTGAAAAGAAGAATAATATAGTTAAAGCAGTATGTATAGGAGTTTGTGTATTACTTGCTGTTGTTGGATTGTTATTTATTCTTCCAATAAGACGCATTCCTAAGGAGAATATTTCAGTTGAGATAGAAAAGGTAAACGACGTGGTGATTAATAGTAGTAATCAATTTGATCTTGATTTGAGTGGTTTGACTGCTGATGAGAAGTGGTATAGAGGCAGTGCTTTTAATGAACCTGGCTGGAAGGATGATACAATCTTTTTATATCCATCTGATAAGAATATAGATGAGTGCAGATTCTTTGATGTCAGGGTATTAGGATATTTTGATTATAATATCGCGGTAGCTTCTGATTATATAAATGAAGATGGGACAGTTGAAATAACAGCGGTTAACATTAAGTCGGATTATGCAATTAAGAATTATTACGAAGAATATAAAGTAGAAAATGGCGAGACAGTATTTAATCTTAAATCTGCTTATACAACATTGCTTGGCAGACAGGGAAGTAATGTTCAATCAAGAGTAGTTCTCTTCTATTAGCGTCCCCACGTCCGATATGAAAGGAAGTGTATATAATGAGTTCAGAAAAAACAAGGTTTGGTATATCATCATCGACCTTACATATTATTGCAATGCTTCTGATGTTTTTCGATCATCTTTGTATGACACTTCTTGGTAATCAGATGTGGCTTCACTATGTTGGAAGAATAGCTTATCCAATATTTGCGTTTATGCTTGTAGAGGGATTTAAGTATACTAGCAATCTCAAAAAATATTTTTTGAGATTAATTATATTTGCACTTGTTTCGGAGATACCATTTGATTTGATGTGTGGCGGAACTTGGCTATTTATAACACAGCAAAATGTAATGTTCACATTCATAATCAGTATGCTTTTGATGCTTTTAATGGAGCAGCCAAAGAAAATAAAAAATGCACCTTTGAAATATATAATATTTGGAATAACAGCACTATTTGCCTTAATTCTTGGATTTGTACTAGGCATAATCACTATGGTGGATTATTTTGGTGGCGGAGTTGTTATGGTTCTTTGTTTCTATCTTTTTCAGGGAGATAGAATCTTGTCGTTTGAGGCTAAATACAAGAAGAAATGGGTTAAAAATCTTGTATTGTGGATTAACCGCATAGCTCAGGCTATATGCATATGGCAGATTTGTAATGAAATGATAGGAGGACTTTGCGAGAATATAACTATTTTCGGTAGAACTTTTGAGGTGGTAGTTGAAGCATTTGGCATTTTCTCGCTGATACCAATATGGCTATATAATGGTCAAAAAGGTATTAAATCAAAAGCATTTAAATATACATGTTACGCATTTTACCCAGCGCACATTTTGATATTAGTTTTGTTACAGTTTTTGATATATCAGGTATAGTGGTAGTAGGAACGTCCCCGTGGCAAAAGAAACGTCCCCATGATATAATGTAAAAAAATAGCAAAGGAGACTATTATGAAAGAGGTTTACGAGTTTTTAAAGAAATGTGGTACATATTATTTAGCTACAGTTGAAGGAGATCAGCCAAGAGTTCGTCCTTTTGGAACTATTGATGTGTTTGAGGATAAGCTTTACATTCAGACAGGTAAGGTTAAGGAAGTTTCAAAGCAGATTCAGGCTAATTCAAAGGTTGAGATCTGTGCATTTGCAGAGGGCAAGTGGATAAGAGTTGCTGGTACATTAGTTAGAGATGACAGAATCGAAGCTAAGAAGCATATGCTTGATTCATACCCATCACTTCAGGCTATGTATTCTGCAGAAGATGACAACACAGAAGTATTATATTTTGAGAATGCTACAGCAACTATCAGCTCATTTACAGAAGCTCCACAGGTTATTAAATTTTAGGATAAAAAGAAAAATTAATTAACACTAAGGTTGACATAAAATGGGAAATGAGAATGGTACATGGGTTATGTATGGAGTTGACTGGGATGATCCAGAATGCATACATACTGTGGATGAGGCAATTGAATATATTAATGAAGTTGGATTTCTTCCTTTGTTCAGAAATGATATTCCTGGATTTTCTTTAGAAGAGAGAACCGTCCCTGAATACTGGTGGTGCGATGATGTAGAAAAAGACCCATGGATGTGGCGAGCAGTTATTGCCAGAAGAAAAGATATTGTCTATGGTAAATTTTTCGATAAAAAGGCAGGATTCATTTCCAAGAAATGGCTTCCTTATTTTGTTAATTATAGAAGAGACGGATATGATTTTGATGCTCTTTACGAGGATGGCAAGGCACCGTTAAAGCATAAGAAAATAATGGATAATTTCATTGAAGATAATATTGATGAAGAGAAATTTTCTTATGAACTTAAAGCGGCAGCAGGCTTTGGTAAAGAGGGTGAAAAAGGCTTTGATGGAGCTATTACCAATCTTATGATGCAGATGTATCTGTGCAATTGTGATTTCCGTAAAAAAATTAACAAAAAGGGTGAAGCTTATGGATGGGATGTGGCGATTTATTCATCCATAGAGCATATTCATGGATATAAGTATGTTACATCAAGATATAAGGAAAGCCCGGAAGAATCATTAGGGGCAATCGTGGCTCATATAAAAGAAATCTATCCGATTGCAAATGATAAGCAAATAAAAAAACTTCTTAAATAAGAGTTAGCTTGTGATGAAGAGAGGTAAAAGGAATGAAAAATTTAAAAAGAATTGGATTAGCTGTTTTGATTTGTTCAGTATTAGCAGCTTGTACTTCAGGTGGAACAGGAAATGCTACAGTTACGCAAAATACTTCTGTTACAATAGGAATGCCTGGTGGAACAGAACTTATAAAAGATTATCCTAACTTTGAAGTTAAATCAGAAAGTATTAAAAATGGTGCTTGGAATAAAGTGATTTCAAATACAGACAAGGGATCAAATAAGTCACCACAGTTATCATGGGAGCCAGTAGAAGGTGCTGACAGTTACATGATTTATATGGTTGACACAAGTGTAGAATATTGGATGCATTGGAAATCAGAAAATGTTAAGGAATGCAATCTTCCTGAAGGTTGGGCACCAGAAACAGAGTATATTGGACCATACCCTCCAGCTGGCGGATCTCACAATTATGAGATTTATGTAATTGCAGTTAAGAAGCCTGTAGAGAGAATGAAGGGTGGTTTTAATAGTTCAAATGGTAAATTTGCAAGCTTTATTACAGCGCTTGATACAGATGCCGAAGGAAACGAAGGAAATATTATTTCCTGCGGCCATATATCTGCTACATTTACCAATTAAATTTATATGATAAAATAAAGAGTAATGGCGATATTATTCAAAATAATTGTAAAAGAGGAAGGAACAAATTATGAGCATTATCGGAAGATGGGAATTAGGATCAATTAGAATGTTAGATGAGAATGGGGTAGAAAAATATGTTACTCCAGATGAATATTTGAATTCACCAATGCCACCTTACAGAACAACTGAGAGTGATATTAAGAATGAAATGAAACAGAGAAAAATGACAGTTGATACTGTTTTATCGGTAGAAGATGATGGCAAGATTTATTCATTGATGCCTGTTCCAGAAGGAATCTCAAAAGAACAACTCGATATGGCAGTGAATGCCGGAGCAGTTAAGCTTAAGAATGGTTTGATGCTGATAGATTCATATGACTGGAAAGAAGAAAATGGCGGATACATATTCGATAGTAAGATTCAGGGCGAAGCACTTGGTGAAAAAGTTAGCCCATGGATTCAGCTCCTTGACGATGAAGGCTGTATAAATATGATAGGAATGAGATTCGTTAAGGTAGATTAATATGAGTAGAGTAGCAGGCGTATACAAAGAATATGGTATATCTGATAGGATTGACTTTTTCGATACTAGGTCTAGTTGCAGCAGCTTTAATTCTTATTCTTGGAAGTATATTGGGATTTGGATTCATTATTATGATAATGTTCGGATAATAATAAAAGAAGCATAAATTATATGATTCCCCTTAAGTAGACAAGGTAAATTAACTAAATCTACCTAAGGGGATTTTCTATGCCCATTTCAATCGAAGAATTAAAAAGATAAAAATTTATCGTTTTTCGATAAAAATATGTTGACAAAGATAAAATTAAGAATTAATATACATGCATAAGGTGAATGGCAGAGCATGCAGCCAGTCACCAGCGCGCAAAAAGTAACATATTAAACAAATATTAAATTAGAAAATAAGGAGTCACGAAATGGACAATCAGAATACAAAATTAGCAAATGTAAAAAAGAGCTGTAAGATAGCAGCAATTATATCAAAAGTATTCACAATTATATTTATTGTAGCAACAGTGTTATGTATAGCAGGAGCAATCTTTACTTTCGTAGTTAAAGATCCAGCTTCAAACCCTATGTTAAATAGTGAAGATATTCAGGTAATGCTTAATTCAGGATTATTTCATATACAAAGTTCAATACCTTCATTAAATGAGAAAGTGCAGAATATAGCCCCAACTATTATATTAGGTGTATATATTCTTGTAATTGCTTTGTATATGGCTATTATGGCTGGAGTAATGGCATTAATCGGTTCAATCTTTAAATTAATCATCAAAGAAGAAACACCTTTTAGTAGCAATGTAGTAACAAGATTATTAATTGCTATGATAATCATTTCTACATGTATTTTTCTTTCAGTAGGATTAGGTTCCGGTGTATTGGCATACTTTATCACATGGGTAATCTATACTATTATGGATTACGGCAGAGCCTTACAGATTCAGTCTGATGAGACATTATAGGAGGTGCCTATGGGTAAGATTGTATTAAGATTAGATCGTATGATGGCGGATCGAAAAATGTCACTGAATGAATTGTCAGAGAAGGTTGGAGTAACAAATGTTAATCTGTCAAAATTAAAAACGGGTAAGGTAAATGCAATTCGATTCTCCACTTTGGAGGCGATATGCGATGTGCTTAAATGCCAGCCCGGTGACATTCTCGAATATGATGAGAATGCAGAAGAATAAGGAAATAGGGACTAGAAATTAATTCCCTTTAAAATCAGGAGCTAATGCCTAAAGGTGTTAGCTCCTTTTTAAAATCCAGCTATTGTTTTGAGGCCTTGAGTCTTTTCGTTTGGCATAAATTTAGGTATAATATCCATGTATGTGTTTTAAAAAATATCAGGAGAAAACTATATGAAATATGTTTTGGAAAATGACAAAATAAGTATAGAAATTGATTCGTTTGGAGCAGAATTAAAATCTGTTATAGATAAAAAAACTAATCGTGAATATATGTGGTATGCGGATAAGAAATACTGGGGAAGAACATCTCCAGTGCTATTTCCATTTGTTGGAAGCCTTAAGAACAAAGAATTTATAGTGGATGGCAGGCAATATCCTATGGGCCAGCATGGCTTTGCAAGAGATATGGAACATTCTTTACTATCAAAGGATGATAAGTCTATCTGGTTTATTTTAGAAAGTAATGAGGAGACTCTTGCTAAATATCCATTTGAATTTAAATTAAGAATTGGTTATGAGATAAAAGATAATTCAGTGAAGGTTTTATGGGAAGTTGAAAATCCTGCTGGTAATAATTTACCATTCTCTATTGGCGCTCATCCAGCGTTTATATGCCCAAGGTATAATGAAGAGGATAAGAGTGGATATAAACTATCCTTTGCTAAATTTGCAAAAGAAAGCCTGAATACAGCAAAAGATATCAGGGTAAATGCAGATGCTGAATTAAAAAATATTGAAAAGATTTATCATCATGGCAATACAAGAGATACAGGTCTTGCTATTACAGAAAATCGGATACTTGATTTACAAGAAGGCAAATGCGATATAACTCCTGGATTTTTTGACAGATGCACATATATGATTGAGGGAAATCAGGCAAATAGCGTGGGAATTGTGGATCCAGATGGAGAAGAATTTGTAAGAGTTCTTTTTGACACACCATTATTTGCGATTTGGTCACCAGAGGAGAAGAATGCTCCATTTCTTTGTATCGAACCTTGGTATGGTAGAGCCGACCATGTGGATTTTGAAGGTGATATTTATAAGCGAGAATTTACAAATATGCTTGAAGGTCAGGATGTGTTCCATTCTGAATATGTAATGATTTTTAGTTGAAGTTAAATTTAATAAATTAATAAATAAGAGGTAGAAAACAATGGCAAACATTTTGGATTTGATTGAAATTCCTTATAAGAATGAAATAAGAGGTAATATTGATCTTCCGGATAACATTGACAAAACAGTAATTGAATGGACAAGTAGTGATCCTGAGACGGTATGTCCTGTAAATGTAGGAAATAAGAAGGCAGGAGTTGTAAAAAGAGGAGATGTAGATAAAAAGGTTGTGCTGACCGTTAGAGTCAAAACAGGTTCAGATGTCGATGTTAAGGCATTTGTCGTTAATGTACTTAAGAAACCAGAGGAAATTAAGGAAGAGGATTATGCTGGTTATCTTTTTGGCCATTTCATAGGTGAAGAAGATGAAAATGGGGAGCAGATTTACTTCGCAGTAAGTGAAGATGGTCTTAATTTTAAGGATATGAATGGTGGTAAACCAGTCGTTATAAGCAATATTGGAGAGAAGGGAGTTAGAGACCCTTATATTTGCCGTTCAGCAGAAGGAGACAGGTTCTTTCTTATTGCAACAGATTTGAGTATTTATCATCGTGGAGGCTGGCATTTAAATGAACAGGGTTACTATGATCCAAGTACTACAGGAAGCCAGTATCTTGTATTTAGCGAGTCTACGGATTTGATTAACTGGAGTGAGCCAAGGTTAATTGATGTTGCGCCAAAGAATGCAGGAATGGCATGGGCTCCTGAAATGGTTTATTCAGAAGAAACAGGCGAGTATGTGATATTCTTTTCTTCAAGTATTATGGATCCAGTTACTAAATATAAGGCAAAACCAAATGCTATTTATTATGTTACAACAAGGGATTTTATTCATTTCTCAGATACAAAGCTTTTCATTGATAATCAGACCGATGGGGCAAAGGATGGCAAGCCAAGAGAAATCATTGATACTACTATTTTAAGAATTAATGATACATATTATGCTGCATCAAAGGATGGTGATAATGCCGAGAAAAATGGAGGTATTAGAATCCATAAGAATAAGAATTTGTTAGATCCTGATGGATGGGTTAAGGTTCTCGATTTGGACGAGCTTGGAATTGATATTTCAAAGACTGATTTAACAGCTCTTGATAATAGTATGTTAGAAGGACCAGAATTGTTTAAATACAATAAGAAAGACTGGAGTGATGCAAATGTTCCTGAATATGGACTTATTGCGGATCAATTCCAGCTTGGTACAGGATATATTCCATTTAAAACTACTGATATTGAGGATGCTAAAAATTCAAAGAATTCCTGGAGGATGCTTGATGAGAGTCAGTATTCATTTGATAAATTAAAGAAAAGACACGGAACAATTCTTAATATTACAAAGAAAGAACTTGAAAATATTAAGACTAAGTTAGGTTAGGAGATAAATATGGAGTTAGTACTTGAAAAAGGAAGTCCAGCAGACTATTCAGACAGACTTGAAAAGGAACAAAGATGCTACAAATTACTCGATGAATTAGGATTAGAATACTGGAGATGCGACCATGCAGATGCAGAAGCAGATACGATGGAAGATTGTCTCAAGATTGATGCGATTCTCGAAGCAGTTGTATGTAAAAATTTATTTCTTTGCAACAGACAGAAAACTCAGTTTTATTTACTAATGATGCCTGGAGATAAGGTATTTAAGACAAAAGAAATCAGCTCACAGCTTAATTGTGCGAGACTTAGTTTCGCAAGTCCTGAGGATATGGAAAAATATCTGGATATAACTCCAGGCTCTGTCAGTGTTTTAGGACTTATGAATGATCATGAAAATGCAGTTAAACTTGTAGTTGATGAGGATGTACTCAAGGGAGAATTTGTTGGATGCCATCCATGCATTAATACTACAAGCCTTAAGTTATATAAAGATGATATTTTTGGACCGTTACTTAAGGCTATGAATCATGACATGACAGTTGTAAAGCTTATTGGTGAATAAGTTGATTGGACAAATAGTTGCATATTTTTATATTAAATCAATTACATTTCCTGTTAAAACAAGAGAGGAATAGATAATGCAGACACAGTTTGAAAGAACTAAGCTTCTCATAGGGGAAGAATCATTGGAAAAATTGAAGAATGCCAGGGTCGCTATATTTGGCGTTGGCGGAGTAGGCGGATATGTTTGCGAAGCCTTGGTCAGAAGTGGCATAGGTTCTTTTGATTTAATAGACAGTGATACAGTATGTCTTTCTAATTTGAACAGACAAATAATTGCTACACATAGCTCAGTGGGTAAATATAAAGTTGATGTAATGAGAGATCGAATGCTTGATATTAATCCAGAGGTTAATGTGAAGGTGTATAAATGTTTCTTCCTTCCGGAAAATGCACATGAATTTCCATTTGCTGAATACGATTACGTTGTTGATGCGGTAGATACAGTAACTGCTAAAATAGAGTTAGTTAAGAAGTGCCAGGAGGAAGGAGTTCCTATTATTTCTTCTATGGGAACTGGAAATAAAATGGAAGCTAGTGCTTTCAAAGTAACAGATATTTATAAGACCAAGATGTGTCCTCTTGCAAAGGTTATGAGATATGAGCTTAAGAAAAGAGGAGTTAAGAAGCTTAAGGTTGTATATTCAGAAGAAATACCATTAAATCCAATGGATAGAAGTATAGAAGTTGATGCTAAGACAGATAAAACAGTAGCGTCAAGAAGAAGTACACCTGGAAGTTTAGCTTTTGTTCCACCTGTTTCAGGAATGATTATTGCTGGTGAAGTGGTAAAAGATTTGACTGGACAAAAGGGCAAATTTTGATCGATAAATGTAAGATTGCTTTAGCGATTATTTATTAATTCAATTAGTACTAAAACATTCAATTTATAGAGTGAAAATTTACAGAATATACATATCTGTTATGCTATAATAATCAAAATAAATGTAGTAAAAAATAAATATATAGGAGAGGGTTATGTTTAATTTTAATTATTTTACACCTACAAAAGTTGTATTTGGTAAGGATACAGAGAAGACAGTAGGTCAGCTTATTAAAGAGTTTGGCGGTAAGAAGGTTCTTATCCATTACGGCGGTGGTAGTGTAATTCGTTCAGGTCTTATGGACAAGGTTACAAAGGTTCTTGATGCTGAAGGTATTTCATATGTAATGCTTGGTGGCGCAGTTCCTAATCCAAGACTTGGTCTTGTATACGAAGGAATCGAACTTTGCAAGAAAGAGGGCGTAGATTTCCTTCTTGCAGTTGGTGGTGGTAGTGCAATCGACTCAGCTAAGGCTATCGGTTATGGTGTAACAAATGAAGGCGATGTTTGGGATTTCTATGATTACAAGAGAAAGGCTACAGCTTGCCTTCCACTTGGTGTAATCCTTACACTTTCAGCAACAGGTTCAGAAATGAGTGACTCTTCAGTTATCACAAAGGAAGAGGGACTTGTTAAGCGTGGATATAGCAGTGATTTCTCACGTCCTAAGTTCGCTATTATGAATCCAGAACTTACAATGACATTGCCTGATTATCAGACAGCATGTGGATGTACAGATATCATGATGCATACAATGGAGAGATACTTCACAAATGGTGGTAATATGGAAATTACAGACCAGCTTGCAGAAGGCCTTTTAAGAACTGTTATGAACAATGCTAAGATTCTTGTTAAGGATCCTAAGAACTATGATGCAAGAGCAGAAGTTATGTGGGCAGGAAGCCTTGCACACAATGGTCTTACAGGTTGTGGTAATGATGGTGGTGACTGGATGGCTCATAAGCTTGAGCATGAGTTAGGTGGTCTTTATGACGTAGCTCATGGTGCTGGACTTGCAGCAGTATGGGGCAGCTGGGCTAGATATGTATACAAAGAGTGTCTTCCAAGATTCAAGAAATTCGCTATTAACGTTATGGGCGTTGAAGCTACAGGAACAGATGAAGAAATTGCTATCAAGGGTATTGAAGCTATGGAAGATTTCTACAGAGAAATCAAGATGCCTACAAATCTTCGTGAACTTGGCGTAGAAGCAACAGATGCAGACCTTGTTGAGATGGCTCACAAGTGTGCAGTAGGAGTTGGTGGAGCAATGGGTTCAGCTAAACTCTTGAATGAAGAAGATATGCTTGCTATTTTCAAAGCTTGCAAATAAAATAAGTATTGAAATTAATGATTATGAAAGGCTCGTTAATTAACGGGCCTTTTGTTATGAATGATTGATTTGGACAGATTATTGTTAGCAGGGTGGAATATGAAAAAAGAAAAATTTCTTTCCAATACAATAGTTGTTATTATCGGAGCACTAATATGCTGTTTCCTTTGGGGAAGTGCATTTCCATTTATTAAAATTGGATATAAATTATTAGCAATAGAAGCTTCAGATACTGCTTCTCAGCTTCTCTTTGGTGGTATTCGATTCTTTATTGCCGGTATACTGACTGTTATTCTTGGTTCTATTATGCAAAGGAAAATATTAGTTCCAAAGGGTAGAGAGATTAGTGAAACTATTAAATTATCTATGTTTCAAACAATTGGTCAGTATATTCTTTTTTACATAGGACTTGCCCACACTAGTGGTGTCAGAGCATCAATTGTTGAAGGTACAAATGTATTTGTTGCTATATTTGTAGCTGGAATAATTTTCAAACAAGAGAAGATTACAGTTAAGAAAATAATCGGAAGTATAATTGGTTTTGCTGGTGTAATACTTATCAATGTATCAGGTAATTCAATGGGTCAGGGAAATGTTTTATCAGGAGATCTTTTGGTATTCCTTTCTACAGTGTGTTATGCTTTATCATCAGTTATGCTAAAGAATTATTCTAAGAAAACTAATCCTGTTTTGCTTAGCGGATATCAGTTCATATTTGGTGGACTGGTAATGACTTTGATAGGATTAATATTCAAAGGAAGATTTCCTAATATTAATTTGGCAGGAATGATGGTACTTGTATATTTAGCGTTTGTATCAGCGATAGCTTATTCCTTATGGGGAATATTGCTTAAGTACAATCCTATATCTAAGGTTGCGGTTATTGGATTTATGAATCCTGTTTTCGGTGTTATTTTATCAACAATTCTTCTTAAGGAAGGAACTGGATTTGGATTGGCTGCGGTAATCTCATTATTGCTTATTTGTATTGGTATCATTATAGTTAATATAGAAAAAAAGAAAGAAGCAGCTCATTAGAAAAGATAAGAGAGGCTGGAAGGAGAAAAAGTGAGCGAAAAAAGACCTATACTGAAAAACAAAATTTTTCTGTATCTTACAGAGTTTTTTGCGGGAATGTCAGTTATGGCAGTAGAACTTGGAGCAAGCAGACTTCTTGCACCATATTTTAGTTCTTCGCAGATTGTGTGGACAATCATTATTGGTACAATTATGATTGCCATGGCATTAGGAAATATTTATGGAGGAAGAAGTGCAGATAAGAATCCAAATCCGGATAAGCTTTATACAAGAATTATTATTGCAGCTATTTGGATTGCTTTGATTCCTGTTGTTGGAAGATATATCATTCTTCTTATTTCAGCTTTGTTGATATTTGCGGTTAACAGTAATTTCCTTATAATAGCTGGATTTGCTGCATGTATGGTAATCTTTGTATTCCCATTATTCCTTCTTGGAACTGTAACTCCATCATTGGTTAAATTTACAGTTGATAATCTTGATGATAATGGAAAACTTGTTGGAAATCTTAATGCATCAAATACAATCGGTAGCATTATTGGTACATTCGTTCCAACATTTATTAGTATTCCTGCAGTAGGAACATCAATAACATTCTTAATTTTTGCAGGTATCCTTCTTACACTTGCAGTAGTGTATTTTGTTAGTGGTAAATTTTCAAATTTTCTAAAAGCCCCAAAGCTTCCAATTAGTATATTTATATTCCTTGTATGTGTGCTTTTGGGGCATAATAATAGTTTTGCTTTCTGGCAGAACGATTTAACATATGAGGGAGAATCAATTTATAATTATCTTCAGGTTTATGAAGATGATAGAGAAGTGGTATTCTCAACAAATGTACTCTTTGGTGTTCAGTCTGTGTACATGAAGGAGAAAGGCCTTACTGGTTTTTACTATGATTACGCTATGGCAGCTCCATTTATGACTGGTATAAATGAAAAAGATGGTATAAATATTCTGATTCTTGGAAATGGTACTGGTACATATGCAACTCAGTGTAAGAGATACTTCGATAATGTTGATATTACTGGTGTTGAAATTGATCAGAAAATTACAGACCTTGCAATTGAATATTTCGAACTTCCAGAAGATGTTGAAGTAGTAACTTATGACGGAAGAGCATACCTTAATGCCATTGATGAAAAATATGATGTTATTATGGTTGATGCATATCAGGATATTACAATTCCTTTCCAGATGTCATCAGTGGAATTCTTTACTTTGGTAAAGGATCATCTTAAGGATGACGGTGTTATGGTTGTTAATATGAATATGCGTGGTAAGGATAGTGAGGATGACATTTGCCATCATTTGTCAGATACAATTTCTACAGTATTTTCTGAGAGATATACTGTAAATTCAGGAAGTACTAATAGAGAATTATTTGCTTCAAATAATCCACAAATGCTTGAAGTATTTGCTAAAAATGTAGAAATGGAAGATGATGCAGCATTGATTCTTATGATGAATCGAGTTACAGATCAGATTACTGTATATGAGCCAGGTGAGCATTTGATGACTGACGATAAGGCTCCTGTAGAACTTCTTGGTATGAAAGAAATCGATTCGATTATTCAGGATGAGGTTAGATATTACAAGGATATCTTCAAAAAGGAAGGTATTAAAGGTGTAATTGATAGACTATAAAAAGATAATAAATTAATAAAAACCTGTCTGAAAGCTATGTGTTTACATATCTTATCAGGCAGGTTTTTTGTTAAAAAAATGTAACAAAGGAGTTTTAATTTATAGTATAAATTTTATGCCAAACCTTTTTCCTCAATCCAAGTATAGGTGAGTTTCTTATTATGTTTGATTTTACGTCCTCTGATTGCGAATACAAGAATTGATAAAAGTGTAAATACAACCATAATTCCTAATAGGATAAGCATTTCAGGTAGAATATCCCATCCACCGCTAATAGCAGATCTGAAGGCGTCAACAGTATATGTGAAAGGCATATATGTATGTAAGCTATTAGCAAGATTGCCGGATACTTCTATTGGATAGGTTCCAGCTGAGCCAGCTAACTGAAGTACCATAAATATTAGCATTATAAAACTTCCAACCTTACCAAGAAGGATATTAAAGAAGTACATAATTGACATAAATGCTATGGCACTAATAATAGCAACAATTGCTGTTTTCAAAATACTTTCAGGGTTAAAACCAAGGAAGAGATGTAATACAGTGATTGCCACTAGTGACATTATTATGGCTACAGGATAGGCTACAGCAGCTTTACTTGCCCACCATGCAAAACCGTTTTTAAGTTTTGAGTTGTATTCAACAAGCGGATACATAAGGCAGAAGGCAAGACAACCAACCCAAAGACCTACAGATAACATATAGGCAGCCATTGCATGTCCGTTATTTTCAACTTTGGTAATAGTAGTTTCATCTGTTTCAACAGGAGAAACAAACATATCAATATTTTTATCAGAAGCAAGATTTTCTTTGACTTCAGCTGAACCATCATAAAGAGCACTATTAAGTTCTTTTGTCCCAGCTTGAAGAGTAACAAGTCCTTCACCAAGTTCTTTAGAACCATCAGCTAGTTTGTTTGCACCATCAGAAATATCAACTGCTCCAGAGTTGAGTTTTTCGATTCCACTGAGGATTGTTTCATTATTGGCTACGAGCTCGCTTGTACCATTGGCAAGTTTAGTAGCACCATTATTTAATTCACCATTATGACTTTCAAGAGTTGCAAGTCCATTGTTTAAGGTTTTAACACCATCCGTGTAAGTTCTAATTCCTGATTTAAGTCCGTTTTCACCAACAACCTTGGAGTATAAGGTGTCAAGACCATTAGAAACGAGTGAAATTCCTTCAAGAAGTCCTGCTTTACCATCATTAGCTGTAGTTTGAGTAAGACCAGCTTGAACATTCTGTAATCCACCAAGCATTGAGTCAAGTGCATTTGATGAAGCTGGGAGAAGCTGATCTGCACCGTTTGAAAGCTGTGCAATGGAAGACTTGAGAGTAGCTATACCATCACTATTTGAAAGATTTGTTAAAATCTGTCCAGCATCGGTAAGATATGTGCCAGCATCCTGAACATCTGTGCCTGTGTTTTCAAGATTGGTTTTAAGGTCATTAAGGTTTGTTCCAGTATTTTCCAAATCGGTTTTGATACCATATAAGGAAGCACCTGTGCTTTCAAGATTAGTTTTAATATCACTCATGTTAGAGCCAGCAACGTTTAATGAAGCTCCAGCCTGGGTAAGAGCATCGCCAGCAGTATTAAGACCTAAACCAGCATTTGCAATGTTTGTTCCAGTAGTTGAAAGATAACCTGCAACATTTTCAGAACTTCCATTGGCAGGGTCATAAAGAGCTGCAAAAGCAGTCTGTAATTTTATAATGTCTTCGGTTGAAAGAGGAGCATCAGGGTTGTTATTAATATCAGTAAGAACTTCTCCAAGATTAGATATTGAAGTATTTAATTTTGTACTTGCAGATGCAAGATTAGTGCCGGCATTGTTTAAATCAGAAGCAACATTTGCAATTGATGTACCAGCATTCTGGAGGTTGGCACCTGCAGAGGTGACATTTCCTGCGGCATTTGCAAGATTAGATCCAGCAGCCGAAAGAGTATTGCTTGCATTCTGAAGATTAGTTCCCGCATTTGTTAAATTACCAGCTGCAGTCTGAAGATTAGTGCCAGCCTGAGGAAGTTCACTGCCAGCTAACTGAAGCTTACCACCTGCGCTTTGTATATCAGAACCAACATTTGTTAATGATGCAGTCATTGCATCCAGGGCATTTCCATCCCCATTAACAGCGCTATTTAATGCGGAAATACCATTATGCAAGGTATTAAGACTTTGTGAAGCGTATTTAATGTCGTTTACATTTTTTTCAGAAAGGCTTGTGTCTAACGAATTCTGCATAAGAGTAAGACCATCCTTAAGCTGAGTGGTGCCCTGCTTTAAATCGTATACTCCATTTGCAACTTTATCTACACCATCATTGATTGCACTATTATTAGCTACTAGCTTGTCCGAACCGGATTTGGCACTTGAAACTCCTTTTGTATATTCTGGAAGCTTATTGCTAAGAGAATGAGTTCCATCATTTATAAGATAGGTAGCATCCATATATGTTTCAAGGCCATCTTTTAAATCGCTGCTTCCATCCTTAAATGTTAGAGCACCATTTGCGAGAGTGTAAAGATTTTCTGTAATAGTAGTATTACCTTCAATTAAAGATTCCTCTCCATCAAGCATTTCTCTTGTTCCATCGTATGCTTCATCAAATCCATCAGCTACATCTGAAAGACTATCGAATACGGCTTCAGTATAAGTAGTAGTAACTTCTTTCATTATATTAGCTTTGATTTCTTTAACAGCACTTTCGCCAAGTTTCATGGAAATATAGTTTTTACCGGGATTGGTATAATACTCGAGAGTCATTTTTTTAGGATCTGTATCCATTACACTTGATGCACATTTAGAGAAGTCTTCAGGAATAATTATTTTCATATAATATGTTCCATTTTCAAGACCATTATTAGCAGTTTCTTCATCCACGATATTGAAAGCCATTGAATCATTAGTGGAAAGTGAATCGGCCAATTCCTCGCCGACATTTAGTGTTTTGTTTTTGTACTCAACCGGAATATCCTTGTTGACTACAGCAACCGGAAGATACTTTAAATCCCCATAAGGATCCCACATTGAGCTGAGAAAAAATCCTGAATAAATTGAGGGAATCAGTATGATTGCAGCAAGCACGACAAGAAGTAAACGGTTATGAAGTAAGTTTTTAAGTTCTTCTTTAATCATAATAAGCATTCCTTTCTAACAAGTGTTTTGTTTTTACAAATAGATAATAAGTTTACTTTAGGGTAAAAACAATGGTCAAATAATGCACAAATGTTTATTAATATACAAAACTATAAGAGGATGGGGCGTAAAGTGACAAAAATGTTACACTAATGAGTAAAAACTAAAGATAATTGTTGCGAAAATTTTACTGATAAGATATTATTTATGCATAAGCGGATATAAAAACACAAAAATAATACACAAGTGAGAAAAATTATGGTTTTTTTGGATAGTAAATTTGAAGAAGAATTATATTCTTTTGATGACGCAAAAGATAGAAGACAAAGAAAAACACACAAAGCAGTGGAACTTGCATTAATGGAACTACTACAGGAAAAGAATTATGAGCAGATAACTATTTCAGAAGTAACATTAAAAGCAGATGTTAATAGAAAAACCTTCTATAATAATTATGATTCACTGGATGATATAATTAAGAGCATTGAACGTAAGATGTCGGCTTTATTATTTTCAAAGCTTCCACATAAAATTACGGTTCAAAATGAAATTGAGATTTATAATCTTTTAGTGGAACTCACCCAAACACTTATGCCATACAAGAAGGTATTACACAGGATATCTGTAAATCGTGGAGAGACAGTTTTCTTTAAGGACGTGCAGGGTGCCATACTTCCCTATATTGAACATTCAATGATGGGATATCATATTGATGCGACGGTTATTCCATATGTAGGTAAATTTATTATTAATGGTATTACTGCAATATTTTATGAGTGGTTTGAATCTGATAATCTTGAGCCTGAACAGGTTGCAAAACTTTGTTATAACCTTATTACAGCGGCCATTAAGCTTGAGAATTATGAGACCATATAGAGATAAAAATATTGGATATTTGCTTGAATTTAAAATTCCCGTATGTAAATGATATGTACTCAAAAGCGGACACATATCAAAAGCATACGGGAATTCTTTGTTGTATATTATCTAAGATATTCTTTTAATCTGTCTTTAACATAAGAGAGACTTGCAAGATATTCTTCATCGGTATTAAGATGCTCAATAATCATTGGCATTTCAGGATTATATCTGTTTGCAAGTTCAGCATATTTCTCAAGTGATAAATGACCATCACCACAGGCGGATTCCTTTAACTGGAAAGTGTAGCCCTCGAGAAGATTAACATCCTTAATATGACAGCTTAATATTTTATCGCCGAGCTTATCAAAAGTATCTTCCATAAATTTCTCATTAAAGAAATATCTTTCGGGGCAGTTAATCATATTAACGATATCGAGATGAACTCCGAATTCTGGTCGATTTACTTCTTCAATTAATCTTAAATATTCATCAGGACTACTTGGAATCATCCAGGGCATTGTCTCGATAGTGAATTTAGTATTAACAGGTTTAGCTTCATCAATTATATATTGGATTGAATCAACGGCCATTTTCCATGCTTCTTCAGTAAGATTGCCAGCATAGCCTCCGTCCCAACGAGGACCATAAGGAGTACCGACGATATTAACGCAGCATTTGGCATTTATTTTGTCTGCAAGTTTTAACTGGCCTATAGAATAGTTTACAGCTTCCTGTCTTTCTTTTTCATCTGCAGCAAGGACATTCTTCCAGACACCAACTTCCGCAATTGTAAGGTTGTTAGATTTGGCAGCCTTAACGTATGCATCAATTTCTTCATCACTATTATTGCAATTAAGAGGAAATACAAGAGCCTTACATCCAAGCTCAGCGTGTTTTTGTCCCCATTCATCAGCATTATTGTGTGAAAGAGGAGATGAGAGTCCGAGTATCATAAGCCTAAATCCTTTTAAAAAATTCTAAAATGTAAAACACTTGAGTCAATATCCTTTAATGAACTAGCACCAGTTCTGGCCATAATGCTTTTAAGTTCATTTGTTATTTCGTTAATCTTTCCTGTTACACCAGGAGCAGAATCCTTTAAAGGTCCCATTAGAGCTCGTCCAACACATACAGCATCTGCACCAAGCGCTAATGCTTTGAAGGCATCTAATCCAGATTCGATACCACAATCAACGAATACAGGAATCTGTCCATTTACAACCTTGACGATTTCAGGAAGCATCATTAATGGAGGTACAGCAGATGGAAGAATTCCATGATGGTGTGATACAATAATTCCTTTCGCACCAGCTTTTATGGATTTCTCTGCATCTGAAGCACTTAATACACCTTTAATAATGAAAGGTACTTCAGCGGCTTCGACAAATTCTTTGATGTCATCAAAGGACTTGGATTTCATAGGTAAGCCACAAACGTTGTCGTAAGAACCGTTTCCAGAGAAACAGTGATCTATATCCATACCCATTGCAAATGCGCCAGTCTTTTTGGCATGTTCTATTTTCCTGAATACTTCCTTGTTGTCAAAATGAGGTTTGATGATTTTAACTGCTTTAGCACCAGTAGCTACGATATCTTCAAGTTCTTTATCTTCGCCCATTCCAACGAAGTGAAGAGTATTTGCATCCTTAGCACCTTTGGCAAATTCTACCATGCCATTTTCACATGTGTTGTGAAGGTGAGAAAGTGCAGCAGTCATAATAGGAGTGGAAAATTTCTCTCCATACAGATTTATTTCTACTGATGGTAAATCTGCATCAATGTATCTTGATTCCAAAAGAATGGAATCGAAGTAGTCGCGAGTAATCTGGTTAGAGTCTGTTGTATACATTTAGTGCTCCTTATTCGTTATATTTAAGTAAATTATAGGAATGCCATCCTAACATATCAAGAGGACTATATTCATTAAAAGCATCCAATTCTTCAATAGTATAAGAAAGTTCTACATCTGAATCAGTAAATGTATTTGAGAAATCTGACATTTTGTCGATAGGACAGTTGGCAATATAAATATTATCGAAATATCCTAAACTTGAGATACTCAAAAGATTTGCAGAATAGTCTATAACTATAGTGTTCTTTCTTTCTCCGTCAGCTGTAAGCTTGAATACTTTATCAATAGTATCGTTATCGTAGTCAATATGGTTTTTGTAAGCAATAAGTGTACTAAACTCTGAGTTTTCCAGGAATGAAAGGGAAGTAAGCTCGTTGTTTGATACATTTATAATCTGCTCGCGGAAAGAAAATTCAGATTTAAGACTTAAAGCAGGAATATCTTTTAACTCATTATTTGAAAGGTTGAGTTTTTCAAGACCTGTAAGCTTTTCGATTCCAGAAGCTGATAAATCTTCAAGACCACAGCCAGAAAGGCTTAAAGTGGTAAGAGTAGTCATCTTACCAATGAAAGATGGGTCTTTTATTGAAATATTGTCAAGGTAGAGTTCTCTTAAATCAGCTGAATATACAGTAATATAAGAAATGGCTTCTTCTGTAATATTTGTATTAGAAAGATTAATAGAAGAAATATAAGATATGCTACTGTTATAAGGATCTAAAAATTCAAGGTTATCTATAGGATTGCCAGATAAATCAATTTCGCTGACTGAATCACAGTTCTTAAGGAAACTGGCATCTGTCAGACCGCAGTTTGATAATAAGATCTCGTTAGCATTAATTGTCAAAGCAGGTGAAATATTATTAATATTGCAATTGCTAGCATCAACGCTATACATAGATGTGATACGAGACAGAGGGTCAAGGTTTGTTACGCCTGTATTTGAAATATCCAAGGATCCATAAAATTCGGCTGGAAGATCAGTAAGATCCTTAAAATCCATAGTGTCCGTAATACTTAAAGAACTAAGAGATGTCATTGACTGAAGGAATGAGTAGTCAGTAATTCCTGTACAGTTATGAAGTGACAAACTTGTTATGTTTTCAAGGCCTTTAAGCTTACCTAAATCCGTACCATCAGTAAAAGTACAATCTGTAAAAGATAAAGTAGTAACCGAATCAAGCTTATTAAGCTGGCTAATAGATTCAGGTGTGACAGTATCTTTGTTTAAAAATACAGATGAGTAGTAAGATGAAATCGCATAGTTTGCGGTAATCTGAATCTTCTCATCATTATTTACGGAAGAACTACCTGAAAGTAATGTCTTAATAACGAAAAATCCACCAACACCACCTACAATAAATACGAGTATGATAATTACAAGAACAATCGGAAATATGAAGAAAGGAAACTTTTTCTTCTTTTTCTGATTTATTTCAACATCTGAATCACTATTATCTTCGAAAGATGGAGTGGTAGTTTCAGCCTTAGAAACAGGGGTATCTATTGTAGTGGATTCAAAAGATACAGTTTCGCTGTTGTCAGAAGACACGACTTTCTCAAATTCCTTGTGTGCAGCTATATCCTTATCTACAGCTTCGTCGTAAATTCTGTCGGTAACATCTTCTTCATTTTCATCACGAAGACAGCTATTGAAAAGGTTAGTAGTTAATAGTTTATTAAAGAAACTTTCATCATCAGGATATTCGTATTTCATAACGCTCTGATAAGAAGAAAGCTGTAATTCCATTCCAAGTGAAAAATCAGTTGGTTCAAGAATAATACATAAGAATTTCTTATTTCTTGAAATTGTAAAATTTATTTCACGACGACAGTTCTCAGATGCAACGGAATTAGGTGATGCAAAAAAGATAACTGTATCGCACATATCAATATGTCTGGCAATATATTCCGGCCATTCGGATCCAGGTGAGATACCATCGTCATACCATACTCTGTAGCCCCTTGCATTAAGGGATTCAATGATAGGATATACCTGTTCAGAATCTTTATGAGCGTAACTAATAAATATGAAATTTTTAGAACCTTCATAAGAATTAAAATTGCATTTACTCATTTGGGTAAACCTCCTAAAATGGGAAAAGTCCAATTAAAATTAATTATATCATATAGAAGGCATAAAAATAAACAAATTTGCTTATGAAATTACAGACTTCGCTCCTTGGGAATACCCCATACTTCTTCAGGTACAAAATAGGTGAGGGCCATAGTCATCTTAATGCCATTAATAACGATATCGATTGAGAATTCCTTGGTGGTTCTGGTTACTCTTTTCAAATAATAGGAAATGATATCATAACGTTGATTTTCCAATTTGATTAAGAGAGGGATAATGTGTCCTTTATCGTCAAATCCTGCAATTACAGGAACTGTAAGTATGGATGTAAAGGCAGAAGCCGGGTTGTTTTTAATTGGCAAGTAAATCACTTCCTTTCTGAAAAATGTTTCGTGGTTATTTCAAAATACCAAACAAATGTTCGAAAGTCAAGAGTGCAAATTTAAAAAGTTTTGTGTTATAATCGTGTCGTGAAAACAAATGCGAAAAGAGATATGAAAGCAGAATGAAAAAAAGTTATTTAGGTTTTGTTTTATTGATTACTTTAGGCATTGCAGGATGTTCAACTACAATGCCTACATTAAATCCATATATTAGTGAATTTGAGGATGAAATTATTTCTGCATATCCAGATGATAATGCAGGATATACATTTGTACCTTTTGAATATTCGGAGGATGGCAAATCAGCATATGTTCCACTGGAATTTTACTATACGGATTATGAACAGATCGATGAAGCTATAAGAAATAATATTGATTCGTTTTTTATAAAGCATGTTGAAGAAGATAATGCAGAAGATATTTATGATGAAAATGGTTATTATCGTGAAGATTTTACTGATAAAATGTATTCAGAAACCTATGATTATGTACTTTCTTTAGGAGATTATATTACTTATCAGGATGCAGATGTTATATTTACATATGACAAGAAGCAGGATAGCTGGATTACAGAAGATTCAGTTAAACTTAATGTTAAGGAACTTACTGATAAGAAGGTTATTATTGAGGAATATCTTTCAAATAATGATATTTATAGGAAACATTACGTAATTGAGGAAGGCGCTAAGGCACCGCTTCCAGATAGTGCATGTTATGGTACATTTACACAGGATGAAGCTGATAAAGTATTTGAAATATTAGATAAAGCAAGGTTTTATGGATTGCTCGAAGAAGATGAGCAGATTGCTTATACAAGTGATGTACCTTTTTACGAGGATAGTGTAATTAACTATTACCTTGATGAGACAATTCTTATGATAGAATGGAGAGAGTTAAGGGATGGTAGCATTGTTACATTCGCAGAGGTAAAAATCAAAGATTCTTCACAATTTAAACGTAAACTGGCAGGAGAAGAGTATGGCGATGGTGGAATGGAATTCCTTCATGTAATGGCCGAAGAATGTAATGCTGTAATGGCGGTAAATGCGGATTTTTACGCTTTTAGAGCTGAAGGAACTACCTGCTATGACGGTACAATTTATCGTACAAATACAAGTCTTGATACAATGTTTGTCGATGAGAATGGAGATTTTAAATTCCTTTACAGACAAAATGGCATGGATAAGGAAGCGCTGCAACAGTTTGTAGATGATAATAATCTTAAGTTTTCAGTGACATTTGGACCAGTAATGATAGATGATGGTGAGCTTGTTGATTTCGGAGAATATCCAATTGGAGAAGTGTATTTAAGATATTCAAGAGCTGGAATTGGTCAGATGGGCAAGCTTCATTATCTATATTCAAATGTGTGCCATGGGGCAGAACATACATGTACATTGCCGGTATTTGCACAGTATATGCATGAGAAGGGCGTTGTAAATGCATATAATTTGGATGGAGGTCAGACAGGCGAGATAGTAATAAATAACGAAATAATTAATCACATTGATTTTGGCGAGGAAAGAACAGTTAGCGATATGATGTTTTTTGCAACAGCAATGCCTAGGAATTAGGAGGAAGAATGCAGTACAGACAAGACAGATATGGTAATCCTATTTCATTAATCGGATACGGATGTATGAGATTTTCCAAGAAAGGAAATTCTATTGATTACGAGAAAACAGAGAAAGAAATTCTTCACGGAATTGAAAGTGGAATTAATTATTATGATACAGCCTATGCATATCCAGGAAGTGAAGAAACTTTAGGAAAAATATTAGCCGAGAATAATGTCAGAGAGAAAGTTAATATTGCGACTAAACTTCCACAGTATTTAGTAAAGAAGCCAGAGCATATTGATAAATATTTTGATGAAGAATTGAGAAGACTTCAGACAACATATATTGATTACTATCTTATGCATATGTTTACAGATATTAAGAACTGGGAGAATCTTGTCCAGGTAGGAATAGTTGACTGGATTGAGAAGAAGAAAGCAGAAGGAAGTATCAGACAGATTGGATTTTCATTCCATGGAGATTCAGAGATGTTTATTAAGATTTTGAATGCTTATGATTGGGATTTCTGTCAGATTCAGTATAACTATATGGATGAGAATACTCAGGCGGGCAAGAAAGGTCTTCAGGCAGCAGCTGCTAAAGGTATTCCAGTAATCATTATGGAGCCATTAAGAGGTGGCAAGCTTGTAAATCTTCTTCCGGATGAAGTTAAGAAGAAAATGGCCAAGGATCAAAGAGGCTGGACACCAGCTGAATGGTCATTCAGATGGCTTTGGAATCAGCCTGAGGTTACATGTGTTCTTTCTGGTATGAATTCTATGGAAATGTTAGACGAGAATATCAGAATTGCAAATAGCGTTGTAACAAACGGAATGACAGAAGAAGACTTCAAATTTTATGAGGAAATAAAGGAAACTATTCTTAAAACAGAAAAGGTTGGCTGTACAGGCTGCAGGTATTGTATGCCTTGTCCTAAGGGTGTAGATATTCCAGGAACATTTGCATGCTACAATCTTATGTATTCAGCTAACAAGTTTGAGGGAAGATTTGAATACGCGAGAAATGTTGGTGTGCGTGAAGTACCAGGATTTGTGACATTATGTGTAGAATGTGGTAAATGTGAGACTCACTGCCCACAGAATATTCCAATAAGAGCAAAGCTTAAAGAGGCAAATAAAGCTTTAAGACCATTGCCTTACAGAATGGGTACCAGCATAGCAAGAAAGATTATGCTCAGCGGAAAGAAGCAGAAATAACAGATATTAAAGATGAAAAAAAGACTGGTTGCAGGGATTCTTGCACATGTAGATGCAGGTAAGACAACTCTTTCAGAAGGCCTTTTGTATGAAACAGGAGTTATTAGGAAAAGAGGGCGAGTAGATACCAAAGATGCCTATCTTGATAACGATAACGTTGAAAGGGAGAGAGGGATAACAATCTACTCAAAGGTTGCAAAGATTCCTTTAGAAGAAACTGAATTAACGCTGGTAGATACACCAGGACACATAGACTTTTCCACTGAAATGGAAAGGTCTTTGTCTGTATTGGACGTGGCTATTCTTCTTATAAGTGGATCTTCAGGAGTGCAGCCTCATACCAAAACACTTTGGAGTCTTTTGAAATATTACAATATTCCTACATATATTTTTGTAAATAAGATGGATATGCCAGATACAAATCATGATGTATTGTTGGCTACTATCAAAAAACATTTATCTGCTAATGCAGTAGATTTTAATGTTGATAATCAGGATGAAATGTATGAGGAAATCGCAACCTGTGATGAGTCCATGTTAAATGGATATCTTGAGAATGGCAGCATATCTGATGATGAAATCAAAAGCGCAATTAAAAATAGAAAATTATTTCCAGTATTTTTTGGCTCAGCCCTAAAAATGACAGGAATAAGTGAATTTGTAGAAGGTCTTAACAGATTTCTAATTGATTCATCCTATGAAGAGAAGGAAAAGGATGAGTTTTCAGCCAGAGTATACAAGATTATTCATGATTCGATGAATAAAAGAATTACATTTATGAAGGTGCTTTCAGGCAGTCTTAAAGTAAAAGATATGCTAGGAGAAGAGAAAGTAAATGAAATACGTATCTATTCTGGTGAGAAGTTTGAGATGGTTAAAGAAGCGTATGCGGGAGAAATATGCGCTGTAACAGGAATACTTGAATCTACGAATGGTCAGGTATATGGAAAGAATTTTAAAACTCAGAATTCAGTTCTGGCGCCTGCTTTAAGTTATGCGGTTCATTATCCATGGGATATGGACAAAAATAAAATGTATGGAATTCTCAAGGAGCTTGAGGATGAAGATCCATCTTTAAATGTTGAATACAGGGAACAGACTGGAGAAATATTCGTCTCATTGATGGGAGATGTGCAGACAGAGGTTTTGAAGAGAACTCTTATGGACAGATATTCTGTTAAGGTTGAATTTGGTGACGGAAAAGTTTGCTATAAGGAAACTATAGACGGAATAACGGTTGGAGTAGGTCATTTTGAACCATTGCGTCATTATGCAGAGGCACAAATCAAATTAGAACCATTAGAGCGTGGCAGTGGAATGGAGTTTGAGACAGATGTCAGCGAGGATATTCTTGATAGAAACTGGCAGAGACTGATAATGACTCATATGTGCGAGAGAGAGCATAGAGGTGTTCTTCTTGGTACCCCTATAACAGATATAAAAATGACTTTGGTAGCAGGAAGAGCTCATATAAAGCATACCGAAGGTGGAGATTTTAGACAGGCAACCTATAGAGCAATAAGACAGGGCTTGATGAAGCTTTTGGTAAGTGGAAATTGCAGGTTGTTAGAACCTTATTATGATTACACATTAGAGATTCCAGATTCATATATAGGAAGAGCCATGAATGATATTACATCGATGTGTGGCAGTGCGATAATCAGTGAAAATGATTACGAGAATGGAATAACAATTCTAACAGGAAAAGCACCAGTTTCTACTATGAATGGATATATGAAAGAAGTAATCTCGTATACCAAAGGACTTGGTAAATTAAATCTTAATCCTTCTGGATATGATATTTGCCATAACGAAGAAGAAGTATTAGCTGCATCACATTATAATCCTGATGCAGATGTGAGAAATCCAAGTAGTTCAGTATTCTGCTCTCATGGTGCAGGAACTGTAATAAACTGGGATGAAGTAGATGATTATAAGCATGTTGAGTACACTCCTGAAATGGGTGCTAGAGTTGTAGATACTGATAGCTACTCAATGGAAGCAAATCGCTTAAGACGTGAAAGAGAGAGAAGGTCTGAAGATGAAAGATTTGTTTCTGTAGAAGAAGTTGATAGTATTATCAAGTCGAGCGGACACAATAATGCCAATGGCAGAAAGAGTGCATATAAAGGTATTTCTGCTGCAATGAGGGAGAGAAATTCTACAGTTTCAAGAAAAGAAGCCAAAGAAGTTGTATACGTTGGCACAGTCCATAAAGAGAAATATATGTTAGTCGACGGATATAACGTAATACATGCATGGAAGGAACTGGATTCGTTGGCAGCTAAATCACTGGATGCAGCGGTTGCAAGTCTTAATGATGTATTAAGCAACTATCAGGCAATAAAAGGTATCAGAATGATTGTAGTATATGATGCCTATAAAGTAGTAGGTCATTCTACAGAGGAGAAGAATTACAACAACATTACAATAGTATATACAAAAGAAGCACAGACTGCTGATCAGTATATAGAAAGATATGCTCATGAAAATAGCAAGAAATTTGATATAACTGTTGTAACGTCTGATGGACTTGAACAGATAATTGTAACGGGTGAAGGTTGTGGCTTGTTCTCTTCAAGAGAATTTGAGGAAGAAGTCAAAAGAACCTGTGATGATTTCTACGAAAAATTCAATGTTAAATGAAATCAAAAATTGTTAGTCATAGCATAAATTTCATTGCTAATGCAAGGGACTTGAAAGAAAACGCCTTTTGTGAGAAAATAATAGGAGTTTTGCAAATATAAAAGAGGAATAATATGAAGATCGTAGATAAAATTTTTGGAACACATAGTGCCAGAGAATTAAAGCGTATCAATAATAAGATTGATGCAATTGAAGCTTTAAGACCTCAGATGAAGGAACTTAGTGACGAAGAATTAAGAGCAAAGACAGAAGAATTTAAGAAAAGACTTGCAGCAGGAGAAACACTTGATGATTTACTTGTTGAAGCTTTCGCAGTAGTAAGAGAAGCAGCATGGCGTTCAATAGGTCTTGAACCATACAGAGTACAGCTTATCGGTGGTTATGTACTTCATCAGGGACGTGTTGCCGAAATGAAAACAGGTGAAGGTAAAACTCTTGTAGCAACACTTCCATCATACCTTAATGCACTTGAAGGAAAAGGTGTACAGATCGTAACTGTTAACGATTACCTTGCAAAGCGTGATGCTGAGCTTATGGGACAGGTTCACAGATTCCTTGGACTTACAGTTGGTGTTGTTCTCAATAGTATGGAGAACGATGAAAGAAGAGAGAATTACAAGTGTGACATTACATACGTAACAAATAATGAACTTGGTTTCGATTACCTCCGTGATAACATGGTAGTTTATAAGGAACAGAGAGTTCTTCGTGATCTTAATTATGCAATCATCGATGAGGCCGACTCAGTTCTTATTGATGAGGCAAGAACACCACTTATTATTTCTGGTCAGTCAGGAAAGTCTACTAAGCTTTATGAGGCAGCAGATTATCTTGCTCAACAGCTTAAGCGTGGTAAAGATCAGGAAGAACAGTCAAAGATGGATCTTATTCTTGGTATTGAACAGGAAGAGACCGGAGACTTCATTATCAATGAGAAAGAAAAGAATGTTAACCTTACAGCAGAAGGTGTTGGAAAGGTTGAGAGATTCTTCAATATTGAAAACCTTGCTGATCCTGAAAATATTGAAATTCAGCATAATGTAATCCTTGCATTAAGAGCTCATTATCTTATGTTCAGAGATCAGGATTATGTAGTTAAAGATGATCAGGTTATTATCGTAGATAGCTTTACAGGTCGTTTGATGCCAGGACGTCGTTATTCAGATGGTCTTCATCAGGCTATTGAAGCTAAGGAACATGTTAAGGTTATGAGAGAATCAAAAACTCTTGCAACTATTACATTCCAGAACTTCTTTAACAAGTATGGCAAGAAAGCTGGTATGACAGGTACTGCGCTTACAGAAGAGAAGGAATTCAGAGAGATTTACGGAATGGATGTTATTGAAATTCCTACAAATAAACCTGTAATTCGTATTGATCAGAATGACGCAGTATATAAGACAAGAAATGGCAAATTAAATGCTATTTGTGATGATGTAGAGGAATGCTACAAGAAAGGACAGCCTGTTCTTGTTGGTACAATTAATATCGATGCATCTGAAGAATTATCAAGAAAACTTCAGAAGAGAGGAATTCAGCACAAAGTACTTAATGCTAAGTTCCATGAAATGGAAGCTGAAATCGTAGCACTTGCTGGTCAGAAGAAGGCAGTTACTATTGCTACTAACATGGCTGGTCGTGGTACCGATATTAAACTTGCAGAGGGTGTTGCTGAACTTGGTGGTCTTAGAATCATCGGTACAGAGAGACATGAATCAAGACGTATTGATAATCAGTTACGTGGTCGTTCAGGTCGTCAGGGAGATCCAGGTTCATCAAAGTTCTATATTTCACTTGAAGATGATTTGATGAGACTTTTCGCATCAGACAGACTTATGACTATTTTCAATTCACTTGGTGTGCCAGATGACCAGGAAATTTCACATAAGCTTCTTTCAAATGCAGTAGAAAGTGCTCAGAGAAAAATTGAAAGTAATAACTTTGCAATTAGAAAGAGTCTTCTTGAATATGATCAGGTTAACAATGATCAGCGAGAGATTATTTACGCAGAGAGACTTAGAGTTCTTGATGGTGAAAATATGAGAGATACCATTTACAAGTGGGTTATCGATGTGGTTGAGGGTGTTGTTGATTCAACTATTTCAGATGACGCTTCATCAGACGAATGGGATCTTGCAGAATTAAATATTAAACTTCGTTCAATTATGGATGCTACTCCAATCACTCCTGACAGAATTAAAGGAATGAAGAAGAATACATTAAAGCAGCAACTTAAAGAAGAAGCAGTTAAATTATATGAAGAGAAGGAAGCATTGTTCCCAACTCCAGAAGCTGCACGTGAGACAGAGCGTATTATTCTTCTTAAGGCAATTGACCAGAAGTGGATGAATCATATCGATGATATGGAACAACTCAAACAGGGTATCGGAATGGTTGCATATGCACAAAAGGATCCTAAGGTTGAGTACCGTATGACTGGTTTCGATATGTTTGATGCCATGACAGAAGCAATCAAAGAGCAGACAGTAATGATGATGATGCACGTTGTTGTTGAGCGAAAGATTGAAAGAGAGCAGGTAGCTAAGGTTACTGGAACAAACAAGGATGATACAGTAGTTAAGGGACCTAAGAAGAGAACGGAAGATAAGATTTATCCTAACTCTCCATGTCCTTGTGGAAGTGGTAAGAAATATAAAAACTGCTGTGGAAGAACTTTATAAAATACAAATATTATATTAAGCACCAGTAAATGACAAAATAATCTGTTATTTACTGGTGTTAAAAAATAAAAAAAGGAGGCAAATATTATGGACAGTTGTGATGGTCATAGTCGAAGTAAACTTAACGATGGAAGAGACTTGAAAACTATTTCGGGTGTCTGTAGTTATGCCTTGTTATAAATATTTTTAAGCCAAAACCATCGTTAGTAGAATGTCACAACCAAATGGATTGTGCTTTTATGCACGGTGGTATTTTTATGCCCTTTTATAGGGAGAATAGAGGCTTAAAATGGAAAAAGAAATATTAAAGGAACCAATGTTTGTTGAAGAAATTATTGCAATTATTGGAAGTGGTGAGTCAGACGAAATTGTTGCAGAGAAGCTGAGAGATTATCATGAAAATGATATTGCGCAAAGTTTGGAGCAATTAAGCAAAGAAGACAGATTGCACTTATATGATGTATTAGGCGCAGAGTGGCTATCTGAGGTTCTTACCTTTATTGATGAACCAGATGTTTATCTGGAAGAATTAGGTGTTGATAAATTAGCTGCTGTAATCAATGAAATGGATTCAGATGATGCGGTAGATTTGTTGGAAGATTATTATAGATAAATCATAAGTATTTAGTTTGATATAAGAAGATTTATAAGTCGCTGGGAATTAATCATGAAAATAAAGGATAACGATTTAATTGAGGGAGAATGATAAATAAATGAAATTGATTTCTTATAATACATCCAAAGCTGGTGGTATGCTTGGAGGATTTTCATCTACATCCATTACACATACAGAGGATGGTAGATGCAAGGTTATTATTTCTAATAAGTATACTCACAATGATCCATGTATAAAGGAGACATATTATGCAGATGGTCTTTTGGAGAAACTTAGTGAAATATGCGAACGATATAATATTATTAATTTGAAGGAAATGCCTGGACAAACAATAGTTATGCTTGATGACCCCTCAGGACAAACAAGCTATGAGTTCGAAGATGGAACAAAGATTGTTTTAGAAAAAGGAAAAATATATCCTGATTTTGATTATAATATGTTTCATGAATTTAACGAACTTATAGAAGAGTCTAAAAGCTATGGCGTTGATATGGAAGTTACGCAAGAAACTTTCGGCATGCCTATGGGCATGATGGGAATGATGGGTATGAGCATGTTGAATGGTCAGGTTACTAAAATTGACAAAGCTTTGGATAATGCTAGCCAGAGTGAAGACGATTCAAAATGGGCAAGGTTTTGCTCAAACTGCGGAAATGAATTTGTAGGAAAACAAAAATTCTGCGCTGAATGCGGTTCGCCAAGACCTAAATTGTAATTAAATAATCTTATTCATCTAAAACTTTCTCGTAGTTAGCTTCATTTATATCTAAAAATTTAAGGAATTTATCCTTGTCCTCATCTTTGATTGAGATATAGTTTCCTTTAGATATATAAAAAGCTATAAAATTATCGTTTGGGTCATACAGTACCTCGCCACGAATGTAGGCGTCGTTATCCATATATATAACCCGGGTATTTTGACAGAAAAATTTGGCAAGAATGTCATATTGCTCAGTGTAATTGTTACGAGATTTTCTTGCATAAATAATAACAAAGATTGAAATCGGAATGAACAATATAAATCCGCCAAACAGACAAAAAACTCCAATTATATTGATATACTCAGGAAAATTAGAACTGATTAAAAATAAACTGATAAATTCAAATATCATCCACCCCAAAATTGGACCTAATATAAGCCAGTAATTTCCAGTATTTACTTTGGTATAGGTTGCTCTGAATTCTGTAATTTCACCCATTTAATTATCCTCAAATGATACAAATAAATGATTGTTTATTGTATCATATATATTATTCATAATTCAAATAGTTTGAAGTTTGACAAAATATTTAATGAGACCTTTTGTAGAGTTGTTACATCAAATACAAAAAGGGTGGTAAGAGAGTTAGCATTATGACTAAAGAAGATGTTGAAAGAATAATTGAAGAAGAGGAATTGTCAGCAGCATATAATATATTAGAGGACAGACCTGATAAGGAAAATGAAGTAGTTGTAAAAAAAGAAGAAGACCACTTTGTTGTTTATCTAACAAACGAGAGTGCTCAAATAGAAGGACATCCTGTAAAGATTATTAGAGAAGAGGATGCTTTTGACATGTTTTTAAGTCGATTAAGAGCAATAAAAACGAAAAGATTTGAACAATTGTTTTACGACCAAGGTGCAGAAAGAATATTACGAAATGAAATAAGTAAAACTTTTGTATCAAGACATGATTTTGATACGAATTATCAAGAATTATATAAGGCTAAAGGTGGTAAATATTATTCCGTAACGCGTATAGACCCTGCTCCTGGCGGATACGGAGAAGAATTTATGTATATCAAAGAAGTATATGCATTAAATATTGATGAAAATGGAAAATTATATTCTGATGAAGAACTCATGTTAGTTGTACTATCTGAAGGGGAAAAGTTGAAATGACACGAGAGATAGAAAATTATATAGAAAAATATCCAGAAGAAATTAGGAAGTTATTTATGCAAATCAGAGATGTAATATTCTCGTTAGAGGGTGTTATCGTTGAAGAAAAGATGTGGGCAAAACTTCCAAGTTATTACTATGGAGAAAAATTAGTGAGAATCATACCTTTTAAGGATCATATTAATATTGAGGCAGAGGGATTAGGCAAATATAAATGTGAATTTGAAGGTTGTAAATTTACTCCTAAGGGAATGTTACAAATACAAGTAGATCAAATAGTTAGTTTTGATGCGCTTAAAAAGGCTTTTTCTGAAACCTATATGTAATTGATTTACTGAAAGAGGGCTTAAATACAATTCTAAAGAAGAGCAGGGAAAGAATCATTCATCGTGTTGCGAGTGCAGGAAGAATTAACTGTAGAATAGAACGATATTATTTTGAGAATACGGGCTATTGTAACTTCTGATTTTGCTGTGAAAGGTGGGGCAAATGATACTTATAATAGAATGCATAATTGGGTGCTTGGTATTTGGCACATTTATATTGCTATCTGTTTTAAAGAATAAGGATATGTGGATTCAGGAATATCCAGAATCTGTTCAAAGGAGATATATTGAGTTACATCCAGATATAAACATTAAAGAACCAGAAGGATTAACACCTAGAGTAATATGTATGAAATTAGGTGCCTGTATAGTGTTTTTGATGTTGTTGATTGGGATGGTGTATTTAGCAGGTGCAAAAACATTCTTTCAAGGAGTTATATATTGTTATACGATATGGTTTGTTGTAAATGCATTTGACACATTGGTGATAGACTTAGGGTTGATGGTGCATTGGAAAAAATGCAGATTACCAGGTACGGAAGATATGGATGCTGAATATAAGCTTTTAAATAAGAAAAGCTTACTAGACGGAATTGCAGGTTGTCTAATAGGTATTCCAATTGCGTTACTTACTGGTCTTGCAATTTTCTTGATTTGTAGGTAATGAAATTCTGATTGAACTCGCCAAGGAGGTATTCTTATGTGTGGACTTACAACTGATTTATAAATAAAAATAAATCGGAGGTATATATGAATTACATTATAAGAAAGCATCATTAGCTGTTCAGAAGCAGAATTATGCTGTGAGAATGTATAAAAATGTGGGATTTGAAATAGTTGATGAAAATGCAGAAGAATACATTATGGTTTGTCAGTTGTAGTGGCAAATTCCGTTTTTCAAATGTATGCGATTTTTATAAAAGTTTATTTTGGAAACAATAGAACTAGAATGATATAAATATGAGGAGAGTTTTATGAAAACTAGATTAGTAAAGATATATGGAATTATATTGTGCATTGTAATTGCTACAGTTGCGACAATACTTGGTGGTGCAAATGTTGCAGGTGTTAAGT
>JAKSSD010000100.1 GCA_024403275.1 Lachnospiraceae bacterium
ATTAATACCACCATACCGATACAGCCACATCACTACTTGCTTCCTCAACAACAGCAATATCGACATTCTTCTTTGTACTTTCCTTGAAAGAATCTAAAATTCTATTCCATATTTTCAAGGTTGTCTTCGGAAGATTTCCAGAGAGAACCAATATGGCATTGGTTGCTTCTGTGTGCTTATCTCTATTACTTATTATCCAGTCTATAACTTGATCGGCACAATGATTATCACATTGTTTATTTTTAAATTCTTTAATCTCAACATCTACTTGCTTTTCATCAAATAGGTTTACTATCTCGAAAGGAAATGAAATAACATCATCATAACCTCTACTGAGTATCTGAAGATGTTTCTTCCAAATAGAATTATCATCCGATACTTTTACAGTAAAACTGTATTCTTTTTCCAAGCCAGTTGCACGAACTGTTTGTAAATCGCCTTGATTTGAAATAGTCCACATATTATCCATAGTCCCTCCTATTCCTTTCTATCCTCATATTTTACACTCGTATATCTTAAGGTATTTTTGATTCGCTCTCGAAGGTCCACTGGCTTAATAATCTCTACGTATGGTCCATACTGTAAAGCCCAAAAAACATTTCTGTTCTCTTTTCTTAACATACTAAAAATGATTATTAAACTCTGCCTGTGCTTTCAGCATCTCCGATGATGAAAATGCACACAATAGAACATCTATATCGTACACAGGATATTCCTCTATGAAGCTCTTATATGCCCTGCAGCACTGCTTAGTCGATTCTGCCACAGGATTGCTTAATGAACCACCAAATATTCCAGAACTAATCAATGGAAACGATATACTATGATACCCATTATCCATCATAACCTTTAGCGAATTATAATATGCATCGAAAAGTTCCTTAAATGCCTTAGGTGTCACTGCGAAATTAGGCCCCACTGCATGTATTATCGCCTTAGCATTGGTCATATTAAATGCTGGTGTTATAACTGCTGAGCCATCAGCTAACGGAGTATTATATTTCCTGCATGCAGCAGTCAATTCTTTATTACCAGCCTTACTAAATATAACACCGCATATTCCACCACCAGCCCATAGACCACCATTGGCTGCATTAACTACAACGTCTACGGTCTGATCTGCGCAGGATGCATTTATTAATTCTATATTACTCATATCTATTCCTCCAAATATTTACTGGTTATTTCTTTGATATAGATAATCCATTCTTCTTTTCCATCTCAAATAATACAGACTGTATAAGAACAACATAAAAGATGGTTTCGTATTCCTTCCTTCAAGTCATATTAATTTATACTCAGCAAATCAATAAGTAATTGTTCTTCTGCTTTTTCTCGCGAAACAATTTCATTTTTTCCCCAGCTTTTAAGATTCTGGATTACATCTTTAGCAACTGTATAATTGGTCTTATGATAATACTCTGGTTTATCTTTTTGTGCAGGAAATAGCACATAGTTTCTTCCCATCGCTCTATTAATGTCTCTTTCAAGAATCACTAAATTTCCAATAGCATTGTATACAGGTCTATCTTCCTTTGGTACTAAAGACTCCTCCATAAACTTAGATCTTGAATAGATATGTTCGATATCATAAGGATTAACATCCGGATTAAACAATAAATCTTTAATCTTATCAATTGAAGATCCAACCTCCATTTCTCGTTTAATCGCAATAAGTAAACAAAGCAACCCGACTTTTGAATTATTGAAAGTATCTTTTTCAAGATTATCAATAAACCAGGCCTTTCCTTTGAATTCACCTCGTGGATCTCCTGCATATGGTGATTCCCATATGTTATTATTGACATACTGTATTACGTCTTCCCTACGCGAAATCATAGGAAGAATATCATTACACATCATACTTTGAACAGGATTTATTACTTTTGCAAAATTCACAGAATTAACAATGAATAGGCGCGCAACTGCATATGAGTTTTCCAATGCCTTGTTATATATATCATCTTTCGTCTCATCTGTTAGACATTGGTCCATGTGAAAATATGCATATACAAAAGGAATAGTCCAATATCGGCCATATCTTGTATAATCAATTAACTGAACAGTTAAACTCCAAAGAATGTTATTTGTGAATCTGTTTTCCTCCATCTTTGTCCAGAAATCTACAAATATCTCTGTAACTTTACTGAACTCACTAAATTGAAGCGTATCATTATATAAATCTGGTTTCTTAAACAGATCATCAAAGAATCTTTCATTAGATTTTGATAACTCCTCAAATTTCAAATTATACTTCGCACATATTATGTGTTTATATATATCGAGAACCCAAGAAATACCTATCTTCTTTTTATTAGGTTTGCCCACATTGAACTGATCTATTAAATCATAGCACCCCTTCAACTTATCCATCCAGCCATCTCCAATGTCAGGATAAGTATGATTAAGATAATCGAAATATTGCAATTTAAAAATATCAGAATCATCTAAAGCAAGGCCCGTTGTATTAATAGTATTAAATACATCAACAATTTCTGGTAGTCTCATCTGACTACTATCTGTTTCAAGGATAACAACATATAGGCTTGATAATACGTAATCAAGAACCTTACTTGAAAAAATCTCTATACTATTGCACTCTGCAATCTTACAGTCCTTAAAATAATCATAAAACTTGTTGTTTAACATGCGAATATTAGCATCATAAACACTTTCTAGATTTGCTAAGTCAGCCTTCCCTTTTTTTCCTCTAGCTATATCTCCAATCTCATCTTTTTTGATAACCTCATTCAATATATTATCTGCATTGGAGCTCGTATTGGAGAAAATAAAAAAGCCATATTCTTCTATAGCATTTCTGCCTGATAAAATATCTAAAAGTCTCACAAACAAAAGCATTGTAGTCATTCTCTGTTGTCCATCAACAATTTGATATCTTATACTTTTGTCATTAACCTTATCTACATTAAATTGCATGGTTCCAAAAAACTTCATCTCATTTTTATAAAAACCATCAATTATAGTGTGAAGGAAATCATCAATATTGGTTTCATTCCACGAATACGGTCGCTGATACACCGGAATTACATATTTCTTTTTTTCTTTCTTTGAAAACAAGCTTGCCCCTGAGTATGAGTCGTCACCTGCAATCATCGCAACATAGGAATCTATTGGAATCTTCTTTTCCACACTCTACGCCTCTCTTATATTTAATCATCTATCCAAGTGAATACTTTACATTCAACGCCATACTGTTCACAATAATCATGAAAACTCTTTTTATCAAGGCATTCGCCAAACTCCTCAGTTATCATATCCTGCAAAGATCCTGAAAGTGTTTTTCTTAGCAAAGCTTCCAGCATCTGACGATTCTCCGCATCGATATCATATATCGCTTCATAACTTCCGCCGCCAAAAGCTTCAA
>JAKSSD010000101.1 GCA_024403275.1 Lachnospiraceae bacterium
TTCTCCGCATCGATATCATATATCGCTTCATAACTTCCGCCGCCAAAAGCTTCAACCTTGTAATCCTCGTAACTAATTCTGATACTTGCTCTTTTCTGCTAACATGGTTCGCTCCTTTATTATTTATCCTTCATCTTAAAATAACTCAAAAGAATCGCCTTGATATAGTTGTATCTTCTAGCATACGAATTCTCTACTCTAATCAACTGAAGATTATGTTCGCGGCATATCTGATTTTTCTGCATATCACGTCTTCTCACAGCCTCATCTTCAAGATGTTCTTTTCCATCTAATTCTATCGCAAGAACTGGAATCTCGGTCTGCTTATCCTTCTCGTATACAACAAAATCAAATCGACCAGTATAGAATAAATTATCGTATGTAGTATTGTTTTGAAATACCTGTGAAATAGGTACTTCTTTATGAATAATATATTTTGTATCAACTAGCCATATATTCTCTAATGCATGCGTAAGGCTTTGAAGAAACGCATTTTCAGTTTCTGTACTAAATGGTTTAATACCCAAAGCTCTTGAATTTGTTTCTTTTGGAGTTACAATTGTTCTGCCTTCTTCCCTAACATAATTAATGAGTTCAAATAAATCATCTTCTTGTGAATTCATGTTATGAAGTCGCTCAACATTTTTGTAGTCTGCCAAAACAATAAGTTTATCTTTTGCTCTGGATGTAGCCACATTTATTAATTCTCTATTTGCTTTTACCCACTCATATGTGCCAGCCTGTGTACTTGCTCCTATGGCTGTTGAGAATAGTACTACATCTTTTTCATCACCTTGGAATGAATGCACTGTTCCACATGCAACATTCTCTATGCCTTCTGCTTTCAACGCATTACTAATATATTCTCTCTGATTAGCGAATGGAGTGATTATTCCTATACTTTTCTCACGATTACTCTTAACATACTCAACAATACGCTTCGCTTCCTGCATTGAGGTATTCTTAATCGTGCTATTCTCATTTTCAACATTAACAAATACTAGCGGATTATCTACTCTTCCATTGCTTTTAACTGCTAGTTGCGAATTATAATATTTCTTATTGTTGAATCCTATAATCCTTGGATCACATCTATAATGATTATGAAGTAGAATCTCATCGCTGACTGAATCACTTGCTAAATAAACTTTGTAAATAGAATTGGTTCTATAATCATATTCATCAGTAATCTTATACTCTCTTTTTAATCGCTGATTAGTTATTTCATCTAAAAGGATTACTGGATTAAGCTGCTGTGGGTCGCCCACCAACATAAGATTCTCGCCTCTAATAATAGGAATTAGTGAAATAGCTGTGTTACATTGGCTAGCTTCATCAATGATTGTCATATCAAATAACACCTCTGGCTTTCCAATCCTATGAGCTGAGACACAAGTACTAATAATGATAGGAAATACTCTTTGTAATAACTTAACATTATCACTCTCAGATAACCATTTTATAAATGCTTGTACAGCCGCAAATTTATCTTCTGTATATATTATCTGTCGCAACTCATCATATTTAGGTTCACTTAATCTTTTAATATTCTTGGCAGACTTATAGTACAGATACTGAAGAAATTCTTCTTCATTTCGATCTAATAGTTCCAATGCCATCGCTTCAGTCACTACTGGTTTTTCATTAATCAATTCATCCAATGTATTTAACTGTCTACTCTTTAAATCTAATTCAAATGGAAATAGTGCTGACGAAGTTGAATTCATAGACTGAAATTCTATTAATTTATTAAGAGTATCTTTTCTCTCATTTAAATCGATGTATCTTTCATATACAGTTAACAATTCCGTAAGAGCCTTCGCTCTTTCTGCACGATATCCTTTTCGTTTATCCAAAGTGCTTTCATATACAGTAAGATCCTTAGCACTTTCGAATATCCTTTTCATATAATCGATGGCTTCTATCATCTTTTCCATATTGCCAATTCTTAACACTGGAAATGGAATATAATTGTCCCTATATTTTATATTCTGAAGTTTTTCGAATACGGTATCAATTGGATGATTATTATTGGACGAAAATAAGACTGTTCTTTCATTGAAATAAGCAGTCACAATTGTATTAATAATAGTATTCGTTTTTCCTGTTCCGGGAGGTCCCTGAATATACGCAGTTGGATACTGCATTGCTTTATTAATAGCTAATAATTGATCAAGGTTAATCTTACTATCAAGTAATGCTATTGGATATGATTTGTTTCTTCTTGGCTTCTCTAACAAATCACCAAAAAATGCCTTAATAGGAAATGTAACCTTTTTGTTTTCATACATTTCTGTTATTGCTTTATATTCACTTCGAAGGTCAACTACTAATTCTCTTCCAATACCTATTACATATGGTACATCATCAACTGATACATTCGCACTATGCTTAGTAATAGCATTTTTAATTAGCTCTTGTTTCTTTTCGAAATCATCTAATAAAACATAATCATCCGCATCAAGATACTTTCTGACACTTTCCTTATTGCTGCCATCTATCTGGAACTCTGTACAGATAGTAATATCATCTTCAGGAATCATCATTTTTCTCTCTACATCAAGATTAAGTTTCCTATATGCAAGAGTGTATAATCCCTTTTTAGTATGTATACTTAAAACATTAATAGCCAACTGTTTTAATTTAACTTTGGTATTCTGATTATACTTCCTGTTTTTATCCGCTTGTACAGAGAAATACTTTACTATCTCCGCAAATTGCTCATTAGTAAGTCTATATCGCCCGTCATTAAAACTATCTCTATCTAAATATTTAATCAATTCAAAATCATCATAATAAGGCGTAGTATCAAGCCTGTTACACATTTCTAGATAGTTTAAAATCTTCAAATTAGCTATATTATCAAATAAGCATCTAAACTTATCTGGATTAAATGCTATATCTTCTACCAGTCTTTTATTGACTGGACAATATGTACCATCAAGTATAGATGTAGCTTGAATGGAATCAATATAAATATGATAATCATCCATTTCATATGTACCCTGATGCATGGCTTTAACAGTTAGCATTCTCTTGCTAACATTGATATCCTTAATTCCAATCCAGTAATTAGTAATATTACCAGACTGATTGCGATATTCTATTTTAAGCCACTT
>JAKSSD010000102.1 GCA_024403275.1 Lachnospiraceae bacterium
TTCAATCCAATGAATACAAGAGTTTCTTCATATCATCTTTTTTCCAAAGTTTTTCTTCTTTATCCAACGAAGGTGCAGCCTTATTCATAGCGTCTGACATCATCTCGAGTGTTGCAAATGCATAAAAACCAGATGTGGTTGACATACTTTCATGTCCCAGAAGTTGCATTATAAACGGCAATGGCACACCATTCTTATATAAATCCATAGCTTTTGTTTTTCGAATCATATGACAGTGAACTCTTTCTGGCACAGCTTCACAGTTTTCTCTTACTTTATCTGCAGCTGATTTCAATACTAGACTTATACTATCTGTTGATAATCTATGAGGTTTTCCATCGAGTAAACTGTAGAATAATGGATTTTCATTCATTTCGGGATGAAACTCCTTTAAATATATCTGTAGATGCTGAACCGTTTTATTCAGTAATGGCACATTTCTGCTTTTTCTGCCTTTTCCTATAAGCGTAACAAATGGATTTTGCTCTCTCAAATGTAATGAAGATATATTTAAATCTGCAAGCTCTTGGACACGTGCACCAGTGTCATAAAGCATTATCAACATCATTCTATTTCTACGATGTTTTGCTGTAGCTGTATCATATGCAGACAGTATTGCTGTAGTAGCCTCAGGCTGAAGATATACTATTGGCTTTTTTTCTTCTTTAACCTTCTTAACAGAACATATATCTGTATATATTCCTCGAAGCTCAAAATCCTCTTCACTACTGTATTTTAGAAAAGATCTAATAGCAGTAAGACGAAGATTTATTGTCTTTGCGGAACAGGACTTTTCTGTAAGCCAATGTATAAAATCTTTGATATTTTCTCTTGTAAAAGAGTCAAAGGACACTTTTTCATTTGAAATTCCCTGTTCTAATTCTAGAAACTCTAAATATACCTTCAATGACTGTTTGTATGCTTCAACTGATTTATCAGAAAGATTTCTTGTTACTGGCATGTAATCGTGAAGAAATCGTCTTGCTAACACCCAAAAATCAGAAGATTTCGTTCGTTTATACTTCATAGTTTTCCACCTCCGGTATTAGGTCTTCGGTGGAAGCGGTTAAATTCGCATACTTTGGAAAGAAATCAGGAATCAAATGAATGTAATAGTAAGTACTATCCAAAGTCGTATGGCCCATGTATCTCATGAGATAAGGCAACATCGCATGGATATCTTTGCCTTCGTCTGACCACTTCATGATGTTTGCACACGCAAAGTGATGTCTAAAATCATAGGCTCTAGGCTTTACTTGGCCATCGCGCTTTAATCCGGCAGACAACCAAATATTTCTAAAGTTTGCTGATAATGCTGTTGTTGAACATATGCCTCCGGCGCCTCCAGGAAAGAAGTATTCTCTATCCGGGAAACATTTGCTAATAGCTTCATCGTATTTTTTTAAATAATCTATTAATTCATCCGATAAGTATAAGCGTCTATCCCTATGAGCCTTTGACTGAAGTATATCTGCATATCCCTCAGCAAGATTGATATCTGAACATTTAAGATTCCTTGCTTCTCTACATCTTACTCCACAGCAGTAAAGAAACCTGTACAATGCAGGAAGAACGTAGGGGCGTCCATTCGCTTTGTGACGAAGCACAAAACGATCGCATTCCTTAAAAAATAGATTAATTTCTTCTTCGCTGAGCAAATATACTTCTGCATGATATCTTTGAATTGTATACCTGTCATCAAGAATGTATGCTTCTTCATATCCAATGCTATACAAATATCTTCCGAACTCTCTTATAGGAGAAATCCAGCTTCTATCAGCGTTAACACTTTTCTCTGCTTGTTGATTAGCCCATCCTTCTGCTAAATCGCGGGTGAGTATAGCAGAGTTTGAATGGCTCTTATTGTATTTATCAAGTTGCTCTAGATAAAATCTTCCAGTATCATATTTAATGCCTAACGCATGTTTGAATTCAAGGAAGTCCTCAATCAGCGGTTTTAAATCACTTGTGAATTCACGCATGATACACCTCCCTGGATATACCATCCATAGAGAGAACGCATTCCTTAAGTCTTTTTACATCTGTTGTTATATAAATATCAGTTGTATCAGGTGTCGCATGACCCAGAATAGCTGCAATAGTTTCAATAGGGACTTCATTTTTGACCATTGTAGAGGCTGCATTATGTCTCAGCATATGCATTCCCGACATTCTGCCATTATTATTTATTCCTGCAATACGAAAAGCTTTGCTGACAATAGAATGGCAAGCTGCATGATCTGCAAACGGTTCATATGGTGCAAATGATCTTAAAAATAGATAGTTGCTACTTACTTTTGGTCTTTCTTCTGTGATATATCTGAAAACAGCATTTCCTACCCTTTTAGTAAGAGGGAGACAAACAAGGTTACCTGTTTTACTTTGCTTAAATTGAATAGTTTCATTATCCCAATCTATATCCGACAGCTTTAATCTTATTAAATCGCAAGCGCGAATACCACATGATAAGCCAACTATAACGATAGCTGCATCCCTTAACGATAACTCACCATCTTTAATACAGTCGTATATTTTCTGCAATTCAGCATCAGTAAGAACTGGTATTATCTTTTTAATACGAGGAGCATGTATACCAGCAATAGCATTGTATAAATCCATTCGATCTAAGTAACGAAAAATACCTCTAAGTTCACACAGCATTTCACGCTGACGAGTTGTTTTAGTTACCTTAATGTATTCCATAATTAGAGAAGGAGATAACTGATTTATATCAGTTAATCCTTTATTATTAAGAAACTGTAAAAGGCAATACATTCCATACTCATAAAAATGTCTTGTATTAGCGTTATCATAGATAGTTAAAAGATAATCCTGATAATCCGTGTAAATCCTCTGATGCTCCTCATTATCTGGAATAATTCGCCCCTTTTTCACAAGAGAAAAGTCAAATGATCCAGTAGAAAAATAGGAGTCAATCAACCGATAAAATCGACCTTGTGTGTGATAACGATTCTTGCTGAATTTACCCGTTTTCTTACTGATTACATC
>JAKSSD010000103.1 GCA_024403275.1 Lachnospiraceae bacterium
TAATTCTGCAAATATTAATATCCAGCGCCTTTAATGTCAGTGAAAAGTGGTGCTCCCAATTCACTCAAATCCTATATGATTATATTTTTCTTTTGCTTCTCTGTCAATATTACTTATATAATCTGTAATTACCTGAAAGAGCCATCATAGCAAATAACTGTAAACAGTTATCATAATATCTTCTTTCACCAGTTCTTAATGGTGTGTTCCAGAATAGCTTAACTGCATCAATTGCATCCTGGCTCATTTCTCCTTCTTTAGAAGCTAATGCGCTCATGGCATTAGTAGCAATAAGACCATAAGGATGCATTACTGTATCACCCATTTTGCTGCCAAGAACCTTGGTTCCATCGATTTCATAAATAGGATATGTAGGCTCACCATTAACCATCTCACATTTATCTGCAAAAAATAATCTTAATTTCTTGGCAATCTCTACTTCCCACTCATCTGCCTCAAACCATGAATAGTCAAGTCCAATATTTGCTATAGTTCTATAAGCATCCGAATAGAACCAATCGTGTCTCCATCCAAATCCCTCAGCTACAAATGGTCTGTTATTAGGACTACCATCATACTCTGCATACTCTGCACTCATTCCTGTTTCTGGATGACATGCTTTCTTCAAATATTCTCTTGATTCCTTTGCTGTTAATTTCCAAAGTTCTTTATCTTCTTCGTCAGCTAACTCTGCATACATTTCGTAGAAATGTGGTAAATGATATGAAGGATCTGTCCAATCACATTCACAAATGAATTTAATATAATGATTATTAGGATCCCACATAGGATTCTTACCATGAACCGCTGTCTTTAATAATTCCTTCGCCTGTTTAGAGTATTCAAATATTCCTTCGCCATCTCCCCATTTTCTGGAAGCAAACAAAAGAGTCATTGCAAAAAATTCTTCTCCATCTGGAGCAGCACCTTCTGCTCTGCTTGTTCCATCAAGGTTACATGACCATCTGAAATACCCTGCATTTGGACCTTTGTCAAGATACATATAGGTCTTAGTCCATTTCCAGATTCTATCAAACTCTTCTTTCTTATCAAGCTGAAGACACATCATCATTCCATAACTCATACCTTCTGTACGAACATCATTATTTCCTGTATCTGTCATAAAGCCCATATCATCGCCAACTGGATAATATACCCTTACACCTTCTTCGCCATAAAACATAGTCTGAAACATTGACTCAAGTCTTTCTTTTATTTCCTTTTCATCATAGCCAAGTTCAGCAAATACATTTCTGAATTTTCCTGTCTCGTAAGCGCTCATTTATCATCCTCCAATAGTTAATTTATTCAATCATCTGTTCATATGTAACACCATATTTTAATGCAACATTCTTAGCATAAGAATTCTTTTCAGGTATTTTTCTAAGCACCCTAAAAGTATTTACATTATCTACTATCTCCATAGTAATGCTGACAACATCGCTACTTCCATCCCATTGATTCATCTCATCTATCTTATAAGCAAGCTCATGTAAATGTGTATTAAAAATCATTGGAACGCTCTTATGCTTCAACACATGAATCAAATCTGTAGCCATATATATACCATCCGCAGCACTAGTCGATGAATAAGTCTCATTCAAAAGAACCAAGGTTTTAGCAGATGCATTTTTCACTATCTGTTGCACTCTAACTGCTTCTTCTCCAAGTCTTCCGTAATCAAGTGTTTCATTCTCATCTGCAGGGAAATGAGTGAATACCGCATCAAACAGATAACCACTATACTCATCTGCTGTGACATACAATCCTAATTTAGCAAATAAAACATTTAATCCTATAGCCTGAGTAATCATTGTTTTTCCACCACGATTAGGACCTGTCAAAATAAATAATTTTTCTTTGTCTGAGAAAGTGAAATCATTCTTAACTATATTTTCCTCTTTCTTAGCTGCCAGACGTATATTATAAACACCTTTTAAATGTACTTCTCGTGAAGCTTCATTTATCTTTGGCATAGAAATCGTATAGTTTTCCTTAATAAGCTTACGTGCATATCTAGCCATAAGAAGATAGTATTTCAAATCCTCACATATATCTAATAAGAAATATCCCTTAAGGTTGATATATTCCATCAAATCACGTTTGTTTTGTTTGATTGATTTAGCCAGGTATTTCTCCACATCATCGCCTATGTATTTCATAAACTGTGATGGTTCTTTATATGTAACTCTTGCACCTTGTGTAATAGATAAGCCCCAAGCAGTTTTCGTCAATTTTGAAGAAAACGGAGCTATTCCATAACCCAGGACAATAACCTCTTCAGGATACAAATCCGGAGTTAAATTCACTCCCAGATTAACACTCTTAAGAGTAGACATATCGGTACGTAAACCCTTAATAATCTCTTTTAATTCTTCAATTCGATCTTCATCTATAATCTCTTTTAGAAGACCTGCTATATGAAGTAAACCTTTAGAGTTGACCTTGTTATTTGCAAATGCAGTATTCAAATCATCAATAATCTGAGTATATATTTCCATCTCCTCCATATAGTTGATAAGATCCCAAATACTTGATTTTTTCTGAACACCATATCTGCTATGAAGTGTAAATTCCTTCAAAACGTTTAATTTACCAATTATACTTTCTAGTTCTGTACATAATTGTTCATTCTCTAAGAAATCAGACAAAATCTCCTGTCTGAATATAGTTGTTTCTACATCCGATGGAAGCTTCTTGAATACCTTACTAACAATCTGTTGATCTTCTTCAGTTACTGCAATCTGTTCAATTATCTCATTAATTGCAAGATGCTTATAAGCATCTGCAGATAATTCCTTTACCTCTGCTTCCCCATTTGGAAATAATAAATTCATCTCCATACCTCTCAATTTTCATTTCTTACCATCAAGTATATCATCATCCTAAGATTTGTCATCCCGATAAACTACAGATTATAACCTTACATAATACTATTATTTCCCCTTATTTTCCCTCAA
>JAKSSD010000104.1 GCA_024403275.1 Lachnospiraceae bacterium
CTAAGCCACAGTATGCTAAGAAAGAAATTGATACTTCGATTGTATTTAAGAATGCCAGAGTAATTAAATCTACAAAAATTACTACAGATCAGCCTATTATTAAAACTCCTATTAGTAAACCAAAAGAGATTTCTTCTTTGGAATCACTTATGGGTAATAATAGTAAAGTTATTGCGGTTATCAAAAATGGTGAAGTAGTTCCAGTTAAGAAGAAAGTGTCTGACAGTGAGAAAAAGCCAAGAACTAAAAAGGTAAAAGAAGCTGCTCATGAAGAGATAGTTGATCCACCAATCAGTGTTGTGCTTGATGCAAAAGAAGCTGCTCAAATGACAGAGGCTTTGGAAGCTCCTAAGAAGAGAGGCCGCAAGAGAAAAGCTGCTTCTGAAGAAGTTGTAAAATCAGAAGAACAAAAGTAAAAATAGTGTTGACAAATTTTAAAATATTTGCATAATATAACAATGTATGTATACATTAAATCGTCCGTGTCCGGCTTTAATGTTTGATTTTATTAAAAATGGAGGTGTAAGTCTTGGCTAATATCAAATCTGCAAAGAAGAGAATCGAAGTTTCTGCAAGAAACGCTGAAAGAAATAAAGCTATCCGTTCAGGCGTTAAGACAGCAGTTAAGAAAGTAAACGCTGCTATCGAAGCTAATGATAAGGAAGCTGCAAAAGCTGCATTATTAAATGCAACTAGCGTTATTGAAAGGGCTTGTACAAAGGGCGTTTATCATAAGAACTATGCAGCAAGAAAAATTTCTCGTTTAGCAATTGCTGTAAATAAGATGAACTAATTTATCTTACATATTTAAATGAGACTAAACTCTTCCATACCGTCATTTGGAAGAGTTTTTTTATTATATTTATGTATATTGAAGATATAAGTCGCATAATTTTATAATTGTACAAGTGATAGAAATTCTATATAATTAAGAAGATTTAAGAATAAAGAGAAAGACAGAGATTAATTAATGGTAGATCAGAGTAAAATTAGAAATTTTTGTATAGTTGCACATATAGATCATGGTAAATCAACTCTTGCAGATAGAATTATTGAGAGTACAGGCCTTCTTACAAGTAGAGAGATGCAGGCGCAGGTTCTTGATAATATGGATCTTGAGAGAGAAAGAGGAATTACTATTAAGTCTCAGGCTGTTAGAACAGTATACAAGGCTAAGGATGGAGAAGAGTATATTCTTAATCTTATTGATACTCCCGGTCATGTTGACTTTAACTATGAAGTAAGCAGATCATTGGCGGCTTGTGATGGTGCAATTCTTGTTGTAGATGCTGCACAGGGAATTGAAGCACAGACTTTAGCTAATGTTTATCTTGCACTTGATCATAATCTGGATGTATTTCCTGTTATTAATAAAATTGATTTACCTTCAGCTGATCCTCAGAGAGTTAAAGATGAGATTGAAGATGTAATTGGACTTGAGGCTCAGGATGCTCCTTTGATTTCTGCTAAGAATGGTATCGGAATTGATGAAGTATTAGAAGCTATAGTTCACAAAATTCCTGCTCCAAAGGGAGATATAAATGCCCCGTTGAAAGCATTGATTTTTGATTCAGTTTATGACTCATATAAGGGTGTTATTATATTCTGTCGTATTATGGAAGGCAGGGTTTCTAAGGGTACTCCAATTAAAATGCTTGCTACAGGCGCTACTTGCGAAGTAGTAGAGGTTGGTACTTTTGGTGCAGGTCAGTTTTTCCCATGTGATGAATTGTCAGCAGGTATGGTTGGATATATTACTGCATCCATTAAAAATGTTAGAGATACTGCTGTTGGTGATACAGTTACAGAAGCTAATAATCCTTGCAAAGAGGCACTTCCTGGTTATAAGAAGGTTCATTCAATGGTTTACTGTGGTGTATATCCTGCAGATGGTGCTAAATATCCCGATTTAAGAGATGCTTTAGAGAAATTACAACTTAATGATGCATCCTTGAATTTTGAACCAGAGACTTCGATTGCACTTGGTTTTGGATTTAGATGTGGTTTCCTTGGATTATTGCATTTGGAAATTATTCAGGAAAGACTTGAGAGAGAATATAATCTTGATCTTGTTACTACAGCACCAGGTGTTGTATATCATGTTCATACAACAGATGGAGAGATGATTGAACTTACTAATCCATCAAACCTTCCGGATCCTTCTAATATTAATTTTATGGAAGAACCAATAGTTAGTGCAGAGATTATGGTTACTACTGAATTTATTGGCTCAATTATGGAACTTTGCCAAGAGAGACGTGGTCGCTATCTTGGTATGGAATATATGGAAGAAACCAGAGCCTTGCTTAAATATGAACTTCCACTTAATGAGATTATTTATGATTTCTTTGATGCATTAAAGAGTCGTTCTCGTGGTTATGCTTCGTTTGATTATGATTTAAAGGGTTATGAGCAATCAGAACTAGTTAAGTTAGATATTCTTGTTAATCATGAAGAAGTTGATGCTTTATCGTTTATTGTCCATAAAGATACAGCATATGAACGCGGAAGAAAAATGTGCGAAAAGCTTAAAGATGAGATTCCAAGACATTTATTTGAAATCCCTATTCAGGCGGCTGTTGGAGGTAAAATTATCGCCAGAGAAACAGTAAGAGCTATGAGAAAAGATGTATTGGCTAAATGTTATGGTGGTGATATTACTCGTAAGAAGAAGCTTCTTGAAAAGCAAAAAGAAGGAAAGAAGCGAATGAGACAGATTGGTAATGTTGAGATTCCTCAGGCTGCTTTCATGAGTGTTTTAAAACTTGATGATAAGAAATAATATGAATGATAAATTTGGCATTTATATACATATTCCTTTTTGTGTCAGAAAATGTAATTACTGCGATTTCTGTTCAGGAAATTATTC
>JAKSSD010000105.1 GCA_024403275.1 Lachnospiraceae bacterium
GTTATTGGTGAGAGACCTATAGATCAGACAGCTCATTTCTCTTGGCTTAAGAAAAAATTACAACATCTTGGTAGCTGGGTTGTTAGAAAAGCTTCTAATACGAACATACCAGATGCACCAAGTGGATTTAGAGCTTATAGCCGTGAAGCAGCAATGCAACTTAATGTAGTTAATGAATATACATATACGTTAGAGCAGATTGTTCAGGCAGGCAGAACTAAAATTCCTATTATGTCAGTGCCAATCAGAACTAATGCTGAACTTAGACCATCAAGATTGTTCCATAGTATGTTTGGCTATATTAAGAAATCTATGGTTACAATTGTTCGAGCGTACATAATGTATAAACCATTAAGATTCTTTACTATGGTCTCTGTATTACCTATGGTTTGTGGACTTGCATTAGGCATAAGATATATAGTATTATTATTTATGAATAATGCTGAGGGACATGTACAATCGTTGATTCTTTGCAGTTTATTGATAATGATAGCTGTGATGATTATGGTTCTCGGACTCATGGCAGATGTAATAGCTGCTAATCGTAAAATTTCTCAAGAAGTCCAGATGAGAACACGAGATATAGATTATAGACTTGCATGGATTGAAAAAGAAATGCAAAAAAATAGAGATAATAAAGAATAAAACAGGGTCCTTTGCTATTTTTCAAGCAAAGGACTTTTTTTGATAAGGATAGTAATATGATATATGTCATATTAATATTAAATGTAATTCTATTAGGCTTTGCATTTAATGGAACAGATAATAAAAAATGGGATGTTATTTTGGCTGAAGCTATTTCAGCCTTTTTTGGCGTGTTTACAATTTCTACAGGAGTGTTATGGATTATAGATCTATATTCGTTGGAGAATAATATATTAGTTTCAACGATAATAAGCCTGATAATAGTTGTTGTTAACTTTATTATCAAAAAGAAAAAACAGATTAATATATTTGAAGTTAAGAACAATGCATTTAGTAACAAATGGTTGATATCAAGGTTAGTTATTCTTTTGGCATGCTTAATATCAACCGGCTCTTTTGCAACGTTTGGAATTGGTAGGAATGATGGTAACGCTTTGATTCAGGCCTATTCTCAGTATAAAGGTAATTATTCAACAGAATATGCTGTTGCTGAAATGAACGGAATAATTGAAGGGTCCGAGTATTCTAAATATTTTGAAGATACAATTGTTAATCTTGATACTACAGATTTTACAGGTGAGTACTGGTATGTAGATAAAGAAATTGAAAAAGATGGCAGACAAATCACTTACAAGGAAATGCTGGGAAGCTATGGTAACAATCCTGTGTATGCTTCAGTATTAGAATTGGGAATGGCCTTGTTTGGCATGACTCATGCCAATTATATCAATGTAATAGTTTTGTTCTGTATGCTTATTTTCATGGATAGCATTTTGATGAGATTACGTTGTAAATGGGGATTAAGAACTCTTCTAATAGCACTTATGGGAATAGTTCCTTTGGTGGTATATGCGAATCATACTGCGATAGTAGAATCTTTGATGATGTTTTGTATTGTGGCAGTATTCTATTATTTGAATGATTCCACTAGTCATAGACAGATGTTTACTGCCCTATATGTTACTACCTTAATGATGTTAAATGTAAGTGCGTTTGTGCTTATTCCAATAATACTTATTATGTTCTGGTTATCATTTATCAGACGAGGCAAGAAGTCTATTCTTGTAGTGAGTGCGTTGTCAGCTGTTGGATATGGATTAAGCTATTTACTCTTAATGGAAACGGCAAGAAACAATACGTTTACTGTATATAGACAGGCATTATTCTTCCTTAATGATAATCAGGTTACAATAGTGGTTGTAGCGTGCATATTAGCTTCTTTAGTAGTGACATTGGTGCTTGCACTTATAATGAAAAATAAGATATCAGAAGCTATTAATTCGTTTTTGTCGAAGAAAGGTAAAAGAGTATTTAAGCTCTCTTTGCTTGGGTGCATGGTTATCTCTATTGCAGCAACGGTTTTCTTTGGAATTATGGAATGTGGTAGTTTCAAAGATGTAACTATGCTTTCCTTACCCGCTATTATGATGTTGACAGGAGTTGTAATCATTCCGGCAATATTGATTGGAATAATATTAATGAAATATTCTATTGGATTAGAAGAAGCCTTATATTTGGCATTCTTTGTATATGGAGTATTGATTTATTCTGTTATGGCTAGACCTGTAATAGATTCATATTATTTTGAAGCGAGATATTTATTATTATTTATTCCAATAGTGATTATTGTTGCAGCGATAATGCTTAAAACGATGAAAGAGGATGCTTGGTATATACCAGTTGTTGCTATTATTTTACTCGTAATACCTTATACCACTGCAGTAATGAATGTTAAGGCTGAAACCAGAGTCGAATGGGACAATGTATTAAATGTAGTGGAAGAAATAGAGGCTAAAGCAGACGGTGAGGTAGTATTATTGGATGAAGGACTTATGAAAGAATTCTATCATCTTATTGAATTATCAACAGATTTGTCGGTATATCCATATCAAGAAGGCATTAGAGGACTTATAGCAAGAGATTCTGACATCCTTGGAAAGAAAGTATTGCTTATTACTTCTGAAAATGTAGCTTCCTATGCGGAGACGGGTAATGTCGTATATAGTAATCGAAATAAGAAGACATCACTGACGAAAAAATCGCCAATTTTGTCACTTCCGTCAGATTACAAAGTCACAGAAGAAGATTACATTCAGATTATTGAATTTGATGATTTTAGTGAACTTTTAAATGAGGAAGATTGTATTAATGGCAATTTCACATATAATAGGATTTTTTGGAAGATTAATGATATAATAATTGAAGAT
>JAKSSD010000106.1 GCA_024403275.1 Lachnospiraceae bacterium
CTTCCACTGTCTTTATCCCATATTTTCTTTTCTTCTAAAAAGAGCTGATATGTTGAATCCCAGGTAATGTCATCAACACTACCTGGTCCTGTCAGATAAGTAAATCCATCTTTTGTCTTTGTTTCCTTTAAAACATATTCCAGGCAGTTTCTCATTCCTGCATGACTTTTTGTTTTGCTATTAACTGTCTTAAAGATAGCCATATCTGATCACCTGCCTTTCTTATCTCTGCAACCTGCTCATTAATTTCTTCAAGCGCATTTATAAGTGGCAGTTCACCAGTTGCATTTGCTTTATGTGCTATCTGATTAATATTTGTTGCTATTCCTCTTAGCTGCTTAATCAGTTCTGAGAACTGACCAGCTATTTCTTTCCATGTATTTATTTCTTCTTTAGGTGCAATTTCTGCACCAAGTAATGCATTTATCATATATGACTGTTTATTCTGTCCTGATTCTTCTATCCTTTCTTCTAAGGAATTCCATTCATATTCAGACAGACGAACAGTAACTGCTTTATGTCTTTTTCTACTCATATAAATATCTTCCTTTCATAAGTGGTAATCAAAAAGGCGAAGCCTGTTTGTGGAGTGCAGAGGCAAAGCCTCTAGCTAAAGTATTGAGGATAGTAGAAAGATCCAGTGGATCTTTTTACTGTCTGAAATGCTTTGGCGGCCCAAGATGCAAGAGTGGAACTTTTGCTGGGAGGTTTCAAGGAGGGCAAAGCCCACCTGACAAGTTTAGTAAGCAGCCCTTAGGCTGATTACGGTGTAAAGTGGCTTGCCACTTTGCGAAACTTGCCTATTATCCCAAGATAGATTGGACTGGTTTTAATGCCCCTTTGAAGCATTAAAGTCAGCTTCAATCTATACGCTTCTTTGGGATAATAGTGGTTTTTGTGAGTGGCTGCTTAGGCAGCTGTTTACGAACATTTGCCCGTATCCGGGCTGAAAAGATATGATGCCGTCACTCTGACTTCATTTTGCAATAGTGACTTCACTTTGCCGTCAGAATCCACTAATAAAATCCAGTTCATCATCTGATATAACACCTTCTTCAGATTCTGATATATTTCCATCAGCCTTAACTGGATTTACAACAGTCATCATTGGCATCATATCCTTAACCTTTATTGCAACAGCTGTAGCAATAGCATCTACATCAAATGTATTTGGAGTAAGTAACCTATTTTTGATGTAATTACTCCTAGATATATCTTCTCTGTCAGCTCCCTCACACATCATTTGATATGCTTTTGCATCTCTTTCCTTATCCAAATCAAATCTTAAAGTAAAGTTTGTAGTTGCCATTGTTCTATTCCTTCTAGGCATTCTTCATAACTGCTTTTGCCAGACTTTCATATCCTTTGGCAGTTGCACATATATCTGAGATAATCTCAACTCTTTCAGGATCATATTCACCAAAGTTTTTAATCAGACAACCTCCACCACCTATGAAATACAACTTAACCAAATCTGGATTGTATTCATATTCACTAAGCTTCTCAAAAATGCTCTTCACATACTTATATGCTTCATCTCGCATTACCTTTAAATATTTATCAGAAATATTAGCTGTGCCAGTTATTAGAAACTGCTCTATCAGTTCATCATCAGGAACACTTCCACATTCAGCCAAAAGAGAATTTCTGATTTGTATTACACACTGGTTCACACCAAGCTTATCAGTATAATACTTATCAGCTCGCGGCTTATGGTTGTTAATGAATACTGTATTCATTGTTCCATTCCCAATATCTGCCAACATATTTGTTCCTTCAAACTGTGTCATATTTCCTGATACTCCTGCATATCCTTGAGGGAATACCAAAACATCATTTATATGCACTCTATAAGGCTCATTTTTGAATTTAAACTCAACAACCGTCTCTTTCATAAGGTATTGCTTAAAGCTCTCTTTTTGAGCCTTTAACCAGCTTATAGGAAGGCCTACTGCAAGAATGACCTGAGCTTCACTCTTACCTCTTTCCTTTAACTCTTTAGCAAGTGCTGTAAGAGTGAGGATGAAGTAATCCTCATCCCCATCCTTTTCAGCTATAAATGTCTTATGTCCTTCTCCTATGAGATAGAACTTATCCTTATACTGTAATATTTCAGTTCCAAAAGGTGGTTTTTCATCAAAAGTCTTAACTCCACTCTTAAATACAGTATTTCTAGTTTTCATATTTCCGAAACCATGATCAATACCAATGATTTCCACATTACAATCGTTATACATGTTTACCTCCTTTACTAGGCTATGGCAGCCACAAGACCTGCCATGTTGTTTTTGTAAATCTGCTCTCTAATGGATTCTTCAGGAAAGGCCAATGTATATGACCTCTCCTTGATTCTGTTTGTAATTCGATCATCATATTCCAATGAATCTATATTCATGTTGCTGGTAAATATCGTGATGCGATTTGAAATATATCTGCTATTGATAATCTGGTAAAATCTCTCCATAATCCACGGCTTTGCCAACTCAGCTCCAAAATCATCTATTATGAGAACCTCTGCATTTGATAAATCTTCCAACAGCTGATGCTCTGTAAACTCATAACCCTTATCCCAGGTTGCCTTGATTTCATCTATCAGCTGAATTGATGTAGTAAACTTAACAGATACATTTTTCTTTTCTATTAGCTCATTTGCTATTGATACAGCTAGTCTTGTTTTTCCACTTCCCTTTGTCTGTGAATAGAAATATAATCCAATCCCCGACTGTTTCATCATGTCATAGTTACTAAGCCAATATCTGACTGCTTTCATATCCGTGTTAATAATCTTT
>JAKSSD010000107.1 GCA_024403275.1 Lachnospiraceae bacterium
ATTATATAGATGTATTTACGAGAATGCAGGTAGAGAAACTTATTGAAACTTATAAGCCGACGATGCTTATAGTAGAGCATGATGTAAGGTTTAAAGAAAAAATAGCTACTGATTTTATAAGATTGAAGTAAATGTTTGCATAGTCGATATTTGGTAAAAATGTGGCGAATAAATAGTGAATGGATTATACTATAAAGGATGTAGTTATTTAAAAGCATTGAATAATCGTACATAAAATAGTCGTTTAGAATATACGAAATGTGGGCGACTGATAAGGAGATAATAAAAATGAGTAAAATTAGTGTTAATAAGAAACTAAAGGGCAGTGCTTTGATTATTGCATCAATGCTGCTTACTTTATTGATGACAGGATGTCACAAGCATGTATATGCGCCAGCAACTTGTACACTTCCACCTACTTGTACTGAATGTGGTAAAACAGAGGGTGAGGCTTTAGGACATATTTTTGGTGCAGCGACATGTGAAGAGCCATCGACCTGTTCAAGATGTGGTCAGACACAAGGTGATCCTAATGGTCATAAATGGGAAGATGCAACTTGTGAAGACGCTAGCTACTGTAGTGTTTGTGGTAAAACAGAAGGTGTAGCGTTAGGACACGATAGTACAGAAGCTACTTGTACCGAGCCAGCCGTATGTAAAATCTGTGGAAAGCAAACTGCAGAAAAAATTGCCCATAAATATTCAGAAGGTAACTGTACTACCGACTCTGTATGTGAAAAATGTGGTGATATTAAAAAGGCTCCAGGTCATACATTTGCTGAAGCTACCTGTGATAAGCCAAAAACCTGTAAGGTTTGTAATGAAACAGAAGGAGACCCATTAGGACATAATCTCGTCAACGGAGTATGTTCAAGATGTGGAATGGAATTTGGTTCTCTTGAATTATTAAAAAATATTGTGAACCTTAAGGCTTCCTGTGAAACAGATTACAAATATTGTGTAGTAAATGCGGATTGCGATCCTTCAGAAGGAAACCCATATGATGTTGAGTACGATTATGGTGAAGTATATGATTCCTTCGTAGAAGCATGTGACTGGTCACTTATTTATGATGATAGTTATTATATTAGCAATTATCCAATTCTTGCAAAGCTTTATCATAATGATAAGAATTTATTACTTAAGCATTTCCAAACAGTAGGAATTCATGAAGGACGTCAGGGTAATTCTTCTTTCAATGTAGCAGCATATAAAGACAATTGTGAAAATATAGTAGCTGAAACTTTTGGGGATGACTATGCCGCATATGCCATTTATTACATGCTTAATTATGATTCAGAAAAAAATGTAGAACATAAAAAACTTAGCAATGGAAATACTCCAGCAAGACAGCAAAAAGTTGTTTTAACAATAATGCAAAACAAGGAGTTAATTGAGATTAATAATTACAGAGCTGAAGTAGGAGCGCAGGATTTAAAAATTGATGCTGAGCTTTGTGCATTTGCTAATTACAGAGCCTGGATGAATGCACATGATGACTGGGCTGGACATGATTGGGCAAAACAAAACGAAGATAAAGTTTGGGAGTTATTAAATACCATGAAAGCTATTAGCATGGCAGAAAATACTGTTACAACACATACATGGCAGTATTCAGGTGCGGCCAGATATGAGAGTTATTATAATTCAAAGGAACATTATGAGGCACTTATCAAAACTAAGTATAATTTCTTTGGAACATCACATTTCTATAATAGTAAAAATGAGAATTTGAACAATGACAAATGGAAGAGTAAAGAGGTAGCATCAACATTTGATTGCTTTACCGATAATGCAAAGACTGCCTATAATAATTAATATGTGAGGATTAGATAATGAAAGAATACATAGATTATTCAGCGGAAGTGTTAGATGCAATTCAGAATAATAAACCACTTATTGCAATAGAAACAGGTGGAACTTTTGAGGGCATTCCATATCCAGAGAATGTAGAAACTGCTAAAAGGGTTATGGAAGAAGTAAGAAAAGCCGGAGCAGTGCCTGCATATATTTCGATTATGCAGGGGAAAATAAAGGTCGGCATGTCTGATGCAGAAATAGAGGATTTTGGCAAAAGAAGAGGTACGATGGCTAAAGCATCAAGAAGAGAAATTCCTTTGATTCTTGCTAAAAATGAATTTGGCGTAATGACTCTTGCAGCTACAATGGTTGTAGCAAGCTTAGCTGATATTCCTGTAGTTTCAGGAGGAGGATTGGGTGGAGTTCATCGTGGTGCTGAAGTAACTATGGACATTTCTTCAGATTTGGAAGAAATAGCATTAAGAAATGTTATTGTTGTCTGTTCAGGCGTAAAATCTATTCTCGATCTTAATCTGACCATGGAGTATCTGGAAACAAAATCAGTGCCTGTTGTAGGATATAAGACAGAAGAGATGCCAGCATATATGGCAATCGAAAGTGGTATCAAGCTTCCATGCCAGATGGATTCAGTCGAAGAAGTGGCTAAAGCATATCAGATAAAAAATGATTTGGGCATAGATACAGGAATGATACTGATGAACCCAATTTCAAAAGAATATGCAGTTGATGCGACATTAATGAATAAAGTGATAGATGAAGCTATTGAAAATAGTAAAAAAGATAAGGTTAAAGGTAAGGCTATCACTGGTTATTTGATGAAATACGTGAAAGAAAAAATGGGCGCAGACAGTATGGATGCCCAAAAGAATATGATTATTGATAATGCAGCACTTGCAGCTAATTTATCATTTTCTTTAAAGAAATAATGTTTATAGTGCGTCCTGTTAAATACAGGGCGTATTATATAT
>JAKSSD010000108.1 GCA_024403275.1 Lachnospiraceae bacterium
CAATTTCACATATAATAGGATTTTTTGGAAGATTAATGATATAATAATTGAAGATGATGTCGCAGAGGTTAAGGTATCGTTAACATACAGACCAGACGTGTTGTATTATAATGCTGAAGAGATGTCTATTTCTTATCATCTTGAATATGAAGATGAAATATTGAATGCATATGATCATAAGAGAACAGAAATAGGAAATGGTCAGTTTATTAATGGATTTGATAAGTCTTTGGAGATTCCATTAGAGAATATTGAAGATGATGAAGTCATTGCAATTATTGACATTGTTCGAGATGGCAAGGACTGGTATTCTTGGCGTCATAAAGATTGCCCTGTTATAAGATTTAGTAATTCTGAAGAGGGCTGGCAGTACGAAATCGTAGAAGATTATTATGAATAAAATAAATTTATAGGAGTAATTGCTTATGAAGATTGCAGTTGCAGGTACAGGATATGTAGGAATGTCTATTGCAGTATTATTATCACAGAATAATAAAGTAGTAGCTGTGGACATTGTTGAAGAGAAGGTAAATAAGATTAATAATAAGATTTCTCCAATTCAGGATAAGGAAATTGAGGAATATCTTGCTACTAAGGAATTAGATTTGTTTGCTACAACAGATGCAGAAAGCGCATATAAGGATGCAGATTTTGTAGTTATCGCAGCACCTACTAATTATGATACTGCTGCTAACAAATTCGATACTTCAGCAGTGGAGAATGTTATCGATACAGTAATGAAGGTTAATCCTGAGGCTATTATGGTTATTAAGTCAACTATCCCTGTAGGATATACCAAGAAGATTAGAGCGAAGAAGGGTAGCAATAATATTATATTTAGCCCTGAATTCCTTCGTGAGTCTAAGGCTTTGTATGATAATCTCTATCCAAGCCGCATTATTGTTGGTACAGATCTTGAGGATGAGAGATTAGTTGAGAAGGCTAATGAATTTGCTGCACTTATTAAGGGTGGTGCTATCAAGCAGGACGTTAGTATTAAGATTATGGGCTTCTCAGAGGCAGAGGCTGTTAAGTTGTTTGCCAATACATATCTTGCATTAAGGGTAAGCTTCTTCAATGAGCTTGATACATATGCAGAAGTTAAGGGTCTTGATACAGGATTTATCATTGAAGGTGTATGTGAGGATCCACGTATTCAGTCATTCTATAACAATCCTTCATTTGGCTATGGCGGATATTGTCTTCCTAAGGATACCAAGCAGTTACTTGCAAACTATGAAGATGTTCCAGAGAACCTTATCAAGGCAATTGTTGATAGTAATGTTACAAGAAAAGATTTCATAGCAGAACAGATTCTTAAGAAAGCAGGTTTCTATGACAAATACAATCGTATGGATAATCCTGCAGGAGAGGATAAGAATTGCGTCATTGGTGTCTATAGGCTTACAATGAAGAGTAATTCTGACAACTTCAGACAGAGTTCTATTCAGGGTATTATGAAGAGACTTAAGGCTAAAGGCGTTGAAGTTGTAATTTATGAACCTATGCTTGAAGATGGAAGTACATTCTTTGGCAGCAGAATAGTAAATGATCTTGATAAATTCAAGAGTATGAGTGAAGTAATTGTTGCCAACAGATATGATTCTATTTTTGATGATGTAGCTGATAAGGTATACACAAGAGACTTATACAGGAGAGATTAATCTGGTGAAACTATGAGAGCAATAATTAATAGAAAAATCAGAAAAAATATAATTATTTGGAGCGGCATTGTTACAATGTTGCTTCTTTTAATGTGTGTAAAAATTCAGGCAAAGGCCTATAGCGATTTTAGGGAGTTTCCAGAATCTTATAGACCTGGGCTTAAGCAAATTCAGGCACAGCACCCAAACTGGGTATTTGTGCCACTTAAGACAGGCTTGGATTGGAAGAGTGCTGTTTTAAATGAAACATACGTAAATGGCAATCCAGCAAGTGGAACTAATAGAAAAAGTGCCATTTGGAAAAGTGGTGATGAGTCATGGAAATTAAAAAATGCCAATGGTTCTTACGTAATGCTTGATAATACGGGTAACTGGTATGTAGCATCTGAAGAAGGTGTTGCTACATTCATGAATCCAGTTAATTATCTGGATGAACAGCATATATTTGCATTTGAACAGCTTTCCTACAATAGTGATGTACATAATCTAAGAGGCGTTGAAGGTATTATTGGCGGAACCTGGATGGATAAGAGCGAACTTGAAGATGGCTCATGCGCAGGATTTACTTATGCACAGGTTATTCTTCAGTCAGGAATCAGCTCAGGTGTAAGTCCATATCATCTCGCCAGCAGAATATTCCAGGAACAGGGATTTATGGGCAATTCACCACTTATCTCTGGACAGTATGGAGTATATAACTATTACAATATTGGTGCCTATGGAAGTACTAATCAGCAGGTTATTAATTCTGGTGTGAATTATGCCAGAAATAAGGGCTGGACTACAAGATTTAAGGCTCTTATGGAGGGCGCAGAATTCATAGGCAAGAATTATATTTTAAGAGGTCAGGATAGTATTTATCTTCAGAAATTCGATGTAGATTATTCAGATGGTTCTTTGTATTCACATCAGTATATGCAGAATATCCAGGCACCTTATACAGAGGCTGTTTCAACTTACAAGGCATATCTTTCATCAGGTGCTCTTGATCAGAATTTCGTTTTTGAAATTCCTGTATATAACAATATGCCAAATGAGAAGCCTCCAG
>JAKSSD010000109.1 GCA_024403275.1 Lachnospiraceae bacterium
CCAAACCCCAAACCCCAAACCCCAAACCCCAAACCCCAAACCCCAAATAAATTTTTTGAGAATAGTTTAGAGGGGATTGAGTTTAATTTTGGGACACAAATTTTTTAATAAAATGGTAAACTTTACTGTAGACGAGATAAGAAAGATAATGAGTAGTCCAGACAGGATAAGAAACATGTCTGTGATAGCTCACGTCGACCACGGAAAATCAACATTGACAGATTCATTGATAGCTAAAGCAGGTATAATAGCCGAGAAGACAGCCGGAGAGGCAAGATACATGGACACAAGAGAGGACGAATAAGACAGATGCATCACCATTAAATCAACAGGTGTGTCATTATACTTCAATGACAATGGAGAATAATATTTAATAAACTTGATAGACTCACCCGGGCACGTTGACTTTTCATCAGAGGTTACTGCTGCTTTGAGAGTTACAGACGGTGCATTAGTAGTCGTAGACTGCGTTGAAGGCGTCTGCGTGTAAACTGAGACTGTATTAAGACAAGCAATGCAAGAAAGAATCATACCAGTATTAATGGTCAACAAGGTAGATAGAGCCATTCTTGAACTAAAATTAGACGGAGAATCAATGTACAAATCATTCGTGAGAGTCATCGATAGAGTCAACATGATCATCTCTAACTACAAATCCAATGATGTCGGCGAATTACACTTAACCCCTGAAGACTCTAACATCGCTTTCGGATCTGGTAAAGAAGTCTGGGGCTTCACCCTTCACAAAATGGCCTCCTTATACTCTAAGAAGTTCAATATCCCTGTTGAAACTTTAACCAAGAAATTATGGGGCGACCACTTCTATGATCCCAAGAAGAAGTTATGGGTCACTGAGGACGGCTCAGAATAAGGAAACAAACCATTAAAGAGAGGTTTCTGCTAATTTATCGTAGACCCTATTGTCACCTTAGCTAAAGCCTGTATCTCTATGGACTAACCAGTAATAGACAAAATCATTAAATCTATTGGTATAACATTGACATCATAATAGAAGTAATTATAAGGAAAACATTTATTCAGAGAAGTTATGAGCCATTGGATCAATGCTGCTGATGCTTTATTAGAAATGATAGTATAGAATTTACCATCCCCAAAGAAGGCTTAAGTATATAGAGCTGGTTACTTATATGAAGGACCAATAGACGATCCATGCGGACAAGCCATGAAGAACTGCGACCCCGAAGGACCTTTAATGATCTACATATCTAAGATGGTGCCAACAGCTGATAAAGGCAGATTCTTTGCATTCGGCAGAGTATTCTCTGGAACAGTGAGAATGGGATAAAAGGTAAGAATCATGGGGCCAAACTATGTTCCTGGCTCTAAGATAGATTTCCACGAGAAGAACATTTAGAGAACAGTGTTAATGATGGGCAGAAAATAAGAGTTCGTTCCTGATGTTCCATGCGGTAACACAGTAGGATTAGTAGGTATCGATTAATGCTTAGTTAAGACTGGTACCATTTCTGATTAAGAATGTGCTTGCAACATTAAGGTTATGAAGTACAGTGTCTCTCCAGTTGTCAGAGTAGCAGTCAAGCCAAAGAACAGCGGTGACTTACCTAAATTAATAGCAGGCATGTAAAGATTAGCCAAGTCCGACCCATTAGTATTGTGTACTAACGATGAGGAAACAGGAGAAAACATCATTGCAGGCTGCGGTGAATTGCACGTAGAAGTCTGCTTGAAAGACTTAGTCGAAGAATTCTCATAAATTGAAATCATAAAGAGCAATCCAATTGTCGCTTACAGAGAAACAGTCAGAGAAAAATCAAAGACAGTCATGGCAAAGTCTAATAACAACCATAACAGATTATTCTGCTACTGCGAACCAATCAGCGAAGAATTGACAATAGCTGTAGAAAAAGGTGAAATACCATTCAGAGACTAAAAAGAAAAAACAAAGGTCTTGGTCAATAAATTCGGTTTTGAGAAGAACGAAGTAGGCAAGATATGGTCATTCGGCCCAGAAGGTGAAGGTCCAAACCTCATTGTCGATTAAACTGTCTCTTGTTAATACATGAACGAAATTAAAGATCACATGGTCTCAGGTTTCGAAATAGTAACTAAGACTGGTGTACTATGTAATGAAATGTTAAGGTCTGTTAAATTCGCTGTTGAAGACACTACTTTACACACAGATGCTATCCATAGAGGCGCTGGTCAAATCACTCCAGCCACCAGAAAGGTATTATATGGTACTGAACTATTAGCTGACCCAACCTTAGAAGAACCTATCTTCTTATGTGAAGTTAACTGCCCCACTGAATGTGTCGGAACTATTTACGGTGTCTTCGGTAATAAGAGAGGTACTGTTGAAGAATAAGAATAATTAGAAGGTGTCCCATTAACTAACTTAAAGGCTTTCTTACCAGTTTCTGAATCTTTCGGCTTCGACTCTTACTTAAGAGAAAAGACCTCAGGTAGAGCTTTCCCCAACTGTATCTTCGACCATTGGGATGTCTTAGGTGGATCCATCAAAGACGCTAACTGCAACTTATATAAACTTATCATGTCCATCAGAAAGAGAAAAGGATTAAAGGAAGAAATACCAGATGTAAACAACTATATAGATAAACTCTGATAGTGATCAAAATAATTAATTTAATTTATCCGATTTAAAAATTTTAATTTTATCCTTTTTTAATTTACGGTAAAATATTCTTATCTTTTTTTTA
>JAKSSD010000011.1 GCA_024403275.1 Lachnospiraceae bacterium
TTATCATATCCATGGTGAGTTTAAGTAAGTCTTCAACATACTTCTTAGCATCATCCATGTCATCTTTCATCTTATCAAGAGATTTTCTTGCATCATCAAGATTAGCTTTAGTGTCCGCTGTTGAGTCAGCTATGTCTTTAAAGTCAGGGTCAAGAACATCAATCTGCATTTGAATCTTACTAACAGTTTTCTCAGCATCTTGAAGTTGTTTAACGCTTCTATTATAGTCACCATAGAGTTTAACCTTGTTTAACTGGTCACCTCTAACTGGCCCGATAAAGTTACGTTCAGCTTCGGTGATAGCCTCATATTCAGCTTTCTTAGCCTCAAGTCTTCTCTTGGCTTCACGAAGAACAATTCTTGATTTATCAAGTTCAGCCTGTAATGTAGCTTTCTTTTCCTCAAGCTGTTTCTTCTTTAATTCCTCAAGTGCCTTTTCATTTAACTTGTAACCATATTCAGTTTTCTCAATAGCATCTGCAAGTTCAGGATACTTATCAAGTAACTCTACAATATCTTTTGCAGAGAAGAACTTATCAGCATCCTTATTATCTTTCATAACCTTGTCAAGTTCATCAAGAGATTTAGCTGCCTTATCAGCAGCACTATCAAGTTCAGATAAACCCTGTTTAGCTTTAAGAACTAATGCTTCGATAGCGTCAAAATCATCAGATGCCGGAACGATATTATCATTAAAAGAAAGCTTGATAGATTTAAACATATCATCAAACGCAGTTTTATAATATGTAAAATACTCATCACCATAAACATCCTTAGTTTTCTGATATAACCCTTCCAACCATGATGTATAATCAACAGTACCACTGGCTTCTTCAAATGTTTTACCGACACTTTTAACGTATGACTCATACACATCCTTAGCTCTTAATTTTAATCCCTCTTCAACTTCTTCAAAGTCTTTTTCAGAAGGCATGAAATCACTTGCCCAGTTTATTATTCCACCAATCAGTGGAACTTTACTGTCAGGGTCGGCATATAATTCATCAAGTATATAGCTGATATTATCAAACAGATTCTGTTCATCTTTATTAAACTTTCCAGTTTCAGTTCTAACGTCAATAAGTTCAGAACGTACTTCTTCAAGTTTACGTTTAAATTCAAGAGGATTATCGGCATTAAGCTGAAAATCTGTTCCGGCTATACCACCTTTTACCTCTTCAAACAAGCCTTGGATTTCTGGTTTTAGGTTCTTAACCTTAACACCAAGTTCACCAAAAGTATCAACTATACTGTATGATGTTCTGGCTTGGCTTACCTGACCAAGAGCTTTATTAAATACGTCTTCGGTTTTGCCTATGGTTTCTTGTCTTTGTTTTGCTATTTCCTCATCAATAAGTCCAAGACCTTCGGCACGAAGCTGATTAATCGTTCTGATTTTTTCTTCTTCAAAACCGTACCGTTCAACTAAAGTCTTTTTGATTTCAGTTAATCTTTCATTTCTGGTCTTTTCGTCAACAGTAGAGGTCATAAGCTCCTCATACTGTTTTCTTAAATTAGTAAGAGTTCCAACCTGAGTTTCAAGTTCAGTTCTAAGTTTACTTGACTCCTGAAGTAAATCATTATATTTATCCGCAAGATTACCAATCCATTGAACAACCCCAGTAATAATTGCTGTAACACCTAAGCTCATTGCGACATTTAAAGCTTGAGTTGCTAATGTAGTAGCTTTAGTCTGAAGTTCAGTCTTCCTTAAATAACTCTGGTAATTCTTTTGACTCATTGACGCTGCATTTGTTGTTGCTAAATATTGAGCCATAGCTGGATTAGTTTTCGCTACTTCAGAACGGAATATAGCCTGAGCATCTGCGCCAAGACTGGTTATAGACTTATATCTGGTAATAACCATATTGGCATTCTCAGTTACCACTGAACTCTGTGCTAACCATGTAACATATCCCTGCATGCTTGCTTCAGCACCATTAAGCGATACAAGATACTGTTGCATTGTAGTAGTAGGAATAGTTGTTGCAAGTTGAGTGTTTAATCTTGAACTCTGTCCAAGAGTAGAGTTATACATCTGTAGCGATTTAGTTATTGATGATGCAGTGCTAACTTGCAACTCCATTGCTTGATTAGCTTGTGTTGCCGAATTAGTAAATATACTCCACTGATGACCAAACAGGTTAATCTTAGAACCTGTTTCTGTAACAGTAGCACTGATAATGTTTTTAGTATTAAGCATCCATGCACTAAAAGCACTGAAGGCAATTTTAACAACATCAATTTTTTTAACTACCCAGTCAATTGCCTGTACCAAGTCATTAACAGATGATACAAATTCTTTAATTCCATCTGTACTAAATATATCAGTTGATAATACTTGGAGAGATGAATTAACCTGATTAATTCTTGCTTCAAGAGAATCAGCCCAACGTTCTTGTTCCTGCATAGCTGAACCGATACCTTCGGATGCTGTCTGTGCCGATTTGATAGCCGATTCTACTATGTCAAAGTTTTCAAGAAGCGAAGCACCAATATTTGCCTGCCTAACACCAAACAAAGCTTTCATAATAGCGGATTGTTCCATGCTATTAAGTTCATGCCAAACAGCAGATAATTCTCTTAATGTTTGTACTGTAGATTTGTAATTTCCATCACTACCTATAATGTCCACAGGCGATTTGGTATTTGCAGTTAAAGCCAGTACTAAATTTCTATATTCGGATAATGTCTCACATGCATATTCGGTTTCTTCGCCCATCTCTTCAAGTTTTGCTTTAGTTGTCGTAAGACGAAGCGACATCGTTTTTAATGCTGTGCCTACAACCTCCGGCTGCTGTACTACGGTATTTGCACCCGTAATAAGACCGATGGCTTCATTAATATCATTCCCTGCTACAGCAAGAGATGACGCAGATCGTTTTAACGCCTCACCAATTCCGGCTGACGAGATACTAAATTCGTTCTAAAAAACTGTTACTTTCTGTTGGTATTAACCAACATACTAACCATAAATAAATTTATGGCGGCTAGTCATTTCTGGCTAACTCTCACATTTTATATATAGTGTGAGGTCGGACTGGATATTATACCCTCTTGTCCTAAAAGGAGTAGGGTAGACGAGTTCGGAATGAGTGTTACCACTCATCCCACCGCAGTCTCTACAATTAGATTATTAATTATTTCTTTTTCAATTTCTTCTTTACCAAGATAATACGGGAATCTTAATAAAGGAATATTATGAGATTTACAATATTTATTTTTTATTTCATCTCTTATCTGAGTGCTTTCAAATCCTTCTTGTCCACCAAAAAATTCAACAGACTCATAATGTTGCCTTCCGTCATTTTCTATAATAAAAATGACCTTGCCATTATCATCTAAAATAGCAAAGTCAAACTTTAATTTATATTTATATACACAATCATCAAATGAATACTGTTTAATATATTTTATATTATATTTTACAAGAATTGATTCGGTAATTCTTTCAAGAGACGATTCAATTTTACATCCACAAGATGTTGTATGACATGACATTACTTTTGCAGGAAGAGCTACGAACGTATTCTTGCATAATGGACATTCGCAATTCCACATTCTTGTTCCTTTATCATTTTGATAAGCAAAACTTAAAAGTTTTACTCCTGCATCAGAAACAACATTTGTCCAATCCTTCTCATTTATAGTTGAATTAATTTCTTTACGCAAACATCCGCAAGATTTTGTACTACCAGAAAGAACGTCATTTTTAAATAAAATTATTTCTTTTCCACAATCACATAGACACTTAACTCTTGGCTTGGTATGATTTTCAAAATCATAGATTGTTTCTAATATTAATAATCTACCAAATTTCTTATTATTAATATCAATTGCGCAAGCATCTACAATTGATTTGTGACGTTTACATCCACAAGAAGGATTTTTAGCTCTAAATAAAGAATCTACCACTCTAATAATTCCGTTTCCACATGAACAAACGCATTTACACTTTGTTCGCTTATCATCAGAATCACGATTAGGATACATCATTTCTAATACAGTTAATTCTCCAAAAGACTGCCCTGTGTAATCTACACGTTTACTTTCATTTGATTTATAACGAGCGCAAATCCAACATCTGGTACAGTGTCCATTATTTAAGTTACTGGTTTTTACAATGGTTGTATTACCACAAGAACATTTGCACTCCCAATATTTTGAATTTTTGTCTTTAGCGGTTTCAGGAGCATCAACTAACTTTACAACGGTTAGTTCGCCAAACACCTTGCCTGTTAAATCAACCCATTTATCTTTCCATCTAAATTTCCCAGCACAGCTTCTGCACATTGGATTTTCTACGTTTGTTATTCTTGAAGAAGTTTTTATCATTTCTTCACCGCATCCACATCGGCACTTCCACTTGGTTGTCCAATCATGTCCGCTTATATTATCAGGTTTTTTAACTTCCTCTAAAACTAAACAATCTCCAAACATTAATCCTGTTAAGTCTCTTTTCATATCAAGACTCCTTCCTTTGATTTTCCGTATTATATAATCTAATCTCGGTCTTATCCCATCTTTGATTTACTGGACTTTAACCGATTTACTCATCTGCTTTACGCTACATTACTGTAACGTATGGGCAACGATTTACCCACTTTATTAAATTTATCAACAATCTGCATAGCATCATTAGCTTCAACCTTGAAAGCCTTCATAGTAGATACAATAGATTCTGTTGCATCTTGTATACTATCAAGTTCGCCAACATTCCTATATACAGTGGCGGACTTTGCCAGTTCTTCAGCTTCGCCAATACTATAACCAAGTTTTGCAAACTCAGCCGTAGCATCAATAAGGTTTGTCATATCAGCATGAAGTTCTTGTGCCGATTCTCCGGCTCTTTTAAAGAAGTTCTGATACGACTGGTCGGTTTCATCAGTAACCTTCTTAAGATTTACCATTGCAGTATCAAGTTCTTTAACATTGGTAATCATTTGTCTCATAAGAGTAATAACTCTCATGATGATAGTAGTCATACCAAACCATGCTGAAAATTTTGATATATTCTGCTTAAGCTTATCAATAATACTTGTACCAAGTCTACCAGCTTCTTTGAGTTTCATTGTAAATGTATTGAACTGAGTATTAATATTACTCAAATCCATCTTACTCTGAGCCTGTTGTGCTTGATTAGCAAGTTCTCTAAGCTTTGTTTTTGCATTCTCTGATAAGCGAGAGTTCTCAGAGATAAATAAATTAATCTTTGTTGAAAGATTTGCTGCTTGAACAGCTAACTGATTAATCCCGGTTGTACTACTGATACTATTCTTAAGTTGCTCTATTCTTTTCTGCACATTTGCAGCATCATTCGCCCAAGCATTGTATTGGTCAGGAGAATAAATATTCTGAGCAGCAAGTTTTAAGTTATCAATATCAGTAAGTAACTCTCTATATGTACCATCAAGATTTCCTACAACACCTTTTTGTGAAACAAGAGTCTGTCTTAATACATTAAGAGCTTCTACACCAGTATTAACTTTTTCAGCAATATCAACTCCGCCAACTTTAATTACCTCAGAGTTAATAGCACTAACAAGTTCATGCCATCTAACTTTTAAATCATCAAAAGTAATCTTGTCTGTTGTGTGATTTAACTCATATACAATAGCTTCAGCTTGTTGTCTAAATCTCTCAGGAAGATTGAGATTATTAGCAAGATAAGTATTGATGTCGCTAACCAAAGTTCTTACGCTGTTATTAACAGATAAGAAATTAAGATCGCTTTTAATTTCAATACCAGTCTGTTTAATTCTTTCCTGTAACTGACCGATGCTATTTTCCATTATCTCAAAATCATCTTTTGATGTAATAGCACCATTGTTGATACCAGTAATAAATCTGTCTATCTCTGATATTAACCGCCCATAACTACTTCCGAGACTACCAACTTCTTGCTGATGAGCAATGACAGATGTTCTTAATGTTACAAGAACTTCTTGTGTATGAAGCAGTTTATCCTCTAACGGAACGCCACCAATACGCTGTTGCTCTGTAGCTATTGATTTAATGAAGTTAGTGTATTCTGTTCTGATTCTTTCAAAATCAGGCATAGTAAACGCAGCAGCAAGCTGATCTCTAAAGTCGTTAATAGTTTCTCTCTGTACCTGTGTAATATTAGTAGTAGTACGAAGATAACTATCCATCTCAGTATCAAGAGTAGCTATCTTATTTATAAGATTGTCTAAGCTATTATCACCATTAACAGCCGATGAAAGCTGGCTGAATTCTTCTCTTGCTAATTTGAAATTAACAGATATATTTGTTAAATCACTTTCCTGAGTAACATTACCAACTTGAGTTCTAAGTTGTACAAGAGAATTTCTAAATGCATTAACCTGTGCCGACATTGTTTCAGGCACTTTTGTGGCCATAGCATCAAGCTTAGAAATCATTGATGTTATTTCAGCAGAGTAAACTGACATATCCTGCCTTAATGTAGGACTAAGATTTTCCTTTGCCACATTCTGAAGTTCGGCTTCATATAATCTGAAATTCTCAACAATACGTCTTATTTCTGTCTGCTGTGTTTGAGATAATATTTCAGTACCATTAGTGATATTATCAATCTGACTTCTTACGTTAGTAAGTTCGGCTTCATAAGCTGCCATCAACTGATTATCTCTTGCAAGGTGCGATGATACAGATCTTGCATTTGCATCAATCTTATTTAACTGAGTTTCAATACCTTCATTAAATAAGGTAGTTCTTTGCATTGCACCGATTTCGGTATTAGCCTGCCTTATTCTATCCTGAAGCATACCAACTTCATTATTGAGTAAATTAAATTCATCAATGGAAGTTACAGCACCGCTTCCGGCTCTTGTAATGAATGTATCTATCTCATCTATTAACTGTTCATATCCAATACCAAGATTGCCTATTTCAGTACGATGAGTAACAACATCTGTTCTTAAAGCAACAAGTGTTGATTGTAAACGAACAAGTTTTTCTTCAAGAGGAATACCACTAATTCTCTGTTGTTCTGTTGCAATAGAAGTTACAAGATTATCCCACTGAGTTTTTATGCTTTCAAATTCTGGAATAGTAAAACTAGCATTAAGCTGATTTCTTAAATCTTCAAGCATAACTCTCTGAGCTGGAGCAATGTTTGTAACAGTACGTAAATACTGTTCCATCTTAGTATCCAGAGTTGAAATCTTGTTTGTAAGATTATCAATAGTGGTTTGACCATTAACAGCCGATGAAAGCTGATTAAACTGTTCGTTTAAAATTTTAAAATTAACAATAAAGTTAGTTAAATCACTTTCTTCTGTAACAGAACCAAGTTCATTTTGTAACTGTCTGATTGTCGCACGAACATTATTAAATCCATTAGATAAATTGTCCGGGACTTTTGCCGACATAGAGTTAAGCTTTGATAACATGGACGTAAGCTGTTCATTATATACAGAAATATTCTGCTGTAAATTTGGTTTAAGTCCAGTTTTAGCTATGTTCTGAAGTTCAGTCTCATACATCTTAAAGTTTTCGACTAATCTTCTAACTTCCATCTGTTGTGTCTGAGAAAGAACTTCTGTGCCAGATGTTATATTATTAATAGCATCCCATACTCTATTTAATTCCTGTTCGTACTGATGCATAAGGTCTTGGTTTCTTGCTATACTTGAAGAAACAGATCTTGCATTCTGGTCTATCTTTACCATTTGCATCTGAACATTTTCATTAAATAAAGTAGTGCCTTGTCTTGCATTTATCTGATTATAGAAACCATTTAACTGACTGTTGAGAGTGGAGATTTCTGCTGATATTCTATTGAATCCTATTTTATCAGTGGTTGTTGCAAGTCTATTTTGAATATCAACTATTCTATCAGAGAAATTACGATACTCTGTGTCAAGTCCATATAAATCATTTCTTTGAGCAAGTAATTTTTCAGACATACTATTAAGTGTCTGATTAGCAACCATCTTCTGATTTGCAATCTGTCTTGACTGCCATGTGTTGTACAAATCATTGATAGCCTGTTTGGTTTCAGCTACTTCAACCTTTACATTTTTTATTCCAGACTGAGTGCTTACATCTCCAAGATTTGTTCTAACTTGATTTGTTCTATCAACTAATCTCTGAAACTCAACATCCAAGCCTACAGTATCATTCTGCATTTCAAGAAGTTTCTGCTCAGATATTGTGAGCGAACTATTAAGAGTTCTAATAGAACGACTCATATCTTCAGACTTAGTATATGCATTCATTAATGCATTTGCCTGTCCAGATATTCCTTTCAATTCAAATCCAGACTTTGCCTGATTAGCCTTGCCAGCTAAATCAAGCAGATTCTGTTTATAAGAATCTGTAAGGTTTTTGTTCTCTCTGATGAATGTCATTATCTTTGCATTAACATCATCCATATCAGATTTGAGTTTCTGGTTAGCTGTACTATTAGCAACATCAGAATTATATTGCTTAACGCCTTCTCTAACTAACTTCAGATTAGCTGAATATAAAGCAAACTCTTCGCCATTTGTTACAGAGTTAAGCTGTGTTCTAAGTCCAGAAATATCCTCATATATTTTCTTATATTCATTTCCTAAAAATCCCGTTTCTTGCTTGTTCTTAGTAAGATTCTTAAGCATAGTATTAAGTTCTGCATTGCTTTGCTTAATAGATTCAGAGAGATTCTTAGGGGATAGGGAAGTAGCACCCTTTGCTGCTTCTTTAAGATTCTTTACATATGCTTCAAAACTTGATACAAGAGAACTGATATATGTTTTCTGTTCATCGCTAAGTATCTTATTCTCAGAACGTATTTCAGTTATTGTTTGAGCTACTTTTCCTGCCTTAGCATTATATTCATCAAAGAATTTTGAACCTTCTTTGATAGGAGATGAAAACCCAATGGCCGAATCATGAATCTTTCTAAATGAAGATTCAATCTTAGTCATATAGCTTAATGTTTCCTGATAAGCTTTACCTTCAGTCTTGTCTATATAGTTTGCCCCAGTGGAAACAAATCCCCATTCTTTATTGTCAAACTTAGCCTTGATATAATCAACACGAACCATCTGATGTTCAAGGTTTTCATATTCAACTCTTAAAGCTTTGACTTGACCAACTTCATTAGTAAGAGCAGATACATTAACACTATTCTGTAATGATACATTCCTCTTATCATATCGAGACTGGAGTTGGTCTATCTGTTTCTGTATATCATTAGCATTATATAAGTAATCTTGTCCGGCAGCTTTTAATTCATGAACATTATACACTTGCTGTGCTACTTTTTTACCAGCTTCTTTAAGTTTTCCCTTGTTAGTTCCTTCGGTAATTTTTCCAAAGTCAACTTTTAATTTCTTTCCAAGTGATTCAAGTTCTTTATTAATAGCAGCCGCTGAACCCTGTACATTAATATGCGCTATAAAAGAAGGAAGTGATTTATCATTAAGACTATCACTAATCTTTTTTAAATCATCGTTTATCTGAGATTCAGATAAAGATATATTTAATCTGGCAACCAAGCTTAATCCATTATTTCTTGCCATTCTTTAATCTCCTTTCTTTAGTATTGAGGTATAACAATTTCGATTTCTATACCCATATAATTTTCTGATTGGAATCTATCAATAGCTTCTTGCATAAAGTCAAAACCACCTTTAAATCCAAACTGTGGCCTCCAACCAAAAGTATAAATATTACTAAACCACGGTATAGAAGTAGAATATCCTTCATACATAGCTGTTGCCACATCGAAAGGTTCTGATGAAGATGAATACCAATATGTTCTTCCATCTTCACCATCAAGTCCGTCACCGCTATGATGAAAACCTATCTTATTAAATCCAACCTCTATACTCATTGTTTTACTATTAACCTTAAATGATGGAACATCCATTGCGATAGAATTTAATAATTGTCCCGTTCTCTCATACAATGGATTTTCAATTTGTTCCCATCTCATATCAAGTACTTCTTTGAATACCTGAGTTAGAATACGTTCAAGTCTATCCGCTTCGTTGATAAAGTTTTCTTGAACAGTCCTACCATTTTTCATTACACATTGACTTACATCAATCTGGTTCAATTGCTGTCGTAAAGTCATGTTCTATCAGCTTCCTAACTGCATTCAAATCGCTTAACGCCTGTTGATAATCAAGATTGAAACAAGTTATCTTTAACCTTTTACCGGGAATAATATCACTTAACTGACTTACATCATATTCAGATTTAAGTGATACCTGAACATCCTCATATATTACATAGCATGAGCTATCCAGTTTCTTTACATTAGTCGTGAGCATTAATGCATATTTTGTCGTAAAGTAGTTCCCGGACATAATAAACATTTCTGTCTTTTCCATTAGATTACCTTGTTTTCAATCATAGCCTCAACAAGCTCTGTCGGCTTAAAATCTTTGCTCTCAGTATACTTAGTGATAAAATTCTTAATATTATCTTTACCAACGGCTTCGACTATATCATTGCTTTCACTAAGTCTTGTTCTTAAATAATTGATGAGTTCTGAGAGAGCAACGTCTGTAAGAGATATATTCTTTGCATCTCTATGTTCATTAATTCTATATTCAATCTTTTTATTGATTGCCGATTCAATAGTTTCTCTTATAACAACAGGAATATCATTCTTAATCTTAAGAACATCCTCTTTTGAAAAATACTCAAACGCTTTTTCAAGATTAATCTCATCAGCTTCCTCAAAGTCTGGCTTATTCTCTGAGAATGCACAATAGTACATCCATAAATAAAAGTCCTTTAATTCAGGTCTGTATTCAAAATCCGATTCTTCATTTACATAGCAAACCTTATCAACTACGCCATCAACAATGACCATCATATCATTTATATTCATCTTTAAATCTCCTTATATTTACCACAAATATTATCTTCAATATCAGACTGAACTTTGCCTTCAACTGCATTTCTCAGAATAGAACAATTTCTCTTAAATCTTTTACACGACTCACATTTATTTTTGAAATTGTTATACTCAATCTCACTATCAAAAATCCCAACAAAATCTGTCTTATATATAGTATATTCAATCCTAGGGTTCTCACTATCATACATGACTTTAATTACACGTTCACAAGCCATGTTGTCATCCGTCCAAATAACCTTAGAATCTGTGATTGCATCAAAAGGAACTTTCCAATAGTTGTTTGTATCCATATCTATTCTTGGAAATACATATACTGTGTCTACATAATAATGCTGAAACGGATTCGGATCTGTAATCCATCCTTGTTTTTCAGCTTCCTCAATTACATACTTAGCAAAATTCTTCTGAAACTCTTTTGCCTTTTGAGTTTTATAACAGCTCACCATAGGTGTTTTGTTTTTCATAAATGCTCTATGGGCAAGGTAATGATTAACCGATATAAAATCAGTAATAATTAACTTTAATTCTTGGCTCATAGTTAATCCTTTCAGATACGATATCTTTTATTTTCTTCCATCCCGGATATAATTCGTATCAATTAAATGTAAAAAATGGGCGATACCGTTTGTACGATACCGCCCACCTTTCTTATGATTTCTTTCTACTTCTTGGCTTTGAAACAGGTTCGTCAGCCTCATCAATCTCTGATTCAACAGATTCAGCTACTGGAACAAATAGTATTTCATCTACTATTTTCTTTACATCGTCATTATACTCAATGTCGGTGTATTTGTTAAGTATCTCCATAGCTTCATCTTTTGATTTCAGATTTCTTTTATACTCAAGTATTGCAAGAAAAGGAACTGAATGTTCTACGCAACATACAGTTTTTCTCCATGCATATCCACCAGATGGACACTGATTGCATGGTTCAAATTCCTTATTGCATACTCCGCAACGCTTAAGCATAAATTAGTCCTCGTCAGGGAAGATAATGAAATCCCAGAAGTTGTTAGATGTTGAACACTTGTTCTTAAGAGCTGTCCATTCAAATGAATGAGTTGTCTGAGAGTCACCCATTTCAAGATTGAAGTTACCTGTAAAGTCAGCTCTTGGTACGCTAAACTGGAAACAAGCTTCCTTACCACAAGCATTCTTAGCAAGACCTGTATAAACAAGTTCACACTCTGTTGAATACTTAGAAGCATCGTTTGTAATCTTAACGCCAGTGTCATCTGTGAGCTTAACATTGTAGTATACTGTTACAACGTTACCTTCAGCAATTGCTGAAGCAGCAAATGTAATTTCCTTATTATCATATGCAAACTTGCCTTCGCCAGCATCTACAGCCTGCTGATATGTTGTAACTACTTCTGTAGCACCCTTAACATATACATACTGAATTTCAGCACCTGCTGTGCCTGTAGGTGTCTTTGTGATAGATACCTTGTTAGCAGAAGCCATGTCTGCTGTAACTGTGATAGTATCCTTCTGAAGAATAACGATATCCTTTGTTGTCTGCTTACCACCTGTCTGAACTTCCATGAGTCCACCAGAAAGAAGACCGTTTGTACCAGTACCGTTACAACCCTTGTTTCTCTTGTTAGAGTTGAGGATAGAACCGCCTGCACCTGTAACATCCTGTGATTCTTCTGTATTGTTAATAGCTACTTCCTGAAGTTCATCAAGAGTAAAAAGGTGAAGACCATTCTTAAAGCCTTCAATGGCATCCCACTGTGTGACTGTCCAGCCATCAATTGAAACTATACCCATTATTGAATACATCCTTTCTAAATATAAATTATAAAATGAATTTATTAAGTTCAGTTTGTGGTATCTTTGATAAATCAATACCTCCACTGTAACCGCCTAATGTTATTTTATCCACATAATCAGATTTCTGTATTTGTCTAAAACTTGACAAGAAATCGTATATGGTTAAATCAGATACGGATTCAAAATTATATTTGAAATTACTATTATTGACAAGCAACAATATCATATTATCAAATTCAGATGAATTCTTATCTCTCATAGCTTTTTCATACTCTTTCTTTGCTATCTTAACAGCCATCTTCAAAGCTCTTTGATTACAAAATTCTCTATGAGTCCTTTCACGATAATACATTTTTCTTAATACCTCTGATAATTCTTCGTATATATCTTTAGTTATAATGATTTCATTTTCCTCATCAAACACATATACATCTACATTATCGGTAACCACTTTCCAATTACACACTCCAGCATTTTCAAATATAAGTCCATAATTTAACCCGGAGTATTTCTCTATTATAGTAGCAAAAAAAATGTAGTCATCAGTAAATATCTGGAAATCAATACCTTGTTCATATAACTCAACCATAAGATCGGTCGGAGTACATATGAATGGTGTTATCAAATTAAAATTTCTAACTTCATCCTCGTCACATTTTCCTCTTAGTTCTCTCAAAGTAGGAATATGCAACACCAGACCATTAGATAAAGTATAATTCTGTCTTCCAATAAGACTAATGGTTTTTGGCACGAATTACACTCTTTTCATTGAAGTCAACTACCTTATAACATAACTGAGTTGCAATATACTGATTGTTTGGTGATTCAATAATTTTTTCATAAACACGGTTATTATATCCAATACCTAATACATTCTTGCCATCAAGAAGTCTATTCAACTCAGCAACAATTGCATCTGTTCTTACAGCCATACCATTGTCAAGTCTGACAATATCTTTGCTGCAAAATATCTGTATATAGAATGTCACATTGTCATAGGTATTAACTCTGTTTGAATAAATATCAAAATCAAAAAGTATATATGCTTCTTTATCAGTTATAGTTCCATCAACAAATAGTTTAGGAAGATAGTTTTTCCAAATAAGTTCTGGGACTTCTTCTTCATCAACAGGTCTGTTTTTACAAAGTTCAGGCAATATTTCAGATGATAACAGGGTTTCCATAATCTTTTGCCTGTATTCAACAGTCTTATTATATTTAATCATTTCTTCAGTTGTCATAATAATCCAACTACTTTCATATTAATAGATACGGTATCAGCAACAACGTCAAATGTATTACCAACAACAGTATCATCATTATCGCATTTAATCTTTAAGTGCATATCATCCATCTCAACAATGGTGATATAACTTGCATTAACACTCCATGTTACTGGAATATTACTTGTAAATGTTTTTACTCCAGACTTTCTTATTTCAGGTTCACCTCTATAAGAAATCTGAATATCCTTATCTGCTTCCGGGAGATAATCGCAAAGCATTTCCTCTATGTTATCAGTATCAACATTGTATGTATCCTCAGTAAAGACAATTTCAAGATAACCTCTACCATTCCATGCTCTGGTAACAGTATCAATTCTTGTGATTCTATATACTTTAGGATGAGTCTTATCGTAATCAACAAACATTCTCTTGTCAGATTTAAGAATAAGGGTTTCATCTGTAATCTGCATACGAACCATTATCTGATTTGTACCAAGGGTCATTACTTTATTACTACGTTCACCTGAGTTATACTGAGATGCTGATATAATTACGCAAGGCTGTTCACAAACAACTCTGTTGCTATTCTGCCATCTTAATATATAATTACAAGCAACTAAATCAAAATCCCAGAAATGCATTGTTCTCTGAAGGTTCTTAATTATAAAATAATCCTTATAATCCTCATCATAAAATGTGTCACCGTTACATAAGTCTGATGATAATAACGCTGTACTTTGTAAGTACCAACCCCAGTCCTCTTGTTTCTGATGATGAACACTTATAGAAACATAATCGTCTTCTGTAAGATATCTTAACAAATGCATATTCTCAAGATTTTCTTCATAACTTCTTGCAATTCTACGTTTGTTATACTCTATTAAAGTTTTCTGCTTACTTGGAGAATCCTTGGCGTTCTGAATCTTTCTAATGTAATCAATAGTCATATCTCTTCATACTCGATTCTCTTTGGTTTTCCAGTAAGTCTATCAACGGATAGATACTGTGTAATTTTCGCTTCGATATCTTTTTTATAATTCATAAGCATATCATCAAACGTTTTTCTCTCATTAGCAGGGGAGTATATCATTTTAATATCCGCAGAAGTCATAGAGTTTATAACCGTTTTAAGCTTTGCAAAATCTCTTTCAAGATAGATATAAAACATCATTCTTGCAAGTATTTCTATTTCAGTATTGATAAGTTCAAATTCAAATTCAGAATCATTCTTATCATAAAAATTCACATCAGAAAAACCTGATAGTCTTATAGTGAGTGTACTAACAGCTTCCTCTAAATACCCGGATGCTTTTTCAGTAGCAAGTTCCATCGCTTCTTCTGGTGTACAATTATAGTATTCAAAAAAGTCAAGGTCTTCCTCTACCTTTCTGAAAAATCTTTCATAAATTGTTTCAAAGGAAGTTGTCATTATATCACCTTATCCTTCTGTTTTCTTAGTGGTTCTCTTTGTTTTTTCCTGAGACTGATTAGCCATAAGCTGCTTCATCATTTCCTTAAGCTCGCTAATCTCATCTCTAAGAGATTCATTCTGTGCTTCAAGTTCTTTAGCCTTATCCTGAGAAATAGGTCTGTCTGTATCTTTCTTTTCAATAGTAATATGAGATACATTCTGACCACGCTTGAATTCCTTGTATCTTTCAGTCATAAGATTAATAACTCTATTTGAAATATCAACAGAGCCACCTTCCTTAAGTCCTGTGAATACAGTATAAATTCTATCAAAGATACTTGAATCAGTTACATCAATAATTTTCTTTAACCCTTCAACCGATGGATTAACAAGGATGTCTTCTACATCAGCATTTGTCAGTATTTTGTCACCATCTTCAAACTTCATTTCTTTAAATACAGCCTTACGGTCGGTTTCATTAATAGTAATAAGGCCAGTTCTTATAGCATTAGTATTACTATCAATCCAAAGAAGTTCTTCAAGTGTCAGATATTCTATTGTAGGAGTTCCATCTTCACTAACAGGTGAAAGGATGTAATCACGAAGATTACTTCTAACACATAAATTGAATGGGTTATGATTTTCAATTCTGATTTTATTGTTATTCATTTATATATCCTTTCATTAATATAGTAACAGGGTAGGGGATTAACCCTACCCATTATCACTATAGTTATATTAATAATTGATTAAGCTGTAAATGTAACCTTAGCAACCTTTTCTGGGCTTGTTACCTTAACACCGAATTCAACACCTGTGAACTTGAGCTTAATTCTTTCTGAAGAGTTATCATAATCTTCATAAACTCTCATTTCGCCACGGTCGCAGATAGTGCCTATCTTACCAGCAATACCAAATATTCTCTTCGATTATTTTTAAAAATAGTCGCTACACTATTTTCATTGCATAAAGCAATCTCATACTTTCATATGAGTCAAGACTATATCTTCACCCTGATTCCGTTTCAGGGGCACACCACTTCGGATACCAATCGCTTGTATCCTACTCCCTTCCGGGATAGTCGTTGAGGATTCCTCTATTCGAGGCTTTCGTGCTGATTGCCCATTAATTTAGTACTTAGGATTTAACCATATACCATCTATATACTTTTTTCTACTTTCGTAACATTCACGCTTGGCTTTATTTCATGCCTACGTTGTAGTGTATATAGCTTTAGGGTTTTTCAGTCTATTCAATGCGTATTTATTCATACAGTTCACACTGTACGCAGACTATAATTTGTGTAAACAAATGTTTAATCTGGAACGAGAAGTTCACCGTCAGCAGACTTTCTAGCACCTGAGAATCCAGAGATAAGAAGTCCACCGTATTCCTTAACAAGACCGTATCTGTTGTAGTCATCCTTCATTGTGTCTGACATGTATGATGTATAGCCAGCCATGTTAGCGATAGCCTGTGCATACTTGTTAAGACCGAATGCGATTGGTGAACCACCATCAGCAAGATGGTCAAGTACGTAAAGTGAAAGCTTGTCCATAGCAGCCTTTGTAAGAGCTGATTCATTACCTGTAATAGCAAATACCTGATCGCCACCTACGATAGCAGCATCAAGGATATCGAATACAGTCTTAATCTTCTTGTTCTGAAGAGCTTCTTCAGCAAACATTGTAAGGTTAGCAACTGTTCTGAAACCGTTTCTTCTGAGGTCAGAATACTTGAGTTCTGTTTCAAGCTGGAGGTGCTTCCATGTTGGTGTGTCGTAACCGCTGTCAATGTATGAACGATTTACGTTACCACCCTTAGCAGCTTCATAAGCAACGAGTGTATTCTTTGGTGTCTTGTTAATCTGATAATCATCAAATTCACCAATAGAATCTCTTTCAAACATAAGGTCAAGAAGTGCATCTGGCTTGTCATATACTTCATCTGACATTGTTTTGATGATGAATGCAGCGATTTCTCTGTTAGCATCTGCACCTGTTTCACCAATCTTCTTAGCCCAAGCATCTACTTCCTTAGAAATATTCTTTTCTGTATCTGTAAGGTTTACATTTCTTGTAACCTTAGAAGCCCAGTCTCTAATTTCCTGAGTTTCCATCTTTTCAGCAAATTCTACCATTTCTAATTTCTCCTCTCAATAATAATTAAGCCCAGTCAACGATTTCGATGATGATGCCCGGATGAACGCCAGCGTCCTTTGCGTCTGCATCTGCACAAATCATATTTGACTTACCAGCAGCAACAGCAAACTTACCGTCTGCACCAACTTCAACTCTTGCACCTGTTGTAATACCATCAGCAATCTGGTCTGTGAAGAACTTTTCGCCCTTCTTACCAGCAACGAGGAGTCCGAATTCGCCAGCAGCGATATCCTGACAATCATATTCTGATACGTCACCGTATACAGTCTGAATGCCAACTGGCTGCATATCCTTTGTTACAAAATAAACATCCTGTGCTGTAGCTGATGCAGGGAACTTGAATTCACCTGTTGCATAATCCTTAACAGCACCCATACCTGCTACCATGGCTTCCTTAGCCTTGTACATAGCATCATAATTCTCTCCGAGAATATCCTGAAGACCTCTAAACATAATCTTTTCTTCCTTTCTTACTTGCGAAGATAAGCAGCCATACTAAAGCCAACTGATTCTACGCTGTTTAAATTAATTTTTTCTGATGTTTCAACGCTTGCTTTACATTTTCTTTTAGCAACACATTTGTCAGCAATCATAGCCTTAACGCCATTAAGGTCGGCATTTGCTACAAGAGCTTTAAATTCCTCTGATTCCATCTCTTCATCAGAGAAATAACCTGATGACTTAGCGTATTCGGAAACTTCCTCCTGTGCTTTTGCAAGTTCAGCTTCAGCCTGAGCCTGTTTAATCTCAGCAAGTTCAGCAGAATCCTTTTCAAGTGATTCTATTCTAGCTTTAAGTTCCGCAATTTCATTTGTCATCTCGATAATAACGTTATTCTTTTCAGCAAGAACTGCCTCCATATCAACTGTATTTTCTGCTTCTGCAACAGGTGCTTCTGATTCAACAGGTTCTTCTGTTGATGTCTCTTCAACTGTTGTTTCCTCAGATTCAGCTTCTGCTGATTCTTCAACTTCAGGAGTTTCAACTGATTCAGATTCGTTATTTTCAACCGCTTCTGAAACTTCTTCAACTGTCTCATTCTCTACAGTTTCAGTTGAAACTGTTTTTTCTTCAACTGTTTCAGAAATTGTTACATTTTCCTTATCCACTTCTTCACCCACTTTATTATTTTTATTTATGTCATTACGTAAAGCATTAGCTAACGCAATTTCATCATTATTGATTTCTGCATATTCAAGCATTCCAGCACCCGGTACAGCACCTTCTACTGTAGAACCTAATATGCAATTACCTAAGAACTCTACATCCTTAAGTATTTTTCCTTCATCTGTAATCTCACAATCATTAATTGCGAGTTCCCATGATGAAGCAACCCTACCTTCACTCCAAAGTCTGTCAAGAACTTCAAAGTACTCAGGGAATCTATCAGACCAGAGTTTCGTAGAAATTGTAATGCAACGTTTTCCGTTTACATTCTCAATATTTGAATCAACAATACTTCCTATTGGAACAGTATTGAATTTGTATGTAGTATGTCCTTCTGAATCTTTTTCGACTGAAATCTCATGCCCACCAAAGTCAGCAGGATTACCATTCATATCAGTTAAAAGTTTAGCTACAATAGGGTATCCAACAATAGATTTATGACATTTAACACCAGTTTCTTCTGGCATATATCTACCGTTTAAATCCCAAGCGTTAAGCTCTGATATCATCCACTTAGCAATCTTATGATATTGATTCTGTTCGGATGATATAGGCTTTGATGAAATTAAAATCTTTTCCATAATATCACCTACTATTCATTGTTTTTATCATAAGTTTGTTTGTCAACATTTTCCACGTTATTTTCAACAGGTCTACCGCCAACACTATCCCCGGATGTAGTATACTGACTTGCTCTTGGTGCGAATATAGTATCAACACCTTTATCGTTTTCATTCTTTCTCTTGGTCATTTCGTCATTGAAATCAATGCCAACCATTTCAAGAGCTGTTTCAAGAGAACAGTTAAATGTACTAAATAATGTTTTAGCAAATTCAAGCTTCATGTCATGTTCCATTAACTCACTATCAATAATTTGAATTGATGGAGCATATATAGAATCAAACCCATTCTCAGCTAAAAGGTTTCTATATAATCTTTCCATGATAAACTCAAGGTTTTCAGTTATTGAATTAATCATCTTCATTAACTGATTAAGAGCAATAGTAGCCACAGTACCGCTTGTACTGTTTGTACTCATTAAGAATGAAATACCCAGTGTTGACAATACTCTTTCTATATAGCTCTTAACTACATTTGGTTCAGTAGTATCAACAGATGGTTCAATATACTTAATATCCTTAACATAAGCCGGAGCAGTTACTAATACTGTACTCATCTTAAAAGCACGAACTAAATTGTCGTGAGCATAAGCCATTTCAGAGTAACCATTCTTCCCATCTTCAAGAAGCTTTGGATCTAAGAACTGTCCTATGATTTTCTTGGCCTTTGCTTTTGATGTAACCGCATCTGTAATATCAAACTGTTCAAGTATAAGGGTAGGGTATAATGCTCTGAATATAGGAGTCAAACCATACTTCTTATCCTGATTGTTTATTCTTATACAGCCAGTCCAGTTATGGTCGAGTCTTGCATAATCATCCCCAGCCTTGTAAGCCTTGTAAACTTCTGGAGGATAATTCTGCTTAATCTCTTTATCGAGCTTATCAAAAAATAAGGCCTTGTTCTTTTTATTCTTTTTAATGGTACGAGTAATTTTCTTTTTCATATCCTTAACATTAAAAAGAAGAACAGGCTCTCCGTTAATATCATAATCTGATACTTCAACAAACTCCAAAGAAAAAGGTTCTACATCATAATGACCTTCATTTGTTCGTCTGCAATAGAAGTAGTAATTACCATTCTGATAAACATTAGGAATTACATTTTTAATAAGTCTCTTTAAGTTAATTCTGTCATTAAAGTCATCAATTAAAAGTTTAGCTTCATTCAGTTTTTGAATTTCGCCTTCATCCTCAAAATCCCTATATGATAATTTGTATTGAGTATTAATATTTGTGTTAATAACTTCAACAACTTTGCCAATAATCCAATCCTTATTAACATATGTGCTTACAATAGAATTTATCTGCTTAATCTTTCTGATATCCTGCTGTGGTAATACAGCTAAATCATCAAGAGCCTCCTTAGTAAGCTGTGTAGTTGTTACTGATTCGTTTAAATATGTTCTATAGTATATATTTGAAGGATCATATTTTCGTATGGCTTCCTCAATTCTACTCTGAATTAATTCATCGGTAGTTGTAATAACTTCAGTGTTCTCATCAATCTGAGTAGCAAATTTAATTTCAAAATTTTCTTCAGCCAAACATTTCACATCCTCTCTATAAATTTAAACTTGAAACACAATTTGGCATAGTTGTTTCCTGAACTGTAGGTTTTTTAAGAAGTACCTCTCTTCTTTTTACAGCCAGAGCATAAGCACTCATAGCTGCTGTGTAAGATCGGTCATCATGTTGTACTACCGACTGTCCTTTTTCAAGTTCATAAGTAGTATTACCATTTGACGTTTCATACCTACACATATAACTGATTTCTGTTTTCATAAGATTATCATTAACCAAAGCTAATTCTTCTTCGGTTGATAAATCATATCTTATGAAATCACCATCCTTTTGTGGTAACATGATATAATTCTTTTTATCGTAAGACATAAACTTAATTAAATCCTGATTAGTCATTTTCTGCAAAGCATCATAAATGATTCTCTTGTAAGACTGCGGATCTAACAGATGCAAAACTGGCACAGCGTCAGGATATTTATTCTTAGCAGTTTGATATTGTTTATGTTCTTTATCAATAATACCTTTACGAATATTTCCTTGGTCATCTTTCCAGTCAGCGAGCATTTGGTCTGCTATACCGCCAAGAGCTTGACCACCTGCACCTGCGTCCATATATATTTCAATGTTTTCCCAATCGTCAGCTTTTTCACCATTGTAAAGAACCATTTGTTGTTTTATAATTTCAACTTGGTCAGTCATTGGTAACGGAGTTTTCTTTGCTGATTTAGTATCAACCATAGAAACAACATTAGCAACCTTAAGATAATATCCAATTTCTTTGCTTTCGCATAATTCAAATATAGCTAACACAGAGTTATCGAAGTTTCTTGCCGGGTCATAACAGAATATAAATTTCTGTTTACCAGTTTCATTATAAAGAATAGGTTTTCTTACTTCACTATTTCTAAGAAGTACATCCATCTTTACAACAGAATTACTACCAGCACCTTTACGGAAACGATTAAATAATTCTCGCTCTGCTGCTTCCGGGTCATCTTCAATAGCCTTTCTTACAGCGTCTTCAGATATATGAGCCTTAATCTTTTCTCCATTGATAGTAGAATAATTAAGAATAGTATTTACATTCAGGTCAAGAACAAAGTAATTACTATCACCAAGCAACATATTCTTGCTAAATTCTCTGTATCTATCATAAAAAGGAAACTCTACGTCACCAGCAGATGATGCGTAGAATAACTGTAAAGGTACTTGTTTTGGATAATGATAATTCACTTTACCTACACCAGTCTTAAATGAACTATCCATATTGGCAAAGTGTTCAATGGCGGCCATCTGTTCTTTTGTCTGCCAAGCTGTTTCATCAAAGAATACAGAACCACCTTTACCTCTGTTTGCTTCAGCATGAGTTGAAAGAGTAAGCAACTGTGAGTTGTTAGGTAATCTAAATCTATGTCCGGCTGTATCATGGACAAACCCAGTTTTATTATTTGCATTCTTTTCAACTTCCATGGCAAATATATCAGTGGCAGTAGCAAAAGAAGGGACTCTTTGCAATGCAATATTCTCAATCATCTTGAATATTTCTACAGACTGAGCAGCAGAGTTGGTTGATATATATACGTTATAGTTTGGTATAAGTAACATCTTAGCCTGTAAAAACACAGATGCAGATACCGTCTTACCAGTTCTTCTTGAACATAACCAGAGAACATATGGTGTCCACCATGATTTCATGAAACCATATGCCTGATAGTCAATAAGTTTGATTCCATACATATACTCAACGAACCATATAGGATTCTTTCTGCCTTCGTTTATAACCTGACTAAATCTATCATAAGCTTCAAGTTTCTTTTGAGAAAACTCTTTTTCAGAAAGGGGACATATGTAATCCATATTATTCACCCATCCTTAAAAGCTGGTTCTTAAGATTGCGATTCTCTTCTTCAAGAACATCAATCTGTTCTTCTTGCTTAGTTATGATTTCTCTCTGCTTTTTAACCATGTCAGCATAATCATTATCCTGTAAATCCAACTGTTCAAGTATAGATTTGTTACTAATATCAGCAATCTGTTTTGCAGCATCGCACCATTTAATATTGAATAAGTTTGGTTGCGCTTCCTCAACTTGGTCATCTAACATTTCTTTCATCTTTACTGCAAGAGTATTCTTATTAGTGTTTGCTCCGCTATTTTTACTAGCTGCAATATTACTACTCTCAGCCATTTTAACAATACAATCCTGAATATTTTTACGTGAAGTAATATATCCTTGAAGCATCTTATCATCATCAGATGTGCTTCCGGCAACAAGTAAATGATTAATTCTATTATTAAGAATTTCAACTTGAATCTGTTGCTCAACTATCTGGATAACTGATTGAATAGTATGAGAGTTATCTTCTACATTTGGCAACTCACAATAACTAGCTAACATATTATAAGCTTTCTTCTTATCAATCTCAGATAAGGTAGTATCCTCAAACGGATCATAACCAACAACAGATAATACAAATTTCTTGTTTCTATTATCACCGTTATCCTCAATACTTGCATTCTTAGATATAATGTTAGACTGAGGTACTAACTCATTGTTAATAAAGCTATTGGCGAATGACTGAGATTTATAAACCCCAACCTTTATCTTAACCATATAATTACCGAAAGAAATATTCTCTTTATCGGTAATGGAATTAAATGCACTATCAGAGTATGGAACATCCAATAAAGCACAGCAAACTATTACAGCCAGCTTAACTCCATACTTCAGTTTATACTCCTCAAAGATTTCGGTAACACAATTCTTACATAAGAGAACTTTGTTCTTGGAGAGCAACCAAATCTTTGAAGCAGGGGATTCATAAAAAGATGAATCAGCCTTTACTTGTCCACACTTGATGCAGTTGTATGTTTTCTCAGTACGTGTTCTCTTAGTAGCTCCATACTTAGCCTGTAAATCCTCGCCTCTAAGATTAGCCATTAACAACACCTACCTCATATTTAGAATTCAGCAAAACATTGGATTGTTCTACTAAATTTCTTAAAAACAGTTTGCATTCAATGTAATCAACATGTTTCCATTCAGTTGATTTATTATTAATAGTACATATCTGAAATTTATTTCGATAAAATTTTATAAGATAACAATATTCATCGCTTGATATTTTAATTGAAACATGGTTAGTATTATTTGAGTACCAACCAATCTTTATAATATCGTGATTATATTCTTCAATACCTTCAAACATATCTATAATATTCATGATTATATCAATGTTGTCATCATTTGAATGTAATATTAAATCACGAATAAATCTTTTATGTTTGATAATATTCACATCCTTTAATTTTATAAATCTGTAATTGATTTTTTCTCAACAGTCTTGATGCCATCAGCACCAAAATACCGGGCAAATGATTCTTCGCTTTCGATGTCCGAATAGATTGAAACCATTTCCAAAGATTCCCATAAAAATATGTCTTTAACAACTGAAGCCGGAATACCAGCTCTTAAATATCGGCTACATAGACTATGACGGAGTGCATGACAGTAAAAGTCCTTTTTAAGAATCTCACTAAAATATGCATACCAACTGTCGATTGTAGATGTATTCATCTGTTCTTCAGGATTAATATGGTCTGGGAACAACCATTCAGACTCAATTCCATTTTCTTCACGATACTTCATCCAAGCATCGAAATAAGGTTTAAAATCTTTAGCAAGAGTATAGCAATTGATTACCTTACCATTACTACCTCTACCTTTGGTTTTAATCGGATCGCTTTTATATAAAGCACCTTCGCAAACTAAATGGTCATCGTCAAAATCTGAAACCTTAAATCTGCAAAGTTCTGCTTTACGTCTACCGCCAAATGCAGCTAATGCAATAAGGCAAGCCTTCTTATACTGTTCTCTTTCCATAAGAACCTCAAGAAGATTATCAACTTCCTCTTCGGATATAACAGTCTTTTCTCTTGCTGCAACCTTCGGTGGGGATTCAATCTTATTGATAATATTTCTAAATGTAGGGAATTCATCATCAAGAATATTCTCGATATAATTACTCATAGAACTTAAACAAGCTTTAAATCTTCTGATACGACAAGAGTTAAGTTCCATCTTTTTGATAAGATACATCTGTAGCTTCTGAACATCTCTCTTAGACCATTCAACAAAGAATTTGTTATCAAGTTCCATTACGCACCAACAGAAGGCAATATTTAAATCACTTCTATAGGCATCAATAGTACCTGATGACTTGTCTGTACTTTCAAGATACTCAAGAAAGCTCTCGACTAAATCTTTGTTTTTGGGATTAATCTGGCTTATCAACTCAGGAGATGTAATAACGTGTCTTACTGTTTTTCTAGCCAAATCAATCACTCTCCTTAATTAATATCTTATGAGTATCAACTACTCCACACTTTTCTTTAAAAGTATATATCATACAAGCCGGGTTACTTGACTTCATCAGTCCATCTGAATATGGACAAGTACCTATGAAACTTGGCACGATAAAAGTTTCAATATCATGATTAATATTAGCACCATTAACAGCAGAAGCACCACCATGATAATGTGCTAAGAATAATACGTCATAAAAACGTCTGTTGTGGAAACTAATATCCTTAATAGCCGTTCCAACATTATGAATAGTATGCCCGTGCATGCCGATAACATTATGACCTAATACATCAAATTCAATATAATCCTTTCCAAAGTTTGTATGTACTACAACATTAGGATTATTGACTAATGTATCATTAATATAATTCCCGATAATAAACTCAACATCTTCATCCTTAAGTTCATTTCTATCTGAACCAAGATTGCGAAGCTGTGTGTGATTTCCAGTAGGGCAGTGATAATAATCCACAACTACATATCTACTGATTCCATTTAAGAACTTAGCAATAGTCTTGGAAATATAAACCGTAGCCTCAACCACTGAAGACTCGTTAAGTTTTAAATCTGATTTTCTGAGAATACCCTGAACTGTATCTGACAAACATAATACATTCATGTGAGCAATACGATTATCTGCAATAAACGAGATTGTCTTACTCAGTAAGGTTTCAAATCTCTGTGTACAAATATCATAACTATAAGCATTCGTACCAATATCAAAGAATGAACCTGCATGAATATCTGCAAGCGTTAATACATAATCAGTATCTGACATATCTTCAATATCTGTAATCTGAAAATCAGGCACTTCAAGAGTAGAAATAGTCTGAGCTATATTTTCATAGAATATTTCCTGTCGGCTTTTCTTTTTAATCGCAGTGTTGTATTCTCTGCGAACCATAGAGAGTCTGTCTCTTTCTGCAATAATTTCTCTTTTCTTTTCTTCCAGAGCGGCAAGTTCATCGGAATCTGAAATGTTTAAACTCTTCTGATATTCCATACCTTGTTTGAAACTTCTGAATCTCTTGCGCCAAGCAGATTCTCCGAAGTTCTTTCCTGTCTCTTTATTAAGAAGTTCTGCAATACTTTCGGAGTTAAGACCATATTCAACTTTGTTATCATACAATCTTAAAGCGTAAGTATTAATATCTTCGTTATCTAATCTTTCAATCATATTTATTTTATCTCCTTTAATTCCCTTTAATTGTTTATAGCGATAACTCATCCAAGGAGTCGAACCTTGTCCTATATAAATCATGCCCACTACACCATATGAGTTTATAAAATGGAGGTTAAAACTATGAATCGAAAATGATTACCCCTGAAAGAATCGGATTTTCTCTAAGACGGTCAAAGCGTCTTGTGCGACCATTACACTTAGGAGTAATAAAACAGGGAATAGCTACAACACTATTCCCTTTAGTAATTATTCAATTTCGCTAAATGCTTCAAATCTATCTTCGTCTTTCTCAACAGGATTAAGAAGCATATCATATTCATTCATTCCAAATTTGTCGAATCCACATCTTTTAGCAGCAGCATCCATTGATCTGCCCGGTCTAAATTTAGCACAGTATGTAGTTGGCTTAATACATAATTCCGCTGTACCATCTGGGTTTGGGATAGCACCTTTTCTTGGATTCATTTTTGAAACAAAAAATGTACCTACCTGTGACAATTCAACGTCATATCCATTTTCAATTGCACTAAGTAGTCCAGCAATAACAACATCGACAGCATCTTTACAAAAACCTTTCTTGTATCCATAAAGGTCGGCAATATATTTTGCAAATTCAACACGATGTAAGGTTCTGTCATTTATACTTTTAGCTGAACCATTTTTGTTTGTTCCCATTCTTTCACACCTTTCATTTACAAACTAATAGTTGTTCCTGAATTTACACAGACAACCTTAGTTGTTTTATTTTTATTTGAATATTCATTTTGTAATTCTTTACAGAAAATTTCTTTATCCTTAAAGTTTCCATGCACTAATGCAATCTTTTCACAATTAATGTCAGAATAATAAGATAACATCGAATCATGCTGTATGTGACTCGAAAATGATACAAGTTTCGTGACAAATGCTTTATTAGGAATTGACTTTCCTTCGATAGTAATATACTTCTGAATTCCAGTCTTAATCTTGTCGGCAAGAGAACCTTCAGGAGCATAACCACAGAACAAGAAATGATTCTTAGATGAACCCAAAAGTTTCTGAGTCCATGCTACACTTCTTCCAGCAGTAAGCATTCCTGAGCTAGCAAGTACAATACAAGGTTCTGAATTATCCTGTAATGCTTTGCTATCATTATATTCTGAGATAAAATGTACATTACTCCATCTCATAACTCTTTCCCAATAATGCATCTGTTCTTCGTTGACTATATGACACATAAGATTTGAAATCTTACACGCCATAGGGGAGTCAACATATATAGGTACTTTCCATTCTTTGTCGTTACCATAAAGTTCATACAATACCGTAAGCATCGTCTGACATCTATGGTTAGCAAATACAGGAATAAGTACTTTACCTTTTTTCTCAATAGTCTGTTCAATAACACATCTGATTTTTTCTAAATCCTTTTCTCTGTCATTAGGTTTAACCTGACGAAGAGGATTACAGTATGTGCTTTCAGCAATAACTAAGTTCGCCTTGGTTACTGGTTCAAACTCATGAACATAGTAAGATGGCACATTAGTATTGCCAAGATCAGATGTATAATATATTTTCTTGGTTACATTATTCTCAGTAAGCCACATTTCCATATGAGCAGAATTTGTAATATGACCGCTATGAGTAAACTTAATCTTCACATAATCATCAATAATATATTCTTCTCCAAACGGAATTTCCTCAATGAGTTCACGTGCAGCCTTAACATCATCAGCATTATATATAGGTTCTAAGTCATGCCCTTGACGCTTTAATGTTTCGGCATCCTTTTCAAGAATATAACAACAATCCTCAAGAAGAATCTTAGCCAAACCATAATTCATCTCTGGCATATACACTTTGCCTGTGAATCCACGCTTAACAAGCAATGGTAATAAGCACAAATGATCCGCATGATTATGACATATTATGGTAAACTCTATATCTTTAGCTTTAAAGTCAAACTTACGATTATTAATACGATAACTTTCAAGTATACTCTTTGTAGACTGATTAAGTCCACATTCAATTAAGAACTGATGTTCTCCACAACTCACATGAGTCATACTACCAGTAACTTCAGTTGCGTTAGTTCCACAAAATGATATCTTTATTCCAGTCTTTGATTTCTTCTTCGCCATAAGGACACCGCCTTATGAATCGCCACTGCATTCTTCGCAGTCGCAACTAGGAGAGAAACAAAATACCTCTTCAATAGAGATGTCTTCTCCGATGATTGCATCAATAATTCCTAAATCCTTGGCTTCATCGCTGAACCAGAAATTTTCCTGACGCTTTCTATCTTCTAATTCTTTCATAGTAAGCTTTGTTCTTGCAGCAATCATTCTATCAAGACGTTCATCAAGTTTGTCATAGAACTTCATTGTATCTCTAAACTTAGTAGAGCTATCAAATAATCCAGTAGAACCATCATGTAAAAGGAAAGATGAGTTACTAGTACTTATTCTGAAATCACAGTTGATGAGAACATTGAGAGCCATTGAATAAGCATAGCCTACTACTATTCCGAATACAGGAGTGGCACTTGACTTAATAGCATCAATTAATCCAACTCCATCAAGCACAGATCCTCCCGGAGAATTAATAATAATCTTAATAGGTAATCTATCTTCTGGTGGCAAACCAGCATCCTGAATATTGGCTTTGATAATAAACATTGTTACTTCTCTGAAAATATATGGTGAAACTTCATCATCTAAATAGAAAATTCTATTTTCGATGTCGTTCATACAAATCATTTCAGCTAACCCATAACTGAAATTTTCTACGATGCCACCATTCATCTGCTGTAGCATTTCAGGTGTAACCTCAACCTCTGGCTGTTCATCAACAATCTCTACGATATCTTTTTTCTTAGCCATAATAATTCTCCTTTAATTTTCAATCCCTTTAGCAACACGTTCATCATGTTTAGCTTTAGTCCAAGCTGCTAATGCTTTTGTAAGAGTATCTGTGTATTCAAAATCAATCAGAATCATAGTTTTGAAATTCAGATTCTTTTTAATTCTTACAACCCTACAACCATTATCAATCAGATAATTTGCTAAAGATAAATTCTTAGCTGAAAATATCTTCATTACTTTAATTCCTTTCTTTAACTTAATTATAGCTATGCTACGCATAGGATAGCTTGACATTGCTACGCAACATCAAGCTTTGGCTACGCCAAGTCTTTTTATTTTTCATTCTCATTTTTCAGTGAAGTATGTAAAATATAAGTCGTAGTAATAACTTATGTTATTCTCTCACTGATAAGATTACCCGTTTTTAAAACAACACCCCTTTCAAACCACGCAAATACGTTGATTGAAAGGGGCTACATCAAAAATGATTTGTCCACGTTTTATTTGATTTGTCCACGTTTTAAGAGTTACGATACTCTTTTTCTTTTTTGGCTTTATATTTTAATCTATATCTCTGCTGACAATCATCACATCTTACCTTTCTTCCTCTTGATTTTCCAGAAACCTTAAATGGAGTACCGCAATCAATACAAAATTTATAATTAATATTATTGAATTTTGACCAAACTTTACCTACATTATCGAATGCTTTTATATTTATAACGGTGTTGCTTGTACTCTCTTTATCAACATATAAAACCTTCATAGATATATTATCTGGTTTCTTAGAAAATATTATTAATTTTTTCAGATATAGTTCGTGAATATCATTATATTTACTTTTAATATTATTCCATTTGATTCCAGCAATTTTGTTTATTTCATCTATGCTATTATTTACCCATTCATGACCAGATACTATATAATTAAATTTTGCTATAACCAATAAAGCGAACGCCAATCTCTGCTGACGTTTAACTGGTATAGTGTTTATAACATTAAGTTCATTTTGAGTAATCGGTATTTCATCAACTTCCTTTAATGGAAATTTTTTAGCACTCTTTATAGCTTTATCAATACGTTCATCCCATTCATAAAGATTAATACAAGGCCAATTGGAAACAAGCACTGATTTAATTTCAGTTTTTGCATCAGTAGAATTCATGTTCTTCTTTTTAATATAATACTTGGCAAGCACACCTATTGCCACTCCGGGAGTATAATTATTTGTCTCTTCATTGATAATACACTCCGCATCTTTAACCTCGTTCATTATTAGCATATTTCAAATTCCTTTCTCTCAAAAAGTACTCCATCGTATTCTATACTACCATCATCAGATTGGGTAAGATAATTTAAAGTATTATTATTCTTATCAAGAAGATTTTTTATTATCTGATCTACACTGACATCCCATGCGAATGCTTTGGATTTATTATGAACATAACATAAGTCAATTACAATATTACAGAGTTCTTCGCTGCTTGAACATGTTTCTTCACATTTACGTTTATAGTATGATTTGATTTCATTAAGTTCTTTTACGAAATCTTCTTTCAAAACTTTGAAAGTATTCATTTTTTCACTAAGAGTCATTTTTTCTCTGGTATACTCTCCATATAAACGTTTAATTTCTTCATATGTAATTACATTATAATCACAATCACTTTTAAGAATAGTGTAGTCAAATTCTGATTCAGCTTTTATTTTTGAAGCATATCCTTTGAATTCATCTTCAACCATATGACAAAGCTTGTTCATGGTACATCCATTATCATTAACAGGAAAATATTTATGATAATATTTAATGTAATCCAACTCTTCCTCAGTAAATTCACTTTTTTGCAAAAGTTCATCTATTGAACAATCGAAAAGAAAAGCACATTTGTGTTCTGAATTTGAAGTATAATGAATATATTTTTTGTTGATATCTGGATATATATAGCGGAAGAAGTAAGGTTTCTTATCTACACAAATGCTATTATTAAAAATATCTTCCTCTGTAAGTTCTTCTCCTTCTTTGGGCTTGATTCTCTGATACCAGTATTTTGGCATCGGTTTGGTTATCGCCCCTTTCACTGCATCGATGTCTGACTGCTGATATAATTGTCCGCATTTTATTCTATATATTAACGTTTTATATTCATCGCTATCTTTATCAAATAACGGTAGCATATCAAACATACTGGTTACTCTATTGGTTATTGCACCGACTTTAGAACCAAATCCCTTTTTGTTACTATCTCTTAAAAGATTTTCGGTAACAACGAATTTTTCAGCAGAATTCTGAACGCACATAATTGTAGGCGTAGACTCCCAATTATCAACTAACACCTTGTTATCGGTTGTCAGGAAAATATCTCCATCGGCATCGGCCCCGTTGCCTGCTGCTCTGAAATTATCATGACAATTAAGAAGCATTAAGTTTGGACAATATCTATACCAGTAATTTGCCTTGTCGTTACTCGCTATACTCATTACTCTAATATTGTTATGACAACTCATAGGCGCACGAAAACAGGCCACTTTATTCACGTTTTTATCTTGCCAGAACTTATGATAAATCTCTCCGGCTTTTAATATGCCGTAATCATCATCGTTTTCCACATTCACACCAAAGATTTTCTGACATAAAGCATAGGGATCTCCTACTATAATAGAATAATTACCACGAACCTTAAGTACACCTATCTTGGCGTCCTGAATCTTCTTTGATATCAGAACATTAATCTTATCAATAACATACTTATCATTAATAAGTCTGTTGTCAATCATAAGAGCTTTGACGTAATCATTCATATTTACATCAATATTATTCTCATTAACCTTAACACCCTTAAGGAACAAAATAGTCTTATTGATGTCGGCATGAAGAATATCCTTAAGCTCATTAACAGTAGGAGAGATAAGCTCCTTTATCTGTTCGTCAGTAAGATTATAACTCTGTATAAACTGATAATTAAGAGTACGCACTTCATCGAGATGTTTAGGTGTTACCTTTGTTACGCAGAATCCATAATTATTCATATGAGACTTGTTTAAAAAATCATCAATAGATTCATATGCACTCCAGAGTTTCAGCATGCTTGTTGTAAGAATAATATCAATATCATTAATATTATGTTCCTTACCCCAAACATCCTTAACAATGGATTTATTGTGGAGTTTTGCGAATTCCTTAAAGTCGAATGTGGCAACCATACCTTTAGTAAAAGCGTGTCGTACACAGCACCCGGATAATAAATAGTCCAAGTGCATATCGTCCGACCATATCTGAGCAAGTTCAGGGGAGATAAGACCATAACCGTCAGATTCATCTAACTCTATCTCAGCAGTCTTATGTTCCATCTTAGGTTCATCAGTTTCACTGTCATCAAGGAATATTACATCCTCAGTAAAATGAGTAATCAAGTCATCTACTACAAGAATTCTATTAGTATTCGTAACAGGGTAACTACCACTAAGAGCAAGGGCTTTGTATGCCTCATACTTTGCCGGAACTATCTTGTACTCTGGATTTCTGCCATTCTCAACAAGCCTATTGAGTTCGTCATGCATACAGGTATACATGACAGTGGACTTCTTGACTTGATTAGGAGAACCTATGAATCTCACATAGGTCTTGCCATTGACCTGAAAACCAGACTTTAACTTATCAATATCACTGGCCTTATTCATAACCACATTAATAAGCTCAGGAACGAACTGAATATCATCAAGTTCTTTATATAATTCTTTAATTATTAAACCTTTTCCTGATTCTTTTTTCAAAGATTTAATCTTTTTTAAATTATTTTCATATTTTAATTTTGTTTTTTCTCTGTCAACATTATTAATAGTATCAATCCATCTAATAACCTGATTATCAGAAATACTGATTATCTGTTTGTTCTTTCTTGCAGTATTAATATCGACTGCGAAATTCATTTTATTTTCAAGAATATCCTTGCTTTGAATCTTAAGAATATATCTTGGGTATAAAGGCTGCTTCAATAGTATCAAACCTCTCTTCTTTAAAGTAACTTAGTTCTTAGTAGTATGAGCTAAAACAGAAAACGATACATTCATTATAACTTCTTCTGTAAGTATAGCCTGTATCTTTTTGTATTTTCTTAATCTCATTTGAAAACTCCTTAATCAAACGTTCTGCGAATCACTCTGTCTCTCCAGTTATATAAGTCATTCTTGGTCTGAAACTCAGGAATATCCATATGAATATCAAATCCATCAAACAGTTCCTTTGTATACTTAATATCAATTCTGGTCGGTGGCAGCATATCTTTTCTCTTAATAGTAGCACCGTACAAAGACCTGTCACTGCAATAATGTTTATTCTTCATCTCAGATACCTCTCTTCAAATGTTTCAATTATTTCAGAATCAATAACTTCCTTTGCATACAGTAGAACGTCTGGACTCTTATGGTAGTAGTCAACAAGTTCACTCATTGACTCAAAGCTAACAAGCTGCTCCTCAACACTGTGAATGCAAGTCTCTGGAATGTAATAAGCTTTAAATATCATGGCGTAATCTCCTTTACCTTTGAATCATCAACAGGACATATATGTAAGAATGCATCCTGTTCCATAGTAAATATCGCATGAATATCACGACAATACATACTAACCTTGGTTGCATATATCACGACACCAGAATCGCATGAACCTAATATGTTATCAATCGTATAAGTTTCATCATAAAGATTAAACCTATCTCCAGCATTAAGTTCTACTTCATAAAGAGTAATACTTGTATCGGTATAAGGTTCATATTCTTCGATACATCTCTCTATATATTCCATATTATCTTCATTCTCATGTTTAACCGTTTCAATGGCTTCGTCTTTGCTGCGTGTAGCATAGATTGCCATACCCTGAGAGACAAACCAATACAGCTTCATATATCCCAACCTCCAGTTTGAATTACTCTTGCATTGCCTTCATTAAGAAGTTTTGCAATAGAGTTTATGCCCATCTTATACGTGATATCCTTATATTCATGACCAAATGGAATACCAATATCTGCAAGAGTTCTCATGGCGATATCACGTTCCCACTTAATCTGAGCAACAATATCCTCAATAAACTCATCAACATTAATGAACTTGTCAAGCTTATCAAGGTAAACCCACGTACCCGGCTGATCTATTTCATTAAAATACCATCCATAGAATTCAGTTACCGTTTTAAATGCATTGTATTCTTTCTGATTATGAATGATAATCTTATTAATATTTGTAAAGAAGTCATCATGTGAACTGAATACAACCTCTTTATGTTCAGATGTAATGAATGTAACGTTCTTCATCTCAGGATTGATGAATGCAGCTTCGTACTCCTTACACTCAAGAGCAGTATCGAATACAGCACCGTCATCAGCAATATACTTAGTTACTTCAGTCATAGCTTAGTTCTCCTTTACATTGTAAATATTAGTCTCTATACTCTGTAAGTAATACTTATTTGTTTCTAAGCTTTTTACAACTGCCATCTCAGCACCTTCAATTTTATCAAACTTAATTAATTTATAAGGAATACCACTAATCAATTCAAAAGTATCACCCGGCTTTAAATCTTTTATTTTCTCATGAGGATTTCTAATTTCATAACCCATAAGTTTTGCATATGGTTTAACGACATCTTCTGGCTTAATCTCATATTTACCACACGATCCAAATTCAACCTTTTCAGTAATGAAATTTATTAAAACAAATTTGCCTTCAATTAAACACGTATGGAGTTTGATGTCTTCGTTTTTCATGAACTCATGATATATTCTGCTAACCCAATCTTCATAGGTTTCGTTGAAGTGTTCTCTTTCAGGTTCAACAAGTTCAATCTCATCGCTGTTTACCCAAGTCCAACTTGCTGTTTTTTCATTACATTCATACTCGTATTCAATCCAGTCAACACAAATATCTAAACGAGCAGCGGTATTATCAATAGATATTACCTTACCTACCGTACCTTTAGGTGGATATGCAAACGAATCGCTCCTAACAGGTTCATCGCATATAGCTACAACCTTATCACCAGTTTTATAATGCATAAATATCACTCCTTAATTTCAAGCCAATGATTCTCTTTATCAGATTCATACACAGTCTTAATCTTCTCAATAAACTTCTTAACAGCATAGCCATAGTCATCAAGATACTTGGACTTAAATATCTTCTGAATAGTATCATCATCCAGCTTCTTCACACGTTTACTTGGAGATGTAATACCATTCTCATTTCTCCATCCTGTGCATACACCGCCGTTATGATAAATGGTAAGTGCATTCTTGCCGTAGATATTATTGTAGTAGATATTGTAAACACAAAGTCCATACTTAACAGCTAAGTCACCATATATAACTTCATCAGTTCCATCAACATCAGTCCTGATACCGACATTGCCTGTAAGCACTTTGTACAGTTTATGTTCTCCTACGGCTTTGTAGACATACCAGTCAATGCCGAATATGTTACACATTGTATCGTCATCTCCGGCAAGAGCAACTGTTTCCTCATACCATTTAAGATTACGATACTCAGCAGGTTTATCTCCATACCAAGTAGCTACAGGATCTACATAGTAATTAAAGCTTGGATACTTATTCAGAAGTTCCGTTTCCGTTAATCTCATATTCACAACCGCCTTCCTCTTCAAAGTAATGACCGCATAAGTAACAGCCATGTTTCCATTTCTGAATACACTCATAACAATTCTCATCATGAGTGAACGCCGGGTCACCACAGTTGTAGGATGATGACCATATACACCAAAACTTGTCGCACATAGAATTATACCTTATTCAGATTAGCTCTCTCATGACACTTATCACATTCAATCTCTATGAGCTGCACAGAGCCATAGTCAGAGATGTGATAACTAAAATTCCTGTTACCGCAACAGGTATAGTGTTTGTGCTTGAAGTTCTGCCACGTAATCTTCTCTGATGGAGAGAAGAGGTACAGGATGTGGTCTTTTAAATCTGAGATATCGTTATTGTTCTTTTGCATTGAGTATCATTCCTCTCATTAGTTCTTAGTAGTATATATAATAGTATAGAGGACTTAATTAGTCCTTAGTATTATGATACCATATAAGTATGGGTTTTGTCAATAGGGAAGTTGTAATTTAAGGGGATTATAGTCTGGAGATACTATATATAATAGTATATAACGGGGTTGGGGAATATTATAATAGTACAGGTCAGGAAATATAGTGTGTATAAAGTGTATTTTAAGGGGCAGGGGTAGGAGTGTTTAGAATTGCTGTAGGGGCGATGACTGGATTGTTATGGAGTACTACCACCAAACGAAGGCCTTCCCGGCACACGTTCCGTGACAACATACCCCCGGTCAAGATTCCGTCAGATGCGGTAAACACGTGCATCAGGGCAGGTCAGGCAGCAGATCCACCTCCTGCATTTACTTAAATTAAATTTAAGCTTTTAAAGTTGGCTTCCTTCAAAAAACGACTTTAATTTTTCGTATACCCTGCAGGGGTATATTTTTTCAATGATTTTTCCTTTGGTTTATTTACTCTAATGTACATTCATTTTCTTTGGAGTAAATCAACTAAACAATATTCATTCTCTTTGGTTTATTTCATTCATTGAAAGATATTCCTTTGGTTAATTCACTCCAATGAATTGTAAATAAACTATGAATATTTGTATAAAATGAAAAAAGTGATTTGTATTCTTTTTATTGCAAAACGATATTGATATATTTCAAAATAATATATTCATATTGTTTTGGATAAAGTCACGGCAGTTGTTCAGGGTATACCCGGCAGCAAAACAAACTTTTCCGATACTGCATAATATAGTATACTTATCTGATATTTTCCGGCCTGATATCATTAAAAACCCTTGTAAACATCGGTAAAACCTACATTTAAGACTATTTAAACTTTTTCAATGCCGTATAATATAGTATATGCTATAAAAATATTTTAGAAAATTTTCTAAAAAAGTGTTGACAACTAATTTAGTTCGTAGTATAATGTTAGACAAGGGAAGGGATAAAACCCACATACACCCATATACTACCATTATGATTTTTTAGGAGGAATTCTTATGAAAAAAACTATCGAATTTATTTACAGAAACAAGGCCGGAAAACTTATGAATACTCAGACAATCGGCAGCCGCTTAATAAATGCAGTTGTAGCTAATACAATTGAAGAAGGTACAGAAACAAACGTTGTAGTTTATAAAGTTCCTGAATACACATTCACAACTGACGAACTCGGTACAATAACAATAGCTCATACATACACCGAAGAAGACGGGGATATAATCTATCACGTTTCATGCAACTATCATGATATTGAATGTATGCAGTGTGAACTTTCAAAGGCAATAACAATGTGCTTTGAATATCTTATGCAGGCGGCCGAAGAAATGGCAGCTGAAGAAGCTGAAGTTATGCAGGAAATTGAAGCTGAAGAAATGCAGGAAGCCCCGGAAGCTATTGAAAATGAAATAGTTGAAACTGTTGAAACTGAAGACGGGGATATCTACATAATCGAAACAAACAAGGGATATCAAGGAAACATTGAAACTTATTTACTGAAGAAAAACGGCAGAATAATATATGAGTCATACAACCTGAATGAAGTGTTAAACTATATGAACGGCCGTATATATGCCGGAGACATTCAACAAAAATACACTTCAGCAAATACCAGTATAAACGATAAGAAAATCCCGGTTGTATTTTCTACCCTGATTAATAAGGCCGATAAACTTAATATCCGCTTAGATATGACAAGTATATTTGATACGGGCTGTGGAAAATATATAAACCACATTAAAGAATATTGCAGCAAAAATCTTATTAGATATTTTGGCCGGGATAAATACAATCAACCTGAAGAAGTAAATAATGCATGGATAAATGATATTTACGGAGTATACTTGAATGATGATAATCACATATTTACAAGTAGTAATGTGCTTAATGTGATTAAAGGTGAAAACTGCCGTAAACAGTATATAAACGATATAGTCAAGTATATGCAGGCCGGGGAAAAGTTATACATTACAGTATTTGAAGGCAATAAGTCCGGCCGGGGAAAAGTTACAAAAAAAGACTGTTGGCAGGAAAACAGAAAACTTGCAACTTATATCCCTGAAGTTAAAAACTGCGGATTCTCTGAAGTTACTATGAAATATGGTATGATTATAGCAACTTTATAATACTAAACACTAAATTAATACATACAACCGGGGGATAATTCCCCCGGAGTAAATACAAACATTGTTACATAGTAGGAGGAATTATTATGAAAAAGAATATTATAGCTGAAGCAGTAAAAAGAACATATGCAGATATCAACAGAATAAACGGTTATATTAAGTATACCCGTAACAACTCATACGGCTTTACGGCAAAATTTGAAGCTTCAAACAATAACCCGGAAAACATGTTTACTATTGAAATATTCTAATACATAACCCACATACAACCCCGGAAGGCCGGAAGAACTCCGGCCGGGGGTTATAACCTGATAACACAATAGGAGGCGTATATTATGAAAAAATTCACTGGTAAAATTCAGGCCGTAAAGGATAAAACGGCGGCTTATATATTATCACTCTTAATATGTGATGATAGTCAAAAATGGATTATTGAGCATGAAATAAAAGATCTCATTTCTAACATGCGTATACATGATATATCAGTTTATCACGCTTGTAATTATGGTATTCAGTTTGATATTACATATACGGAAGCCGAATATAAAAACGGCAGCTTAAAAGCTGAAGTTACAATTGACAACGTATGCACTGGCAATATTGAAATACACGACAAAATAACCGGGGCTATACTGGAGGCCGGAAGCCCTGACATAATTGATAAATACAACCCTGATAATATCAGTGTATTCTATGAGAAAATAGATAAATGGGATCTGGATTTTATCCCGTATTCAGTATAATACATAATCGGCCGGAGTCCGGGGATAATTCCCCGGAAGGCCTGAACAATAATACATATTTTCGGAGGATAAATATTATGAAAAAATTAACATCTATTATTACAATAATTAGCATCATGGCCGGAAGTTCAGGAAATACATATTTTCAGTCTTTTGAAGACATATATCCGGAAACTGCTATAATTACAGAAACAAATCAGGAAACTGATATTGTAACTGTTGAAACTTTAAACGGAAACTTATTCCAGTTTTACGGGGTTGAAGACTATACAACCGGGGATATTGTTTCCATGATAATGGATTCTAACAAAACGGAAGCCGTAAACGATGATATAATTTTATCCGTAAAGTATAGCGGATATATCCCGGAAACAACCCCGGAAGAAGTCCCGGAAGTTGAAACAACCCCGGAAGCGGATCTGTTTATGGAATATCTGGAAGCTATTGAAAACGGAAGCTATAACGAATAATAGGAGGCGGAAATTATGATTAATCTTGTATTATGGAACTTAAAAACTAAGAAGGGTATAAACGTTATTGAAAAAAGAACCCCGGCAGGGATTGAAAAATCTATATCCGTAAACGGCCGTACATTTACAAGTCCTGACGATATCAGGAAAATATATAAACTTATTCAGGAAGCCGAAAATATCAATAAAAGCGTTTTTGCGGAAGATATTGCAACCATTAAAGCGGAGGCCGACTTCCACAATATTGATTTTGAGGAAGTCCTCAAGGATTATCTTGTTGCGATAGATGAATATGTAGCTTATTACATGTATCAGGAAGCGGAAGAAAACTATATTGACTTGCATAATCGCTGCCCGGTTTAATAATTACATATATCAGGAAGGCCGGGACTTGTAAACAGTCCCGGAGGCCTGAACAATAACATAAAAATATTTTAGAATATTTTCTAAAATCCTATTGACAAATAGAAAATAATATGCTATTATATTAACAGATAGAAAATATTCTATCAAACGGAAGCCCACAATTAATACATATCAGGAGGAAACAATTATGAAAACTATGAAAACAGCTTATTTTTTCGGAAACAAAGTCAGTGAATACGGCCTTGAAAATGGTTATGTAGATTATAGCACACTTGCTAAGTCATTTGATGCAGTACTGAACAATGATATCATGGCCAAAATCGGATTTGAAAACTTTGAACTAGTAAACGGCAGTGACTACAATGATGAAACAGATGAATACACTGAAATATACCAGTGTTACATTATTTCAGATGCAGGACTCCAGATCCTTCAGGACTACACTGATGAAATTGTTTACAGATCGGAAGATTATGACCTGAATATCTGGTGTGTAACACACTATGGTACAGGCTGGACTCACGTACTCACAAATATTGAAATTAACCCGGAAGAAGAATGATTCAGGAGGCGTAAATTATGAAATACTCTAAACTGAAAATTAATCTTTATAAACAATAGCTATACTACTAAACACTAAATTGATTAATCGGAAGCCGGAAACAAACAGATTTTAGGAGGAATAAATTATGAAATACTTTAGAGTAAAACCTGAATACGACAACAAAATGCGTATATCAACAAAAGGAAGAAATGAAGGTATTTATGTAGCTAATGAACTTTATACGGAAGCAGAACTGAAAAAGTATAGAGTATGCAATATCTTTGAAGCTGTCGATATTCCGAAAACAAATACATACTGGTTTTTTGGAGCAAGATTTGAAAGTCAGGAGGCCTGAAACATGAATTTTATAATGCTTTGTATCGGAGTTCTTGCAACCATAGCAGCGGCAATAGTTGACTTCTGGAATAATTCCGGGGGATCTGGTTTACTAATGTAATGAAACGGAGGCGGAAACTATGAAAAGATTAATACTTGAATTCAGGTTAAACAGACTTGACAAACAGATTAAACAACAACAGAAGGCCGGAAATGTTTATAAGGCCTATGAACTATCACTTATCAGATTTGAATTATCACATAAATTACTTAACAATTATTAATACATATAATCGGAAGCGGAAAACAATAGTCCCGGCATAATGCCGGGAAACATTAGGAGGATAAAATTATGAAAACAAAAAGATTTGTATATGAATACGCAAACGGGAAGTTAAAAGAATTCAATGATAACCCGGCAATGCAGGACTGTTACAAACAGGAAGCGAAAAGGAATATTGAAATAGTGATTCAACAATGTGAATATGGTTACATTTCAATTGATGAATGTATCAGAAAAATTTCAGATCCTTTTATCATTGACGTAAATACAGGTGAAACAATATTACATAACAATTAATCGGAAACAAAACAAGCTGAACTATCAGGCTATACGGGTACAATCTGGAGGAATAAACTATGAAAAAACATACATACAGAATTGACTATGATATTAAGACAAATGGAAGTCAGTACGGCCGGAGGCTATATGTAAAAGCTGATACGGCAAAGGAAGCGAAAGAAGTATTTAAGAATACAACAAACGGAAAATGCTTTTATAATTCTGATTGTCACGCCTTCCATGTGGAAATACATCAGGCCGATAATGAAATAATCACTGAACAGTACGATATAATTTAATTAGAAATTATTCTAAAAAGTATTGACAGATAGAATATTATATGCTATACTGAATACAGTTAGAAAATATTCTATCTGCAATACATGAAACGGAGGATAAATTATGTATACTACAGAACAAATCAAATCAATAATTGGAACTTCAAAAACAAAGTCAACCATTGAATCTAAACTGAAAAAAGCAAATGTAAAATTTAACTATGATTCGGAAGAAAAAGAGTTCAAAATCAATAACCCGGATGGATCTGTAATAAGAATATACAAGTCAGTATATAAAGAAATTAAAGTGTTACATATGCAGCCGTTTAAAATGCAGTATTCAGGAACACCAGTATTTTTTGGAAGCTTATAATTAAGGAGGCATGAATTATGGAAGACAATGTACATGTAGTAGGAATTGACAAAGGAACTGGATACATAGTAGCTTGCACAAATTGTGGCAGATCCGATGCGGAAGCTTTTGCAAAATACTATAGAAAAATCGGATACAATGCACGAATAGTCACTGAAGAAGTTCTTGATTATATGTTAGAGCAGGAACGTCAGGAACGAAAATTATATTAATACATACAGCATCCGGGTATAAGTTTAGGCCTATACCCGGAAGTAAAACGGGGGATAAATTATGTTAATACAGACACTTGACTATCTTGTTAATGAAGTAGTTGAAATTGATGATGCTGATATTCAGGCCATAGAAAAGATAGATAACGAATTCAGTATAATCTGGAATTCAGACGGCCTTGCTTATCAGGTAACAAACAAATTCTTATCAGATATTGGCATTCTGGAAACAGAATCTGAATCAGATAATTTTTACAAACAGTTTATAGACAGAAACGGAAATGTAATTTTACCATTCTAAGGAGGAACTAATTATGATGTACATTACAGTTTATGATGTGGAAGCTGAAGAACTTGAAAAGCTTGCTGAAGACAATGACACAACTATTGCAGAGATAGTTGAAATGCTTATGGAATACAAAGACGATATGAAAAGAGAATTTAATTTACAATAGGAGGCAGGAACTATGAATGAACTAAAAAAATACATACTTAATCATTGGCCTTCAGAAAATCTTGAATCAGAAATAATTTATGCTTATGATAAAATGGATGCTTTAGATAAAGCATTAGATTGTGAAGGACATATATACGAACTTATTGAAGTAGGAGGCCGGGCTTAAATGCCCGGTTATAATCAACAGTATACTACTAAGCACTAAGCATATTCGGAGGATGATTATATGAATATAACAAACAAAGACTATCAGGCCATACAGAACTTAATCAGTGTTGTATCAGGCCATTTAGATGAACTTGATGTTCTGGAAGCTGAATACTACATTGAATGTGTTCAGATGATGCAGAGACTGGAAGAGAAACGGAAACAAGATAATGAACGCAGGTACAAACTTATCTCCGAAAAGAGAAAATCAGATCCGAACTATGCCAGAACCCTGAATGAGAACGGAAAACAGAAAAGCTATTCTAAAAAGAAGTAAAGGAGAATGTTCTATGCCATGGAAGTCAGAAAAGATTAAGCTGCCGGAAGAATACGACAGACGATGTAAACTAACATCAGATCAGCGTGAAAAGATTAAGGAACTATATGCAACCGGGTTATACTCTTTACGCCAGCTTGGAATGGAATTCGGAGTTGATAAAAGCTACATCTCATTGTTAGTTAATCCTGACCGGGCAGCAAAAGTTAAGGCCAATAGGAAGGCCAATGCAGAACGATACAAAGTTGATAAGGAAGAACGCAACAGAATCATGCGTGAATACAGACAGCGGAAACAGAGATTATATCTGGAAGGGAAGATTGGAAATGAAACTGACAAACAGTAAAGTATATGATGATGCTATAAATGATAATCTATATGGAAGAATACATGATATTAGTGATACATGGATAGAGAATGTACTTGTAAATGACGAATGGAAGATGGTAGGCTTCCAGAAGGTTGATGCCAGATGTTTTATACTAATTGGAACTAGGAACTGGGCTACTAAATATACAGCAATGAATCTGCATGAAGCTATATGTTCTGAAACATGGTATGAAGTTGATAAAGCGGAAGGGAATAGCATTTACAACAAGATTCTCAAGTCAAAACGTACATCCAAAAAAGGAAAAGAGTATTACATATTTAAATTTACGGAGGTAGAATCATGAAAGTAGTATGCGGAAGTTATTATGTACACAAGTCAAACCTGAATGAACTGTTTAACAAAGTTCAGGATAAGGATCTGGAAGTCCTTATACAACAAACAGATGTTGACTATGATGTTGTCAAGTATGACAAAGGGAACGTAACCCTGATTAAAGCATCGGACTGGGATACAGCAAACGAACCATTAATAGACTACACTGTACTCTTTAAGGTCGGAAGCTTATCTGAACCCGGTGTAAAGCGTATGAATGGAAGACAGATATATCACAACAAATGGATGTTTGTTAGTCCTGACTACACTGGATTTGATGTAGAGGAAGCTAAGGAACGTACTGCAATATGGAATTCAATTCCTGATATTAAATCCCATAAGAGCAGAATCGGAAACAAAACATACTGGGTAGAACTTCTGAACCAGTACAACATACCAGTGTAAAGGAGATAGAATTATGTTTACATCAGCAGAGATTATTACATATCAAGTGACTACATTAGTATTAGCTAAGTTCTTTATATCAATAGCGGAGAATGTATTTCCGGCAATAGTTAAAGGCCTTAAGTATATCGGACTAGGTATAGTCTGGATGATTATATTCCTTCTCAGAGTGTCAGAGTTGCTGCCGGAACTGGATTATAACTACTCATCACGAAGAAGAATATTGACTTGACTCCGTAAGGAGGCAAAGGATGAACTTGTTTCATCCTATATGTTCCGATAGGAACACAATCCCTGAGATAAAAGTAGTAGAGTTCAGTAGAGTATAGTAAAAGTTTTTCTTGACAAACTGAAGTCTATATGATATTATATTACTAAGGACTAATGAAGTCCTAAATTAAAAACAGTATATTACTATGAACTAATTTAATGAAAGGGTGATTCAGATGACATTCAAAGACAGAATCAGAAACAGTAAGCATCCTGTAACTGACATCTCAAACATGTTCAGGGAAGTAATGAGTAGTCTTGAGATGGAAGTTAAACCGGGAATTGAACGTGTAGTTGAGACTAATAACTACTCTAAGCTCAGGGATTATCTCAAGACTGGTAAGACTCATGCGAATATGATAACAGCTATGATAGTTACTGTAGCTCTTGAGACTGGAAGTAAACCTGTAGCAACTCCGATTATACATGATAAAGTATTAGAAGTATTGGACTTAGATTTGGCATAGCTTGCTATGCATGAGCCAGCTAAAGCTGTCTTTGTGCTGACGCACAAGTCTTTTTCTTATAATACTAAGAGCTAATTTAGTCAGAGTAAAACGGAAGTCAAATCCTTAAGTCTTACTATATATATCTTTAATGAAAAAGTCTGTAACTCACGTAATTACGTGGCTCAAAATCAATTTTATCACTTTTTTATATGGCAAAAGTGATAAAATTATTTGGAAGGGTGATTAAGATTAAAATTAATGTAGTAGATTCTATAATGGGATCTGGAAAAACATCAGCTATAATCAATATGATTAATGAGTCTGATGAGTTTGATAAGTTTATCTACATAACTCCTTATCTTGATGAAGTAGCAAGAATTGAACAGAGTTGTGTAGGTAAAAACTTTAAGCAACCAGTTGCTGTATCTGGAAGCAAGATTAACGGGATTAAGAAGTTGCTTATCAATGACCACAACATAGTCAGCACACATTCTTTGTTTCATTTGTTTGATGAAGATATCTTTAATCTGATTAAGACTAAGGGATACAAGCTGATTCTGGATGAAGTCACGACTGTAGTTGAACCGTACAATATCAACAAGAAGGATATTGATATGATATTCAGTCAGGGTAAAGCTCATGTGGATGAACATGACTATGTTATCTGGGATGATGCAGATTATGACGGTGCATTTGAGGAATTCAAAAAGCTATGCGACATAAAGAGTCTGTGTATGTATGGAGATTCAATCATAGTATGGTTGTTTCCGATGATGTCATTTGAAGTGTTCTCAGAAATATATATCCTGACATATATGTTTCATGGACAGATTCAGAAGTGGTACTATGATATGTTCAATACTGAATATGAATACTTCAGGGCTGATGTTGTCAATGGGAAGTACGTTATAGTTCCGGGGCAGCAAGATGACAGAATAGACAAGTCACTCATAAATATCTGCGAGCATCAGAAACTCAATGACATTGGAGAACTTCCGAATACATTATCGAAGTCATGGTATTCAAAGTCAATTCAGAATAAACTGATTAATAACCTGAAACTGAATACTGAAAACTATTTCAGAAATGTTATGGAAGCAAAATCAGATATGATTCTTTGGACTACATTCAAAGAGTACCAGAAAAAAGTTAAAGGTAAAGGATATACAAAGGCATTCATTCCATTAAACATGAGAGCAAGTAACGAATACAGGAACAGAAACTGTTTAGCATATCTATGCAATAGATTCCTGAACCCGGTTGTTACTAAGTTCTTTGAAAAGAATAAGATTGAGATTAATCAGGATGCTTATGCTTTATCAGAAATGCTGCAATGGATATGGCGATCCGCTGTAAGAGATGGAAGCCCGGTCAATATATACATACCAAGTAAGAGAATGAGAACTCTTCTCATTGAATGGTTGGAAGGTAACTAATGAGATATTAAGTCTTACTATTGCAAGGGATAACAGGGTCGCAAAATGGCGAACCATTATTTGGAAGAATCAAGAATGATTGAATAACAATTTGGAGGTTAAACAAACTATGAAGAAACTTAGAGTATCAGAACACAATGAATTTGGAGTAGTAAGATATACACTCCACAATGGAGAGCAGCTTTTCGCAGGTACAGATATTGTAAAGTCACTTGGCTTGACGAATAACACTATGCTTATTGACTGCATTGAACCTGATGACAAGTGTGAACTGGAAGTCAATGAGAATGATATTGAGAGAAAGGTTACAATGATTAATCTTTGCGGTGTTCAGTCCCTGATATCATCATGCAGAATGAATACTAAGACTGACACAAGAGCATTCAAGAAATGGTTAATTAAAGATATTGGATACAGATCCATGAAGGAGATGGAACTCTCCGGCAGTGATAAGTTTATTCTTGACGCAATACATAAGGCATACAGCAAGCCGGAAGTAAAAGCTACAACCCCAGAACCAGTTGCAGAGATGGTAGTTAAGACTGAGCCGGAAGAAAAGCTGTATTCTAGAACAGACATTCGTAATATTCTGGGTGTTGATAGTACGGTATTGAAAGACTGCCTAACCAATGATTTAAAATGGGTAGCAAAAATGGGCTACATGTATAAAGAAACTGCGGAAAAAGGATACGGAAGAATTCTGAATGGACATAATGGTTCATTTAGATTTACAGAAGTAGGATTCAATATCATCAAAGAAACTATTTCAAAGAAATTTAATAACGTAAACACAAAAGAAAAAGATGAGTTTGATTTAACCGGGATGAAGTTTGGGAAGCTGACAGTTGAAGGCATAGTAAATGATGGTAAGAAAATGTATATGTCAACTAGCAAATGGAAATGCAAGTGTGAATGTGGAAACACATCAACACCGATGAGAACAAGTCTTATTAATGGCAAGTCAAAGTCATGCGGTAAGTGTATAGTGTTTAATGCAAGATGGAAGTAAACAAGGAATGGAGATATGAGAAACAAATATACAAATAGCATCACAGATTTCTTTGACAAGTACACTAACTTGACGCACTATATGTGCTACGACAACTCAGATATAGCAGCTCAGGAACTACCGATTATCTGCGGTAATAGCACTGTAGGTTATGTGGCTCTTAATAGCCGGAACATAATCTTTTCTGTTGGTGTGAACACAAACCTGAGCAGATACTCAGAGCAGTTTGAGAAGGAAGTCAGTGATAAGTTCATGGATGAGTTATATGAATTCGATAAGGATGTGAAGGCATGAGAGTCTGCAAGGTGTGCGGTCAATCCTACACAACATCAGGGTATAAGTACTGTAGCAAGTGTAAAGACAAAGCTTATCAGGCACTGGTTGACTATCACAACAAGAAGAACAGACGGGAAGTCAGAACGATTTGTATGGACTGTGGCGGATCTATTGAGAAGCCATATAAGAACCGCAAGAGATGTTATGAATGTCAGGCAAGAGCCAACAAAGAATCTCAGAAGAGATATGTTGACAAGCAAAAAGAAAAGAAGGCAACCAAGTACAGACCATTTTACATTACTAAGTCTGAATTCGGAAGTGGAAGTAAGATGCCGAGCATAACGGAGGCAACCCGTAAAGCTAAAGAACTTAGCATCAGTTATGCTGAATACATAGCAAGAAAAGGAGTTTAATTATGATAGCAGAAACAATTGATGTAATTCTTTCAATCGGTTTATCAGTAGGAGCTATAGCATATCTCATCCATATGTTTGATATGTCAGACATGGGTGAGCTTATCACTAAGCTCAGAGAAAAGGTGACGTTTGAGTCGGAAGTTAAAGACAGCGAGATGGAACGTGAGTTCCTTGCGGACTACGACTTCCTGTTTGAGAATGCGAAATAATACTTTTATGGAGGTAGGAACATGGATATTAAACTTCGTTCACACAAAGAATGCTTCGATGATATTGATATAGGCAGTACGTTCATATATCTTGGTATAGTATACATGAGAACAAATGACGTATTTGATGTAAACGCAGTTAATCTGAACACTGGATGTTTAACGTATTTTACACCAACTGCGGGTGTAACAAAGATTAGAGGTTCATTCGTTGAGGAAGGAGTAGAAGGATGATTATTGATACTGAAAAAATTACAAAAGATTATGAAAGGTTTTGTGAAGGACAGCATGATTGCGATGCATGTCCGGTTTCTGTTGCTACTAATCAGAAATGTAGCAGTGTTCGTAATATAAACGTGGTATATCCAATAATTCAAAAATGGATAGCAGAGCATCCGGTAAAAACGTATCTTACAGATATGAAAGATAAGTTTCCTGATATGATAATTGATAATGATTTTACAATGAAGTATTGCGTCTGGAGATTCTATGGCAAGAATGCAAAACCCAAGGACGGATGCGTTATGGGTGGTTGCAAGAAATGTTGGAACAGGGAGATAGAATGATGGATAATTATTCCAAAGTATTTGAATATGCCTGTGGTAAGTATTACAAGCTTTTCTATACAGATGAAGACAAATCAAATCAGAAAGCGGTGTCAGGGATTCTTATTAATTATACCTACGATAAATTAGTTATGTTAACACCAAAGGGTTTACTTGAAATTCCTCATCGTCATGTCGAAAGATTAGAACCAAGAGATTTTCCGAAGGACGATGTTAAGTTTCCCGAAGATTTCAAAAAGCTTTGTAAAGAATTTGAAAAGGAGAATGACAATGAGAAATCCTGATAGACTGGATCTCTTTTATGATAAGCTAAGAGAGATTCACAAGACCTACATTCCTGACTGGAGAGTTGGTCAACTGATGTACAACTTCATAAAGGTATACGGTGACCCATTCTTCCTTGAGGAAGACGAGTTTCTCGCAGCCATAGAGGATTACATCAGATGCACTTGTGGCATCTACAAGTATGATAAGGAATGAGCCAGAATCAAAACAAGCTGGCTGATTCCCTTGAGCGAAAGGATTTATTTATATGAACTGTAGCAAGAAACACATGAAGCACAGAAAGTATCGTGTTCTGTACGAAGCATTCGGTATCATGATTTGGCAGACCAAACATGGTACTGTTAATAGAATTAATGGTGTTGTACTGAAATATACAAGACCGCAAACCACGTAAATACGTGGGTTGTATCATGCTAAAAACAACGTTTTATGGAGGTAAGTAAAGATGAGTCAGTGGACGCACGTT
>JAKSSD010000110.1 GCA_024403275.1 Lachnospiraceae bacterium
ACTGAAAAGTACATTAAAGAAAAAGTACTTGAAGGAGAAAAGATTACTGCTTGGTTAATTGGTGCTGCTTGTCAAGTTATTAGAGTTCATTCTAAATCAGATAACAAACCAACTAAATTAATTGGTGTTGATCCTTTAAATGATAAGAAATGTATTACTATATCAGATATGATTGCAATGTATTCTTATGTATTATCATTACTTGATAATATTGGAAACATTGATGATATCGATATGTTAGGCAACAGAAGAGTTAAGACTGTTGGTGAATTAATCCAAAATGAATTCAGAATTGGTCTTGCTCGTATGGAGAAATCTATTAAAGAAAGAATGAGTATGATGGAACCTAGCGAAGCTAGTCCTAAGACTTTAATTAATAATAGACCTCTTACAGCAAGTGTTAAAGAATTCTTTACATCTAACCAATTATCTCAATTCATGGATCAACAAAACCCTCTTGCTGAATTAACTAATAAACGCCGTATTTCAGCATTAGGAAGAGGTGGATTAACTCGTGAAAGAGCTTCATTTGAAGTTCGTGATGTTCACAATTCTCACTATGGAAGAATTTGTCCTATTGAAACACCAGAAGGTCAAAACATCGGACTTATTTCTTACTTAACTTCATATGCTAAAGTAAATGAATATGGTTTCATTGAAACACCATATAGAAGAGTTAATAAAGGTGGAGTTGTAACAAATGATTACATCTACTTAAATGCTGACGATGAAGCAGATTATATTATTGCTCAAGCAAACGAAGTAATAGATGGAAAGATTATACATGACCAAGTAGTTGCTAGAAAAAATGGTGAAACTGTAATGGTTAATAAAGATGAAGTTGAATTAGCCGACGTATCACCAAAACAAATTGTTTCAGTAGCTGCTGCATGTATTCCATTCCTTGAAAACGATGACGCATCTCGTGCCCTAATGGGTGCTAACATGCAACGTCAAGCAGTACCTCTATTAAATCCACATAGTCCATATGTTGGAACAGGTATTGAATCTAAGATTGCTAAAGACTCAGGTGCAGCACTTGTTTCTACTGTTAATGGTGTTGTTACATACGCTGATGCTTTAACTATCAAGATTGATGGTGAAGATGGTGAAGAACATAAATTCTCATTAACTAAATTTGATAGATCAAATGCAGGAACATGCTTCAACCAAAAACCAATTGTACAAAAAGGTGACAAGGTTAAAGTTGGAGATATTATTGCTGATGGTCCTTCTATGGAAGATGGAGAATTAGCACTTGGTCAAAACGTTACTATCGCATTCATGACATGGCATGGATATAACTATGAGGATGCTATCATCATGTCTGAAAGAATGGTTAAAGATGATGTATATACTTCTATACATATAGAAGAATATGTTATCGATAAACGTAAAACAAAACAAGGTGATGAAGAAATCACTAGAGATATACCAGGAGTTCCAGAAGGAGCTTGCAAATACTTAGACTCAAGAGGTATTGTAGTTCCAGGAGCTGAGGTAAAAGAAGGAGATATCTTAGTTGGTAAAGTTACTCCAAAAGGACAACAAGATTCTTCTCCAGAAGAAAAATTATTACTAGCAATCTTCGGTGAGAAATCTCATGATGTTAAAGATTCATCATTAAGAGTACCTCACGGTGGTGCTGGTATTGTTCAATCAGTAAAAATCTTCAAGAAATCTGAAGGATATGAACTTCCTGCAGGAGTTGTTGAAGAAATAAGAGTATACGTTGTACAAAAACGTAAGATTACTGAAGGTGATAAGATGGCTGGACGACACGGTAATAAGGGTGTTATTTCAAAGATATTACCTATTGAAGATATGCCTATATTACCAGATGGTACACCAGTAGATATTATGTTAAACCCATTCGGTGTTCCTTCTCGTATGAATATCGGTCAGATCCTAGAAATACATTTAGGTATGGCTGCTAAAACTTTAGGAGTTAAATATTCTACTCCAGTATTTGATGGAATCACAAATGATGAATTAATGAAAATCATGGATGAAGCAAACACTTCTAAAGATGGTAAATTAGTTCTTCGTGATGGTCAAACTGGTGAAGCATATGATGAAAGAATATCAGTTGGTGTTATGTATATGATCAAGTTAGCACACATGGTTGACGATAAGTTACATGCTCGTGCAACAGGACCTTACTCAATTGTTACTCAACAACCATTAGGTGGTAAAGCACAAAATGGTGGACAGAGATTTGGAGAAATGGAAGTTTGGGCACTTGAAGCTTATGGTGCAGCAAACACATTATCTGAAATATTAACTGTTAAGTCAGATGATATTAATGGTAGAACAAAAACTTATGATGCTATCATCAAAGGTAATGCAATTCCAGATCCAGGAGTACCAGAATCATTCAACGTATTAAAGAATGAACTTCAAGGTCTAGCAATTGATGTTCAAATGTTAGATGAAGAAGGTAAGGTTGTTGAACTTTCTAAACTTGATGACGATGATGATTCAAGCGAACAAACTCCTTCAAGCTCAAATGTAGTTACTGATACTGAAGGATTAACTGTTCAAGAAGAAAGTGAACAAAACGTCTCTGAAGCTGTAGTTGGCTTTGG
>JAKSSD010000111.1 GCA_024403275.1 Lachnospiraceae bacterium
TATGGAGTTTCACCACATCCAGGACAAGAACCAGATACTTCAAAGTAAGGCATTACAAATTGCATACCCATTGGCATATCTGTTGAGAAGTATTGAGTCTTGTACTCAACATTCTTATATAAGTAATCAGCCTTGTCTTCTTCCTTACGAGCTGTTTCTTCGGTATTTGGAACCATTTCAAGAGCTTTCTTACCTGTTTCTTTATCAACACCTTTACATTCAGTAGCACATAATCCACATCCTACACAGTTCATAGGAGATACTTGGATTCTGTACTTTAAGCCATCTGCTTTTGCTTTTGCAAATGCATTTGATGGTTCAATTGTTTCTAGTTCTGCTGGAGATTTCTTAATTTCATCTTCAGTTAATAAGAATGCTCTAACAGTAGCATGAGGACATACCATTACACATGATCCACATTCAATACATGCTTTAGAGTTCCATACTGGAACTTGAGTAGCAATGTTTCTTTTCTCTTTGAATGCAACATCATTATGGATAGATCCATCTAGAATATTGTATTTAGTGAAATGACTTGTTGGAAGATCATAACCATTTAAGTTATTTAATTCCATTACATGTTCATCAAAGTATGCATCACCTGATTTAGCATTAGCATTAATAGTTAAATTCTTCCATTCAGGTTTAACATCAACTTTAACGATACCGTCTTTACCAGCATCAATAGCGTTATAGTTATTTTGAACAATTTCTTGACCCTTCTTAGAATATGTCTTTTCAGCCATATGTTTCATATAACCGATAGAATCTTCAAGAGGCATAATTTGAGTATTTAATGCGAAAAATGCAGATTGAAGAATTGTATTTGTAAATCTTCCCATCTTAGTTTCTTTAGCAATCTTCTTAGCATCAATAATATAGAACTTAGCATCTTTTTCTGCAAGTCCTTTTAACATTCTATTAGGTAAATGTTTTTCAATCTCATTTGCTGGGATTGTTGTATTTAGTAAGAATGTTCCACCTTGTTTTAAGTTTCTTACCATATCAAATTTGAAGCAGTAAGAATCTTGTGAACAAGATACAAAGTCTGCTTTATCAATATAATAAGTAGATCTTATAGGAGAAGGACCAAATCTTAAGTGAGATCTAGTAACTCCACCTGCTTTTTTAGAGTCATATGCGTAGTAACCTTGAGCATATAAATTTGTTTCATCACCAATAATCTTGATAGATGATTTATTAGCAGATACTGTACCATCAGATCCAAGACCATAGAATAAACAAGAAGTATAGTCATAATTTAAGATGTAAGAATCATCACATGGAAGTGATAAGTTAGTTACATCATCAACGATACCGATTGTGAATTCTACTTTAGGTGCTTTGTTATTTAATTCATCATATACGGCTTTAATATGTTTTGGTTGAGTATCATGAGAACCAAGACCATATCTACCACCAATGATAGTGTAGCCCTTACCAGATAATGCATTAACAACATCTAAGTATAGAGGTTCTCTAGCACCCATTTCTTTAGTTCTATCTAATACTGCAATCTTCTTAACAGTAGAAGGTATAACTTTTTCTAAATATTTTACAGAGAATGGACGATATAGATGTACTTTAACAACACCTACTTTTTCACCCTTCTTAGTTAAATCATCAACTGTTTCTTTAATAGTTTCTGTTACTGAACCCATTGCAATAATAATACGTTCAGCATCTTTTGCACCATAGTATGTAAATGGAGCATAATCTCTTCCTGTATGTTTAGATACTGCTTCCATATATTTAGCAACGATATCTGGAATTGCATCATAGTGTTTGTTTTGAGCTTCAACACCTTGGAAGAAGATATCATCATTCTCATTACCACCACGAGTGATTGGGTTAGTATGAGGATTCATTGCATTTGCTTTGAATCTTTCTAATGCTTTCTTATCTAATAAAGAAGCCATGAAGTCTTGATCAATTACTTCAATCTTTTGTACTTCATGAGATGTTCTAAATCCATCAAAGAAATGGATAAATGGAACAGATCCTTCAATTGCACTTAAGTGTGCTACACCAGCTAAATCCATTGCTTCTTGTACTGAGTGTGATGCAAGCATACATGCACCAGTTTGACGACATGCATAAACATCTTCGTGATCTCCAAAGATATTTAAAGATCTTTTTGCTAAAGATCTAGCAGCAACGTGGATTACACCTGGTAAAAATTCTCCAGCCATCTTATAGATGTTTGGAATCATTAATAATAATCCTTGTGATGCAGTAAATGTTGTAGATAGTGCTCCACCTTGTAAAGCACCATGAACTGCTCCTGCAGCTCCCCCTTCTGCTTGAAGTTCTGCAACTTTTACTTTAGTACCAAAAATATTTTTTCTCCCTTGAGTTGACCATTGATCAACAACTTCAGCCATAGGTGAAGATGGAGTAATAGGATAGATAGCTGCTACTTCAGTAAACATATATGCAGCAGTACTGCAGGCAGTGTTACCATCCATTGACATAAATTTCTTTTCAGCCATATTAAAACCTCTTTCCA
>JAKSSD010000112.1 GCA_024403275.1 Lachnospiraceae bacterium
AGTTGCGTGTATAACTCTTTTCCAAATTCTTCAACTCTGTTAGCAATAAGATCAAAAATGAATTTAATCTGTTCCCAGTAATCATTGGTAGTGGCCATCTTGATGAGAATGTCATTTACCTCATAATCGATATTGTTAAAGAAATAAGTCAGAATATCTTCTTTTGAATCCAAATATCGATAGAAAGTGGTCTTTGTAATATTACAGGCATCACAGATGTCATTTACTGTAGTAGCATCATAACCATTTTGCTGAAATAGTTTATAGGACATGTCAATAATCGTTTGTTTAGTATCTTTGGGCATTACGAAACTCCTTATGGTTAATACTATGATACAAAGAAATTATACCACATATTTTGAAAAAAGTACTTGTTAATGTAACTATTATATCATATAATGTTACCGAGGTAACATTTATTGTTACCGAATTAATATATGTTCTTTTTTAAAGAAAGGTAGGTATAGTATGGGTTTTGAAAAAATGTTTACACCAATGAAAATTGGTAAAATGGAGGTTAAAAACCGTTTCGCATTTTCACCAATGGGAACTAACTCAGCTTTTACAAGCGGAAGAAAAGATGATCTTGAAGTAGATTATTTTATTCGTAGAGCTAAGGGTGGTGTAGGTCTTATTGTTAATGGTTGCCAGATGCTTAATGAAGTAATTGCACAGGGTTCAATGGAAGGTTATCTTGATAGTTATTCAGTATTACCTTCATTAACAAGTATGGTAGATGGCGTTCACAAATATGGTGCCAAGATTGTATGTCAGATTTCTCCGGGTACTGGTAGAAATGCATTCCCTGACACAAATGGAAATCCTCCAATGTCAGCTTCAGCAATCCCAAGTGCATTCCTTCCAGATGTTATTTGTCATCCACTTACAAAAGAAGAAATTGCAGATATTATGAAGATGACAGAGTTTGCTGCAGGTGTTGCAAGAGATGCTGGTTATGATGCTGTAGAAGTTCACGCTCACGCTGGATATTTAATTGACCAGTTTATGAGTGAGTGCTGGAACTTAAGAGATGATGAATATGGCGGATCATTTGAGAACAGAGCTCGTTTTCCAAGAGAAATGGTAGCTGCAATCAGAAGAGCAGTTGGACCAGATATGCCTATTATTTTCAGAATTTCTCTTGACCATAGATCAGAGGGTGGAAGAACACTTGAAGAATCAATGAAGCTTCTTGAAGCACTTGATGATGGAAATATTGATGCATTTGATATCGATGCTGGATGCTACGATTCACTTGATTATATCTTCCCTCCTTCATACCTTGGAACTGCTTGTATGGATTATGTATGTAAGGAAGCAAGAAAGCATACAGATAAGCCACTTATCAATGCCGGTAACCATGATCCAGAATCAGGACTTAGATTGATTGAATCTGGCGAAGCTGATTTTGCATCATTTGGTCGTCCACTTATTGCAGATCCAGATCTTCCTAACAAGCTTATGAAAGGCTTAAGAGAAGATATCCGTCCATGTATTCGTTGTAATGAATTCTGTATTGGAAGAATTTGGAATAACCATACTAAGCTTGGTTGTGGCGTAAATGCAGAAGCAATGGAAGAAGCAAGATTCCACATCGATAAGACAGAAGATCCAAAGAATGTAGTTATCGTTGGTGGCGGTCCTGCAGGTCTTGAAGCTGCACGTGTTGCTGCTATTGCTGGACATAAGGTTGCAATCTATGATAAGGGCTCAAGACTCGGCGGTACAATGAGAACTATCGCAACAGCAGAATTTAAGGTTAAGATTAAAGAACTTGCTGATTATTTTGAAACACAGCTTCAAAAGCTTGGAGTTGAAATTCATTTGAATACAACAGTTAAAGGTGATGAAGACTTCCTTGAGAAAGCAGATGTTATCTTAGTAGGTACAGGTACAAAGCCATTCGTTCCAAATATTCCAGGTATTGATAGTGCTAATGTTATCGATATTATGAAGGCTCATTCAGATGAATCATTAATTAAGGGTGACAATATCGTTATCTGCGGTGGTGGTCTTTCAGGATGTGATGCAGCTCTTGAATTAGCAGCAGAAAAGGGCAAGAAGGTAACTGTAATTGAGATGATGGATGAGTTTGCAAAAGATGCTATGTTCATCAATAAGATTACTTTATTTGGAAAACTTGCAGAGAATGGTGTAACACTTATGCCAGGTACAAAGGTTACTTCAATTGAAGCAGACGGAGTACATGTTGAGAGCAAAGATGGCAATAAGGTAGTTGCAGCAGACACAGTAATTACAGCTTTTGGTATGAGACCAGTAACAGAGGTTGCAGACATTATCGATGCTAAGTATCATACAAAGACAAGAAAGATTGGCGATGTATTTAAGCTTGGTAAGATTGGTACAGCAATTCGTGAAGGATATTACGCAGGCTCATCAATTGAATAATAAAGAATTGTAATAAATAAAAGAGATTGAGGTTCAATAT
>JAKSSD010000113.1 GCA_024403275.1 Lachnospiraceae bacterium
ACGGTTTCAAGTTCGCTTGAAACCGTTTTTTATTTGTAGTATATTGTTATCACAGAGGTAAACAATATGGATTATATTAAAATATTATATAAGATAATTGTATATTTTATTAAGTCACCTGTTCATAAGTTTATTGTTAAGGCGATTTTATTTTTATATGAAAAGATTTTTATATTTATAATATTACCGATTTCTTTGCTTGTGCTTAAACATTCGATTAAATTTTCGATAACAAAGATTGCTCCTAGAATTATCAAATCGTATTTTAAAAATACTTTTCCTGGGATGATTAAAGGTAAATTAAAGAAAACATATCCTATAAGTTTAGCCTTAAAATATATTAAATAATTTGATTTATAGACCGGATTTTCTGGTCTTTTTTCATTCTTTAGAAATAATTTATAAATTTTTTACTTGCCAAATAAGAAAAATTAATGTAAATTCTTTATTTGTGTATATGTGTACTTTGGAGGGAATTATGGCAAAGTATTTAGTAATAGTGGAATCACCAGCCAAGGTGAAGACAATTAAAAAGTTTTTAGGGGCAAATTATGAGGTCGTTGCAAGCCAGGGACATGTTCGTGATATGCCTAAGAGTCAGCTTGGTTTTGATGAGGATTATAATCCTAAATATATAACGATTCGTGGTAAAGGTGATGTATTATCTCTTCTTCGTAAAGAAGTTAAGAAGGCAGATAAGATTTATCTCGCAACTGACCCTGACCGTGAAGGAGAAGCAATTAGCTGGCATTTATATGAAGCCTTAAATCTTAAAGAGAAAAAGGTCGCCAGAATTACTTTTAATGAGATTACTCAGGCAGCTGTTAAAGAAGCATTGAAGAATCCTAGAGATATTGATATGGATTTAGTAGATGCTCAACAGACACGTAGAGTACTTGATAGAATGGTTGGATATAGAATTTCACCACTTCTTTGGGCTAAGGTTAAGAGGGGATTGTCTGCTGGAAGAGTACAGTCTGTTGCTCTTAAGATGATTTGTGATCGAGAGAATGAAATTAATGCATTTACTCCTGTAGAATATTGGTCTATAGATGCTAATCTTAATATTAAAGGTGAGAATAAACCATTAGTAGCATCTTTTTATGGTAAAAAGGATGAGAAATTAGAACTTAATAATAAAGAAGAAGTTGATAAGATTATTAAGGCTATTAAGAAGTCTGATTTTAAGGTAAGTGAAGTTAAGAATTCCGTTCGTAAGAAGAATGCTCCACTTCCTTTTACTACATCTACATTGCAGCAGGAAGCAAGTAAAGTATTAGGCTTTTCAACACAAAAGACTATGAGACTTGCTCAGACTCTTTATGAAGGCGTAAATGTTGGTAAGAATACAGTCGGTGTTATTACTTATTTACGTACTGATTCTATTAGAATTTCTGAAGAAGCTATCAAAATGGCTAAGTCATATATTGAGAATACTTATGGCGGTGAATATTTTGATGAATCAAAGACTGTAAAAAGCTCAGGAAAGAAAATTCAGGATGCTCATGAAGCTATTAGACCTACTGATTTGATTAGAACTCCAGATATGATGAAGGAATATCTTAATAGAGATGAACTTCGATTATATACATTGATCTATAAGAGATTCTTAGCTTCTCAAATGGCTCCATGTCAGTTTGATACTGTGCAGACTAAGATTTCTGCTGGTGATTATATATTTAAGGTTAGTGCGTCAAAGGTTAAGTTTGATGGTTATCGTAAGGTATATATGTCTGATGAAGATGAGAAAGAGAATAAGAATTCATTGCTTAATAAGTTAAATGAAGAATCTATTCTTACACTTGAATCTATTGATCCAGAACAGCATTTTACTCAACCACCAGCACATTATACAGAAGCTGGTTTAGTAAAAGCTATGGAAGAACAGGGTATAGGCCGTCCTTCTACTTATGCACCAACTATTACAACAATTATGGCTAGACATTATGTTGTAAAAGAAAATAAGAATTTATATGTGTCAGAACTTGGTGAAGTAGTTAATAAAATGATGGAGGATGCGTTCTCTACGATTATTGATGTTAATTTCACTGCTAATATGGAAACATTACTTGATGCTATTGAGGAAGGTACTGTTCAGTGGAAGACAGTAGTTTCTAATTTCTATCCTGACCTTGATGAAGCAGTTAATAATGCAACTAAAGAGCTTGAACACGTTAAAGTTCAGGATGAAGTATCTGATATTCCTTGTGATTTATGTGGCAGAATGATGATTTATAAATTTGGTCCACATGGTAAATTCCTTGCTTGTCCAGGATTTCCTGAATGTCGTAATACAAAATCTTTCTTAGAAAAGATTGGAGTTTCTTGCCCTAAATGTGGAAAAGATCTTGTTGTTAGAAAGACTAAAAAGGGAAGAAGATATTATGGATGTGAAACTGCACC
>JAKSSD010000114.1 GCA_024403275.1 Lachnospiraceae bacterium
TATCTCTTTATATCTATTTTGAATAATCTTTATTTTCTTATCATTTTGAAGGATAGTAGGAATGTTGTCTTTATATCCAATAATTGATTCCGCCATATTGATTTTTGAAGGATAGGATGCTATTTCTTCATTATTTATATATATCCTTACAGGGATATTTGTTGAATAGTAATAGCATTTTAATAGATATTCTATATTTGAGCCTGTTTTTGCCATAGTTTTGTAATCGTTTTCAATATACAAAAATATTAACATAAATCTAAAGAAATTGATAGATATGAAAATAGTAGTTTTTTAAAATAATATTAGGCGTAAAGCCGAATTAGGAGGGAACTTAATGAAAAAACTATTAGCAGTTTTATTAGCAACTTTAATGGTACGTTCACTAGCTAGTTGTGGTTCATCTACTGGATCAACTGAAACAACTACTTCTGGTGATAAAGTAACTATTAAGTTTGCTGCGCAAGGTGATTCTACACCTGCAACTCAAAAGTCAATTGATGATTTCAACGCTTCTCAAGACAAGTATGTTGTTGAGTGGGTTGATATGTCAAATGATTCTGGAGCAATGAAAGATGCTCTTAAGACTAGCTTATCAGCTGGTTCAGCAGACTACGACGTAATTTCTATGGACGTATGTTGGGCTGGTGAATTTGCTGCTGCTGGTTACATTCAACCAATCGATGAAATGATCAAATCTGCTGGTTTAAAGATTTCTGATTTCAACGCTGGTTCAATGAGCGCTGGTACTTACAATGCAAAAACTTATGCATTACCATTCTTCCCAGATTTAGGTGTTCTATTCTTTAGAAAAGACATCGTATCTGCAGATGATGCTGCTAAGTTAGTAGCTGGCAATTATACTTTCACTGATTTATTAGCTATGGCTGAAAAGTATAAAGGTCAAGGTGGTACTACTGAAGGTTATTTATTCCAAGCTAAACAAGGTGAATGTTTAGTTTGTAACGCTGCTGAATTCACAGCTGGATGGACTAACATTGAAGGTGGTCTAAAAGAATTCAAAGCTTTAACTGATTCTAAAGCTACACCTGCTGATATCTTAAATTATGCAGAAGGTGAAACTGAAGCATTCATGAATGGTGTTGCAGTATTTGCTCGTAACTGGCCATACATGAAAGGCTGTGCAACTACTTTAACTGATGACCAAATCGCATATGCTCCACTTCCTGGAGGATCTTGTGTTGGTGGTTGGTTACTAGGTATCAACAAGAACTCAGCTAATGTAGAAGGTGCATTTGAATTTATTAAATACTTAGCTTCTGAAGGACAAATCGTTCAAGCAACTGATGGAGGACATCTTCCTGGTTATACTGCTGCTTTAAGCGATTCTTCAGTATTAGCTAAGAACCCTATGTTATCTGATGCTGGATTCCAAAAAGCATTAGCAACAACTGTTTCACGTCCAGTTTCTTCAAACTACGCTGAAGCATCTGATGCTATTCAAATTGCTGTTCATGCTTACCTTTCTGGTGATGCTGAATTAGCTGCTACAGTTTCTGCTGTTGAAGCTGCACTTGCAAAATAGTATTAACTAAACAAAGTCTCTTCTTTAACAAGAAGAGACTTTGTTATTCATGAAAGGAGGCAAATATGAAGAAAAGGATAACATTTACGCAATCATTATTCTTAATGCCATTGCTATTATTGCTTGGTGTTTTTGCTATTTATCCTATTGTAACTTCTGCCGTTTACTCATTATTTGATTATCGTACTAACGATCAGTCTGCTGCTGGTTTATATACTTCATCTCAATTCAATGCTCCATTATTCTATGAAGATGCAGGGTATATAACTTGGTATTTAGACGATGATGCAACTCTATTAGAGGATGCTGCTGATAAAGCAACTGCTCAATCTATTATTAAAGAAATAGATGAAATGGTTGCAGAATACGAAGAAGCAAAAGAAGTTATTTCAATGGATGATGCAACTTCACAAGCTATTTTAGATAAGATGGCAAAATATAATGCAGACATAAAAGCTTTATATAGTAAAAATAGTTCTGTAGAATTTTATAATGGTTACGATAAATTAAGTGTTTTATTTGATGAAATAAATACTTGTAAAATTAGTGGAAACTTTTCTGGCTTATCTGCTTATAAACAATTATTAAGTGATACACGTTTTGGTGATTCTTTAGGTACTACAATTATCTTTACAGTTGTATCAGTATTCTTTGAATTTGTTTTAGGTCTTGCTTTGGCTCTTATCATGAATAAAGCTATTAAAGGTATTGGTATTGTTAGAACAGTATCATTAATACCTTGGGCTATCCCAACTGCTGTATCTGCATTAATGTGGTCTTATATGTATGATGGTAGTTATGGTGTTGTAGCTAAAATATTTACTGATCTTGGTTTTATTGCTTCTCCTGAAGT
>JAKSSD010000115.1 GCA_024403275.1 Lachnospiraceae bacterium
TCCTCCATAATCAAAATATTATAGAGACCATATTTACCCTCTGCTGCATATCCTGTATTCTCTAGATTACCCGCCATTTGTTTTTGTCTATAGAGGTAATATGGATTAAGATTCATGCTTTCCGCTCCCTTAAGAGCTATATCCATAGCCTTTTCATAATCCATCGTGATTTCCATATCATTTTCATCCATCCATTTCTTAAGTCTGGATGCTCGCTTAATAGCAAGCGAGTGAACTGTAAGTGATTCTGGCTTTAACTTGCTAATCTCATCTATCGTATATTGAACGTCTGCCGCACTTTCTCCTGGAAGTCCAAGGATAATATCCATATTGATATTGTCAAAGCCCATTTCTTTGGCCATTTTATATGCTTCAACAACCTGTGCAACTGTATGATTTCTTCCTATTAATTTAAGAGTCTTATCGCTCATAGTCTGAGGATTTACAGAGATTCTGGTAACTGGATATTTACGAAGCACCTCTAATTTTTCTCTGGTAATACTATCTGCGCGTCCTGCTTCTACAGTAAACTCCTTCACATTTTCCCAAGGAAGAATCTCTGTAATATTCTTAAGTAACTCATCTAACTCTTCCGCTTCTAGTGTTGTAGGAGTTCCGCCACCTATATAAACTGTATCAAGAATCATTCCTGACATATTTTCTTTAGTCCAGATAAGCTCCTTTTTAATTGCTTCTAAATAATCATTAACTTTTTTTCGAAACTTAAAAATCGGATTTGATGTAAATGAACAATATAAACAGGTAGATGGGCAAAATGGTATGCCTATATATACGCTATATCCGTTAGTTCCATGGAGCTTAGATATAATATTGCTCTCTCTAATTGCTATATCTATTCCCTGTTCGAGCTTATCACCCTCAAGTCTTCGCTCTGAATATGCTCTTTTTCGAACTGCTTCTTTAACTTCCTCATTATCAAGACTCTTTCCTGTTTTAGAAGCCTCTTCTTCAAGCATTGTTCTTATAAGCTTTGTAGGTCTAATTCCTGTAAGATTGCCCCATGGAAGACTAATACCTGTAGCTTCCTTAAGGAAATCATATAACTCACGACCAAATTCTTTCTTTTCAAGCTCATTGTTTATAGATTTCAAGCCTATTGTTTTAGTACTATTAATATTCTCGTATCTAAGGGTAAATACAATTCCTGCTTCCCCTTCTTCTATTATAAATTGGCCATCTGCCTTCTCATCAATCTCGGCCTTTGTGAGCACCTCGACCCCTGGAAAAAAGGATGTAAGAAGAGCATATGCATCATATTCATGTTCTGTTTTACTTAAGATTATCTGAATTTTCTTCATTTTTTCTTTTCTTAACCATTTCTTTTATATTTATTGTAAGTGCCTCGTTTTTGCATACATCAAGGCAGTTTCCACAGCGAATACACTCAGTGGAATTAGGATTTTTTCTAACATTTACATCCATTTTGCAGACCTTAACACAAGCCCTGCAGTCAGTACATTTATCTGTATTAATATTGTATCTGATGAATGAAACTTTGTTAAATAGGCCATATATTGCCCCAAGAGGACATAAATATTTACAAAAAGGTCTGTAAATAATGATTGAAGCCATAAGAATTATCACAAGAATGGATATTTTCATAAAAAATCTCCATCCTATTGCATCCTGAAGAATCTTATTGGAAATAACTAACGGAATTCCGCCAAAAAGTGTTCCTGATGGGCAGATATATTCGCAAAACCAAGGCTGTCCTATCCCTGTCACATTCACTACCGCTATGGGCAGAGCTATTACAAAAACAATCAGTATTATGTATTTTAAATATTTTAATACCTTATGTCCCGGAAGGCTTTTTAATTTCTTAACAAAGGGAATTCTATATAAAAGGTCCTGGATAAGTCCAAAAGGGCACATCCATCCACATATAAATCTTCCAAAGATCACGCCAAACAAGCCAATAACTCCAAGTACATACAAGGATATTTTATACCTAGAATCTCCCAAAACTGCTTGCAGGGCACCTATTGGACATGAAAACAATGCACCTGGACAGGAGTAACAATTAAGACCTGGAAGACATATCTTTTTAGAATCACCTTTAAAAATCTTTCCACTGGCGAAGCCCTTTAAATAACCATTGGTCAGTGCAAAGGATGCTGCCTGGACTATAAGTCTTATCGTATCTTTCTTCATCAGCCTATTCCTATACACTCAAGACAGATTCTTACTGCCTTATTTAATACCACATTTACTTCACCACTTATTATTCCAGCCACAATCATAGAAATGCACGCTATTAATATTAAAATTCTAATTATAAGTAGTTTTTTATTTATCATGATTTCATTATAACACCTATTACATACAGGTGGAATAAGCTCATAAATCTATTGCATA
>JAKSSD010000116.1 GCA_024403275.1 Lachnospiraceae bacterium
TCTTATAATATATTTTGTGTGGATATACTAGGAATAATAAGGGAATTAAGAGTTGTCAAAATTGTAAAAATGCAGAATTTTGGAGGACGAAATGAATTATAGGAAAAATTGCAGAGTAGTATTATTAATTATTTTTTGCATTATGCTTTTTATTAATCCTGTAAAAGCAAATGCGGCAGATAATGAAGTAAATGTTGAGGTTTTAAAAGGATGCAATGAGAACTATCATTATCGAGTTATGGATATTGATGTTGAAGCTAATTTAATAGAATTACAACTATATTATAAGGTGGAATCCGGTTCTGATATTCCGCAGTATGCTTTAAACGCATTGGAGGGTATTGTAAAGGATATTTATCATAAAAATATGAACCTTAGTTATTTTGGGGCAGGAGTATCAGTTGGTGATATATATCATAATGACTTTAGAACAAAATGTACTCAGGCCCATATCGATACCGTAGTCCATAAATGCAAAGAAGACGGACAGTTATATAAGCTTAATGAAAAAGCGGCAACTTGTGAGGAAATAGGATATATTGATTGTTATTATTGTAGGGTTGTTGGCTGTGAAAGAATTTGGAAAGATGCAGATGCTAAAACTGAGATTAAAGAACAATCATCAGCAATATTTCCTGCTTTAGGGCATAATTTTGTTAAAACATTAAAAGGAGACACCTTAACTTACAGTCATTGCCAAAATGAAGGCTGTGATATGCCCGGGGGACAGATTTCTCTTTATGTTGATTCTGAAGATATGCTTATGTACCAGGTTAATGGCGTTGATAATTTTGAAAATGGAACGGGAATAGATGTTTCAAAAGAAGAAATTTATCTTTTTAAATCCACCGATGAGCAGGTTTCAAACCCAACTGAAGCCGGAGACTACTATGCATTATTGACTGTTGATGGATTGACATTAAGAAAAGATTTTGTAATAGGAGATAAATGTAAATACTATAAATCGGAAATATTTACATACGCAGATATAAAAAATGAGATTGGGACCTTCGAAACAGACAATTTTAGACTTATAGTTCCTGCAAAATTTCCAGGGGTTTCTCGTGGTGGTTGGTATTCAGGACCACGTATTTATGATGATGACAGCTTGGAGTTGTTTGTAATAGAATCTAAAGGTTCGGCAAAAATAAGACAGATTAATTTTTATACAAAATCACTTAATGGAGGAGCTCTTCCTAATCATAATTTAATTATTGACGGAGAAAAGACTGAGTCTACAACTTATCAGTTGGGTGATTATCTAATGACGACAGGGAAGATGAATAACTCTAGGTTAGGATTAGAACCTTCATCTGATCCTCGTTATGATTATGTTAATCCTTGCGGAGAAATCATTACTAAAATAGTAATATACTATTATGATGAAGAAAACCATACTCATGTATTTGATAGAAAATATAAACAGAATAATACTCTAAAAGAGGATATGTCATGTATCGGCAAGAAAATATATTATTATTCCTGCATATGCGGAGAAGTATCAAAGACAGATTCTTTTGAGGTTGAGGTTCCGCTTTGTGCACACGATGTGGATGCTGACAAGTCGTTGGTACCTCGTACGGAAGAATATCTTAAATCAGAAGCCACATGTTCCAGTAAGGCTTTATATTACTATAAATGTAAAAAATGCCAAGGTCCATGTAAAAGCGAAGAGGAATCTTATAATAAGTTCTTTCCAGATGGAGAATATGGAAGTCATAAAAAGGCAGATATAGAGAATTCAATAAGAGATTATCGTTACGTAGCATCCTACGCTACTTGTACAAATCCGGCAGTATATTATTATTCCTGTATTTTTTGCAATAGAAAGATGGATGAAACCTATGAATATGGTGTGGCATCTCATATTAAAACAGGTTATGCTTCTTCCAAAGATGAGAAATTTTTAAAAAGTGCATCTAACTGCCAAAATAACGCAGTATATTATTATGAATGTTATAGGTGCCATGCAGTCATGGATGAGACCTATGAATATACGGAAGGCGGACTTGGTGATCACATAGCTTCAAGCAAAGAAAATGCAATTAAGACAGCGGATTACTTAAAGGTAGCGGCAACCTGTAGTAACCCTGCGGTATATTATTATGATTGTTCAGTATGCCATAGTAAGTTAAGTGATACCTATGAGTATGGAGATACACTATCTCATGTATTTGATAAAGAAGTGGTTGATGAAAAGTATTTAAAGAGCCAGGCTACATGCCAATCACTAGCTATTTATAGTAAGAGCTGTGAATGTGGTGAAAAGGGTAAAGAAACATTTACTTATGGAAAAAAATTGAATCATACTTTTGATCAAAAGGTTGCCAATAATAAATACTTGAAATCA
>JAKSSD010000117.1 GCA_024403275.1 Lachnospiraceae bacterium
TAGAAATTAGGCAAAATTTATGTAAAATAAGACTTAAGGCTTGGATTAGCTCTTATGGGTATGCAGTTCGTATAACTATGTAGATGGATGAACTTAGCTGAATTTTTATGTGAGAATACATGGGAGACTATTATGAAAAAACGTATAATATCATATTTGTTAATAGGTACACTTTTTACAGGGCTTATATCGGGATGTGGTGCTGGAAGTGAAACAGCTGAACCAGTTGAGAATACTACTTCGCAGGTGACTGAAGAGCCATCAAAGGAAAGTGAAACTGAAGCTGTAGTAGCTGCAGAAGACGATAGCGTAAAAGAATTGTCAGTTCTTGATAATGGAAGCCCTTGGGTAAATTCTGACCTTAAGGAAAATATTCATCCAGACCAGCCAACGGATCCAAAAGATGATTTTCATTTATATGCGAGTATGGACTGGCTTTCACAGGCTGAAATTCCAGATGGATATTCAGGCTATACATTGTACGATCAGTGTGCTGACATTACAAAGGATAAAGCAATAAAAATGTTTAATGATGGTGATTTTACAGACGAATCACATAATGTAATGTTAGCTAAAAGTCTATATGATTTATATAAGGATACAGATGCCAGGAACAAAGAAGGCGTGGAGCCTATAAGAGAAATGGTTGAGAAATACCTTGCAGTTGAAAGCTTAGACGATTTAAATGAACTGTTTTTAGATGAATACTATGAATTAGTATATCCTACACCGATTGCCTTTGGCGTAAGTACTGGTATTGAGGATACGAGTACAAATTTATGCTGGGTAGACGGTATGTCATTTATTTTAGGGGATTCTGCGGAATACTCAAAGAGAACAGAATATGGAGATATCCTATATAATTATATGAAGGATAATTTCGTGTATGTGATGGGACGACTTGGAGTCAGTGAAGCCGATGCGAATAAGCGTTTTGATGATGCTATTGCATTTGAAACTCCTATCGCCAAGGTGTCATTTACAAGTGAAGATGAAATGAGTGCTGACTTTTATGACAAGGTTAACAATACTTTTACATATGATGAAATCATAGCTGGCTATAAGAATTATCCAATTGCAGATATAATTGATGCGCTATCACTAAAATATGATGGCACATACATGACATCAGATTTGAAAAAGGTTAAGGCTATTGATGAAGCCTATACAGAAGAGAATGCTGATGACTTTGCTAACCTTATGCTCGTAAAATATGTACTTGGTAATATAAGTCGTCTTGATGAAGACGTTCGTATAAACGATGTTGAGAACTATAACAAGTATTTTGGTGTTTCTGGGGATTTGTCACTTGATGAAAGGGCTTATGATTTTACAGCATCACATCTGCCAGAACAGACAAGTCAGGCCTTTGTAGAAAGATATTCATCTAAAGAAGATAAAGAGCGAATAGAAGGTGTATGTTATAAGGCTATAGATGTCTATAAGGAAATGCTAGAAGAAAATGAATGGTTATCAGATGATACTAAAAAAGCTGCAATTGAAAAGCTTAATGCGATTACAGTGCATGTTGGATGGCCTGATAAATGGAATGATTATTCAGACTTAGATATATCTAATGACTCATTCTATGAGGCTATTCAGAGAATAAAATATTACAATGTAAAGAAAGCAATGGCAAAGCTTGGCACTAAGGAGGATAAATCAAACTGGGCAGAGGGAAAAAATCTGCTTCAATGTAATGCATACTATGGCTTCACAGTAAATGGAATAACAATGATGGTTGGAATGATGAATGAGCCATTTTACTGGTCTGATATGAGCACCGAAGAATTATATGCATCTATAGGAGCGTTCTGGGTAGGTCATGAAATATCTCATGCCTTCGACAGTAATGGCTCGCAGTGGGATAAAGATGGAAATTACGCGAACTGGTGGACAGATGAAGATAAGGCTGAGTTTGATAAGAGAGTTAACAGCTTTATTGAATATCTTAATACCATTCGAATAATGGGAGACTATTATGTGAATGGAAGCAACGTGGATTCAGAAATTGTTGCCGACACAATAGGTCTTAGATGTGCTTTAAAGATGGCAGAGAAGGAGGAAAACTTTGATTATAAGAAATTCTTTGAATTTTTCTCAGATATGAACTCAGGAGCAACTCTTTACTCTTCAATGCTGTCACAGATTAATACTGATCCACATCCACTTAATTACTTAAGAGTTAATGTTCCAGTTCAGCAGTATGAAGAGTTTTATAAAACGTATGATGTCAAGGAAGGAGATAATATGTATCTGGCTCCGGA
>JAKSSD010000118.1 GCA_024403275.1 Lachnospiraceae bacterium
GAGTATAGTAGTGGCAGAGATTTACGAGGTTAAGATTACTCGTCAAGCTCAGGAAAGAGTAAGTGAACGTTTAGGAATATTAAGATAGTATGGACTTTTTAATTTATCTAGTTTACCCATTAATAATATTCATTCTTCTATGGAAGGCGAAAATTGCAGATAAAGGTTCTTTTTTTGATGACTATTTATCTTTATCACAGGCAAAGTGTATTCAAGGCTTTTGCCTGGTTATGATAATGCTTCATCACTGTTCTCAGAAATTGTGTGAACCTGGTTCTGTACCGGAGCAATTTGTTAAACATGGTCTTGAACCATTTCTAGGTATTGGATACCTGATGGTTGCAATATTCTTTTTCTGTTCAGGATACGGTTTGTATAAAAGTTGCCAAAATAAAGAGAACTATTTTGATGATTTCTTCTTTAAGAGACTCATTCCAATTGTGCTTGTATTTGGCATAACCACATATTGCTTCATGTATGCAATTATAGACCAGGGAATAAATATTACCGTTGATGGGCCAATGACACTTATGGGTCCCACAACCTGGAACCCTTATGCATGGTATGTTTATGCAATAATAATTTGTTACTCATTATTTTATCTTGGATTTAAGTACTTTAAGAATGATCGCATTTCAATTGGAATTATAATTGGTGGGCTTGTATTATATATAGCATTCTGTAGTTACTGGTTATATGGAGGTTGGTGGTACAATACAGTACTAATATTTCCGTTTGGAATTATATATGCGAAACATGAGGATACAATTAAGGCCAGATTATCTGATGGTTATGGGAAAAATCTTATTGGATTGATTATTTTCACTATTATTCTGTATTATCTTTCGGACTTATTCGAGGGAGTGGTGTATGGTAGTGATTCTGCGTTGGGGTTTGCAAGGGGATTGTTGGTATTAGCAATTTTACGCACAATTGTTTCAATGGAATTTGTCCTTGTTGTGATTGCTATTTCCTTGAAGGTGAAGATTGGAAACCCTGTTCTAAAGTTCCTGGGTAAGTTTACCTTGGAGTTCTATCTTTTGCATGGATTATTCGTACAGATATTTGCCAGTAGATTTTTGACAGGATATGATATTTCGGTTATGTATATTGCCAATCCATTTTTATATGTGTTAGTTGTTTTTATACTGACATGTATATGTGGATACATTGGTATGCTTGGAATAAATCTTCTCTATGGATGGATTAGGAAGGAACTTAGAGGATTGTATGGAAAGTCTCTGATTTGGATGGGCATAATAATTCTCTTAGTAATAATACTTGTCACTATTAAGACCGTTAGAGAGGACATAATAATAACTGAAGAAAGAAGTGCCGAATATACTGAATTCGTTGATTCACAGGATAAAGTATCTGTTGATGGTGGTCGGATGGCATATTTTGTACAGGGGGAGGGCGAGCATACAATTGTTCTTTTAGGGTCATCTGTAGAGCCAAGTAGTGAGCTTATCCTTAGGTATATGACGAACTATCTTTCTAAGGATAATAAGGTTGTAATATTTGATATTCTAGGAAAGGGATTCAGTGACGATACATATAAAGAGAGAAGTGCAGAGAATATAGCAAATGAAATACATGAGGCATTAGAAAAGCTTCAATTTGATGATAAATATATACTGATGCCGTGTGAATATAGTGGTACATATGCACTTAAATATCTGGAGTTATACAGGGAAGATGTTGAAGCTGTAGTGGGCATTGACATGGCACTTCCTAGTCAGTACGAGGCTATGGTTGCAGTTAGTGGTCTTCGAGAAAGTGCATATGATGAAGTAATGAATAAAGACTGTAATAATGCTGTCATTACACAGAAATTACTTGCGAAAACTGGATATTCAAGATGGATGTTCAAGATGTATGAGATGTACTGGGGAAGATCAGTGTTAGAACCATTTACTACTGTAATTGAAGAGGTGTATGTTGATGGTATTGAGCGTTGTAGCAATATAGAAGAACGACGGTTATTTGGTAATAATTGTAAGTCTATTGATTTGGAAGAATTGCCACAGGATTTACCAGTATTATTGTTACTTGATTATTGCACTAACCAGATTGAAGCTGGTGAGATAACATACAGATCTACCTATGACGAATATATTTCTAATCCTGATATTCAACAGATAATAGTTATGGAAGGAGATCCATATTTTATATACTATAAGGGTGGAGAAATAGCTCGTATGGTTCGTAATTTCATTA
>JAKSSD010000119.1 GCA_024403275.1 Lachnospiraceae bacterium
CCCAAACCCCAAACCCCAAACCCCAAACCCCAAACCCCTCATATACAATTTCTAAATAAGAAATTCTATTTTTTAATTAAAAATTTTAAAATACAAATTAATTAAATTCAGTACTCATAGTTCGCCAGCATCAGCATATGAGTCATCATTAGCTTATTAGCTGTTTTATTATTATCCTCCTTATTAATCTTAGTAATATTTCTATATTATTGGGTTAGCAACAGCTTCAACAGCCTTTTATTATTATTCGAATTCTTCTTTGGTAGCATCATGATGTTAATCTAACCATGATTAAGCCTTTTATATTTCATCCATGATTTATTTCTTTTCTTCTTCTGTCATTTTCTTTCCTAATTTGTCTTAGTCTTATACTGTGGACTTAATAGAGAATAAATATGAGTCTAATGCATTTCTGGCATCAATCTTTTCTTTGGCTTTTCTATCCTCTTCTGCGAATTCTTCTGATTCCTTGATTAATTTATCAATTTCTTCTTATGATAATCTGCCTTTATCATTGGTGATGGTGATACTTTCTTATTTGCCTGTTCCTTTATCTTAAGCAGAAACATTCATAATACCATCGGCATTGACATCGAAAGTGACTTCAATTTATGGACTGCCTCTTGGAGCTGGTGGAATGCCTCTTAAATCGAATTTACCTAATTCGTGATTATCCTTTGTTAATGGTCTTTCACCTTCGAATACCTATATAGTGACTGCTTCTTAGTTATCTTAGTAAGTGGTGAATACTTGACTCTTCTTTGTTGGTATTTTAGTGTTTCTGGAGATGATTTTAGTCATGACACCTCCTACTGTTTCAATACCTAAGGTCAATGGTGTTACATCTAATAAGACAATCTTTTATGATAAGCTTTTATCACCACATAATATACCACCTTAGATAGCGGCACCATAAGCAACAGCTTCATCAGGGTTAATGAATCTGTTTGGTTCTTTGCCATTGAAATATTCCTTGATTAATTCTTAGACCTTTGGAATTCTAGTGGAACCACCAACAAGAACAATTTCGTCAATTTCGCTTTTCTTCTTGCCAGCATCGTCTAAAGCCTATTATAATGGCTTGAGTGTCTTCTTGAATAAGTCTAAGTTCAACTCTTCGAATTTGGCTCTGGTTAAATTCTCCTCAAAGTCGAAGTTTTCGAATAAGTTTTAGATTTCTACTTTTTATTCGTGGACAGATGAAAGGGCTCTCTTTACTCTTTCTACTTCTTTCTTTAACTTTTAGACAGCATTCTTGTTTTAGAATAGATTGACATTTGTCTTCTTTTGGATTAATTTGATGAAATAGTCTAATATTCTTTGGTCGAAGTCATCACCGCCTAAGTGAGTATCACCGGAAGTTGAAATAACCTCGAATACACCATCATCAATAGATAATACTGATACATCGAATGTACCACCACCTAAGTCGAAGACTACTATTGATATTTCTTCTTTCTTTTTCTTTTTATCTAATCCGAAGGCCATGGCTGCAGCTGTTGGTTCGTTGACTATTCTTAATGCATTCATGCCTGCAATGGTGGCTGCATCTTTAGTGGCTTATCTTTAGGCATCATTGAAGTAAGCAGGGACTGTGATGACTGCATTCTTGACATCAATACCCAAATATTACTTGGCTATGTCTCTCATTTTGCTCAATACCATACTTGAGATTTCTTCAGGTGAATAAATCTTTTCTTTTCCTTATACAGTGGTCTTAATGTATGGCTTTCCTTCCTTTTATACTACCTTGAATGGTAAGAACTTCATATCCTTTTATACAGATTCATCAGAGAATTTTCTACCTATTAATCTCTTGATGGAGTATATAGTTCTTTCTGGGTTCATTTCGCTTTAGTTCTTAGCAGCTTCTCCAATTAATCTTTCTTCATCGGTGAAGGCTACAACAGAAGGGGTGATTCTAGATCCCATTTCATTAGGTATGATTTCAACACCTCCATTCTTGAATACAGCGACACAGCTGTAAGTGGTACCCAAGTCGATACCAATCACTGGACACTTCACCTCCTCTTTTTGTTATGCACATTAAGATGAGATGAATAATATCATTATAAATAGCAAATTCTTATTATTCATTTATTAAATTTACCCTCAATAATTAATATAGCAAATTTGATTAATACACGTGTCTTTTATAATTTAATGTAAGGGGTTTGGGGTTTGGGGTTTGGGGTTTGGGGTTTGGGG
>JAKSSD010000012.1 GCA_024403275.1 Lachnospiraceae bacterium
GGCGTGTTCGGAACTTTCATCCGTTAGAGCGCGCCCATGGCGCGCAAACTATAAATGCCGCAAATGAAATTCATCTGCGGCATTTTTTTTATTTGTTATTTTCACAATTATTGATAACCCATTTGATAAATCTTACACTTTCTTTTTTGTGTTTCGCTGTATCAAATGTTGTAATTACAGCTGGTTCGCCATCTGCAAGTTCTCCAAGAAAATCCGTATCATCCACATAGAAAGCTACAGGAATCTTACTTCCATCATATCTTTCGTACCAGTAGATTCTATCCGAATATTCTTCAAGATATGCTTCATCAAACAATTCTCGCAAATCTGTAGTTGCTTCTGTTTCAGAGAATCCATCCACAACCCAGGTATTTGTAAATAAAACATCTACCCTTCCTGCAAGTACCATGGAATTAAACTTCTGAATGCTTGCTACTATACTATCATCAATACTAGCCGCATCCGCCTCTGTATTTGGAAATTGAAGATTATACTCAATTCTTACAGGACATTGTTTAGTATCAATTCCATATTCTGCTGGATAATCCTGTTCAACAGCAGCTATAGTATCCAGAATAGATGTAGCATTCATTACCGACACATCAAGCGTAATTTCTCTGTTTTCTTCTATATAAGTTGTAACAAATATTACAACAATTATGATAATGATCGTGGGAATAATAGCAAACCATTTATAATATTCCCAGAAATGATCTATTTTCTTAAATATTTTTCCTATTGGTGTATCGGGTACAACAGGACCTTCTTCAACTTCTTCCTCGACTATTCCAGCCCTAATACCTTTGATTTTTAAAATTTCTTCCTCGGTAAGTTCTGAATAATCTTTGGTTCCCTGATCATTATCTTCAATTATTGCATTTTCATTTTCTTTTATATCCATTACTTAAGTGAAATTTTGCTGGACTTCTTTCCAGTTAAAACTTCTGTCCTTTCATCTGGCTGGCCAAAACCTACATACAAATCTGCTGAATTTCCAGTTACTCCAGTTTTACCCGCATCATTTACTGTTGCAAAAGCTTTAGCATTAATTGTAATATCAACCTTCTTTGTTTCTCCTGCAGCTACCGTAATTCTCTTGAATCCGCAAAGCTTGGTATTTAAAACTTCATCCTCAGTACCATTTACATGTGCATAAACCTGTAATACTTCCTGAGTATCCATTTTACCATTATTTTTAACTTCAACTGTTAATGTTACTCCATCTTCAGCTGCCTTTGCAAATGAATCTGTATCTGCAACTGCCGAACCTACATTTACATCTGCATAAGAAAGACCATAACCAAATGGATATAATGGAGCAGTCTCAATATATCTGTATGTTCTTCCTTTCATTGAATAATCTTCAAATGCTGGAAGGCATTCGAGATCATTATAGAAAGTAACTGGTAATTTGCCTGAAGGAGAATATTCACCAAAGAGAAGTTCTGCTACTTCCTTTCCTCCTCTTGCACCTGGATACCATACCTGAACTACTGCATTTGCATGTTCATCTGCATATCTTAAATCCATTGCACTTCCTGACATTACGCATACTACAAATGGTACCTTCATCTCAACTATTGTCTCTAAAAGTTTAAGCTGTGAAGGAGGAAGATTAAGATCGTTCTTATCTCCTGAGCTATATGCATTACCTGTATCGCCTTCTTCACCTTCAAGTGTTTCATCAAGTCCAAGGCAAAGAATAACTAAATCAGAATGTGCCGCTACTGTTTTGGCTTCTGAAATTCTATCATAATCTTTTGCAAGAGGCTCTGTCTTAGGTCCAAACAAATGGCATCCCTCTGAATACATAACCTTAACATCATCTCCAACATAATCCTGAATTCCTTCAAGTACTGTTGTATAGCGTGAAGATGTTCCATGATAGTTACCGATTAATGCTACTCTGCTATTAGCATTTGGTCCAATTACGCCAACTGTTTTAATCTTGTCTTTATTAAGAGGAAGAATTCCATCGTTTTTAAGAAGAACCATACTCTCTTTAGCTGCTCTTGAAGCAAGAGATAAATGTTCCTTACATTCAATAACATCATATGAAATCTTATCAAAATCAGTTTCATCAAACATACCAAGAAGGAATCTTGTAGTGAATAATCTGATTGCTGATGTTTTAAGAATATCTACAGTAATTAAGCCTTCTTCATATGCATTAAGAATTTTCTGATATGTACATCCACAGTTAACATCACAACCTGTTTCAAGAGCAAGCTTAACACTCTCTTCTGGTCTTGATGTAACCTTATGATTCTCATGGAAATCTCTAACAGCCCAACAGTCTGATACATAATGTCCCTCAAACTCCCACTCGCCTCTTAATACATCTTTCATTAAATATGTATGTGCACAACAAACTTCACCATTTGTTCTATTATAAGCACCCATAACTGATTCAACCTTAGCTTCTTTAACGCAAGCTTCAAACTGTGGAAGATATGTTTCCCACATATCCTTTGTGCTAGCTACAGCATCGAAATGATGTCTCAAAGCCTCTGGTCCTGAATGTACAGCGAAATGCTTTGCACATGCAGCAGTCTTAAGATATTCCCCATCACCCTGTAATCCTTCAATGAAGTTAACTCCAAGTCTTGAAATAAGATATGGATCTTCACCATATGTCTCATGGCCTCTTCCCCATCTTGGATCTCTAAAAAGATTTACATTTGGTGACCAGATTGTAAGTCCCTTATAAATATCTCTGTCTCCATATTTAACCTGTTCATTATATTTTGCTCTCGCTTCAGTAGCGATAACATCTCCTACTTCTTTAAGAAGTTCATCATCAAATGTTGCACCCATAGCAATAGCCTGTGGGAACATTGTAGCTACACCTGCTCTTGCAACACCATGAAGACCTTCATTCCACCAGTTATATTCAGGAATGTTAAGTCTTTCAATTGCTGGCGCATCAAATTTTAACTGTGATGCCAATTCCTCAACTGTCATCTGCTCTACAAGTTCTGTAGCTCTTTTTCTTGCTTCTTCTCTGTTCATGCTTTACTCCTTATTTTTTGTATTTTCCCCATTGATTATTCTACAACATTTTATTAATACTCTCAATCTGAAAAGAGTTATTTAACATTTTTATAACAATTTACAAATATTGCTATATTTAACATATCTTGCTCTACATATCATTTGCCATTATAATAGACGTATATTAACTAACGAGGTACTAATATGGCTATTAATAAAACAACTATTCTGGATTACTCCCAGCCATTAGGAGAGTTTACAAGTAGAAAAGTTAATATCGACGAAGAAACAATTGATTATCTTCCCGGACATAAATACAGAGTCTGGCTTAACAACCTGCCAGATTCCTACTCTTCACACAAGCATTCTGCTTTAGAGATAATTTTATGTTCCGTCAATTCATATTCAGTAACTGTACGTGAGCAGACTTATAAAATGAAGGAAGGAGATATTATTTTTCTTCCCCCAAATGTTCCACATACACTTACTGCCCCTGAAAAAGGTGAACGTTTTATTCTTCTTTTCGATTATTCGATTTTCAATCAGTTTAGTGAAAAGGACGAAATTGACTTTTATTTTTCAGTTCCACACCTTTTAACCATCAATTCTGGTTCTCACATTTATCCGTTTGTTTATTCAAGTGTAAATAGAATTATCCAGAATTACTTCGCTAACGAAAAGATGAGCGAAATGCATATATATTCTGAACTATTCAGAACCATCAGCCTTTTATGTGATTCTGAGGAAAAAGGTTCTGACGAAGTAGTCTCAACTCATTCAGAAATGTACGACAAATTTATCGGCGTTCTTTCCTATATAGAAACAAACTATGCAGAAGACTTAACTCTTGAAAGCGTCGCCGATACTACAGGCTTCTCGAAGTTTCATTTCGCCAGACTTTTCAAACAATATACAAATACTACATTTTACGATTATCTTTGCAGTAAGCGTATATTAGTTGCCAAACAGTTATTAAGAAAAAACATCCCTGTTACAGATGTGGCCTTTCAGATTGGCTTCAACAACCTAACGTCCTTCTGCCGCTGCTTCAAAAAATACACAGGGCTTTCACCTACGCAGTACAAGGCTACTTCTGCAAAAGACGAGGAATCTGCTATCGCAATCGAAGCCTTCAACCTGCTTCATTCATCAGAAAACGATTAACTAAACATTAAAAAAAACGGAGAAATGATTCTCCGTTTTTTATATTAAAATTTTTTGTTTTTAAGCTTCTACAAGAGTGTCTACATTGCTCTTATCTACAACTGAAAGTCTGCAAGAAATAAATTCATCAAGCTTTTCACCTGTAACAAGATGGTTGTAAAGCCAAATAATCGGATCATGTCCCTGACCAAATGCATCCTGACCAATGGCAGCTGAGATATAGCCTTCCTTAATAGCTCTGAAGATTTCTTGATTGTGGTCGAAGCATACAACTGAAACCTTTCCTCTAAGACCACTATTCTTAATAGCTTCTACTACAGAAATTGGGAAACCATTTGTAAGGTAAATAACTTCTGTTTCTGGATGCTTCTTAAGGCCATCTAATGCAACCTTATAAACATCATCGGCAAAGTCAAGAACGAATAATTCATCAACAATCTTCATATTCTTATTAGTAGCAAGCTGTTTCTTGAATGTTTCACTTCTTTCTCTATTTACACCAACAGTTAAATCACCTGTAAGCATAAGTACATTTCCATGTCTGTTGAGTTCCTTCTCAGCAGCCTTCGCAGCTATAATACCAGGATCATTTGGATCTGGTCTCAAGCATGAAATTCTTGGAATTGCTGATGTACAATCGCAGTTATATGACATAAGCTTAATTCCTTTTGAAGCTGCAGCCTGGAACTGTGGATCAGCACCACCAAGGAAGCCTGGGAAGATAATACCATCAAATTCTCTTTCTATAGCTGACTCAACAACGTTACATACCAGTGCTTCAAGTCCATCCTCTCCTGGAATTAAAGGAATGTATTCTACTTCTACATTTTTACCATATAATTCGTTCTGTGCGTAAAATGCACCACGTCTTACGCCATACCAGAAATCATTATCAAGCATACTCATAGCCAAAATCTTAAGCTTCTTGCTTGGATTCTTCTCTGTTGGAACAATCGCTGTATTGAACTGCTTAAGGAGATTCTGAATGCCAAAGAGCATACCCTTAAGAGCCTCTGTATTCTCTCCAATCTTAGTTGACTCAGCAGCAACCTCTTCTGAAATTGCAGCGATTTCATGAGTATTCTCACTGATAGACTGTGTTGTATCGAAAAGATATTCCGCAGTCTGTTTTGATTTCTCTGAGTTATCTGACATTACATCAAACTTCTTTGAGATATTGTTCATTCTATTATTAATGCCAAGTGACTGTTCATTAATTGCTCTGAATGAACTATTAACTGTAAGGAATGTTTCTTTACTCTTGTTATATGTATCTTCACAGTTAGCAATAGAATCATTTACCATCTGGCTACTGTTAATGATTTCTTTAAGAATCTGATTAATTGTCAACATACCATCCCTGGTCTTTGTAGACATATCATTCATTTCATCAGCAACTACAGTAAATCCACGTCCTGCCTGACCTGCACGAGCTGCCTCGATTGATGCATTAAAAGCAAGGAGTCTTAACTGATCACTTATTCCTACAATGAAATCACCAACTTCACCGATTCTCTTAATCTCACTGTTAAACTGAGCAAGAATGTCATTGATTCTATTAAGATCTGTAGCCATAGCTCCCATATCTTTCTCATATCCTTCAAGATTAGAAAGACCATTTTCACTATCCTCTACAGTTTCTTCAAGAAGATTCTTAATTGAATGCATCTCGTCATCAATTTCCTGCATCTGCTGGTTGTTTGATTCAATAAGTGAAAGATTTTCTTTAACAAGATCTAACTGTTCTGCAGTTTTAATAGCTACATTTGTAGCACCCTCTGCAATCTGTTCATTTCCTTTAACATTTGCATCAACACTATCTGATAAAACCGAGACTGAATCAGAAAGAGTAACTACGTTAACCTTAGTCGCCTCAACGAAAGTCATAAGATTATTCTTAATTGAGTTGAAAGCAGTTCCAAGCACTATAGTGGTGCTGTCTGTACCCTCTGTTGAAATATCTTCAACATCAAGTCGTCCTTTAACAATCAATTCAGCTTTCTTCATCATCTTTGCCTGATTTTTGTTTTTACTCAAAATAACAATAGTCAGAGCAACAAGTCCAACGGCTTCAATTATAGCAATAATCGCAAGCAACAATATTGCAATTTTCATAGGTTCCCTCCAGTAAAATCACATATGTCATAATTAACAAAAACGGTGACAGTACAAATCACCGTTTTTGCTTATATAAAATTTAGTCTTCGTAAGGCTTCATTGTGATGATCTTGCCATTTTCGTCATACTTAAGTTCTCTGAACTTAACGCAACGTCTGTGGTTAACACCACCTGAAAGTGATGAGTCATGGTAGAATAAATACCATTTTCCCTTGTACTCAACGATTGAATGATGTGTTGTCCATCCAATAACCGGCTCAAGGATTCTTCCCTGATATGTAAATGGACCATCTGGAGTATCAGCTGTAGCATATACAATGTAATGTGTTGTACCTGTTGAATATGATAAGTAATACTTTCCATTATATTTGTGCATCCATGGACCTTCGAAGTAACGTCTGTCTTCGTCAGTTGCCTGGATTGGCTTGCCATTCTCGTCTAAAATAACAAGATGCTTTGGTTCTGTTTTGAAAGAAACCATGTCTTCATTTAATTCTGCAAACATAGGGCCTACAGCATCACGGTTCTTGTCATAGTGTCCGTCTAATTCGCCACCTACTGGATCGAATGAACCTGAGTTCCATTTCTCAAGCTGGCCACCCCAAAGTCCGCCATAGTAAACATATGCTCTGTCATCGTCATCAACAAGAACTGCTGGGTCGATTGAGTAGCTTCCCTCAATATAGTTTGGTTCAGCCTTGAATGGGCCTGCTGGATCATCACTGATAGCAACACCAAGTCTGAAGATACCATCCTTATCTCTGGCTGGGAAATATAAATAATATTTTCCATTCTTCTCTGCACAGTCTGGAGCCCACATCTGTTTGCTAACCCATGGAACATCCTTCATGTGAAGTGCTTCACCGTTATCTACGCATGGTGCATCAACATCATCCATTGAAAGAATATGATAATCTTCCATCTGATATTCGTCACCGTCGTCATTGTCAGCGCCATCATGCTCTAAGTCATGTGATGGGTAAATATATAATTTTCCATTAAAAACGTGTGCTGATGGATCAGCTGTAAAAATGTGTGTAACCAATGGTTCTTTTTGCTTTGCCATAAGTTTAGTCTCCTTTCAAGTCGTATCTACAAAAAATAGTAGTATACAAGTGAATTAAGTATAGCATGAAAACGTGCTTTTATCAATCTTAAACACTCAATATAATATATCGTCAAATGCCTATTTTTCCTTAGTTTTTTTGTAAAAAATCACAATAAAAAAAGCCTTCAATTTGCCTTTTGAAATTCCTTTGGTATTATTACCAAATTTAGGTCTTTCTTTTTATGCAAAATGAAGGCTCCTGATTATTTAAGATTGTAATTTTCTGTAAGATATGTAGTAACTACTTTGTACATCGCCTGCTGACGAATATAAGGCTCGCCAAATCTTTCAACTGCCTGATCATACTCATCTTGTTCGTATGAATATGATTTAGCAACCTCATAAAGATCATCCTGGTTAATACTTAAACCAAACTTCTCATAAAGAGCCTGGTATACAAGCATTGTCTTAATCTCCTCATCTGCCTTTTCACTAAGATATGCATCATACTCTTCCTGAGTCATCTGTCTCATATCTAGTACATCCTGATACATTTTCATTTGATAAAGATTCTCATATGCTTCATTTGTATTTTCCATCTGCTGAACATCTTTGTCTTTTAGAATCTTTATTACATTTTTCTTATAATTTGAAGGTGTTTTCTTAACAGTCGAATCAGAAATAATATACTGAGTTATGTATGAATCAAAATTACTCTCTGCGGCGCTTTCTCTGTAGGCTGCAAGAAACTCTTCTGCGCTTGAAAGCTGACTTCCAAAGTTCTTCTTAATAAAGGCGTCATTAAACTCATCGTTCTCATATAAACCATTAATTGTAACCATATATGTAGCTTCCTTGCCTGCCAACTCCTCATTAGCAAAATCATTTGCAAATTTAATAATTACATCAAACTCTTCGCCAACCTTATGTCCTGCTATCTGCTCTTCAAAATCTTCAGGATATCCTGCAGCACCTAATGGGATTTTGATGCCTGCGCCATTTGTATTACCGCCAGCCATTTCCTGTCCATCAATATATGTAACAAAATCAATATTGATGTTATCTCCGATATTAACCACTTTGTTTTTATCCTCATTTAAGACAGGATAAGAAGATACTATTCCATCAATATAAGTTTTTTCTGTTTCTGCATCAGGATAATAATTCTCAACAGTTTTATCAATCTTGTCCAAATCACATAAATCTATATAATCATTAACCTTGATACCTTTAACTTTACCTTCTGAATTCAATCCATCAGAATTTGTTACTGTATTAGCTTTTTTTCTAGCATAATCAAACCCTATTGCTCCACCAATAATCACCGCTGCTACTAAAAATACAGCAACAAACAAAATTATGGCCTTCTTCTTATCAAGCTTTGGTTCTCCAAGTGCTTCTCTTTTCTTAAGGCTCTTGTATTTATTTTTCTTATTACTCATTTCTATCTCCTGACCTATTCCTCGCTGTCAGCTGTAACGTGCTTCATTACTCTCTCGTAAGAATATCCAGAGTCTGACTTTCTGTCGATACTCTTAATCTCAAAATATCTCACTTCATTTGGAAGCAATTCATATTCAAGTGTAATATTTCCATTCTCGCTGACAATATTTTTTGAAGAAATTCCTGGCTTCGCAGCCTGCTTTAACAATTCCTTTTCTGCTTTACTAAGAGATGATGGCTCACCCATTTCATGCCACATTTTCAAAGGATTGCCTGTTTCTTCATTTACAAACTTTTCTAATACAAAATATTCCTTTTTTTCAACGTTTGCAATATTATAGGACACATTTAAGTTTTTCTTTTCAAGTCTCTTGTCAAGATTCCAAACAACGCCTCTGATACTTCCGTCAGCCGCTTTAACAATTACGCTGTCTTCTGATCTTAAAATACATTCGCCCTTTAATTTCTTATAGAAAGCAAATGTCCAGAAGGTTGGTTTCTCAATACAGCCATTTGCAACAAGACCAAAACCACCATGGAATGGAGTAAATGGAATTCCAAATTCCTCAAAGATATCTCCGAATGTCCAGTATGAATATGATTCATGCTTATCACCAAGTCTTGATAACATATGTGCAACATAAGCTGCGTTCAAAACAGTATCATGAATTGGAGCATTTGGTACATAAGAAGTATTAAACTCTGTAATGAAAATCTCCATTCCCTTAAACTTCTCGAAACTATCTACAATATCTCTTGATCTTTCAAGCCAGCCAAATGCATCCTCTGGTTCATGAAGATCAATATATGCATAATGTCCTACCATCTTAGGTGAATAACTTGTGTAATGATGTCTTGATACATAATCAAGCGGAAGGTTATTCTCATCAACATATGCAAGGAATTCTCTCAACCATCTTTCATCGTCTACGCCACAGATAGCTGGTCCACCTACTTTAAGTTCCTTGTCAACCTCCTTAATTGCTACTGCAGTAACAGCATACAATTTGAAGTACTCTTCCATATCTGCATCTTTCCAAAAAGTTGTAAGATTTGGCTCATTCCATACTTCGATTGGCCAGTTTCTGACTTCATCAATTCCGTATCTTTCAATAAGATGTTTTAATGTATTTTGAACAAGTCTTCCCCATTTATCATAATCCTTTGGAGGAGATACTTTTCCTTTCCAGAAGAAGCAAGTCTCGTCGCCTGACGCCAAATCATCTGGCATAAATCCAAGTTCAAGAATTGGTCTAATATTCAATTCAAGGTATGAATCCATAACCATATCAAGATAAGTAAAGCAATATTCTTCCTTGCCTTCGATATCAAATCTTCCTTCTTTATAAATACCCATATATTTTGAAAACAAGCCATGACCTCTGATATATGAGAAACCAATCTCATCCTGAGTCACCTTAAGCTGATCAAGATATTCTTTGTGAAGAGCAAGATCCATTCTTCCTGTTCCTACACAATGGTCTGCCTTATTATTAAATCTGACTGTTTTGTTAATATCCAATTCGTAATTCATATAATTCCTCCGTTTGAGTCAATGGGTATATTTTAACACAGATAAACTCAATAAAAAAGGGGAGCATTTCTATATTTTTCCTTATAAATGGAAGAGAGCGCCGACTTTTCAGCCGACGCTCTTTAATCTTTTCTTTTCGATTAATTAGTTCTTTGCAATAATCTTGAAGCCTCTCTTTGATACTACATCGAAGATAACTGCAAGAAGAAGAACTATACCTTTAACTACCTTCTGCATGTTCTGATCAACACCCATGATCAACATACCAAGGTTAATAACACCCATGAGAACCGCACCGATGATAGCTGCTGGAACTGTACCAATTCCACCGTAAGCAGAAGCACCACCGATGAAACATGATGCAATAGCATCCATTTCGTAGTTCATACCATATGTTGGCTGAGCTGATGTCATACGAGCAATTGTAACCATACCTGCAACTGCTGCAAGGAAGCCCATGTTCATATATGCAAGGAAGAATGTCTTATTTGTATTAATACCTGAAAGCTTTGTAGCTTTTTCATTACCACCAACTGCGTAGAAGTAACGACCAGTTGTTGTATTCTGTGTAATGTATGAGTAAATAATGATTACTGCCATTACAATGATAAGTACTGTAGGAATACCTTTGTGGCGTGAAAGCTGAACTGTTACTGCAATAATAACTGCTGTAATAAGAATCATCTTAACAATATAAGGAACAAATTTCTCAACTTCGTAACCCTTTTTAATTCTCTTTGCTCTTGTAATAATCTGTGATGCAATGTAAATAACGATAGCAATAACACCAACAAGGATACAAGTAATATTAAATGGAATGTTAAGGTTACCCTTTAAGTTGAATAAATCTGGGATAAAGCAATCTGCACCACCACCAAACAATTTAACGAATAAAGTGTAATCAGTGATTGAAATTGTTAAACCTTTAAGAACAATGTTACTTAAACCTCTGAATATAAGCATACCTGCAAGTGTTACGATGAATGGCGGGATTCTGATATAGGCGATAATAAATGCCTGAGCCGCACCAATTGCGATACCTGTAAGAACCATTGCAAGTATTACTACTGGAATTGGTAAATGAGATGTTGCTGAACCAAGTGGCATTGTCATAAGTGTTGCACCTACAGCACCTACGAAACATACTACTGAACCAACCGAAAGGTCGATGTTACCACCAGTAAGAATACATAACAACATACCTGTTGTAAGAATAAATACATATGCGTTCTGGGAAATAATATTACTGATGTTCATTGGTAATAAAATCTTTCCGCCTGTAGTAATTGCAAAGAAAATAAGAACTCCTGCAAGTACGATTACCATCGCATATTTTTTTATAAAGTCAATCAGTTTTGCACTGTTGAATGAGCTTTTTTTCTTTTCCATTAGCTGTCTCCTTTAATTATCACTCTTAATTATGTATGACATAATTAATTCCTGTGTTGCTGTTTCACCATCTACTTCACCAACAATTCTTCCTTCATTCATGACATAGATTCTGTCACAAGTTCCAAGAAGCTCTGGCATTTCTGAAGATATAACAATAACTGATTTACCTTCTGAAGCAAGCTGGTTAATAATACAATAAATCTCGTATTTCGCACCTACGTCGATACCCCTTGTAGGCTCATCAAGTATTAGCAGATCTGGATCAGCATACATCCATTTTGCAAGTAATACCTTCTGCTGATTACCACCACTTAAGTTACCTACATTCTGTTCAACTGAAGGACACTTTGTACGAAGTTTCTCTTTAAAATCAACCGCTACGGCGTACTCTTTATCTGAGTTAATTACACCATTTTTACTAACACCATCAAGATTAGCAAGAGTAGTGTTAAATTTAATAGTATTACTTAAGATAAGACCATTTCCCTTTCTATCTTCAGTAACGTAAGCAATTTTATTCTTAATTGCTTCCTGAACCGAGTTAAGAACGATTTCCTTGCCATCCTTGATAATTGTACCGGAGATTTTTTCTCCATAACTCTTACCAAATATACTCATGGCAAACTCTGTACGTCCAGCACCCATAAGTCCTGAGATACCAAGTACTTCGCCTTTTCTTACATTAATATTTACATTATCAATAATCTTCTTCTCTGTATAAACTGGATGATAACAATTCCAGTTCTTTACCTCAAAGCAGATATCTCCAATATTCTTTTCTCTCTTAGGGAATCTGTCTGATAAGTCTCTACCAACCATGCCCTTAATAATTCTTGCTTCTGAAAAATCATCCACCTTCTTATCAAGTGTTTCGATTGTAGATCCATCTCGAATAACTGTAATCTTATCTGCTACATAAGAAATTTCATTTAACTTATGAGAAATAATGATTGAAGTTAATCCTTCCTTCTTAAACTTAAGAAGCAAATCCAAGAGTTCCTGAGATTCTTTCTCATTCAATGATGAAGTTGGCTCATCAAGTATAAGAAGCTTTGCGTTTTTAGCAAGAGCTTTTGCAATTTCTACAAGCTGCTGCTTACCAACACCTATATCTTTAATTAAGGTGTGTGAAGATTCATTAAGACCAACCGTTCTCAAATATTCTTCACTTTTACCATATGTTTCAGTCCAATCAATTTTCCACTTTTGACCTTTTTCATTACCCAGGAACATATTCTCACCTATTGTCATATATGGAATAAGTGCAAGTTCCTGATGAATAATTACAATTCCAAGTGCTTCGCTATCTTTAATATTTGTAAAATGACATTCATTACCATTGTAGATAATCTGTCCATCATAAGAACCGTATGGATAAATACCACTCAGTACGTTCATAAGAGTAGATTTACCAGCTCCGTTCTCACCTACAAGTGCGTGAATTTCGCCTTCCTCGACCTGTAAGTTTACGTTATCAAGCGCTTTAACGCCCGGGAATACCTTGGTAATATTTTTCATTTCAAGTAATATCTTTGCCAAATCTATCCCTCCTGTGTTTCATATTTTATCTCTAATTAATTACCCCTAAATATTGTCTTTACATAACAAGTCCCCTTTTATAGTCATGAAAAAGGGGATCTTGTCATGTATATATTAGTTTGTTATTTAATCAATAAATCAATTATTTTAACTGATCTTCTGTGTAGTAACCAGAATCGATTAATAATGTCTTGTAGTTGCTTACGTCAGCAAACTTTGGCTCGCAAAGGTATGAAGGAACAACCTTAACACCATTGTTGTATGTTGTTGTATCGTTAACTGGAGCGTCTGTTCCCTTAAGGATAGCGTCTACCATTTCAACTGTCTTAGAAGCAAGGTCACGTGTATCTTTGAAGATTGACATTGACTGCTTTCCATCGAGCATGTTCTTTACGTTAGCGATATCACAGTCCTGACCTGTGATGATTGGGTACTCACCTGTGTAGTTAGCAACGAGAGCGTTTGTAACACCAAATGCTGTTGAGTCGTTTGAGCAAAGAACTGCATCAAGCTTTGTACCATCAGCGTAGTTAGCTGAGATGATTGCTTCCATTCTTGACTGTGCTGCATCTGAAGCCCAGTTAGCTGTAGCAACTGTATCGAAATCAAGCTGACCTGAAGGAATTACGATCTGACCATTTTCAATGTATGGATTAAGAACGTCGATAGCACCACCGTAGAAGAATCTAGCGTTGTTATCACCTGGGTCACCAGTGAATACTTCCATGTTGTAAGGTCCGTTACCATCTTTAAGACCTAACTTCTCTTCGATATATTCACCCTGCTTTGTACCTACCATGTAGTTATCAAATGTTGCATAGTATGTAACAGCATCTGAGTTCATGATCAAACGGTCATAAGCGATAACTGGAATGTTCTTTTCCTTAGCCTGTGCTAAAACTGTTCCAAGTGAATCACCATCGATAGAAGCGATAACGAGTACGTCGCATCCTGAAGCGATCATGTTTTCAATCTGTGTAACCTGTGTATTGATGTCGTTTGATGCATACTGAAGGTCAACTGTGTAACCAGCTTCCTTAAGCTGCTTCTCCATGTTCTGACCATCCTGGTTCCATCTCTGTAAGTCCTTTGTAGGCATTGCAACGCCAACTTTCTTTCCGCCGCCGCCTGCACCACCTGTACATCCAACGAGTAATGTTGCTGTCATACCTGTAGCAAGAAGTACACTAAGTATTTTCTTTTTCATTTCTTTACCTCCCATATTTAAGTGAAATGTTAGTTCTTTATGACTACGCATTTAGAATATCACAGCTTTTCACAAAAAAACTTGCTATCATCTTCAAAAAATTGCTTTCTTTTTTTTATCAAAAAACCGGTGCTATGACTTTTTTGTCATGCACCGGCTTGAATTCACAAAAAAATGCTACTCCTATTACTGAAGAAGATAAACATCCTCTCTTGTATGGAAACCTCTATTAATAATTACATCATCTATATTGTCTTTTGTTACTGCAATTGGAGTTAATGATACATAAGGAACATCATAGGTTCCATCATTTATCATACCATGTTCTCCTATATCTTCTCCCTTTGCAAGCATAACCGCATAGTTTGCTGCATCTGAAGCAAGCATTGATACTGGCTTATAAACTGTCACTACCTGAGTTCCTTCTACAATTCTTTGGCAGGCTTCCAAATCAGCATCCTGACCAGAAACTAAAACAGTTCCAGCCAAACGCTTCTCAGCGAGAACTGATACTACATTTGTAGCAATATTATCATTTCCACACATAATGGCGTCTGCCTGAGAAATCAGTTCTTCATTATCATACATATAATCAGCAGCAAGCTCAGCTCTCCAACCTTCACAATGTGTTGAATCAAGAATGTTAATTCCATTCTCATTCATCACCGACTTAAATCCATCTTCAAGCATTGGAACATTATAATCTGTTGTAGAACCACCAATCATGATGATGTTATCTCCCTGTGACAATCCATTATCTACAAGAGCCTGTCCCATCTGCTGCCCAACCTCTGCATTATCAAAGGAAATATATAAATCAACATTTGAATCTCTTACAATTCTATCGTAGGCTATAACCTTTATTCCTGCATTTTTAGCCTTGGCTACTTCATCTGACAGAGTATCTGCATCAATACAGATGATTACTATTACATCAACACCCTGTTCAATAAAATAAAGGATCTGTTGTTTCTGCTCTTCTATATCTCCATTAGCATTTTGAACATTAACTTCTGCTCCAAGCTCCTTGGCTGTAGATACGAATACATCTCTGTCTCTTTGCCATCTTTCGATTACGAAGGAGTCAAACGCCATACCGATTACTACTGTATCATCTTCCGGCTCTGTCTTTTTAATAATCTCTGTTTCTGGTTTATCACATCCGTTCAAAACGAAAAGGAGGCATACCATACTTAATATATAAGAAATGATTCTTTTAAATATTATATTTTTCACCTTCATCTTACTTACCTTCTTTGAATTCTGTCGGTGTTACACCTTCATATTTCTTAAACGCTCTGCTAAAGTAGTTTGGATCAGAAAATCCTACAGAATAGCAAACTTCCTTAATCGAACTGTCGCCCTGTGAAAGCATATTCTTGGCATTCTCAATTCTTACTCTATTTAGATATTCAACATAATTTTCGCCCTTTTCCTGCTTGAAAAGTTTGCTGAAATAATATGAACTGATATTGCAGTATTTTGATATATCATCAAGAGAAATATCTTTCATGTAATTCTTATCAATGAAATCGCACGCTTTCTCAACAACGCTTTCAGTCTTATCTGCCTTTACGCTGCCTACTCTTTGCGCAGATTCTGTAATCTTCTCTAAGAACCAGCTTCTAATTTCCTCCGCTGTAGAAGCATCCATTAATTTTTGTAAATAATCTGTTCTGCTCTTAAACTCATATGTTCTTCCACCCTTTACATAGTAAAGACGTTCTGCAAACAATACGAATTCGAGAGTTTTAAGTCTTATATCCGACAAGCTGTCAGAGAAATTAGCATTCATCCATTCAAAGAATGAATTAGCTGCGTTTGAAGCACCTGCATAATCTCCTTTTTCAACTAATTCAAATAGAAGTTTTTCAGTTTCAATAGGATAATCTTCCTCATAATCACAACGAAGATCCAAATCATCTGCATGGCTTACTCTTGCATTAGAGTTAACTAGTGCATTCAACGCTTCATCATAGGATTCACTCAATTCGCTAAAAGCCTTGACTCCGCCAACACCGATTCTAAAATTTCCTCCAAGCTTAACCTGAAGTTTTCTTGCCAAATCTCTAATAAGAGTAATCAACTCATTTCTTTGAGAATATTCCATTTCAGGATTAGAATAAGGAACCAGTACTGTTATCTTATTGGACATTACATTTCCAACGATACATTTGAAGTAATCCTTAATAACCATTCGGATTTCTTCATAGTTTTTCTGAAGCTTTACACTGCTGCCTACTGCGTTAGTCATTTTCTCATCTTCATCATAATCACCGCAGATTACAGTAAACATATATCCATAATTTTCTTCAATTCCAAGAATTGTTTTGTAGTTGTCGGCATCCTCCGAGAATTTGTCCTGAAGGAAAATACTATAAATCAAACCACTCTCAAGCATTGGAACGACTGTCTCAAGCTTTTCCTTAATGATAAGGTCATTACTTCTTTTCTTTCTTTCCTTATCGATAATGTCCATGGCATTTTTAACCACAGCGAGAATTCTCTTTTTCTCCATTGGCTTGGTTACATAGTCAAGAACTCCCAGCTTTATAGCTTCCTGGGCATAATCAAATTTGTCATAAGCACTCATAACAATAAGAACCACATCCTTATTATTAGCTCTTATTTCCTTCATTGCATCAATACCATTTATACCAGGCATCTGTATGTCCAAAATCGCAATATCTGGTCTGAAAGTCTCTGCTATTTCAATAACTGCACGACCTGTTTTGGCATGCTCTACGACGCATTCCTTTCCAAATTCCTTCTCAAGAATAAATCTAAGAGCGTCAATAACTATTCCTTCATCATCTGCTATCAGAATCTTATACATCTTACTCCCCTATCTCTGCATTCAAACGAATAATGGTTTCAGTTCCCATTCCTTCTCCATCACTAACAATGTCAATACATTCCTCATTGTTGGTATAAAGTCTTAATCTCTTGATTACGTTGTCCATACCAATTCCATGTGCGCCAGCTGGAGCAGGTTTTTCCTCTTCTCCAAATTCCCCTTTGAGAATCCTGTCAATCACTTCCTGATTCATTCCTGTTCCATTGTCTTTAACACTTATTACAACTTCATTTCCATCTCTGTAAACACGCACAAGAATCTTTCCTTTTCCCTCCATCTCCTTGATTCCATGATTAATGGAATTTTCAACAATAGGCTGAAGAATCATACTTGGCATATCTACCTTATCAATCTCTGTATCAATAATTTTCTCGTATTTAATATCTCCGCTAAAACGTACATTAAGAATATACATATAATGATCGATCAGAGAAATCTCATCCTTCAATTTAACAACAGTGTTACCTTCACGAACATTATATCTGAAGAATTCTGCTGTATTCTGAATATAGTCGTAAGTTCTCTCCGCATCCTCAAGCATTGCTAACTGTGCTCCTGCATTTAAGGTATTGAATAAGAAATGAGGATTAATCTGTGTCTGAAGATACTTAAGCTGGGCATCCTTAAGAGTAGCCTCAATCATAAGCTCCTTCTCCTTCATCTTTCTCTCATTCTCCATACCTTCCTTAACCTGATCAATATAATGTCTTATGCTGACAACCATCTCATTGAAGGCTCCTGTAACTACACCGACCTCGTCTCTGGAAGTAATTTCAAGTGTTTCTATTTCAAAATTACCATTGGCGACTTCATCAGCAGATTTAGCAAGTTTCTTAACAGGCTCAACCATATTTCTTGTAAATATAATTACAAATACTGAACTTCCTATAATAGCACCAACCATTACAATTGTACTGACAGATGCAAATACATTGAAGGCTGAAATAAGTTCACTGTAGTTTTGCGAATTACTCTTAAATGATTCACGGTTAAGACTTTCAATATATGTACTGATATAATCGAAAAGCTTACTGGCTTCGTCATATTCCATACTATATTTCTCAACATTTCGTCCACGCTTTGCTTCAATGGCATTCTCTGTTATTTTAAGATATTCCTCAGACATATTTCTTATGTCTCTTTCCATTAAGGCATATTCATCTGAAACAATACTTGTGTTGAGTTCTCTTATTAATTTATTGTACTTTTGTTCATTTCTATAATAATCATTTAACGAATCACTCGTTTTGGTATTCAAGTACTCTGTCATACTCTGTTGAACAAGAGTCAATGAATTGGATAATTCGTTAAGCTTCATATTATCCTGATATACCAAATCCATCTGACCTGACATATTCCTGATACCAATCATAAGTATCATATTTACAATAAGAACCAGTAAGCTGGCTGCTATAAATACACCAGATAATTTAAGCTGAAGAGGGATTACTCTGGAAGATTTTTCTTTCATATCAATTCTCCCCCTCTTCCTGATAAAACTCCGATACATTAGTCTTATCAATCAATGTAATATCCGCAAGAAAAAGCTGGCTTGTATTACCTGTCTCGTTATATTCATTCAAGGCATTAACGCAGTAATTTCCAAGCTGTTCTGTATCCACCGTAACTGATGAATAAATAACATTTCTGGATATTCCCTTTAAGATAACATCCGAATCATAATATCCCAAAAGATTAGTTTTACCTACCATATTGTAATCAATCAGTGACTGATATACACAGGCAGTAGTAGTTTCATTGAAACATACAATAATATCAGGAGTTTCCTGATTCTTAAAAATATCTCTTATAGACTCTTCTACCGTATACGTACTTTTGTTATCAACATAAGCAAGGCTCATATTAATCGATGTTTCTGTATCATTTTCAGTTTCAACAAAGCTTTGAACACCTGACCAGATAATACTCTGTGTAGATGAGTCTGCATAAGAATTAATGATACCAACTACATTTATCACGTCATTAGCGTGAGTAGATGAAATAGTATCTCCATTTTCTTTATCTTTTACAATCTTAACTATCTGTTTTCCATATTCACGACCAAGGTTATAGCTACCAACACCTACGAAACTACATCTTGTTGACTGAGTATTATCTCCAAGAACAGTAACTACAGGTATTCCTGCCTCTCCTGCTTCATTAATAAGCTTAGTCATCTCTTCAGATTCATTAGCATATACAATTATGCCATCAACCTTTGAAGCTATTGCTATTTCCAAAAGATCAGTGTCTGCATATTCCGCATAGAGATTTTCGCCCATAAGTTCTACATAAATACCCTGCTCGCCACCAGATTTTTTAGCGCCCTCATATACAGACTGCCACAAATCCAAATCCCTGTCTTCGGTGATCATGACATAGTATTTATCATATTTTTGTTTTTCATCCACTGTATCAATTTTGATATTCCTATAAAAATACATAGCAATCACAACTGATGCAACTATTACTACACCAAAAAGAATCAGATATAAAATTGTAATAAATTTAGATGATAATTTCTTTTTTGTATTACTCATTTAATCAAAATATCCCTTTTCCGCCATGTATCTTGTAAGTTTCTTTTGACCACTGGCATTTAAATGTTGTGAATCCTTCCAGTCAGTTTCATCATTAAGACCATATTCATAGATGCTATCAAGCTCGTTGAACAGATTATAATATCTGACATTTTTTTCTTTTGCATAATCTTCAATATAATTAAAGATTCTCTGTCTTTCCTTCAAATCTTCTCTTCTATCATCAAAGTCATCCTGAATTCCAAATGGAGCACAAAAGAGAATCAATTCAACATTTTCTTCCTTGCATAATTCAACCAAAAGATCCATGTATCTTTCCATCTCTTCAGGCATGTTCTTTTTCTCATCTGCTGCCACAACAGGATAATCCCAGTTAGAAAAAACATCTTCAGAATAGTATTCACCTCTCTTCATAGTGAGGTTACTCTTATAATCATCCTCTGTTAAATCTTTCCATCTTGTGTGATACATTCCAAAATTCAGATAATAATAGATTCTGTCTTCCTTATCTATCAAATCCTTAATAGCTTCTTTTTTAGCCTTGCCATTTGGCATTCCATCAAAGAATGCGTGAGTCATTCCATCCTCAACCGTTCTAAAATCATTAGCACAATATGCCACTTCCATTACAATCTTTTTAGGATGCTGACACTCAATAGCTTCCTTGGCCGCGTAATAAGACATAGGTACCGTCTGGGCTGATGTTGCTAACATAAATGACTCAATACCATATTCGTCTGCCAACAGATTAGGATCTATAGAGCAAAAACAATGGCTCTGACCTATAAACACTACGTCAACAGAATCCTTTGGCAATTGTCTGAAATTGTCCTGCACGCTTGTATACTGCTTATCTCTTACAACATAAGCAGTCCTTAGAAGTAATGCGGTCAGAATCAACAAACATACACCTATTTTTATACAATTTAAAATAATCTTCTTACTCATATCTTAAACACCGTCAGAACTGAAAATAAATAAATGATGCTGCATTATAATTTGAACCGTAAATACCAAATAAAAGAATGGCCATAATAGTTACTATTATTATGCTCCCTTTGAAAATCCAGTTCTGTTTTGCAAATAACTCAAGAAGTTTAACATTTCTGTATCTGCAGATATCAACTATAAGTAATATTGCAAGCGCTACAATCAAAACATTCATTTCTTTAGCATCTAGAGCAACGTTTAATAAGCTTCCATCTGTCAAAACCCATGGGTTCCATTTAAACATATTTTTAATAATCGAAACTGCCTGTCCAACAGACTGCGCTCTGAAGAATACCCAGGCAAGGCAAACAAGAATGAAAGTAACCGTCATCTTGTAGATTTTAAGTCCAAAATCATCTTCCTTAAAGCCGAGCTTACTATAGATTTTATCTCTTAATTTAGCCGTTAAATCATCAACAATTCGCATTACACCATGAATAACTCCCCATGCAACAAAATGCCATGATGCACCATGCCATAATCCGCTTAAAAGAAACACTATAAATATATTAATATATTTACGAACCTTTCCTTTTCTATTTCCACCAAGAGGAATATACAAATAATCCTTAAACCAGTTAGTTAACGAAATATGCCAGCGGCTCCAAAAATCTGTAATACTAACTGCTAAGTATGGAGTATTAAAATTATTCATAAGCTCAAATCCCATAATCTTAGCAGCACCAATTGCAATATATGTATATCCAGCAAAGTCGCAATAGATTTGAATTGCAAACAAAATAGTTGCAATTATAGGAATTAATCCGACAAATTTTGAATATTCTCCCTCGTGATAAACCATATCTACAAATATTTTGGCTCTGTCTGAAATAATCATTTTCATAAAATAGCCAAAAAGCATAATCATAAAGCCATCCTGTATGCGCTTCGCATTAAAGACTTTAATATTCTCGATATTTCCTATCTGATTAAGAAGGTTTCCACTTCTCTCAATAGGTCCAGCCACCAACTGTGGGAAAAATGAAACGAACAAAGCATATTTGAAGAAATTCTTCTGAGCCTTGGTTTCTTCTCTGTAAACATCAATTAAATATCCAACCGCCTGGAATATATAAAAAGAAATACCCATTGGCAGCACAATGGTAAACGGAACTTCAATTACAGACACATTAATTCTCGACAACACTGAATTGATTGTATCTATAGAAAATCCAAAATATTTAAAAACAAAAAGCATCGAAAAATTAGCCAAAAGGCTGGCAATCAGTATAGCTTTCCTTCCGCCTTTACTCTTAATTTTATCAATCAGGAGTCCGCCTGCGTAAGTTATAAAAGTTGAAACGAAAAGAAGGATTCCATACTGTGGAACCCATGACATATAGAAATAATAGCTAGCAACAAGAAGCCATATATATCTGATTTTCTTTGGAATTATGAAATAAATTAAAACTACCAGAGGAAAAAATATCAGGAAGCTTAATGTATTAAACATCATAAGGCATCTTTTCTCCCCTCTTTATCTGTTATTAACTGACTGCATACACAAAGTAGTGCGAATACACTTAGTGAGAATATTCTGCATGTAAATACCCAGTGCTGGCCAGAATGATTCTGTGTTACCATCCACCATACAAATGGCGCAATAACCATAAGCATAAGTGGAATAGAATTTAATATATTTATTTTCTTAACAAATTTTATATCTTTGATAATCCAGATTATTGCCAATACTAAAACTAATACAAGCAATATAAGATATGGTCTGTTTAAATATACTGACAAATTTTTCTCTATAACTTTTATGAAGCTTACAGTATCCGAACCTGTTCTTACGCCAACAGTAAACAAAGCATCCTTGATTGTCGAATTGCCTGCAAGAATATCTGAGAATATCCATTTAGAAGCCCACATATAAATGTAACCCAATCCCCAAAGACCACCAAATACTGCGAATTTAATTAATCTTTCCTTTATCTTTTCCTTATGCATACATAAATATACACATACTGGAAATCCAAAGGTTACTATTGGATATGTAAGGAAATCAAAATAAGAAGTTGCTGCACCCATTATCAAAAAGAATGCAAAATATCCATTTATCTTTGTAATCTTTTCATCTAAATAAACCTGAATCAAGAGTCCAAGAAGCATCAAATATAAACAAATGCTTAACGACAAGGAATTATATGATACTCCAAAAAACATAAATGCCGATGCTGCTGCCAAGGAAATAGCAACTCTTGAATATCCCTTTTTAGAAAGCTCAATAAGAATCATTGAAAACAAAGCAAGCTGAAATACCAAATTAAAAAGTCTTATTGAATTCAAAGAAAATAGCATAAGCATTGGCTTTAACACCACCAAATAACCATGCCAGTATCTTGAATATTCAACCTCTCTTGGTTGTTCCACCCCATTAATATAATCTCTAAGGGACAATCCTGGCCACCATTCACCATCATCAGGGCAGGATTCTGCTCTATACATATTCATTGACTGATTTAATTTAGAATGGTTCTCATTATATATCGCATGCTCAAGCATCAAGCAGTCTGTAAAACTTCCTGTCATTGTTGCTTTATACCCATCAATCGCCAACTCATTCTCAAATTCCGACTCAATAAGAGACATTGAATTGCTTACGTTTACGACCATTTTTCCAGTAGGAAGCATATATACAGCCATCAAAAGAAGCAACCCTGTAAAAGGTAGCAATGCGGCAATTATTATATTGGCAATTATAGTCTTTTTCACTATCTAACCTCTATCTAATTTCTAATATTAAAAAAGAGCCCAGGACCCCAAGCCTACGCTCTTTATTATATCAATATAAAACTTAAATCTCAATGTATTTCACTTTGAGTCTGTTAAGCAGAATTCTTTTACATTTCTTGTCTGCAAGCGAAACCTTAAAAGACAAATCACATCTTTCTTAGTTATATCTGATTCTGCTTATAAAATTGCTTATTCTCTTCTCATTAATCTCTGCGTTTTTCTCATCATTTGTATCAAAGAGATTTGCATCATTTAAAATAGATGGGCAGATTTTCTTAAGTCCCTTTAAGCATTTTTCATTATTGCCACTGCCACTTAGAGTAAATACAGCACTTACCTTATAATTCAATTCATTTTCATGAAGAAATGTATTGATGGCTGGTGCATGCTTTCCTGCCCAAATAGGAGTTCCAATAATAACTCTGTCATAATCACTAACAGAAAAAGAATATTCTTCAAGCTTTGGTTTTGAACCAAATACTGCCTGTCTTCCTCCGTCTAAGAATTTCATTCCATTGTTTTTTACATCTCTTACGGGTTTAAGTTCCAAAAGGTCGGCACCTATTTCATTGGCAATCCTTTCTGCAATCTTTTTAGTGCTTCCTTCAAGTGAATAATATACAATAATTGTTTTCATAGCTTCCATGCCTCCAGAATGTATATCGACCTTTTTTGCAATTTATCAAGTATAAATTTTTAATTCTTTCCAGTTGATACCTTTTTTATCCATTTACCACTTCTTAGTCTGAACACACACCATACAGTTTTAATTATCTGATCCGACTTAAGACATATATAAATCCAAAATGGTGGAAGCTTTAATACAAATCCCGCAACTAATCCAAGTGGAAGTGCTACAATCCACAAGAATATGTTATCGGTGAACATAAGCATTTTGGTATCGCCACCGCCTCGTAATACACCTTTAGTCATAATACTATTGGTAGACTGGAACAATACTATTATGCTTATAGCCCACATAAGTTGTTTGGCTATTTCTTTAGTCAACTCGCTCTCTTCTTTAAACGACATTACTACTGGATCTTTGACAATGATTATAAATAAAGCAGATATCAAACCAAGCGCAAGTCCAAGTCCAAGAAATTGCCAGCCATTTTTCATGGTTTTATCTTTATCACCCATTCCAAGTGTCTGACCAGTTACTATGGCACCAGCCTGACTGACACCTGTAACCAAAACGGAGCTTAGCTGTTGAGTTATAGCTGTAATCGAGTTGGCAGCTGCAAATGAATCATCAAGATGTCCAATAACCTTAGTAACTGCATCCATTCCAAATGCTAAAATACCATCACTAATAAGCACAGGAATACAAATTCTTATATATTCACCAAGAAGACTTCCTGTCTTCATAAACAAATCTTTAATCTTAAATGCAATTCTCTTATCTACCAGCAATAAGTATCCTACAACAATAGAAGCCTCAAATATTCTGGCTATCAAAGTACCAAGTCCTGCACCCGCAACACCCATTTCAGGTGCGCCGAATTTACCAAAAATAAATGTATAATTAGCAATCAAATTAACAAAAAACGCTCCAATTGATACAAATAGTGGTAACTGAACTTGTCCTACGCTTCTTAATACTATCGTCGTAACCAGTGACAGTCCAAGGAAATAGAAAGTTACAACTGAATACTGTAAATATCTGACACCTAACTCTCTGACTTCTGCACTAGTTGTATAGGTACTCATAATTAATTCTGGTGCAATTAAAGTAGTCAATGCGAAAATAGTAGCTAATCCAATCGTCAGTCTTAGCATAAGACATACTGTCTGCTTTAGTGCAATAGCCGCCTTCACATCATCAGGATTATTCTTTTTCATGCCCCAGTATCTTGATACCAAAACAGAAGCTCCCATTCCAAGTCCCATACACAAAATATGATAAACATTTATAAATGAATTGGCCTGGGACGTTGCTACCAAAGCTCCATCTCCTAATTTACCTACCATCTTAATATCAAGCATATTAACACCAATGGTAATCAGGCTTTGTGCCGCTATTGGAAGTGCAAGCGTAAATACATTTTTGTAAAACTGAGGATCTTTTCTAAATAATTTCATTTCTAATTGTTTTCCCCAAATTTATAGCCAACATACTTGGTATTTTTGCCAAATGCAAGCATTGGAAGTCCAATAAATGGGAAGAAAATAGTAAATACAATAAATCCTGCTTCTTTTCCAAATGCTTTAAGCATTCCTATTGTTAAAATAATGATTGCAACTATATTTGCATACGGAATCAAGGACAGAACAAACCATAACATCGAGTTTGCTGTAAACAATTCTGCCATAACATAGTTATTGTAAAATGGAATTATGCCTTCCCAACCCTGTCTGCCAGCTTTTTCAAATATTTTCCACTGAGAAATTAAGACTATAGTTGTCATAGCAATTATGACTATAATGTAAACAATTAGAAAAATAAAAATAAATGCATACATTAATAAAACCATAATCATTGGAATAAAACTTACTAATAAATAAATTAAATCTGTGCTGTTACTACTCATAATAAATCCCCTTTCTAACTAGCAAAATTCTTATTCGAACATCCATTTAACGATATCTGAAATATTACCACTCCAAAATACCATATCATGAGTTCCTGGACCTTCTTTATAAATATGATCAACTCCTTCTGTCTGAAGAAACTGATGAAAGTCCCTGTTATTATTTAAAAGAAAATCTTCTGTTCCACAACACATATAAAGCTTTGGAATCTCTTTATTATTTTCTTTTAATTTCTTAATCAAAACCTCTAGATTAGCATCGCTTTCCAAAACCTTATCAGTTTCGCCAAAGCATTCTCTATAATACTCATAATTGGCTACACCGTTGTCATCGCCAGGCTTCATGGTAGCTACTTCCTTCACTATAATAGCGGAAGATAAAGCGCCAATGTATCCAAATCTGTCTGTGTGTGCCAATCCTGTATGAATGGCTCCATAACCACCCATTGATAATCCACAGATACCTGTTTTATCTGCTTCCATCGCAAGGCCAAATACTTTTCTTACATAATCAACAAGCTCTATTGCTAACATATCCTCATATTTGCGGCCTGTTGCCAAACCATTAAGATAAAAAGAATTCTCTGCCGTTGGCATTACGATTGCAACATTTAATTCATTTGCAAGTTCCTCTGGGACCCAGTTCCCAGCCTTACCTGTGTATCCATGTAATAAAAATAATGTTTTTATATCTCCTCTTTCTTTGCTTGTATCATTTGGAAAGAACATCTCAAATGATGTAGTTCTGCAAAGTGCTTCGGAATAATATTCTATTCTAAAATATGCCATTTTTCGCATTCCTTTCTATATACATCAAATATATTAACATATTCTTTTTACCTTTACACTAAAAAAAACGGATGATTAACATCCGTTTTTTTGTCAGTTTTATCGAAATATATTACTTTAACATATTAAGAATAGCTACTGTATCAGATATTGACTTCTCCATTGCTTCGCGGCCATAATCGTCAACGTGTGCCTTATTCTTCTCACCATGAGTAAGACATCCTGCACCACCGATACAACCATTTACACAAGCCATACCTTCAATGAAGTTCTCCTTAAGAATGTTTTTGCTCTTCTTAAGAAGTGCCACTCTACATTCATCAATTCCGTCACAAACACAAGGATTTGCTTCAAAATCAATATTCTGTTCCTTAAGAGCTTCAGCTACAGAATCTGAAAGACCGCCTGATCTTGCGAAAATTCTTCCATAGTATGAAGCATCATCAAGTACGCCTTCATCAAGCTTCTCAAGATCAATATCCTTACTATCAATCAACGCCTGTAATTCTTCAAATGTTAATACTGCATCAACATATGGCTTAACATTATCAAGCATCATCTCACTCTTCTTAGCTGTACATGGTCCAATAAATACAACCTTTGCATTTGGTGTAGTCTCTTTGATGTATTTAGCCATTGCACCCATTGGTGACATATTATGTGACACAAATGGAACAAGATCTGGGAATGATGATTTAATATATGACACAAATGCAGGACAACATGAACTTGTAAGGAATCCTTTTTCTGCAAGTTCTTTTGACTCTTCAAGAGCAACCATATCTGCACCAAGAGCTGCTTCAATTACTGTATGGAAACCTAATTCCTTAATAGCTGTAATTACCTGACCTAATTTAGCATATGTAAACTGGCTGGCAATTGAAGGAGCAACTACTGCGTATAACTTGTAATCTTTTCCGCTCTGGCTCTTCTTGATAAGATCAATTACGTTAGTAATGTATGACTTATCTGTAATAGCACCGAATGGGCACTGATATACACATGCACCACATGAAATACACTTGTTATCATCAATTTGAGCTACGTTATCTTCAGTAATACTGATAGCTTTTACCTTACATGCATTCATACAAGGACGCTTACGGTTTGCAATAGCTGTATAAGGACAAACCTTAGAACACATTCCACACTCTACACATTTTGTTTTGTCAATGTGAGCTACGTGGTTATGATCAAATGAAATTGCCCCTCTCTTACATACGTCTTCACATCTATGTGCAAGACATCCTCTACATGAACTTGTTACCTCATATCCAGCTGCTGGACATTCATCACATGCAATATCAATAACCTGAATTACATTTGGCTTTTCCTTACTTCCACCCATGGCAAGCTTAACTCTCTCGCCAAGGATAGCTCTCTCCTTATATACGCAGCATCCAATACTTGGAACCTTGCCTGGCGCGATTGATTTGGGAATATCCAACACATTTTCTAATAACTTATCTTCCCATGCTAAACGTGCAACTTCACGAAGTACCTTATACTTCAAATACTGTACCTTTGTGTCAAATTTTCTCATGCATACTCCTTAAAAATAGCTTACCTTTATTTTTTTACCCATATCTTTTAATGCCTTTGATAATTCTTCTACCAAATTCATTTTAATACTAAAGTTAATTGGAAGATCCGGATTCTGATGTGCAGGGTTGATTGCTCTTCCTACATAGAAATTAATATCCGTAGCTTCCTCGAATAACAATCTGCAAATCTGAGAAGCTCCATCCTTCTGGAAATTCCACTGCTCGTACATCTTATTTTCACTAAGATAATCACGTGCATACTCAAGAACCTTATTTACAGTAATTACTCCTTCTGTAACAAGATCTACACCCTCGAGCTGTGCAATTGGAGGAATATCGCTTACCTCAAAATTCAAAGATGCTCTAATTGGCTTTCCAAGATATTTCGCAGCAATACTTGATGTTGTACCACCACAAACAATATGCTTGCCTTCCTTTGAGAAGAAAAGACTCATCATTCTGTCTGCATCATCACGGTTTCTAGGAGGTCCAAAAAGCATATTCATTGGAACTCTCTTTCTAACCTTTACAACACAAGCTGTTGCATCGTCACCAGGACGATTTCCATATAATCTGTTAACTTCTTCAATAAGCATTGTAGAAAGATTCTTAGCTGTGTATTCACCAGCAACTAATCCTTCCATATAAGCAGCAATATCCTCTAATTTCCAACCGAAATTATAGGCTGTACCTATTCCTGCATGAGGGCATCCGTCGCTCATTGCGATAAATACGTCATTCTCCTGAAGTCTTATTACAGACTTGTAGATTTTCTTTCCACCAATATTCATTTCTACCTTAGGATAATCTACATTTCTGTAATCCCTAAAAAATAGAATCTGTGGGTTATCATACTGGATTAATTCTGCAACAGAATTATCCTTAATATTAATAATTGAAAAAGTCGAATAAGCAACTCCTCTGACTGAACAAACAGGCAAAGTAGCTGCTATTGTTGATACGCATTCTTCAAGTGCGATTCCCTCAGACATCATAGTTGAAATAATCTTTGAAGTCAATGTAGACAAAATACTTGCCTTAACACCACTTCCAAGGCCATCGGCAAGAACGATAACTGTAGAGTTATCGTCCTGCTCGATTATATCAACGTGATCGCCACATAATTCTTCGCCATAATGAAAAATGCTCTTATATCCTATATCAGTACAAAGATCCTTCATCTGTAATTGACTCCTTTAAGTTGCTAAGCGCAATCTTAGTTTCTGCTGCAGTTTCTCCAAGTAAAGAAGCAATTTCCTGAACGATACGCATCTGCTTTTCTACTACTCGATCTGCTACTTCAACTGTCTGGCGACTAATCATTTCCTTCTTTTCTCTTTCGTTCTCCTCATCTGTAACATCACGCATGATGCATACCATAAGGTTACTATCTTTATCAGGAATAATAGTCTGTTCAACGTGTCTATTGTATTCAGCAAGATATACTCTTTCACCGAATATACCATGGCCATTAGTCTTAACCTTGATAAATCCTGCTGGATCAAGAATTCTTACTACCTGGTCTCCAAGAACATCTGACTGAGATCTTAAGTTAAGAATCTTAAGAGCCGCCTTGTTAACCTGCTGAACTTCAAGACTTTCATTTACAACGATAATTGCATTAGGAGTGTTCTTAACAATTGCATCAGAGAAGCTCTCTGCTTTATCCTTAAGGAATGGAAGACACATTGAAATCTCTGCCTTACCCTGATAAATGGCAATTGCTTTTTCACGACATGTATTATAACCACATGAACCACAGTTAAGCTCATCGCTCTTTCTTGTCTTGCCCATGTTTCTCATAATTTCCATAATCTCTGTTTCTGATGGAATCATGCTCTTTAATGCAATAGGATCAAATTCCTTCTTAACGAGTACTGGATCAACTTCCTTAACCTGGAAATCCTTAGTACCTGCATATTTTGCAATACTCATATAATCCTTAACTGGATTACGACGCTTCTTCTCCATTACAGGACCGCTGATACAGCTACCTGCACAAGATGACATTTCAATGAAGCAATTCTTTACAAGACCATTTTCGATATCCTTAAGAGCTGCGATACAGTTCTCTACGCCATCAATTGCAACATATGTATATCCTTCTGCTGTGCAATCCATTGTTTTAAGAACACCGCCTGTTGTTGGGAAGAATCTTGCTCTTGATTCCTCATCAGCCTTAAGATTTGTATTTCTTTCAAGAGTAATATTTGCATTTTCAAGCATTGCAGATAACTCATCAAATGTAAGAACTGCGTCTACAATTCCTTCATAAGTTTGAGCTTCATCCTTTTTAGCAACACATGGTCCAATAAATACTGTTTTAGCCAATGGACTTCTTCTCTTAATATCACTACAGTGTGCCTGCATTGGTGACTGAACATCTGCAAGATATGGAAGAAGCAATGGGAAATGCTTCTGAATAAGAAGGTTGATAGAATGACAACATGAAGAAATAATAATATCTCTCTTCTCTTCGTTAATTAATCTTTCATACTCTTTTTTAACAATTGTTGCTCCAATTGCAGTCTCTTCTACATCTGCGAAACCTAATTCCTTAAGTGCTCTACGCATTTCCTCAATGCTTACGCCATCATAGTTAGCTACAAACGATGGAGCAAGACTTACATATACTGGATCGCCTGACTGAATAAGTACTTTTACTTTTTCAGTTTCATCTACTACCTGCTTAGCCTCCTGAGGACAAATAACAAAACACTGTCCACATAAAATACATTCATTTCCAATAATATGAGCCTGATTAGCCGAAAATCTAATGGATTTTACAGGGCAGTGTCTAATACACTTATAACAGTTTTTGCAATTGGATTTTTTTAAAGTTAAGCAATCTGCCACTTTTAATTCTCCTTTCCAGCTTCTACTGCTGGTATAATAACGTTATCCCAGAAATCGCGGAATCCCATAACAGTTACTCCTGTATGAATAACAGAATCTACTATAACAGTTACTCCATCACGATTACATTTACCTGTACAAAAACTACCAGTTAAGACTATTTCTGAGTCCAACTTTGTTTCTTCAATTTTACTTTGTAATAATTCAACAATTTCAGGAGCCCCTTTCAAATGACAGGAGCTCCCTACACATACTTCAACAAAAATCATTTATACATTCGCCTTTATCTGATTCTCAAAGAATTCATTTACTGTATCTGGTGTAACTGAGTAAAACTCGTCGTCAACTGTTACACAAACGCCCTTCTGGCACTGTCCCATACAGAATGTTCCGCCAAGGTCTACCTTATCTCCAAGATTGTTCTCATGAATAAGATACTGTAAACGCTCAACAACCTGGCGAGAACCTTTAATATGACATGATGATCCGATACATACTGTTACTTTCATTTTTTACTCCTTATGATTTCAACTCGCAAACTTTATTCGTAATCAACTACATCTGTCCAGCTGAGAAGGAATTCTCTTTCCTTTTCGTTGCCCTTTACAGACTGTGATGCTGCTACGATTGGTAACCACTTCTGAACATACTGCTTAGGTGTGTCGCTCTTCTTGCAGAAGATTTCGAGATATGCATTAGCACCCTCGATATCTCCGTTAAGCCAGAATAAAAGATATGTTCTTGCTGTATCTGAAGAAGCATTACCCTGTGTAGCATGTGCCCAGTCAAGGATGTATGGTGTTCCATCTTCAGCAATAATAATATTAGATGGGTTTAAGTCACCATGACAAACCTTATTGTGCTTAGGCATAGCCTCAAGTCTTGTATGTAAGTCATATCTTGTTGTTGCATCAAGATCAGCCTGGCTAATCTTTGCATTCATCTTGTCCTTAATCTTGTTAAGTTTTGGACATGTCTTTGAGTGAATCTCAAGCTGAATATCAACGAGCTTATTTAAGTACTCAATCTTCTTCTCAGGATTCTCTTCGATAAGCTGAGCAAGTGTCTTTCCTTTGATGTACTCAGAAACGATTGCCCACTTACCATCAATTACTGTTACCTCGAGAACCTTAGGAATATTAAGTCCTGTCTCCTCGATACGAGCCTGATTTAAAGCTTCGTTTAAAACGTCTGCCTTTGAATAGTCCTCGCTAAATACCTTAATACACTTATCACCATCACGATAAATGGTCTTAGAGTTTCTTACTGCAATTACTCTATCAAGTTTCATAAATAACCCCTCCTATTTATTTAGACTTTGTAGCCTTTTTTGTTGTTGCTTTTTTTGTAGTTGTAGCCTTCTTTGCTGGAGCTGCCTTTTTAGCAGGAGCTGCTGCCTTCTTTGCTGGAGCTGCCTTCTTCTGAACCTTGTCTGGCATCTCAACTTCTACAAACTTCTTACCATAGTAAGCATTAAGATACATCTGCTTAATCTCGCTCATCAATGGATAACGAGGGTTAGCACCTGTACACTGATCATCGAATGCCTGCTCAACCATATCATCAAGTCTGTCAAGGAAATCCTTCTCATCTTCAACATAATCCTTGATTGTATCCTTGATTCCAACTTTCTTCTTAAGTTCATCAATACCCTTAATAAGGTTAGCAACCTTCTCTTCGTCATTCTTTCCACCAAATCCAAGGTAATCAGAAATCTCTGCATATCTTGCAAGTGTATGTGGATGATCATACTGTGAGAATGTACCCATCTTAATAGGAGCTTCTGATGAGTTAAATCTAATAACTTCATCAATCATAAGAGCGTTAGCAACACCGTGTGGAAGGTGATGGAAAGCACCAAGCTTGTGAGCCATTGAATGACATACACCGAGGAATGCATTTGCGAATGCCATACCTGCCATTGTAGCTGCGTTTGCCATCTTTTCTCTTGCTTCTACATCGTTCTGACCATTCTCGTATGCTCTTGGGAGATACTCGAAGATTGTCTTTAATGCCTTTAATGCAAGACCATCTGTGTAATCTGTTGCCATTACTGAAGCATATGCCTCTAATGCATGAGTTACAGCGTCGATACCTGAAGCTGCTGTAAGTCCCTTAGGAGCGCTCATATGTAAATCTGTATCGATAATAGCCATCTTTGGAAGTAATTCATAATCAGCAAGTGGATACTTAACTCCAGTCTTCTCATCTGTAATAACTGCGAATGGTGTTACTTCTGAACCTGTACCTGCTGATGTAGGAATAGCGATGAAGTAAGCCTTCTCACCCATCTTAGGGAATGTGTAAATTCTCTTTCTGATATCGATGAATCTCATAGCCATATCCATGAAGTCTGCTTCTGGATGCTCATAGAGAACCCACATAATCTTACCAGCATCCATTGCTGAACCACCACCTAATGCGATGATTGTATCTGGCTGGAATGCTCTCATCTGCTCAGCACCTCTGATTGCACATTCAAGTGTTGGGTCTGGAGCTACATCAAAGAATGTATCATGTACAATTCCCATCTCATCAAGTTTGTCTGTAATAGCCTTTGTATAACCATTCTTATACAAGAAGCTATCTGTTACGATAAATGCTCTCTTCTTGCCCATTACATTCTTTAACTCATCAAGAGCAACAGGGAGACATCCTTTCTTAAGATATACCTTTTCTGGTGCACGGAACCAAAGCATGTTCTCTCTCCTCTCTGCAACTGTCTTAATATTAATCAAATGCTTAACTCCTACGTTTTCACTTACTGAGTTACCTCCCCATGAGCCACAACCAAGTGTAAGTGAAGGAGCGAGTTTGAAGTTGTAGAGATCACCGATACCACCATGTGATGAAGGTGTGTTAACAAGAATACGGCATGTTTTCATACGCTCACCAAATTCAGCTAATTTAGCCTGTTCTGTATTTACGTTAAGGTAAATTGAAGATGTATGTCCATATCCACCATCTGCAATAAGCTGTTCAGCCTTTGCGAATGCATCCTGGATATCCTTTGCACGATACATAGCAAGTACTGGAGAAAGTTTTTCATGAGCGAACTCTTCTGATAATTCAACGCTCTCAACTTCACCAATAAGAATCTTTGTTCCTTCTGGAACTTTAACACCAGCGATTTCAGCAATCTTAGCTGCACGCTGTCCAACGATCTTAGCATTTAAAGCACCATTGATAATGATTGTCTTTCTAACCTTATCAAGCTCCTCGCCCTGAAGGAAGTAACATCCTCTGTTAGCGAACTCTGTTCTAACTGCATCATAAATCTTTGTATCAACGATAACTGACTGCTCTGAAGCACAAATCATACCATTATCAAATGTCTTTGAGTGGATAATTGAGTTAACAGCTAAAACGATATCTGCTGACTCATCAATGATTGCAGGTGTGTTACCAGCACCTACACCAAGTGCAGGCTTTCCTGATGAATAAGCTGCCTTAACCATACCAGGACCACCTGTAGCAAGGATTATATCTGATTCTTTCATAAGAAGATTTGTCATATCAAGTGAAGGAACGTCAATCCATGAAATAATTCCTTCTGGCGCACCAGCTGCAACAGCTGCTTCTAATACGATCTTTGAAGCTTCAATTGTTGCTTTCTTTGCACGTGGATGTGGGCTGATGATAATACCATTTCTTGTCTTAAGAGCAAGTAATGTTTTGAAAATAGCTGTAGATGTTGGATTAGTAGTAGGAATAACTGCACCAATAACACCGATTGGCTCTGCGATTTTCTTAATTCCATAAGCCTTATCTTCTTCGATAACGCCACATGTCTTAGTATCACGATAAGCATTTAAAATATACTCTGCTGCGTAATTATTCTTAATTACCTTATCTTCCACGATACCCATTCCTGTTTCCTCAACAGCAAGCTTTGCAAGAGGAATTCTCTGCTTACATGCAGCTGTAGCAGCAGCAACAAAGATCTTATCAACCTGTTCCTGTGTGTACTCAGCAAATTTTGTCTGAGCAGCTCTTACTTCTGCAATTGCTTCTTCGAGTCTTTCTACTCCATCAACAAGCACTCTTTCTGTTTTCATGTTCAAGCCTCCTTATATGTTTTGAACTAATTAATTAAGTACATTTACGTACTTTATTTCGCTGTTTATTAGCTTGTTAATAATTTAACAAACTTTTTATTTTCTGTGAATAATCAAAATGGTAGAAGGTATATATCAATTTGTATATACCCCAGATTAAAAATTTTTACCCGATATTTCTTCTTCGGGATTGTATTACTTCTGAGATAAATATATTATCAAGCTCTGTCAGTTTATAATTCTTCTTATAAATAAGAACATCCTTATATAATCTCTTATTATCCGAACAATCTAACTGCACCAGATTATATCTTTCCATTGTCTGATTAGGAACTGGTGAAACCCACATATACGTTTCTGGATTAACACTCAATAGCTCAAACTGACTTCCTCTTTCAAATAGAAGAATTCTTCTTTCTACATTTCCTGGAAGTTCTTCCTTTCTTGCACGTCCCACCGAAAGACTTGGAATATATGGATCGCCATGAACTACTTCGATTTTCTTGGTCAAATCCTTGTAGGTTATATTCTCTAACTGTGCCAGCTCACTCTCTTTGCTAGTTATAATTACATAATTGAGTTCAGATATCATCTCATAATTGAGACCTTTATCTTCAAGCATTCCTTTATAATATGCATCATGACTTGATGAATATCTTATAATTCCAAGTTTAAAATCTTCATTTAATACACCCTGAATTGTATTAAATGCATTTGTTTCATTATAACTAATTTCACATGGCTTATCACTTAAGCACTTAGAGAATAGGGAAAACGCTTCTGAAATATAGCAGGCACGGGGTGCGGAAACTGAAAATCTCTGCTTTATGTTAGAGCCCGACTTATAATGATCTTCGACCTCATCAATCTGAGAAAGAATCTTTGTTGCATAACTAATAAACTCTTCTCCATCAGGAGTAAGAACCATTCCCTTAGCAGAACGATCAAAGATTGAAATTCCAAGATCTGTTTCAAGTTCTTTAATAGATCTGCTCAAATTAGGTTGTGCAATTAGTAAATTCTCTGACGCCTTATTAATCGAGCCTGCCTTCGCTACTTCAACGGCGTACTTCATATGCAGAATATTCATTATTTAACCCCTTACATAATTACATTCATTTTACCATAGGGAAGCGATATTATGCTACTTATTTTGTGATATTTCTCAATATTTCCTCAATTAATTCAATAATTATCTATCTATTGAATTTAGCACGTTAATAAAGTACAATGAAATGGGTTTTTATTTTCACCCACCGGAGGCTTATATGTATAGAAAAATCGTTGCAGATTCAACTGCAAATCTTGTTGATAAAGCAAATAAATATCTCGCTTCTGTACCACTTAAGGTTATTACAGACGAGAGAGAATTCATAGATGATGAAAATCTTGATATTGAAGAAATGTCTAAATATTTGAAAGAATACAAAGGACGTTCTTCTACATCATGTCCTGGTGTAGCCGACTGGCTTGAATCCTTTGGCGACGCTGATGAAGTATTTGGTGTTTGTCTTACCAGTAAGATTTCTGGCGGTTACAACGCAGCAATGACTGCAGCAGCTCAGTATATGGAAGAACATCCAGGTCGTAAAGTGCATATGGTAGACACTCACACAACTGGTCCGGAACTTGAAGTATTGGTAGAAAAATTACAGGAATTATGTGCTACCGATAAAACTTTCGAGGAGATTGTTGAAGAGATTACAGAATATAACAAACATACTAATCTTATGTTTGCTCTCGCTTCTGTAGATAATTTTGCCAAGAATGGTCGTGTTAATCCTTTGGTTGCCAAAGCTGCCAGTGTACTTGGAATAAGAATCGTTGGTCGTGCCAGTGAAGAAGGCGAATTGGAACCAATCAGTAAGATTCGTGGAGAGAAAGCCGCTATTGCCAAATTAGCTGATTATATTGTTGAAGAAGGCTTCAAGGGCGGTCGAATCATTATTCGTCACAGTTTCAATGAAAATGCAGCCAAGGCTCTTGCTGATAAGATTCTAAGCAAATTCCCTGACTGCAATCTTTCTATCGATATTAATTTTGGACTTTGCGTATATTACGCAGAGCCTGGAAGTATTCTCGTAGGATTCGAGAATTAATTATTTTATTTCTTTATCTAATGCGAAGAATGTAAATACGCCAGTTGCGTATACTTTTTCATCTTCGCCATATATCTTGCAATCGTACACGCCTAATGTTTTTCCCTGGCGCTGTACCTTTGCTTCACAATATATATTTTGTTTTCCTGGAGCTGGGCTTAAATAATGGAAATTGCCATCTACTGTAGTAACCATTCTTCCATAAGATATAGCTGCAACTCCAGTAATAGTATCCGCTAAGGAATACATGCATCCGCCGTGGATTCCGCCATACTGATTCTCATGGAAATGTTCAGCGGCAATTTTTCCCTTCGCATACCCTTCCTTTATTTCTAATATTTCAATACCAAGTTCTTTGGAAAATGGAACCTGGTCCATCCATTTACTCCAATCATTTATCATAGTTTCACCTAATCCTTTATTTTCTTTTAGCAATAATTTTATTACATATTTTTATAAAATCAAGCATTCAATTTCAAGAAATAAAAGCGTCAATAACATCTAATACTACTCGCTGTGTGATTGCTTTTTTTATTTCTTTTATATATTATTATTTTTGATATTTTCTTTGGGAGACTAACAGACATGAAACTTAGAGCATTAAAAGCTGCTTTTCCAAATACAATCCCCATAATGGCTGGTTTCTTTTTTATAGGAATCACTTACGGAATCTATATGAGAGCTTCTGGCTTTCCTATTATATATCCAACAATTATGAGTATTATTATTTTCGGTGGCTCACTAGAATTCGTCGCAGTGGAAATGTTACTTAGCCCATTCGCTCCGGTTTCTGTTTTTATGATGGCTCTCCTCATTCAGGCAAGACATCTATTCTACGGGCTTTCCATGCTTGAAAAATACAAAAATACTGGATTCAAAAAACTGTACTTGGTTTATGGTTTATGCGATGAATCCTTTTCTATCAATTACACTGCAAATATTCCAGAAGGTGTAGACAAAAGCTGGTTTTATTTTTTTGTAACTATGTTAAATCAGTCTTATTGGGTCATTGGTGCCACAACTGGTGCTTTAATTGGTTCCCTCTTTAAATTTGAAATCAAAGGAATCAGTTTCGTAATGACTGCCATGTTTGTAGTCATCTTCCTCGATCAGTGGATGAAAGAAAAAATCCACATTTCTGCCTTCATCGGTATTGGTGCATCTTTAGTCTGCCTGCTTATCTTCGGGCCTAATTCATTTATGCTTCCAACCATGATCGTAATATTATCTATACTGGCTATTTTCAAGAAGCCATTTAGCAGACTGGAGGTAGAAAAATAATGACAGTTACTCAGCATATCATTACAATCGCCCTCTGTTCTCTGGCAACAATACTCACAAGATCCATTCCTTTTCTCCTTTTCAGAGAGAATAAGGAAACTCCGGAATTCATCAAATATATAGGCAAATTCCTTCCATCTGCTGTATTTGGAATGTTGGTAGTTTACTGTCTTAAAGACGTAAACATTACCGCTTTTCCATTTGGTTTGCCAGAATTAGTCTGCATCCTTGTAACCATTCTTCTTCATTTGTGGAAGAAGCAGATGATTTTCTCAATTCTTGGCGGTTCTTTATTATATATTTTGATTTCTTATCTCTTGTAGAAGCTTAATTTAGGCTATATTATTTCACTTTCTTCAATAGCGTATTTTTTAGTAACTACAATTCTTTCGATATCAATACCTGTCTGGGCAAAAGCAATATCCAGATAATTATCTATTGAAAGGAAGATTTCAAAATCAATATCCTTTGTAACCCATTCACCATTAGTACCATGAACTGTTTCTGTATGAATAAGCATATTGTTGATGCTTACATTCATAGATGTCTGTGATAATTCACCCAAATCTGATTTAAGCTTAACACTAATCTGATAACGACCTTTTCCTTCTATCTTTAATGGGAACTGATTAATACTTCCTGCTGATGTATTTAATCCTGTAAGATCAAGTTCAAGCTCACCATCTATAAATTCCTTTGCTGGCATAATATTTGGCTTAGCTTTTGATGACTCAGGTTTGTTTATTTCTGTTATATCATCTTCGCCATTAAGCAATCTGTCTGTAACAGGTGCTTTAAGAAGACTCTTTACAATATTCGTTGCATTTCTTAACAATTCACCTCTTGTAATAACACCCGCTGCGAGTTTTTCCATAGCATCATCATTGTTGCCGTTATTTTCAGAATCTGCAGTAACTTCATAAACATCATTCTGAGCTCTTATCATGAATCCAACATTCTGAATTGTTCCTGGCTTGCCTTCTTCATTAATCTTAGCCCACCAGTCAGTCATAACTAAACCTTCAAAGCCCCAGTCACCACGAAGAATTGTAGTGTTAAGGTCATAATTACCTGCTGTATAAATCTCATTAACAAGACCGTATGTAGTCATAATATTGTATGCGCCAGCTTCTTCAACTGCCATTTCAAAAGCCTTGAGGTAAATCTCTCTAAGAGCTCTCTGGGATACAGTTGAATTAACAAAGTGTCTGTTAAATTCTCTGTTATTACCTGCAAAATGCTTGATTGTTCCAGTTACCTTAGTAGTATGAAGACCTTTAAGCTGGGCAACTGCCATAGCACCTGTCAAATATGGATCTTCTGAGAAGTATTCAAAATTACGTCCATTAAGAGGATTTCTATGAATATTAACACCTGGTCCTAAAAGAGAATCTATTTTGTTAAATCTTATTTCTTTTGCAGCATACTGATATAGCTTATTTACCAATTCTTTGTTAAATGTACACGCCAAAGAAGTTCCATTTGGCATAGCGAAAGCTTCTGTACCACAGTCCATACGTATGCCACTTGGTCCGTCTGAAAGACCAGCAACTGGCATTCCAAACACATCATGAAGTCTCTTTGTTACTCCACCATAGCTTCCTGCAATACCTGCTGTAACCTTGCTAGAGCACATTCCTTCACCACGTGACATATGAATAAGGTCTTCATCTGTAAGCTGAGCAAGATAATCTTCTATTGATACTTCACCCTTTGCTACATTTATAAATTTATAGCCCTTATCTCCTGTACATGGTTTATCTTCTGGTCTGTTATCTAATATTCTCTTGTCCAAATCTATAGTTCTTTGTGGAACGCTCTGACTTAACTTTGTAACCTTGTCTCCTTCAACCTTAAGAACCATTCTGTCAAATTTATAGTTAGGAGCTAAAGCTTCTTCTAATTCCTTAACAACGATTAAATCAGGAATATTAAAGCTTCCCGCAAGTTTACTGTCTCTTACACTATTTCCTGCATATATTTCATAATCGCCTGCTTCCAAAACGAAAGAATTAGCATGTCCAGTGTAGCCACCATCATCGTAGGACGCCATCTTATTTACATCTATTTCAAATGATAATTTCTGGCTTTCTCCTGGCATAAGTACCTTAGTCTTTGCAAATTCAATAAGATTTCTAACAGGTTTAGAAAGCTTACCCTGAGCAGGATTATAATAGATTTGAACTGTTTCCTTACCTGCATATTCGCCTGTGTTTGTTACTTTTGAAACAACCTTTACCAAGCCGTCTTCGTATGTACATTCTGACTCGATATCAAAGCTTGTATATGACATACCAAAACCAAATGGGTAAAGCACCTTGTCTTTTGCAATTGTTTCGAAATATCTATAACCTACATAAATATCTTCTTCATAAATATCTCTGTCGTTATTTTCAAGCTTACCGCTATGCTTAAGTTCCATATATGCTGAAGCATCAACGTCAGTTAAATTTTTATTAAAGTTTGGTGTAGATGGATAATCTTTATAATCATAAGCGATAGTATCCGCTAACTTACCACAAGGATTTACTCTTCCAAGCAAAATATCAGCAACTCCATGACCACCTTCCATACCACCCTGCCATGCATAAAGCACTGCTGAAGGATTGTATTTTGCCACCCACTTCATATCAATAATATTTCCAACATTAAGAACTACTACAGTCTTATCAAAGTATTTACATACCTTTTCAAGCATTGCCTCTTCTTTAGATGTAAGAAGATAACTTCCTTCTTTTGCTGAATTATCCTTATCTTCACCTGCAGTTCTTCCTATAATAATAACCGCTTCATCACTATTTTCAGCTGCCTTTTTAACCATTTCATCAGTAAGCTCCATCTCCTCCTGACACCATGGATCATTTGCCCAGCCTGTACCCTTATTATATGGATTCTCATCAACCCATTTCTTATATTCTTCTAATAAATCTTCATTTATAGTAATATCTTTTTCTTCTTTAAGCGCATCAAGAATTGAAACTACATATGGTACATTTACCATACCGCCTGAACCCGTACCACTTTTATAATAGTGAAACTGAATTCGTCCAAATATTGATATTTTGCTATCCTTTTTAATTGGAAGTGCACTATCGTTTTTAAGAAGAACACATCCTTCTGCAACAGCTTCTCTTGCAATACCAGCATATTCTTTCCAATCAATTGTATATTTCATATATAACCTCCCGTTATTTAAACATCATCTTCATGAGTTCTCTTCTTAGAAAATTCCTTTTTATTATATCAAATTTGTCGACTTAATACTTATTTTTATTAGATTAAATTTTATTTAAAAAAACAAGTAATCCGAAGACTACTTGTTTCATTAATATTGTAATTATTTAAATGTCTTTATCGAATCCTTGTCTTTTACAAAGAAAGCATCGAGTTTTTGAAGGCATCTGTAAAGAATTCGTTTTTCATCATCATCAAGATCTTTTACCGCAGTTCTGATCATATTCAAATGGAAATCTCTATGATGGAAAAATGCCTTTCTACCTCTCTCTGTTAATGTGATATATACGACTCTTTTATCCTCTTCACTTCTTGTTCTTACAACATAGCCCTTTTTCTCAAGACTATTCATATTAATTGTAAGTGTACCGACTGTAACTCCAAGTCTTTTTGCAATTTCAGAAACTTTTCTTGGCTCTTCAATTCCAACAGCTTCTATAATATGCATATCATTATTTGTAATATCTTTATACTCTTCTGTAATAACCGCTTCGGACTCAACATCCATAACGTGATTAAACAGATTTACGAGCATTTCATTTATTCCACTATTATAGTTTGCCGCCATGAATCTTCATACCTTTCTAAATTCTTTTTGCAAATCTCTTTGCACTATTTAAATAATATCACAACTAACAGCCTTGTGTATACCTTTAGAATTCAATTAAACTTGCTCCATAGGTTAATCCTGCACCAAAGCCTGAAAGAATGATTTTCATTCCTTCAACAATCTTTCCTTCTTTTCTTAACTCATCGAACAAAATAGGAATAGATGCAGATGATGTATTACCCACCTTTGAAACATTTGATGGAAATTTTTCCAAATCCGCATTCAGTCTCTTTGAGATGTTCTCTATAATACGAATATTGGCCTGATGTAAAACAAACATATCAATGTCTTCTACAGTCATATTAGAAGCGTCCAATAACTCATTTATAACATCTGGTATCTGTCTTGTCGCAAATCTGAATACTTCTTTGCCATCCATCCAGAGATATTTTGTTTCACTCTCGCCCTCAAAGAAAGCATTCTTATTCTCTCTATTAGTAAGCTTTAATACCTGGCCCTTTGAGCCATCACTTCTTTGAATGAACTTTGTAGCAGGCTTTGTTGAGTCAGCCTCTATATACATAGCGCCAGCTCCATCACCAAACAGAATACAAGTTCCACGATCGTCCCAATCAACTACTTTTGATAAGACCTCTGAACCTATTATTAATGCGTTTTTGTAAATGCCATTTTCCAAATATGCACTTGCTGTATTTAATGCAAATATAAATCCTGAGCATGCGGCATTTAGATCAAATGCAACGGCGTTTTTAGCACCAATACTCGTCTGAACCTGACATGCAATGCCAGGGAAAGACATCTCTTCAGTACAGCTTGCAGCAATAATTAAATCAATATCTGCTCCATCAATATTATTCTCAGCTAATGCCTGTTTAGCTGCTTCAAAAGCAAGATCCGCCGCACTCTCTCCTGTAGAAACATGTCTTTGTTCAATTCCAGTTCTTTCTACAATCCATTCATTAGTAGTTTCGATTATCTTCTCTAAATCGAAATTTGTAACGACTTTTTCAGGAAGACAACTTCCGGTTCCTTTTATCTTAATTGCCATGAGGCAAATTCCTCCATTAATTTACTTAATGATTATTTCGCACCTGTTAAAATGCTCTGAAACGATTTAATCTCTCAGCCTTAATCTGCTCTTTTGTAAATCCTGTGTACTTTTCAAGGAAAGTGCAGATCTCTTTCTTCATATAATGGCTGATATCCACCTTGGTAACATCATCTGCGCCACCAAATTCTGGGATAATTTTTTCAATAACATTAAGAGCCTTTAAATCATCCGCAGTGATTTTCATAACCTCACTGGCTTCTTCAGCACGATTAGAATCCTTCCATAAAATAGAAGCAAAACCTTCTGGCGAAAGAATCGCATAAGTAGCATTTTCAAGCATCCATACTTCATTACCAACTGCTGTGGCAAGAGCACCACCACTACCACCTTCACCAACTAAAATACATAAAACAGGAACTGTAAGCTTTGCCATTTCCAAAAGATTTCTGGCAATACTTTCACCCATACCACGTTCCTCAGCATCCATACCAGGATATGCACCAGGAGTATTAACAAAACATACGATAGGTCTGTTAAATTTCTCTGCCTGCTTCATTAATCTTAACGCCTTACGATATCCTTCTGGCATTGGCATACCAAAGTTTTTCTTCTGAAAATCTGTTGGAGTTTTACCCTTGTCTTCTGATATTACTGTAATTGGCTGGTTTCCAATGAATCCAATTCCTCCAATGATTGATGGATCATCTCTGAAAGCTCTATCACCATGAGCCTCTAAGAATACATCAAAGATATGCTCAATATAATCAGCTCCCTGAGGTCTGTATGCCTGTCTGACTTCACGAACCTTTTCCCATGCAGTCTTAGGCTTTGCCTTGTGATATCTTTCATTTACAATTTCACTAATTCTGTACATTGAATTAGCTTCGTCAAAGTCAGCATAATTACCTTCTTTGCACTTATGAGATTTAATTAAGAAATACAATGTTTTCTTTAAATCCTTACGCTCTACAACTGCATCCACAAATCCATGTTCAAGAACGAATTCTGAAGTCTGAAATCCTTCAGGAAGTTCCTGTCCAATAGTCTGACGAATTACTCGTGGTCCAGCAAAACCAACTAATGCCTTTGGCTCAGCCAAAATAACATCGCCAAGCATAGCAAAACTTGCTGTTACACCACCAGTAGTTGGATCAGTCAAAATAGTTGAATATAAAAGACCTTCTTCTGCCATTCTTGAAATAGCAGCTGATGTTTTTGCCATCTGCATTAAGGAAACAATACCTTCCTGCATTCTTGCACCACCAGAGCAGCAAAAAACAAATACTGGTAATCTCTCTTCAATAGCCTTTTCGATAGCCAATGTCAGTTTCTCACCTACTACATGTCCCATACTTGACATAAGGAAACGTGAATCACAAATACCAATAATTGCATCTTCACCATAAATCTGACATTTACCAACTGTTAATGCCTCATCAAGACCAGTCTTTTCTCTTGCCTCTTTAATTTTCTCTTCATAACCTTCAAAATCCAATGGGTTGCTATTTGGTAACCCTTCAAATAAAGGTGTAAATGTTCCATTATCTGCAATCATACGAATACGATTTGAAGTTTTTACTCTGAAATAACTTCCACATTTGTAGCAGACATACTTTAAATTCACAACACGCTGTTTATCAAGAATTTGGCCACATTTAGGGCATTTTACAAAATCTGATTCCTTTGTATTTACCTCTACATTGACCTGTGTTTCTTTTTTTCCAAATACATGCTTTAATAAATCCATTTCTACACTTCCTTATCCGATTGCAAAAGTTAACTCTGCCTCTGCAACTTTTTTACCATTTACTGTAGCAACTGCTTTGCCAATTCCTACTGGTCCTTTAACTTTAATAATGGATGTTTCTAAAATAAGCACATCGCCTGGTACCACTTTCTGACGAAATCTTGCTTTATCAATACCAGCAAAATAAGCAGTTTTGCCCTTCATTTCTGGTAAAGAAAGCATTGCTACTGCGCCAACCTGCGCCAAAGCTTCGATAATAAGAACGCCTGGCATTACAGGATTTCCTGGGAAATGTCCCTGGAAAAATGGTTCGTTTACACTAACACATTTTTTACCTACAGCGCGCACACCTGATTCGATTTCTTCCATAGTATCAATTAATAAAAATGGATATCTGTGTGGAACGATTTCCATAATTTCTGCACTAGTTAATAATGACATCTTTAATCCTCTACTACTCTGTATATTTTCCAATTACGATACTTGCATTATGACCACCGAAGCCCAATGAGTTGCTAAGAGCATATGGTACTTCTTCTTCATAACTTTCTTTACAGTAGTTGAGATCCATCTCTTCATCGCACTCTTTTAATCCAACTGTTTTGTGAATAAAGTTCTCTTCAACTTCTTTAACGCAAGTAACAAACTCAACTGCACCTGCGGCACCTAAAAGATGTCCAATCATAGACTTTGTTGAGTTAATCTTAATGTTTTTAGCATGATCACCAAAAGCTAACTTAATAGCTCTTGTTTCAAATAAATCATTGTAATGTGTACTTGTTCCGTGAGCATTGATATATGTTAATGCTTCCTTCTCAATACCAGCATCCTTAACAGCTGCGAGCATAGAATTTGCAGCACCCATTCCATCTTCTGCTGGAGAAGTGATATGATATGCATCTGATGAGCATCCGTATCCTAAAACTTCTGCATAAATCTTTGCTCCACGCTTCTTAGCATGCTCTAATTCTTCCAATACAACTACACCAGCACCTTCACCCATGATGAAGCCACAACGATCTTTATCAAATGGAATTGAGCAACGAGCTGGATCTTCACTTGTTGATAATGCCTTTAAAGCATCAAAACCAGCGATACCAAACTCAGTAATACTTCCTTCTGTACCACCTGCAAACATAACATCTGCATCACCATACTGAATTGTACGGAAAGCTTCACCGATAGAGTTTGTACCTGAAGCACAAGCACTAACTACGTTGAAACTCTTTCCCTTTAAGCCAAACTGAATGCTTACATTTCCTGCTGCCATATTTGTAATCATCATAGGAACAAGAAGTGGAGAAACCTTTGAAGGTCCTTTTTCAACTAAACGAGTATGTTCTTTCTGCATACTCTGTAATGAACCAACACCATTACCAATAGAACAACCTACACGGTATGGATCTTCTTTTTCCATATCAAGATTACTGTCTGCCATTGCCTGTGAAGCAGCTGCTACAGCGTACTGTGAGAAAAGTTCCATACGCTTTGCTGATTTCTTGTCCATAAATTCTTCTGCATTATAATTCTTTAATTCAGCAGCTATTTTGCACTTGAAATCTGTAGTATCAAAATATGAAATTGGTGCGAAACCAATTTTCTCATCTTTAATTCCCTGCCAAAAATCTTTTACATTATTACCAATTGGTGTAACAACACCAAGACCTGTAACTACTACTCTTTTTTTCATGCCTTTAATATCCTTTCATAAATGCCTTTTGCACTTACATTGCCATTCCACCGTCTACGTTAATAATCTGGCCTGTAATATAATTTGCTTCGTCGCTTGCTAAAAATAATGCAAGATTTGCGATATCCTTTGTCTGTCCAAGCTTTCCAAGAGGAATCATTTCTTTTGCCTTTTCTAACACTGCTTCTGGCATTTTTCCTGTCATATCTGTTTCAACAAAACCTGGTGCAATAGCATTTACGCAGATGTTTCTTCCTGCAAGTTCTCTAGCTACTGCCTTTGTAAGTCCAATTACACCTGCTTTTGAAGCAGAATAGTTTGCCTGACCGGCATTTCCCATAACTCCTGAAACAGAAGAAATATTAATAATCTTTCCAGCTCTAAGCTTCATAAAATTGCGATATAAGAGCTTAATTGTATGGAAAGTACCATTTAAGTTTGTTGATAAAACATCATCAAAATCATCAACACTCATTTTGATCATAAGATTATCTTTTGTGATTCCAGCGTTATTAACCAAAATGTCTACCTTACCGTACTCAGATAAAATAGAATTAATCATTTCTTCAGTGCTTGCAAAATCAGCCACATTACACTGCATAGCAACAGCATCACCGCCATTAGCCTTAATTGTATCTACAACTTCATCAGCCTTCTCTTTTGAGCCACAGTAGTTAACAATTACAAATGCTCCAGCTTCAGCTAAAGTAATTGCAATCTCTCTTCCGATACCGCGGCTTGCACCTGTTACCAGGGCAACTTTATTATTAAGATCAAATTTCATTTTCTTTTTCCTTTATAAATCTTTTAACTGTTCTAAATCTTCTAACTTATCAATGTTGATGGTCTTTAATTCTCCTTAATAGCTGACAGGATTCTGTATCCTGTCAGCTATTCTAACGCTCTTATAAACCGAGCAATGCATCTGCATCATGCATAATTTCTTTAATGATTTCTTCGCAGGATTTCTCTTCCTTAATCAATCCTGAAATCTGGCCTGCCATAACTGTTCCGTTAACAACATCGCCATCCATAACTGCGCTTCTTAATGATCCTAATGTAAGCTGCTCAAGCTCCATAAAATCAGCACCCGACTCTTCAAGCTTTATATATTCTCTAGTCATTTTGTTACGAATGCTTCTTACTGGATGTCCTGTTGATGCACCTGTAATTACTGAATCAATATCTGAAGCCTTAATTACTTTGTTTTTGTAATTCTCATGAACGATTGATTCCTTAGCTACAACGAATCTTGTTCCCATCTGAACAGCCTTAGCACCAAGCATATAAGCTGCTGCTACTCCTCTGCCATCTGCAATACCACCAGCTGCGATTACTGGAATATTTACAGCATCTACAACCTGTGGAACTAAAGACATTGTTGTTGTTGAACCAATATGTCCACCTGATTCCATTCCTTCTGCAACAACTGCATCTGCGCCAGCACGCTCCATCATTCTCGCAAGAGCTACTGAAGCAACAACAGGAATTACTTTTACTCCTGCTTCCTTCCACATAGCCATAAACTTTGAAGGATTTCCGGCACCAGTTGTAACAACCTTAACGCCTTCTTCAATGATTACCTTTGCAACCTCTTCTGCGTTAGGATTTAAAAGCATAACATTTACACCAAATGGCTTGTCTGTTAATGCCTTACATTTCTTAATCTCCTCGCGAACGATTTCTGGAGGTGCACTTGCTGCTCCAATTAATCCAAGTCCACCAGCATTTGATACGGCAGCTGCTAAATTGTGTTCTGCTACCCAAGCCATACCGCCCTGGATAATTGGATATTCAATTCCTAAAAGATTTGTTATTTCTGTTTTCATATTTCTGTTCGTTATTCCTTATGCCTGCTTTGACTGGATAAATTCAATAACATCACCAACGCTTGAAAGCTTCTCTAAATCTTCTGAAGAGATTTCAATTCCGAACTCATCTTCGAATTCCATAACCATATCGAATAAATCAAGGCTATCTGCATCTAAGTCCTCTTTGAATCTTGTTTCTTCTGTGATTTCAACTCCGTCTAAACTTAACTTCTCTTCAATGATTTCTTTTACTTTGTCTAACATTTTTGTTTCTCCTTTTTCTTCTTTGGATTAATTATTGTTATCGTGATAGTTTGACGTTCAAATATCTTTATTTTCAAGTATTTTTATTATCAAATATTTTGATAGTCAAACTAACCATTGCATATATTATCATCAAATAGTTTGAGAGTCAAGACATTTTATTTTGATTATCAAAATATTTTTT
>JAKSSD010000120.1 GCA_024403275.1 Lachnospiraceae bacterium
TATGGAAGAAAAAGAACTCTATTTTATATATAAGGATAAAGATGATTATGCTCAGTTTATGAGCCTTTTAGAAAGCTACAATGTATCCGATAACGAGAAAACGCTGAATCTTAAACTGGTTAATTATCCGGATACTCTCTATTTATCAGATGGACTTAAGGCAAATCAGAAAGCATTATTTGTTGGCGAGATTGGAGATTCAAGCAGTTCAAAGAAAAATGTTGAGTACGTTTTTAGTAAGTATGGAGTACGTTACGGATGGTCAGGTCCTAACCGTGCTTATATTGATATAGACGATAAACTTGTGAAAGACAAAAGAGTTTATGAGGCATTTATAGAGGAGTTTACACAGCTTCCGGTTATGTATGCCAGAACAGAGGATGCAACTCAGAGAAATAAGCTTGGCAGATTTTTTAAGACATTCATAGTGCCTATGGGATTTATAAGAACAATCGCTGAGGTAAATATGGATGCTGCAGCTGTTAGAAAACAGTTGCGAGCTTATGCTTTGATTATGTTCTTTAATAATCATCTGCAGGAATTCCTGATGAAAAATTAGAGAGAGATTCTATTTAGAAAGGCGCATTTATTATGAAAGGATTAATTTCATCTAAGATTAAGTTGGTAGCTGTATTATTATCGTTTGTTGTTATCCTTACAGCCTGTGGAGGATCTACTAATTCGGTGAATTTTGAAAATCCTAATAAGGCAATTGACGCTTACGTGAACGGTCAGAACATTGTCGGATTAACAGTAGAAGTTAAAGCAACTTTGTCTGATACCGGTTCAGAAGATATCGCATGTAGTTTCTATTCTGAAGGATATAATGGAAGCTTTAAGGAAAATGTTTTGGTGTCAGGATACGGTGCTATTGAGATTGAAAAGGGAAAATCATACATAGTAAAAATTACTGAAGTCAGAAAGAGTAATAACACATACGTAATCATAGGTGATTTTCAATAGCTAGAGCGATATGATTTTGATAATATAGGCCCCATTCAAATTTTACGTGGAAAGTCTATCTGCATAGATGCTGATATAGCAGAAGTGCTAACAATGTTAAAGGAAGTGATGGAATGATTATTCAGACAGGAATGAGGACGGATATACCTGCATTTTATTCTGAATGGTTTTTGAATCGATTAAATGAAGGATTTGTTCTGGTTAGAAATCCTTATAATCCAGGACAAGTTACAAGATACAGTTTATCGCCAGAGGTGGTGGATCTAATTGCATTCTGCACAAAGAATCCTGCACCAATGCTTTTACATATGGAGGCGATTAAGCCATATGGCCAGTACTGGTTTGTTACAATTACTCCTTATGGAAAAGATATAGAACCAAACGTTCCTGATAAAGAAATCGTGATGGATGACTTTATCAGACTTTCGAATATTGTAGGTGTAGATAGTGTCGGTTGGCGGTATGATCCAATCATTGTAGATATGGAGCATACAGTAGAATGGCATATATCAGAATTTGAACATATGGCAAAGAGATTGGCTGGCTTCACTAAGACCTGTGTTATCAGTTTTATAGATATTTATAAGAAAGTGGAGAGAAACTTTCCACAGGCAAGAGCAGTATCAAAAAAAGATAGAATTACTATTGGTAAGGCCTTTATTGATATTGCTGCAAAATACGGAATGACTATCAGACCATGTGCCGAAGGTAATGAACTTGCTGAATATGGTGCTGACTGTTCTGGATGTATGACAGTAAAGACTTTTGAAACAGCTCTTCAACAAAGGCTTGATGTTCCTATAAGGAAGACAAATCAAAGGAATGGTGAGTGCGCATGTTTACTAGGTGTTGATATAGGAGCTTATGATACATGTGGTCATTTATGTAAGTATTGTTATGCAAATACAGATGCCTCGCTTGTAAAAAGGAATATGAGGTGTCACAATCCTAAATCACCATTCTTACTAGGAGATAATCAGCAGGGAGATATTATTCACGAAGCTGTGCAAAAAAGTTGGATTGACAGGCAGATGAGGTTGGAATTGTAGCATTGCTCGATTAACTTCTGATTTTTAGATTAACCATATAAGGAGCAAATATCTTATGAAACAATATATAGTCGATGCTTTTACAAATAAACCTTTTTCGGGTAACCCGGCTGCGGTATGTGTAATGGATAAATGGCCATCAGAGGAATCTATGATGAAAC
>JAKSSD010000121.1 GCA_024403275.1 Lachnospiraceae bacterium
AAGTATAATTGGTTTGATGTGGCGTAAGAAGTATAAAAAAAGCAAAGGATAAATATGACAAAAGATTTGATAGATATAAGGAGTGGATTTGAAACTGCATATATTGATGGTTCAGTAGCATCTTCTCTTGCATATAGACCACAATTTGTTTCTAACAATTACAAAGAGGGAAAGAAAGTCTTATCTTCCATAGAAGATGAGTTATTAAAGTGCGACCAATTTCAGATTAGCGTAGCATTTATCACGATGAGTGGTATTACTCCTTTACTTCAGACATTAAAAGAGTTAGAAAAGAAAAATATCCCTGGCGAGATACTTACTACAAACTATTTGAATTTTAGTGAGCCAACAGCTCTTGAAAAACTAAATAGCCTTTCAAATATTACGCTTAAAATGTTTGATGTTGAGGCAGCAGATGAAGGATTTCATACCAAAGGATATATTTTTAAGAAAGATGAAATATACAGAATAATTATAGGTAGCTCCAATATTACAAGTTCCGCACTCACAAGTAATAGGGAGTGGAATACTAAGCTTATTTCTACAAAACAGGGAGAAATGGCAAAGGAGATTGTTGCGGAGTTTAAAGAATTATGGAATTCCGAGTATTCTTTATCTTTTGATGAATTTTACGAGAATTATAAAGAGAAATATAAAATCATCAAGCATCAGAGGGAGATTGCTAAGCAAGAGGAAATTACCTCTTTAGAAAAATACAAGCTTCAACCAAATAGTATGCAGGTTGGATTTATATCAAATCTCAAAAAGATATTAGAAAAAGGTGAACAAAGAGCCCTTCTTATATCTGCTACAGGTACTGGAAAAACTTATGCATCTGCTTTTGCGATGAGAGAACTTGGGTTTAAAAGAGTTTTATTTCTTGTTCACAGAGGTCAGTTAGCCAGACAAACAAAGAAGTCCTATGAAAGAGTTTTTGGGAAGACTGTTTCAATGGGCTTAGTTGGGGCAGGATATCATGAATATGACGCTGACTATGTATTCGCTATGGTGCAGACTTTAAATCGAGATGAACATTTATTTAAGTATGCGAAAGATTCATTTGATTGTATTGTTCTTGATGAAGCACATCACGTTCCAGCTGATACATATCAAAAAATCATGAAGCATTTCACTCCTAAACTTTGGCTTGGTATGACTGCGACGCCAGATAAGCGAGATGATAATGTTGAAGGCAGAAATGTATATGAGCTTTTTGATTATCAGATAGCATATGAGATTAGATTGCAGCAGGCAATGGAAGAAAATCTGTTATGTCCTTTCCATTATTTTGGAATTACAGATTTATCTATAATTGGTGATTCAGAAGAAAGTCGTGATTTTAGTAATCTGACTAGCGACGAGAGAGTTAAACATATTATTACACAGGCTGACTATTATGGCTTTAGCGGCGATAAGGTTAAAGGATTAATCTTTTGCAGTAGTATTAGAGAAACTGAAGAATTATCAAATAAATTCAATAAAATAGTTAATCCATCTACAGGACAGTTATTTAGAACAATAGCTTTAAATGGTAGTGCTTCTGAAGCGGATAGACAGGATGCTTTTGAAAGACTAGCTATGAATGAAGAAGAGGCAACGAAAGATAAACAACCTTTGGATTATATTTTCTCAGTTGAAATATTAAATGAAGGTGTTGATATAGTTGAAGTTAATCAGGTAATAATGCTTCGTCCAACTCAGTCGCCAATAGTATTTATTCAACAGTTGGGCCGTGGCCTTAGAAAAGCGGAGAATAAAGAGTATGTTGTAATACTTGATTTTATTGGTAATTACAATAATAACTTCATGATTCCAATAGCTTTATCTGGGGACAGAACATACAACAAAGATAATATTCGAAGATATATTATGGAAGGCGGCAGGGTAATACCAGGAGCTTCTACAGTTCATTTTGATGAGATAAGCAGAAAAAGAATATTTGCATCTGTTGATAATGCAAACTTTAGTGACATTAAATTAATTAAAGAGAACTATACTAATTTGAAGAATAAGCTTGGAAGAATTCCTGCACTTAAGGATTTTGATAATTACGGAGAAATGGATGTTGTCAGAATCTTTGATAATAATAGTCTTGGTTCATATTATAAATTCCTTGTAAAATATGAAAAAGATTATAAGGTTAGATTATCTGAGGATGAAGAAAA
>JAKSSD010000122.1 GCA_024403275.1 Lachnospiraceae bacterium
TTACTAAGATTTGCGCAGTATTCACGCATATTTGATTTACCTGTTTCAACCCAGGTTGTTGTATAAGCATATCTATCAACGATGGCTTCTGCATATACTCCCTGACCTAGCTTCTTTACCCAGTCTTTCTTTGAATACTGAGTGCAGAAAATAGTAGACGTTGAATCAGATCGACGTTCCATTAGTTCAAAGAGAAAATGAAGTTCTTCTGCAGATATATCTGCCATGAGCCATTCATCAAGAATGAGAAGTGGTATTCTGGCATATTTATTAAGCAGTTTCTTTTCTCTTCCTGGTATTAGTAATGATTCATCAAACTCCATTAATAAGTCTGGAAGTCGTATATATTTTGTTTTTATCTGGTGCCTGCAGGCTTCCTTACCTAAAGAACAGGCAAGGTATGTTTTGCCAGAACCAGTATAGCCTTGAAATACAACACTGTGATTATTCCTAACAAACTGACAGGTAGATAATTCTGTGATGGTGTCTCTGTTTATCGAACGACCATCATAGTAGATGCTATGGATGTCGGCATTGGTAAATCTAAATTTAGCAGCCTTTATAAGCCTCTGTATTTTACCGTTGTATTTCTCCTGATATAAATAATCAACAAGTCTCTGCATTCTTTCATCAAATGATAAAGACACTGTAGTTGGATCTTGTTGCTGTAATTCAATAGCGGTGATTAATTCACCTATGTTAAGTTCTCTGAGCTTACGCTTGGTTTCTTCATTAAGCATTGTTATTACCTCCGTCATTATAGTAGTCACTGCCTCTTAGGTATCCCATAGAATCATCATCGGGACCTTTTGAAGCTTTGGATTCAAGATAGGTTATATCTTGATTAGCCGATAGAATGGCACTAAGATGATGGTAACGGGGCTTCTTAATTCCTTTGGTAATAGCAAACTCGCAGGCGTTTTCCAGGCGTACCTCCGAATACTTTTTGCTTAGGCGTAGCACAGCCAATGAAGGATTGTAGCCCTGTTCTTTTACATACACACCATCAAATATCTTGTTAATGACCTGACTTGTATAAGGACCTATGGCTGCAGCCCAGTTCTTTATACGCTCGTCATCCCACGGTGTTACCTTGAACTGTTCAGGCATATCCTCTGGATGAGTAGAATACTGATTCTTTCTTCCAGCTGGAAATCGGTTGTGCGTAGCTATTCGATTGTCTTTAAAATAAATTTCTACAGTAGTATCAGTAACTCTTAAATCTACTGTTTTACGTGCATACTGGTATGGGCAGGAATAACGATTTTTCTCAAATACAACATGAAAATCTATATTCACTGTTCGGCCATAGACCCAGGATGCTATTTCATAAGGTATAGAAGGTATTGCATGCATATATTCCTTTTCATCAAGGAATGATTCATACCTTGAACCTTCACGTTTTTGGAAGTTTTCATGATTAAACTCATAAAGCTTCTTAGCAACAGCAGCCTTTAAATCTACAAAGCTGTAGAATACTTCATTTCTAAGCTTTGCAATGATTGCGGTAGCAATCTTACCAACAGTACCTTCTACAGATGGTTTATGCTTAGGCTTTTTAACTCCTGCTGGCATTATGGCTGTCATGTAATGCTGACCCAAGGCTTCATAATCAGCTGTTAGGATTATTTCACCTTCCTTTGGATGCTTTACAACACCTGTTTTAAGGTTGTCACAGACAAGCCTGGTGGTTGCTCCTTGGAAGTACTCATACATATGCACATGGCACCTTAGAAATGAATCCATCTTCATATCAAGAGTGGGTTCAACATAAGAATACTGACTGTAAGGAAGTGTCCCTACAAATAGATATACTGTGACTATTTCACCTGTAGAGGTATCACAGTAACTCATTGTGGGACCCGACCAATCAACCTCAGTTTTCCCACCTGGTTTATTATCCAGATGATTAGTAAGGTTGTTAACTATAGTGTGTTTTCGGTAACCTTCACAATACTTTGTGTATCCCATAGGGAGTGTACCATTATTAACACACTCATCCTTATACTCCTCCCATAGGAGCTTAAGGGTTACACCTGTTCTTCGAAGTTCCGAATGAATGTAATCATAATCAGGTTCTTCGTACAGGTTTTCTACCGCAAATTTGTCTGGAAAGAACATGCGGTAAATTTCTGCCTCGTCAAGCTCGCGGACATCACTGT
>JAKSSD010000123.1 GCA_024403275.1 Lachnospiraceae bacterium
GCTTTAGATCTTGCTTCGGCTTGTTCACGTCTAGCTTCTTCTAAAGCAAATTCAGTTTTCTCTCTTCTTTCAGTCATTAATTCTTCAGCACGAGCATTGATTAAATTTGTTGATTCTCTTTCAAATTTAGAACCAGTACCAGCTGGAATTAATTTACCGATGATAACATTTTCTTTAATACCAAATAGATTATCTACTTTTCCATGAACTGCAGCATCAGTTAATACTTTTGTTGTTTCTTGGAATGAAGCAGCAGATAAGAATGAATCTGTTTCAACAGAAGATTTAGTAATACCTAGAAGTACAGGTTCAAACTTAACAGGTAATTTACCATTCATTAATAATTCGTTATTAATATCAGTTAATTTTCTTAAAGAAACAATTTGTCCTGGAGTAAATTTAGAATCTCCAGCATCAACTATAATTACTTTCTTTAACATTTGACCAATAATTAATTCAACGTGTTTATCTGAAATATCGATACCTGTAACAGCATAAACCTTTTTAACTTCTTTTAAGATATATTGTTGTACTGCTTGTACACCAGCAACATCTAATAATTCTTTTGGATCAATATGACCTTCAGTTAATTTATCACCAGCTTTAACTTTAGATCCAACCTTTAAGAATGATCTTACTGCTTGACCAAATGCTAGCTTATGAGCAATATGGTCTTTATCATTTGATACAGTAACAACAAATGATCTATCTTCTCCTTCAGTAATAGCAGTGATTTCACCATCAATCTTAGAAATAACTGCTGGGTGCTTAGGAGTTCTTGCTTCAAATAATTCTTCTACACGAGGTAAACCTTGTGTGATATCTTCGTTAGTTGCGGCAACACCACCTGTATGGAATGTACGCATTGTTAATTGTGTACCTGGTTCACCAATTGATTGAGCAGCCATAATACCAATAGCTTCACCATTTTCAACTAGTTTTCCTGTAGCCATGTTACGTCCGTAACATTTTCTACAAATACCAACTTTAGATCTACATGTGAATGTATTTCTAATGTGCATTCCTTTTATCTTAGCATCAATAATCTTATTAGCAATAGCTTCATCAATGAATTCATCTTTTGCAACTAAGATTTCTCCAGTTTTTGGATGAGCTAAGTTTTCTGCTGAATATCTTCCAACGATTCTATCGAAGAAGTGTTCAATTACGTTATTGTCTTTTGTATCAATGATATCTTCAACATAATATCCTTGATCTGTATGACAATCATCTTCTCTAATAATTACGTCTTGTGATACATCGACTAATCTTCTAGTTAAGTATCCAGATTCAGCTGTCTTTAAGGCAGTATCTGTTAAACCTTTTCTAACACCGTGAGTAGAAATGAAGAATTCACTTACATTTAATCCTTCACGGAATGAAGAGTAAATAGGAACCTCAATGATTGATGGTTGATATTCCTTCTTAGATTTAGATTGAGTAGGACGAGCCATTAGACCACGCATACCAGCCATTTGTGTGAAGTTAGATTTATTACCACGAGCTCCAGATATAAATGACATAGCAATTGGAGATTTTCTTGGTAAGTTATTCATAACATCATCACCAATAGAATCTGTAGTATCTGACCATAGTTTAGCAAAGTGTTTTTCCCACTCTTGAGGTGTTAATTGACCTCTCTTTAATAATCCTTGTAGAACATCTGCTTTCTTCTTTGCTTCATCAACATATTTTTGTTTGTTTGGAGCAACAGTGATATCAGCTAGAGATATAGTCATACCAGCAATAGTTGAGTATAAGAAACCTAAGTCTTTCATACTATCAAGTATTGTTGAACTACCTTCTGTTTGATATCTATTGAATACTTCAGCAATTACACTTGAGAAATCCTTCTTTCTAAATTCAGGACCTACAGGTTTATTCTTTAAGTATTCTTTAATGTCTGTTCCATAAGGAACGAAATTATCGTTTGGTGTAGCTTTTAAGCTTTCAGCACTTACATAGTTAATGTAAGGGAAATCTGCTGGGAATGATTGGTTGAATATTAATTTACCAATAGTAGTAATTAAATACATTCCATTTTGTTTTGAAGTGAAGCATGTTTTACCAAGAGCTTTTGCAGGAATTGCAATTCTTGTATGAAGGTGAACTTGCTTATTATCATAAGCAATCATTGCTTCATT
>JAKSSD010000124.1 GCA_024403275.1 Lachnospiraceae bacterium
TCAACATGGTTTGAGATTGCAATTCCAAACTTCGATTCATTCTACTTTGCAGGTATGCCTTCTGAGTTAGGCGTAAATGCTTTCGAGGTAGATTCAGTTGCAGAAGTTGACGCTTATGTATCACCTACTCAGATTAAGGGCTGGGCTGCTGCGTCTAACTAAATTATTTAAGGTATGATTTTAGGGCTGAGATATTGCAACAATATCAAGGCCCTTTTGACAAAGAAGGAGAAAGAATATGGAACAAATTAAACCTATTATCATTAGAGACAATGATACAGAAACAGAATACACATTAGAGTTTAACAGAGAATCTGTAAGATTTGCAGAGAGTAAAGGCTTCGTATTTGAAGATTTAGCAAATTATCCTATGACAAAGATACCTGAGCTGTTCTTCTATGCTTTTCGTATGCACCATAAGAACGTCGCAAGAAATCAGACAGACGCTATCTTAGACAAAATGAATGGTATTCCAGCCGGTTTATTAGAGCGATTAACAGAGTTATATGCTGTTCCTTTTGAAACCTTGAATATTGTAGAGGAAGGTGAAGAAAGAAAAAACTCACCTATAGCGATAGATTTTTAGACGACAATGAAAGTGTATCGCTAACAGAACAATTTGAAGAAATCTGTCCGTACTTTATGTCGATAGGAATGTCCTATGATGAATTTTGGAATGGAGATCCCTATTTAGTTCAATACTATAAGAAAGCGAATGATTACAGACTTATTCAAATGAACACAGAATTGTGGCTACAAGGTGCTTATTTCCAAAATGCTTTAAGTGTTGTAATGAGCAATGCTTTTGATAAGAATAGCAGCGCAAAGTACCCTTCGGAGCCTTATGACGTTATAAAGAAGCCTAAGAGCCATAGAGAAGTACAGACAGAGAAAGAAAGACAGAAAGTAATAGAATATTTTACTCAAATGAAAAAGAATTGGGACATACACCATAAGGAGTAAATATGGCTACAGTTGATACATTAAATATTGAGATTACTACTAACGCTAATCAGGCGGCAGATTCAATTCGTAATCTCACAAAAGCATTAAACAATTTAAACAAGAATCTTAATGATAGCAAGTTAGATAATATTTCTAAGCAATTTGCTACGTTGAATAGTGCGTTGGGCGGTATATCTTCAACTAACTTGTTAAAGCTTGCTAAGCTCACCAGCACATTAGAGAGATATGTAAAAGTCCAGGGAGTAGCTAAACAGATTACTGGCTCAGGAATTATGCCGGCAGCGGTACCGACAACTGATAATTCTCAGGCTATTCCTACTCCTGCGACTTCTGCTGCTGTTCCTGATAGTGGAAGTTTAACAGATACAGCTACTAAGCTTGATGATGTAGGCAAGAAGGCTGGTGAAGCTTCAGATGGAGTTAAGAAACTTAATAAAACATTAAAAGACGCTAAAAGTTCATTAAAGACATTCAGAGATAGACTTGGAAAGATCGTTACTATGCTTCCTAAATTTATTAGAGCATTAGGCAGAATTGCTTTCTATCGTACAGTTAGAATGATGTTCAAGGGCATAGCAGACGCGATTAAAGAAGGTACAAACAATTTAGTTTTGTATTCACAAGCATTGAATAATACAGATTCTGCGAGAGCAAATGAAACTATGAGCAGATTTGCTACATCTATTCTGTATATCAAAAATTCAATCGGTGCAGCGGTAATGCCTATTTTGAATATCTTAATTCCTGCGTTTGAAAGATTAGCAGATGTTTTAGTAAATCTTATCAACATAGTTAATCAGTTCTTTGCAGTATTGTTAGGCAGAAGTACATTTACAAAGGCAAAGAAGTATTGGGTTGATTATGGCTCAACATTAGATAAGACTACTGGCAAGGCTAAAGCACTCAATAAACAACTTGCTAATTTTGATGAATTAAACAATCTTACTACACATGATAATAACGGAAGTGGAAGCGGAGATTTAGGGTTAAACCCAGTAGAAATGTTTGAAGAAGCTACTGTAAAAATGAATCCATTTTTTGAATTTATCACAAAAGTAAAAGAAGTTCTGTTACCAAGTGTGCAGAGAATTTACGAAACTCTTAAAAAGACATGGACTGAAATACAGCCAAGTTTACAGAGAATTAAGGATAATCTTACAGAA
>JAKSSD010000125.1 GCA_024403275.1 Lachnospiraceae bacterium
GTTTTTAGTTTTGAGAACTGTGGGAACCTCGAGGCGAATACTTTGTATTCGCCGGGACCGCAACAGCACTTGCTCGCAAGTGTGAGTGCGGACAGTTCTCAAAGAGATAATCTTTTTAATATCAAGAACTCTTCAAACCCTTGTAAACAAACGTTTGCAAGGGTTTATTATTTCTCAAAAACCTTGTATAATGATTATTCGGTTTGCACGACTGTATTTAGTAATAGAGTTGCCGGAATGAAGAGGTACAGGAGATAAACGAAATGAATAGACAAATGGACAGTGTAATAGAATTTAAACATTACAGGGAGCAAGATTATCAAGCAGTCTGCGATTTTTTGATTTCACTGAATGAGTCTGATAAAAGATATATAAATTGGAACTGGGCGAGATTTGAGTGGATGTATGAGCATCCGGAATTTGATAAAGATCTTATAGAGCATATAGGATTATGGTGGGAACATGACAGAGTTGTAGGCGCAGCTATTTATGATATGTACTTTGGTGAAGCTTTTTGCGGGGTACTTCCGGAATACAACAATCTTTATGCAGATGTACTTGCATATGCGGAGGAGAGTTTGAGTGATGATGAAGGGATTGCTGTAGCAATCGAAGATAATGATAATGAAAAAATACAGATTGCAGAACAACTGGGATTTGAAAAAATAGATCAGACAGAGAATGTAATGGCTTGTGAGATTCGAAAGCCTAGGGAATATGTTTTGGAAGAGGAAATACATATAGTCGAATTGGATCCGGTGAAAGAAGCTGAACAGTTTGCTTGGATTTTGTGGCAAGGATTTAATCATGGAACTGATAGAGAAGAATTTGAGAAAAGTGATAATCACATCAAACAGATTCGAAAACATCTTAATGCAGGTTTAAGCCTGGCTGCTGTGACTACGCAAAATGAACCGGTTGCGTACGTATGTCTTTGGTATGATAAGAGGACTGATTATGCTTATATTGAGCCGGTATGCACAGTTCCTGATTATAGAGGAAAAGGTATAGCCAAGGCACTTTTATATGAGGCATTTAATAGGGCGTGTGAGATGGGAGCCAATACGGCATACGTTATTTCAGATATGGAATTTTATTCTAAATTAGGTTTAACAGATAGCAAGCATTACACCTTTTATAAGATAAGTAAATCATGAATTAGATTACTAGGTTCAATTATTGAGAATGGAAGATGAGAGAATAACAGTTGGTTATTAGCATCGGTGAATACAAGAGGCAATTATGGCTGAGATTACAGTTAAGCAGTTAAAATCATATTTATATTTATTGGATGATAACAATGAAGCTACAGGCTACCTATTAGTTGGAGATGAGAAGGCATGTCTTATCGACACGATGGTTTGTGGAGAGGATTTATATGCATTAGTAAGAAGATATACAGATAAGCCCATAATGGTAGTTAATACGCATGGACATCCTGATCATATCTATGGTAATGTTTTTTTTGATAAGGCATATATGAATTTAAAAGATTTGGATATAGCGAAATTCCATATGGAGCATCCTGAGTTCGTAGATTGGTGTGAAAAGAATAATAAATTTATGCCTCCATTTGAGGATATACATGAGGGCGATGTAATTGACCTTGGAAATCGTACCTTAGAGGTATATGATTTGCCGGGTCATACCCCGGGTGGAATAATGCTTTTATTTAAACAGGATAGAATTTTATTTACTGGCGACAGCATTAATCACCATCTGTGGATGCAACTTCCGGAGTGTAGTGATATGAAAACCTTTGCGGAGAATCTTGAAAGAGTCATGTTCTTAGAGAATGAGGCAGATGTTATTCTGCATGGCCATGCGAAGGATTATGATGATATATCGCTGATGAGGTCTCTTTATATTGGCGCTATGGAGATATGTGAGGGAAAGACTCAGGATGATATGCCATATAAGTGGTTTGGTGGTGAAGATTTACAGCATTCATTTAATGTGCCTGCGGATAAACATTTTCAGCAGGATGACCATGTGATTTGTTATAGGAAGTAGGT
>JAKSSD010000126.1 GCA_024403275.1 Lachnospiraceae bacterium
ACTTAAACTATAGGATGGTATACACTGAGACAGATCTTATTTACAGAAAATCAAGTGAGTAAGATTATTACAGGAGGAAAACTATGAACAACCTAGTTAATATTGATGGGCCAGTGATTAAATTTATAACAAAATTAGTCTATAGTGTATGGCTCAACATTCTTTGGTTCATCTGCTGTATTCCTATTATCACAATTGGTCCATCAACCACTGCTCTCTTTTACTGCTGTCAGAAACTTGTAAACGATGAAGACAACTATATAACAAAGCAGTTTTTTCATTCATTTCGTCAGGAATTTAAGCAGTCTGCAATTTTAGGTGTTATTTTCACTGTTGTTGGAATAGCCATTGGAATAGATGGCTATGCGCTGTATCATCTCCACAACAAATCCAGCTTCTGGACACTTGTTTCGGCCGTATTTATTGTAGCAGCACTTGTATATATCGTAATTTTAAGTTGGATTTTTCCTCTTTTAGCGCGCTATGAGAACACTATACTTAATTCACTTAAGAATGCTGTTATACTTGCCATACGTTTTGTTATATGCACTGTTGTTATGCTTATTGTTTATTTTGTTATGCTTTTAATAATAGTAAGATTTTTCACTCCTGCTATTATTTTTGGAATGGGCACCTGTGCATTTATTAATTCATTCCTGCTTAAAAATGTTTTTATAATGTGTGAACACAAAGAAGAGCAAAATGAAGAGCTTAGTGAAGAGCAAAATGAAGAATAAAATAATTTACATATGGGATTATTATAGACTAAAGATCGCCTTTGCCATAATTGGCATAGCAATAGCGATATCAATAATTAATAGTGTAACCCACAACACAGAAAAGGATTTGTATATTGGATTTGTAAATGTCACTATGGGAACGGATCTTAGAAATTATCTAATCGAGTCAACGTCTCTTGAGATTTCTGCATATGAAGATCTCCTTCTTGCAGACACTTCAACTTCAGGAAACATTGAATATACACTTGCAAGTCAGGCAAAGATTCTTGGAGCTATCGAGACCAATAAGCTTGACCTTGTAATTTTAGACGAGGATAGTTTCGCAGCATTCTCCCAAAACGGATACCTTTTGGATATTAAAGATTACATCAATAGTAATTGTCCTTCCATCGCAGGTGAGTTGGAAGAATGCTATGAAAAAAATATAGACTTAACAGATGAGTCAAATCCTGTAGAGTATTATTCTGGTATCAATCTTAATTCAAATCAAACAGTTAAGGATGCAGCCTTTAATGGCAATATCTATTTGGCAATCATAAAGAACACCGAAAGAATTGATTCCATAAATCAGTATCTTCTTTATCTGTACCAGTGACGGAATTATACCTATAACCTCTTTTGCATATATTCCAGCAAATTATCAATTGTCTTCTGATTCTTGGAATAATAGATTTTGTTTCCCTGTTTCTCCATAAAGAAAAAAAAAAGTTATGCCATATGGCACAACCTTTACATATAGCCTCGCCTGTAGCAAGGTCTATCTCTTATCGTTTCCACTTAAGGTAGGACTCACCTATAATTAGAATGTACTCTTTTTGTTGTCATATGTCAATTAAATTTATGCACTTGATTAATTATTCAGACATGCTTTTCTATCAATCTGCCGATCTATTGCCTTTCTATGAATACTTTCGATATCTGCTAATATTCCAGACTTAATTAATTTCCCTAGGCTAACTGGTGTATATTTGCAAATGTTAGCCGCTAGATTAATATGCTTGCAATCTTCTCTATAGGACTCCATATTGCTATGATCATGCCCATGTATATTAAGACACCAGCTAAGCCCATATATACATCCTTAGTTTCCTGGATATATCATAGCAATGACATCAGTTCTTATAAAGAATTTTTTATATTGCAATACCTTTATCTTTCTTAATATCATCCTTTTGTCTCTTTCTCTCTCTTTCTTCCGACATCACTTGCTTATCCTGAA
>JAKSSD010000127.1 GCA_024403275.1 Lachnospiraceae bacterium
CTTAAGAACAGATATAATAACATATCTATCATTTTCATTACAGGCTATACCGATTATCTTTCAGATATTTTTGATGCCAAGCCTGTAGGTCTTTTGTATAAGCCTTTCGATGATGAACATTTGCAAAAAGCCATCAATTCTGGCATTATTGATTTAGAAAAAACTGACGAGTCCAGAATACCTATTCATGTGGTAAATGAAGGCACTTTACTAATATCTTATAACGATATTCTCTACATTGAGAGCCACAAGAGACTTCTCAATATTCATACACTTGATAGGATGTATTCTACATATATGAAGATGGATTCTATTATTGAAATGCTTCCTGAGAGCTTCATTTATTGTCACAAGAGTTACTTAGTGAATTCCAAAATGATTAAATCTTACGCACGTAGCAGCTTTACTCTTATAAATGAGGCAAACATTCCTATCTCAAGATCTAATATTGAGCGTGCTCGTTCTTTATTCTTTGACAACTTGCGTGTTATGGACTCTAATTAATTACTTCGGAGTGCAAAATGCATTTTATATTTGTTTTTATATATTATTTAATATACAATGCCAGCCTCCTGGTCATATCGGGAGGCGAGCTTAAATTCAAAAAAGGGAAGAAATTCTCTTTTTATTTATGTGTACTTTTAAATCTTACAATTCCCGTCATTCTTAGTTTAAGTTTCAATCATTTCCAAACTGGTGGTGGAAGACTTCCTTTATGGGCTTATGTATTTCACCTTATCTGTTTGTATCCAATCATTAAGTTTTGTGAAGGCAACCCTATCGTAAACTGGCTCTCTTTATTTACCATATGCAATGTTTGGTATGTCGTGCTCAACACTTGTATAGCCGGAATTCTTTCACCTATATTGCCTCCAGCCAGAAGTCTCAAAACCTGTACGGAGCTTAGTCAGTGGCCACATATACTCGCTTTAGCCATCTGTTCTTCTCTCGCAGTATGTTTTTCTCGTATTTTCTTTTATATTATCAAGCGAACAGTAAACAAACGCTGGGCTTTCTTTTGTATAAGTCTACTGATTTTGCTACCAATCATAATTAATATAACAGCTTCCGTATTTACGCATACAAGAGAATTTAGCGTATCAATTACAACTATTATTATGAACATTATCTGTCTTCCTATTTTGTTGCTAATTTGCATTATTATGCATCAAATAACAGTTTATAGAAGAAATAGAGCTATCTCAGAAATCATCGAAAACGAGTTGCTCGAATGTTCCAAAGAATATGACAAAATCATAACCATGCGCAAGAAATGTAGCCATGCACGACATGACCTTTTTAATAGTATTTCTATTCTTGAAGAATATGCAGCATCCATTAAAAACAATTCTGAAGAATTAACCAGAATGCTTGATGATGCTCACCGAATCGTAGACAAATCCAGATCTCTTAATTCTATCGAGTACTGTAATAATCCCGTTATTAGTATTCTTCTTGCTATCAAGGTTAAACATGCAAAAGAACGTAATATAATACCAAACTTCAATATTTCTATTCCTGATGACATGAATATTCAAATATATGATTTGGTATGTCTTCTTTCAAATATTATCGATAATGCTATTGAAGCAACAGAAAAGATTGATTCTGAAGCCAAAGAAATTTCTATGACTATTCACGTTCAAAGCGAATACCTTTGCATAGAATGCCTTAATCCCTTTAAAGAAGATTTAAATCCAATCAAGCGTAAATATTTAACCACCAAGGAAGATACTTCTAATCATGGCTTAGGCACACAGATTATCGCTGATATAGTTAACACCTACAATGGTTATTCAAAAGCTTCTGTTCTTAAAGATAATCGCTATAGCCTGATGGTAGCGTTGAA
>JAKSSD010000128.1 GCA_024403275.1 Lachnospiraceae bacterium
AATATGCCTAAGTCAAAAGAACAGTGTGAAAAGATGAGAGACGACATGAGAAGCAAGATTCTTAAGGAATCATCTATGTATTTCGCGAGAAATGGATTTGGCGATACTAAGATTAGTGATTTGGCCAAGCATATTGGCATTGGACAGGGAACAATATATCTGTACTTTAAATCAAAGGAAGAACTATTCGAAGAAATTAGATCTGCTGCAGATAACAAAGATGAGATTAAAAAGATTAAATTGCTTAATAAGATGCCAATTCCTGCAAAGGTCAAGATAGATAAGATTTCTGAAGAAGTGTGTAAACACTTAGCTGACGATGAGGAATACTGCGTCAGAATAACGCTTCAGACACAATTGCTTCTCGAGCGTGAAGATATGTACGCTGATGATTTGTATAAAGAGTTAGCAAAGACCATTAAGCAGGGACAAAAGGAAGGAAGCATCATAAAAAAGGATGCTTTGTATCTTGCTGATTTGTACTGGGGTAATGTATATCTCTATGCACTGAAAAGATTGTTTGCGAAGAATATAGGTGCACTTGAGAAAGAGACACTTAACAGATTGTTGGAGAAATAATTATGGGAAGAGTGGCAATAGTTACAGGTGCTACTGGCGGACTTGGAATGGAGTTCATTAATAGCATAAATAGTTGGAATGACATTGACGAGATTTGGGCTATAGGAAGAAACATAGATAAATTGAATACACTATCCAGCTCGTATTCAAAAGTGAGAACTATATGTGCAGATTTGCTCGATAATGGTATGGAGTTAATATCTGACAGATTAAACAATGAACATCCAGATGTACGATTGCTAATTAACAATGCTGGAATTGGGTATCTAGGATTATATGAGGATATGGATAGTCAGAAGGTTCAGAATTTCTGTAATCTGAATTGCACTATTCCATCTATGCTGATTACATTAGTGTTGCCATATATGAGGGAAGGTTCTGGAATCCTTAATATCTCATCTGCTTCCTCATTTCAGCCTAATCCATATCTCGCAATATATTCTGCTAGCAAAGTCTATTTGAAAAATTTGTCGAGAGCTCTTTATGTGGAATTAAAGCCAAAACATATCAATGTTACGTCAGTCTGCCCAGGATGGATAGACACAGAGATGCTTCCAAAAGAGAATAACGGAAAGAAGATTAAATATACAGGAATCATCAGTGCCAAGAAGGTTGTAAGTAAGGCGTTGAAGGATAATCTCAAGGGAAAAGATATGTCGACGCCAGGATTATTTTCGAAATATTTCAGATTCTATTCTAAGGTAACTCCTACAAGAATTGTCATGAGTCAGTGGAAACATATTATTGGGAAGTATATTTAATTTTGGAGTAAATATGAGGAAGGATATTCATTATGAACGTGATGAACTGTTCGATGTGAATATGATCATTACATTCAAAATAAATATTACAGGCAGGCCAACATTTGAAAAGATAGAAAGTGCTTTTAATAAGGCAATTGGGATAAATGAGATTCTTTTAACTAAGGTTAATCTGGAGTCAGATGGAAGAGCGTTCTATTCTGATAACGATGAGTTCGGATCTTGGATAAGTCAAGTAAATGAAGATTTCGAAACCATTAGACAGCGAGAAGAGAAGAAGCGATTTCTTATTGAAAAAGGAGAATATCTAAGAGTATTCGTGCGCGAAAACTCGAGCGATACATCGATGCTTTTCATGATGCATCATTTGGCTGGAGATGGAAAATCTCTTCTGTATTTCATAGAAGACTTTATGACTTTCCTTTCTGGTGGAACTAAGGAATACAAAAAGATTCGAACTGTAGAAACAAAAGAAAACATTG
>JAKSSD010000129.1 GCA_024403275.1 Lachnospiraceae bacterium
AATTATCTCTCAGCACGCATAGGATTATTTAAGAAATCTTCATAAGAGAGTTTGATACCATCTTCCAATTCTGTTTTGTATGTCCAGCCAAGCTTAGCTGCTTTACTTACATCAAGAAGCTTTCTTGGGGTTCCGTTTGGCTTGGATGGATCCCAAAGAATCTCACCCTTGTAACCGATAACTTTGGCTACGAGATATGTAAGCTCTTTGATGGTAATCTCTTTGCCTGTTCCTGCGTTAACTGTTTCGTTACCGCTATAGTTATTCATAAGGAATACGCAAAGCTCTGCAAGGTCATCAACATATAAGAATTCTCTTAAAGGGGAACCATCGCCCCAGCATGTTACTGAAGGAAGATTAGCTTCTTTGGCTTCATGGAATCTTCTGATAAGAGCAGGTAAAACATGGCTGTGAGTTGGATGATAATTATCATTTGGTCCATAAAGATTTGTAGGCATTACAGAAATGTAATCTGTGCCATACTGCTTATTTAAAAATTCACAATATTTTAATCCGCTGATTTTAGCAAGAGCGTAAGCTTCGTTTGTCTTCTCCAATTCAGAAGTGAGAAGGCAGCTTTCAGGCATAGGCTGAGGAGCAAGTCTTGGGTAAATACATGAAGAACCAAGGAATTCTAACTTCTTACATCCGTTTTGCCATGCTGAATGGATGACATTCATTTCAAGAATCATGTTAGCATACATAAAGTCTGCAAGCGCTTCATTATTGGCCATAATTCCACCTACCTTAGCAGCAGCGAGGAAAACATATTCTGGCTTCTCTTCTTCGAAAAACTTCTCGACATCTGCCTGACGACAAAGATCAAGCTCAGCGTGAGAACGTGTAATGATATTGTTATAACCCTGACGGTTTAATTCTCTTATAATTGCAGAGCCAACTAATCCTTTGTGGCCAGCTACATAAATCTTGGCATTTTTGTCCATCATTTCTATAATCTCTCCCAAGTGTTATTGTTTGAGTGCGCGGTCAGTTAAGATGACTTTTATGATATGCTCAAGGATTTTGAGTGAGCATGTAGTCAACTAAGACAACCTATATATTATACTCCCAAAAGGAGTGAAAATTCAATTATTTACTTCCAGTTCCGCCTTCGACAACACCTTCGTGCTTGAAAACTTTACCAATTGTCATAAAGAAACATTTAATATCGAAGCCAAGAGATAATCTCTCAACATATTCACCATCAAATTTAGCTTTTACAGGAATTTCTAATTCGTCGCGTCCGTTAATCTGTGCCCAGCCAGTAAGTCCAGGGAGAACATCGTTTGCGTGATATTTATCTCTTTCTTCAATCAAATCATACTGATTCCAAAGAGCAGGTCTTGGACCTACAATGCTCATCTGACCAAGGAAAATATTGAATAATTGAGGTAATTCATCAAGACTTGATTTTCTTAAGAATTTACCGCTTTTGAGTATATATTGTTCAGGGTTTTCGAGAAGATGTGTCGGTGTATCATGTGGAGTATCGAGACGCATACTTCTGAATTTCAAAAGATTGAAATGAGTTTTATCCTTACCAACTCTTTTCTGCTTAAAAAGGGCAGGACCAGGATCTTCGCATTTGATAATGATCGCAATAATTATCATTGGAAAACCGAGGAAGAATATGCCTAAAGCAGAAAGAATTATATCTATTAAACGCTTAATGAATTTCTTATACATTAAATAATCCTTCTTGAATTTGATAATACTCGTTGCTTTAAATAAGCCTGCAAATCCGTTTCGGACTTAACAATACCATTTTAAGGCGTTTGGTAGTTAATTACAATGCTTGATTAGAAATTCCTCCGTACGTGG
>JAKSSD010000013.1 GCA_024403275.1 Lachnospiraceae bacterium
AAAAAAGCAATGCTCAGGCATTGCTTTTTTTATGAAAGGATTTGATTGTATAAAATATTTAAGTCCATCCGCCATCTACAGTAATAATCTGTCCTGTAAGGTAAGCTGGCATTTCGGCTAATTTAACAACTGCTTTGGCAACTTCATCAGGTCTGCCAGCACGACCCATTGGAATCTCGTCACAAAGTTCGACAATCTCATCTTCTGATAAATGAGAATTCATTGGTGTGTCAATATATCCGGGAGCTATAGCATTTACAGGAATGCCAGACATGGCAAGCTCTTTGGCTAAAGCTTTGGTAAATGCATTAATTCCTCCTTTGGTAGCAGAGTAAGCAACTTCGCAGGAAGCGCCAACATTTCCCCAAACAGAAGAGATGTTTATGATTCTTCCTGACTGATTTTTGATCATAATAGGTACGATGGCTGAGCAGGTTGCATAGAGACTGTTCAGATTTATGTTAACCATATTTGTCCACTGGGTAACATTCATATCCTGAAATACTCCTACAAAAGATATACCTGCGTTGTTTATGAGAATATCGATTCCTGTAGTGCCTATGAAGTCTTTAAGGCTTTCTTTGGCAGCTTCAGTGTCTGAAAAGTTAATGGAAGCGGTGAAAACTTCTATTTCATATGCAGAAGATAATCTGTCGGCAAATTCATCAAGTTCATCGATGCGTGAATTGCAAACAAGAAATAAATTACAATGAGCTTTGGCAAATTCAAGGGCAATAGCAGAACCTATGCCACCTGTAGCACCAGTTATAAGGACATTAGTATTCATAGAGCTTCCTCCTTTTATATATTTAGATTATAACTTTAATATTCAATAAATACTATTAATATTTGAAAATTCATAGTTTGATAACAGAAAATAGGTTATAATTTATCCGTAAATAGAAAAGATGTCTTTAAGGAGGTGGGATTATTGAAAATTATAACTAACCCTGATAAAGAAATTGCGGATTCGGTAAAAGAAGGCCTCAAAAGGACTGGAGGGTATTGTCCTTGCAGAATGGAGAGAACGAAAGATACTATATGCATGTGTAAAGAATTTAAAGAGCAGATAAATGATCCAGAATTCGAAGGATTCTGTCACTGCATGCTTTACTATAAGACATTAGAAGATTAATGGCAGATTAAGAAAGGAATTAATATGGCTGAAATAATACTTACAAATGATAATTTTGAGAAAGAGGTACTTAAAGCTGAAATCCCAGTACTTGTGGATTTCTACGCGATATGGTGTGGACCTTGTAAAATGATTGCTCCTTTATTGAAGGAAATAGCAGAAGAATATGAAGGAATTGCAAAGATTGGTAAATTAAATGTGGATGAGTATGCTGAGCTTGCAATGAAATATGGTATAACTGCAGTTCCAACTTTACTTTTGTTCTATAAAGGTGAGGTTGTTGATAAAACAACTGGATATTGTGCTAAAGTTGAACTTACAGATATGATTGATGCTTTCAAATAAAACTAAGAAAAGGATAAATAAAAATGTATTACGTACCAGATGGAACAGAACTTTGTGGATTTTATGAATGTGAGGACTGTCAGGAAAGATTTTTGAATTTACAAATTGCTCCTTATATTGTTTGCCCTTATTGTGGAGAAACACCTGATATGGAGATTGGGCCAGATGATGAAGTGCCAGATTCATGTGAACATGCTAAGCTGATTAAGGTCATCGAAGGAGCTGAAGAAGTAGAGAAAATGGATGGTCTATTATCATTAGCTTATACAGGCGGAGATTACGACTGGATATAAATATAAATATAAATATAAATATAAATACCTGTTTTTAAGTAGGAATAGTAGAGATTAAATGCTTGAGTTTAGCTTGAAAAGTGCTTAAATACAGGTGTTTTTTTGTGCTATATAGATGAACATATAACAAATATATCAAAATTTATAAATATTGTATTTTAATTGTAGATTTTTAGCTTGTGTTGTGTTAGAATCACAATAATAATGTGGCTAAATAAAAGCAATTGTTAAAAAAATATCAAGGAGGTTTTTCTAAGATGAGTTCTAAGAAAACAACAGTACCTTTTGCTGGAACAAAAGAGCAAGAGGAAGCACTTATGAAAGTCATCGCTGAAAACAAAGACCAGAAGGGTGCCTTAATGCCTATCATGCAGCAAGCACAGGACATTTATGGATACCTTCCTATTGAAGTTCAGACAATGATCGCTGACGGAATGGGAATTTCTTTGGAAAAAGTATACGGCGTAGCTACTTTCTACTCACAGTTTGCTCTTAATCCTAAGGGTAAATATCAGATTTCAGTTTGTTTAGGAACAGCTTGTTATGTTAAGGGTTCCGGAGACGTTTATTCAAAACTTGAGGAAGTTTTGAATATCAAAGGTGGCGAGTGTACAGCTGATGGTAAGTTTTCACTTGATGCTTGCCGTTGCGTAGGTGCATGTGGTCTTGCTCCTGTTATGATGATCAATGATGAAGTTTATGGACGTCTTCTTCCTGATCAGATTCCTGATATTCTTGCTAAATATTAATTTTGCATTTATACGGATTAGAATTGATTATTCGTTAATTGCGAATTTTTAAAACAGAAATAGGATTTATTACAAATTAAATGGAGGATAAACAATGAAATCTCTTGAAGATATCTCTGCAATTAGAGACAAAATGCAAGACGAAATCAATGTTCGTAGAGGCGCTGCTTCAGCTGATGGAAAGCGTCACGTATTGGTTTGTGGTGGTACAGGTTGTACATCATCAGGTAGCCAGAAGATCATTGATGCGTTTGAAGCAGAAATAAAGAAAAATGGTATTGAAGACAAAGCAGATGTTGTTAAGACAGGTTGCCATGGTCTTTGTGCACTTGGTCCTATCGTATTAGTTTACCCAGAAGGATCATTCTACTCAATGTTAGACGTTGAGAACGTTCCTAAGATTGTTAAGGAACATCTTGTAAATGGTAACGTTGTTAAAGAACTTCTTTACAACGAAACTGTTGTAGGTGATGAAATCATCTCTCTTAAAGAAACACCTTTCTATAAGAAGCAGCACAGAGTAGCTCTTCGTAACTGTGGTGTTATTAACCCAGAAGTTATCGATGAGTACTTAGCTGAAGATGGATATCAGGCTCTTGCTAAGGTTCTTAAAGAAATGACACCAGAGCAGGTTATTGATACAATCCTTGCTTCAGGTCTTCGTGGACGTGGTGGTGCTGGTTTCCCTACAGGTCAGAAGTGGAAACTTGCTAGAACACTTGTTCCAGATGCAGATCAGAAGTATGTTGCATGTAACGCCGATGAAGGTGACCCAGGTGCATTCATGGACCGTTCAGTTCTTGAAGGTGACCCACATGTAGTTCTCGAAGCTATGGCTATCGCAGGTTACGCTATCGGAGCTAACCAGGGCTTCATCTATGTTCGTGCTGAATACCCAATCGCTATTGACAGACTTCGTATCGCTATTGCACAGGCAAGAGAATATGGAATGCTTGGTAAGAACATTTTCGGTACAGGTTTTGATTTTGATATTGACTTACGTTTCGGTGCTGGTGCATTCGTTTGTGGTGAGGAAACAGCTCTCATGACTTCTATTGAAGGTAACCGTGGTGAGCCACGTCCACGTCCACCATTCCCAGCTGTTAAAGGTCTTTTCGAAAAGCCAACAGTACTTAACAACGTAGAAACTTATGCTAACATTCCACAGATCATCTTAAAGGGTGCTGACTGGTTCGCTGGTATGGGTACAGAGAAGAGTAAGGGTACTAAGGTATTCGCTCTTGGTGGAAAGATTCACAACACAGGTCTTGTAGAAGTTCCTATGGGAACAACACTTCGTGAAGTAGTAGAAGATATCGGTGGTGGTATCCCTAACGGCAAGAAGTTCAAGGCAGCTCAGACAGGTGGTCCTTCAGGTGGATGTATCCCTGTAGAAAACTTCGATGTTCCTATCGATTATGATAACCTTATCGCTATCGGTTCAATGATGGGTTCTGGTGGACTTATCGTTATGGACGAAGATAACTGTATGGTTGATATTGCTAAGTTCTTCTTAGAGTTCACAGTAGATGAGTCATGTGGTAAGTGCACACCTTGTCGTATTGGTACAAAGAGAATGTACGAAATGCTTGATGACATCACAAGAGGTAAGGCTACTCTTGAAGATCTTGATAAATTGGAAGAGTTATGTTACTACATCAAGGCTAACTCACTTTGTGGTCTTGGTCAGACAGCTCCTAACCCAGTTCTTTCAACACTTCGTTATTTCAAGGACGAGTACATCGCTCACGTTGTTGACAAGAAGTGTCCAGCTGGCGTTTGTAAGCATCTCTTGAACTTCAGTATTGATAAAGAGAAATGTATCGGTTGTGGTATGTGTGCTAAGCAGTGTCCTGCAAGTGCTATTTCTAAGACAGATTATGTTGCTCCAGGTCATAAGTTACCATCAATGCTCATCGACGCTAACAAGTGTGTTAAGTGTGGTGCTTGTATGGGTACATGTAAGTTCAAAGCTATTTCTAAGAAATAATAGGAGGAAAGACAATGGAAACCATCAATATTACAATAAATGGTATTGCAGTAGAAGCTCCAAAGGGCTCAACTATTCTTCAGGCTGCTAAGCTTGCAAGCATTGACATTCCTACTCTTTGCTATTTAAAAGAAATCAATGAAATCGGTGCTTGCCGTATTTGTATGGTAGAGGCTGATGAAGGAAGAGGAGCAAGACTTGTTGCTTCTTGTGTATATCCAATTACAGAAGGAATGAAGGTATATACAAATACACCTAAGGTTCTTAACTATAGAAAGAAAACATTAGAGTTAATTCTTTCAGATCATGATAAGAAATGTTTATCATGTGTTCGTTCAGGTAAGTGTGAATTACAGAAATTATGTAAGGATTACGGAATCGAAGACACAGAAGCATTCAAGGGTGCTATGAATGAGTACGAGTTAGATTGCTCAGCTGCTCATATGGTAAGAGATAATAATAAGTGTATCAATTGTCGTCGTTGTGTTGCTGTTTGTGAAAAGACACAGGGTATCGGCGTAATTGGTGCTAATAACAGAGGTTTCGCTACAGAGATCGCATCTGCATTCGGTTTAGGTCTTGGTGAAACAGCTTGTGTAGCTTGTGGACAGTGTATCGCAGTTTGTCCTGTTGGTGCTATCTACGAGAAGACAGACGTTGATAAGGTTCTTGAAGCAATCGCTGATGATACAAAGCATGTTGTTGTTCAGACAGCTCCAGCTGTAAGAGCAGCACTTGGTGAAGCATTTGACCTTCCAATGGGAACACCTGTTGAAGGAAAGATGGTTGCAGCTCTTCGTCGTATCGGCTTCGAGAAAGTATTTGATACAAACTTTGCAGCTGACGTTACAATTATGGAAGAAGCTACAGAATTACTCGACAGAGTAACAAATGGTGGTGTATTACCAATGATTACATCATGTTCACCAGGATGGATTAAGTACTGTGAGCACTACTATCCAGAACAGATTGGTCACTTATCATCATGTAAGTCACCACAGCAGATGTTTGGTGCACTTCTTAAGACATACTACGCTGAGAAGATGGGATGGGATCCTAAGGATATCGTTTCTGTATCAGTTATGCCATGTACAGCTAAGAAGTTTGAGATTGGTAGAGAAGATCAGAACGCTGCTGGTGTTCCAGATCTTGATTACACAATGACAACAAGAGAGCTTGCAAGACTTATTGATAAGTGCGGTATCAACTTCAACTCATTACCAGAGGAAACATTCGATGATCCTATGGGTGAGGGTACAGGTGCTGCTGTTATCTTCGGTGCTACAGGTGGTGTTATGGAAGCTGCTCTTCGTACAGCTGTTTGGAAACTTACAGGTGAGACAAATGATTCTCCAATCGAATTCACAGAAGTTCGTGGTGTTGAAGGAATCAAAGAAGCTACATATACAGCAGGTGGCGTAACAGTTAAGGTTGCAGTTGCTTCAGGTCTTAAGAACGCTAAGGTTATCATGGATAAGATTAAAGCTGGCGAAGCTGATTACACATTCGTTGAAATCATGGGTTGCCCAGGTGGTTGTGTAAATGGTGGTGGTCAGCCACAGGTACCTGCAAGTGTTCGTAACTTCACAGATATCAGAGCTGAAAGAGCTAAAGCACTTTATGCACTTGATAGTGCTAACGCAGTTAGAAAGTCACATGAGAATGAGTCAGTAAAGAAACTTTACGCTGAATACTTAGGTGCTCCTAACAGCCATAAGGCACATGAAATCTTACATACTACATATGTTAAGAGAAAAGTTCATGAAATCTAATTTAATTTAACATAATAAGTTAAAATTATTAGCACTCGGAGTCTTTTTAGGCTCCGGGTGCCATTTCATTTCATACGTCGGGGGGCTTATATGAAGAAAATAATTTCTTATTTTGTTATTTTTGCAAGTTTCATTTCATTAACTGCATGTGATCAGATTGCATCAAGTGAAATAGAATTAGCAAAGAGTGATAATGTTAATTATCAAGAATCAGTAGATCAAAATAAGAATAAGGAATCGGAAATTATTACTGAGAATGATTCTGATATCCTTTTAGAAGATGATATTGAAGATGTTAATGTTCAGTTAGAGACTGAGTTAAATTATGAAGAAGCAGAAACAGAAATGGTTTCTGATGATATTTCTTTAAATGATATTGAAAATGAAAATGTAGATGATACTTTAATTACTGATACAAATCTTACAATGTATGTTAAGAAAAATGTAAATGTAAGAAAAGGACCTTCTGCAGATTATAATATATTTGGTTCGCTTAAAAAGGGTGAAGCAGTTAAAATTACTGGTACTACCAATAATGGCTGGTATAGAATAGATTATTTGTCAGATGTTGCTTTCGTAAATTCAGCCTTTTGTATAAATGAAGATGAATATAATCAGCTGATTGCTACAGAGATTGAAACAAGTATTTCTAACGATAATGAAAAGAATACAGAAGATAAGAATGTAACTGAGAGTATAGTTGCTGATAATCAGGATGAAAATAATATTTCAAGTTTTCAGTCGCAGGTCGTTTATCTTTGTAATCAGAAGAGATTAGAAAATGGACTTCCAGCATTAAATGAGGATGTATATCTTGATTCTCTGGCACAGATCAGAGTTGAAGAAACTCTTGTATTATTCAGTCATACAAGGCCTGATGGTTCCAGTTGCTTTACAGTTTTAGATGGTGTACAATGGAATGCGTGTGGCGAAAATATAGCTGCAGGACAGATTACTCCAGAACAGGTTGTCGATGAATGGATGAGTTCTGAAGGACATAGAAAGAATATATTATCTCCTGATTTTACTAAAATCGGAATTGGTTATAAGACCGGAGGAGATTACGGAACCTATTGGGTTCAGATATTTACAAATTAATTAATTTGGAGGTTGTTAAGTTGAAAGCTTACGGTGTTAATGAATTAAGAAAAATGTTTTTGGATTATTTTGAGGAGAAAGGTCATTTGAGATTAAATTCTTTCTCATTAGTTCCTCATAATGATAAGAGTTTATTACTTATTAATTCAGGTATGGCGCCTTTAAAGCCTTATTTTACTGGTGCTGAGATTCCACCTAAATCAAGAATTACTACTTGTCAGAAATGTATTCGTACAGGTGATATTGAGAATGTAGGAAAGACTGCTAGACATGGTACATTCTTTGAAATGCTTGGTAACTTCTCATTTGGTGATTATTTTAAGGAAGAAGCAATTGGTTTTACTTGGGAATTCCTTACAGAGAAGGTTGGTCTTGATCCAAACAGATTATATCCTTCAGTATTTGAGGAGGATGATGAAGCTTTTGCTATTTGGAATAAGAAGATTGGTATAGCAGAAGACAGAATTTATAGATTCGGAAGAGAAGATAACTTCTGGGAGCATGGTGAAGGTGCTTGTGGTCCTTGTACAGAAGTATATTATGATCGTGGTGAGAAATATGGCTGTGGCAAACCAGACTGTAAGGTTGGCTGCGAATGCGACAGATATATGGAAGTTTGGAATAACGTATTTTCACAGTTCTATAATGACGGAAAAGGAAATTATTCAGAGCTTGCTAAGAAGAACATTGATACAGGTATGGGTCTTGAAAGACTTGCTTGTGCAGTTCAGGATGTAGACTCAATGTTTGACATTGATACAATGAAGGCTCTTAGAGATCATGTTTGTAAACTTGCAAACAAGAACTATGGAGATGATGCAAATACTGATATCTCATTAAGAATTATTACAGACCATATTCGTTCGGTAACATTTATGGTTTCAGATGGTATTATGCCAGAGAATAGTGGTCGTGGATATGTTATGAGACGTCTTCTTAGAAGAGCTTGTCGTCATGGTAGAATTCTTGGTATTGAAGGTGCATTCCTTACAGATCTTGCAACTACAGTTATCGAAGGTTCTAAAGATGGATATCCAGAGCTTGAAGAGAAGAAGGAATTTATCTTAAAGAATATTGCTAAAGAAGAAGAGCAGTTTAATAAGACAATTGACCAAGGTCTTGCTATCTTAGCTAAGATGGAAGAAGACATGGAAAAGAATGGAAGCAAGGTATTATCTGGCGAAGATGCATTTAAGCTTTATGATACATTTGGATTCCCAATTGATCTTACAATTGAAATTCTTGAAGAAAAAGGATATACATACGATGAAGAAGGTTTTGAGAAGGCTAAGGCTGATGCAAAATCACAGTCAAAGGGTACTTATGTAGGTGCTGAACATATGGCTGGTCGTGCAAGAAATGTATATGATGATATCGATATTAATTTAACTACAACATTTGTAGGTTATGATAATCTTGAATGTGGTGCGAAGATTACAGCTATCACAACAGATGCAAGTGTAGAAGGCGCTACAGTTACTGATGCACTTACAGAAGGACAGAAGGGTACTCTTGTACTTGATACAACATGTATGTATGGTACAATGGGTGGTCAGACTGGTGATAAGGGTATTATTACTACAAAAGATGGTAGATTTGTTGTTACAGAAGCTATTCATCTTACAGGTTCAAAATATGGTCATGTAGGTTATGTTGAAAGTGGTGTAATTACTGTTAATGAAGAAGCTCTTGTTTCGGTAGACGAGGTTAACAGAGCTAATACAAGTAAGAACCATTCAGCAACACATCTTTTACAGAAAGCATTAAAGACTGTTCTTGGTAATCATGTTGAGCAGAAGGGTTCACTTGTAACTCCAGACAGATTAAGATTTGACTTCTCTCATTTCGAAGCTATGACTCCTGATCAGATCGCAGAGGTAGAAGCTATTGTTAATAGAGAAATTGCTGCAGGACTTCCTGTAGTAACAGATGAAATGGCAATTGCAGATGCTAAGAAGACTGGTGCTATGGCTCTCTTTGGTGAGAAATATGGTGATTCAGTAAGAGTAGTAAGTATGGGTAAGGGCGACGATGAAGATATTGAGACTGCATTTAAGCAGGCATTCTCAGTAGAACTTTGTGGTGGTACTCATGTAAGCAATACATCAACAATTCAGTCAATAAAGATTCTTTCAGAATCTGGTGTTGCAGCTGGTGTAAGAAGAATTGAAGCTCTTACAGGCGAAGGTGTAACTAAGTATTATAAAGAGATGGAGAATACAATCAATGAAGCTGCTAAGGCTCTTAAGACTACTCCATCAGATATTGTAAATAAGATTGCTCATTTACAGGCAGAATTAAAAGCAGCTAATTCAGAACTTGAATCTATGAAAGCTAAAGCAGCTAAGGATGCTCTTGGTAATGTAATGGATGGAGTTGAGGAAGTAAAGGGTATGAAACTTCTTGCTTCTAAGGTTTCAGGCGTTGATATGAATGGTCTTAGAGATTTAGGTGATTCACTTAAAGAAAAACTCGGCGAAGGTATCGTTGCTCTTATGTCTGATAATGATGGTAAGGTAAATATTGTTATCATGGCTTCAGATGAAGCAGTTAAGAAGGGTGCTCACGCAGGTAATATTATTAAGGCTGTTGCTCCAATCGTTGGAGGTGGCGGCGGTGGACGTCCTAATATGGCTCAAGCCGGCGGTAAGAACCCAGCCAAGATTGATGAAGCTTTAGCAAATGTTAAGGTTGAACTTGAAAAGCAGATTTAATAATTAGTATAATAATCTCAGTGGGAAACTACTGAGATTATTTATTAGTAGGTAATATAAATGAAATATATACTTGCATCAAAGTCTCCTAGAAGAAAAGAACTTCTTGAGCAGATAGGTATTAAACCAGTAATAATGGTAAGTGATGCTGATGAAAATATTGAAGAAACTAATCCAGTTGAAATGGTTAAGAAACTATCTAGTATTAAAGCATCAGCGGTTAAAGAAAAGATAAAAGAGAATGATGAATATGTTATTATTGGAGCAGATACAATAGTTTGCTTCAATAATGAAATTATGGGTAAGCCATCTTCTAAGGAAGAAGCATATAGAATGATTAAACTTATTGAAGGTAATGTTCATTCTGTATTTACAGGCTTTACAATTATATTCAGTGATGGAAGAAGCATTACTGATTATGTTGAAACAAAGGTATTTGTTTACCCAATGAAAGAATCTGAAATTGAGGATTATATATCAACGAATGAACCTTATGATAAGGCAGGAGCATATGGTATTCAGGGCTTATTTGGTAGATATGTAGAGAAAATCGAGGGCGATTATAATAATGTTGTTGGCCTTCCAGTAAGCAGGATTATGCAATATATTTAGAAAGATTAATTTATATGGATTTTAATGAATTGTTAAAAGAAAAGAATATAAGTAAATATAAGTTATCAAAAGCTTCGGGAGTGCCTTATTCAACTATTTCTGATATTAGTACAGGTAAAACTAAATTAGAAAAATGCTCGGCAGAAACTCTGGTTAGAATATGTCATATTCTTGAAATGCATGTAGAAGATATTTTTTCTGATATTACTTATCCAGAGATTAAAAAGAAAGAAAAAGGCGCGACAGCATCTAAGAAAAGTAAAAAAATATCGCCAAAAACTAATGATTCGAATACTGAGGTTTTAGATAATGTCGAGAAAACAAAACGTTATTCAGAAGAAGAGTTAACTGCAATATTTAATTCACCAGAATTTAAGCCTTTTAGAAAGGATGTTACTGTCAGAATTCTTCAGATGGGAGAGCTTGCATTCCTTGTTGATAATATTAAGAAAAAGGAAGTGGAAGATTTATACAATGAGAATAAGATATTAGAAAGTAAATTCTTATTAAGAATTCTTGATGATCTCTGTAGGCAGTATAATTTCCCTATGTTAACAGAATATGATTATATAAGAAATTGCTAGTAAAAAAGAATCGGATTTATCCGATTCTTTTTTTGGATTTAAAAGTGATATTATTTTCTTTCACTAAACATCTGTAAGAAGTCTGCAAGTCCATCGTTGTTGTTATCTCTAAAGGTAGTGTAATCAGCTATAGCTTTTAATTTAGGATTACCATTTAAGAGACATACACTTTTACCTGCTTTCTCAAAGAGTGAAATGTCGTTTTCTTCATCAGCGAAAGCGTAAGAGTTTTGGACTTTGATATTTTCTCTTTCACAAATATGCAAGAGAGCGTTTCCTTTTCCTGATTCCCTAGGAATTACTTCAAGGAATTTCTTGTTAGAGAAGATGCAGAATACTGAATCACCAAGCGTGTTTTCAACTTCTTCTCGAACCTTTAGCAAGGCTTCTCTATCTTTGAAATTCATAATTAGGAGCTTGTAAGGTGTTGGTTCTTCCTTGATTAAATCAGGAACAATTCTTGCAGGAAGGTTTACATAATTCTTGTAAAACTCTAGTTCTTCTGTTTCCTTTTCTGATAGGATTTCATAATCAGAATAAGAATGGAAATGGCAATTATGCTTAATAGCAATATCTTTTACTGTTTCAGTAATATTTTGCTTTAATGTGCATTTATAAGTGAAAACCTGTGATTTGTAATTGTATACGGCACCGCCATTAAATGCAGCTATATAATCTGTAATATCCTGAAGATTAAGTCTCTCAACAAGCTTAAGTGCTGATTCGAGAGGTCTTCCAGTATTGATAACAAAAAGATTACCATTCTCGATTGCCTTGAATAATAAAGCTCTTGTGATAGGAGAGATTTCTTTATCATCATTTAAAAGAGTTCCATCCATATCGAAGAAAAGACCAGCTCTTATAAATGGATTGGTAACAAAGCCATTTAAGTATGCTTTTTTCAATGGTGGAAGAAGTTTAGTTGGTATGTATAAATCTCCACGGCCACAACCTAAAGATAGGTTAGGTTTGTTGTTTCCATGAAAATCCGATCCACCAGTTATAAGCAATTTGTATTTACTGGCCAGCTTTCTAATTAAACGTTCATCTGTCTGGGAATATGTAGAATAAATAGTTTCGATACCTTTTAATCCACTTTTCTTAAGAGATGCTACAAGAGTCTCTAGGTCGCTATCTGATAATCTATATAAAATAGGATGAGCTAATACCGGTATTCCGCCGCATGCAATAATAAGTGATACTGCCTGAGAAGGAGAGATTTTCTCTCTTGAAATAAAACCAGGACAGTTATCGCCTATATATTTTTCGAAAGCTTCATCCATATATTTGATTATTCCATGATTAACCATGTATTTGGCATAATGAGCTCTTGTAATAACAGAGTCTGGAAATTCTGCTATAAAATCATCATAGTTAATATCAATTCCCATTTCAGAGAGTTTAGCGCACATTTTACGATTGCGAGTTTCTCTTGAATCTCTGAATTCGTGAACTGTTTTAATGAATTCAGGATTATATGGATTGATGTAATAGCCAAGAATATGAATATCTTTGCCGCCATATTCAGTTGAAAATTCGATGCCCGGAATTACTTCAACATCATGGTTCTTAGATTCAAACAAAGCTTCTTCAATGCCGTCAGTAGTATCGTGATCTGTTAAAGCAAATGCTTCAAGATTAGATTTGACCGCCAGATTGACAAGCTGTGAAGGTGTAAGAGTACCATCTGAAAATGTTGAATGGACATGTAAATCTATGGCCTGCATTATTCTTCATCTTCCTCTTTCTTAGCAACGTAAATTGTACGCTTTCTTGCCATTTCATCGTTAGCAAGGTATTCGTCGTATGTAGTAATTTTATCGATTAACTGACCGCCTGGAACGATTTCCATAATACGGTTTGCTGTTGTTTCAATAAACTGATGGTCGTGACATGTAAATAATTCAACACCCTTGAATTTAATAAGACCATTATTTAATGCCTGAATTGATTCCATATCGAGGTGGTTAGTTGGCTCATCAAGGATAAGGCAGTTAGCGCCTGAAATCATCATCTTAGAAAGAAGACATCTAACTTTTTCACCACCAGATAATACTTTAACTTTCTTAAGCGCATCATCCTGAGAGAAGAGCATTCTTCCAAGGAAGCCACGTACATAAGTAATATCCTTAACTGGTGAGTAGCCCATAAGCCAGTCTGTGATGATGTCATCAGTAGCAAAGATTTCTGTGTTATCCTTAGGGAAATATGCCTGAGAGGTTGTAACACCCCATTTGTAAGAACCTTCATCTGGCTCTAATTCTCCTGCAAGGATTTTGAAGAGAGTAGTAGTAGCGATTTCATTACTTCCGACGAAAGCAACCTTGTCTTCACGGTTTAAGATAAATGAAATATTATCAAGAACCTTTTCTCCGTTAATAGTTTTTGAGATACCTTCAACTGAAAGAACTTCGTTACCGATTTCTCTATCTGGTCTGAAGTCGATATATGGATATTTACGGCTTGATGGCTTGATTTCTTCAAGCTCAATCTTGTCGAGCAAACGTTTTCTTGATGTAGCCTGTTTTGACTTAGAAGCGTTAGCAGAGAAACGATTGATGAATTCCTGTAATTCTTTAATCTTTTCTTCTTTCTTTTTATTAGCTTCCTTCATCTGTTTGATAAGCAACTGGCTTGATTCGAACCAGAAATCATAGTTACCAGCGTATAACTGAATCTTACCAAAGTCGATATCTGCTGTATGAGTACAAACCTTATTCAAGAAATAACGGTCATGAGATACTACAATAACTGTATTGTCGAAGTTGATAAGGAATTCTTCAAGCCATGCGATAGCATCAAGGTCAAGGTGGTTAGTAGGCTCGTCGAGTAAAAGAATATCAGGGTTACCAAATAATGCTTTTGCAAGAAGAATCTTAACCTTTTCGTTACCACCAAGGTCTGCCATATTAGCATAGTGAAGTTCTGTATCGATACCAAGACCATTTAAGAGGTTAGCGGCATTTGATTCAGCTTCCCAACCATCTAATTCAGCAAATTCACCTTCAAGTTCTGAAGCGCGGATACCATCTTCATCAGTAAAATCTTCCTTAGCATAGATAGCATCTTTTTCCTTCATAATTTCATATAATCTTGGATTACCAAGAATTACAGTGTCCATAACAGTGTATTCATCATATTTGAAGTGATCCTGCTCGAGCACACTAAGACGCTGTCCTGGAGTGATAACGATATCTCCTGTAGTTGTTTCAAGCTCTCCAGAGAGAATCTTAAGAAAAGTAGATTTACCAGCACCGTTAGCACCGATAATACCGTAGCAGTTACCTTCAGTAAATTTGATATTAACATCTTCGAATAAGGCTTTCTTGCCAAATCTTAATGAAACATTGTTTGCACTAATCATTTTTAAATCCTTTCTTTATACATAAATATTGCGCCCTGAGGCGCAAATATTAATTGCTTATTTTACTTACTGGAATCTCAGATACAACCTGACATTTACCATGAGATTTACCGTAGTATAAACGGTTATCAGCTTGTGTAATGAAATCTTCGATACGAAGGCTTTCATTAGCTTCAGCTATACCAAAGGTCATTGTAAGATTGAAGATGTTTCCTTCGTATTCAACCTTCTGATTCTTGATCTTATCAAGAACTCTTTCACCGAAGGCTTTGGCTGCATCCATGTTTCCGTTTACTATAATGAGGATTTCTTCGCCTCCCCATCTACACACATAATCACCATCTCTTAACTGAGAGGAGATTGTATTTGCAACCATTACTAAAACCTTGTCACCGCAATCATGACCATAGGTATCATTGACTTTCTTGAAATCATCTATGTCACCAAGGATAACACAGAATTTTTTTTTCTCGCGTTTAAGCTTATGCATCGCAATATTTAACTGCTCAGCCATACTTCTTCTATTAGGAAGCTTGGTAAGAGGATCTCTTTTTGATAATTTTACTAACTGATTGTTTCTGTTTTCGAGTGCCTGGTAGCTATTTCTCATTTCCATTGCAAAGAGGAAGGAGATAGTAGCTAGAAGATTAGTAGTTAATAAAACATTCGTAATCTTGGTAAATATAGCAAGTATTGGATGCTCAGTAATTCTTGTCAAGCTACCTGCACTACCAGGATAAGTAATTGAGAATATCAATACTGCAACAGTAACAAGTGAAATAACAAGAGCAAATACATATGGGTGTCTGTAATCCTTTGAAGTAGCGGTCACATAAAATACCGTAGGAATAATCAAGAAGGAGTATAAATTAAAATATAACAAGTTTCCATATAGGATTGTCGTTATGGTTACAAATACGAGAACCTCAAGTACAGTAATTATAGAAATATATTTAAACTTCTTGTTCTTAGCTAGACTAATACATGACTCGTATAAAAGGAATGCTCCAAGATTATAAAGAAGCATCATAATATCGTTGAATCCGAGGAACAATGCGGCATCAATAAGATGAGTCAGCGCACAAAAATGAAGCAAGAGAGTGAACTTATCCTTATCTGATAAATACTCCTCGCCGGTTACGATTTCCTTTATTACATTGAAGTAATTTTTAATCTGGCCCATACATTTTCTCTCAAAAACAAAAATCTTAAAAATTATACCATAATATAAGAAGAGATACAAGTTTATAGGGGACTAATAAGGTATTCAAAAATACAAATTATTCCAAATAAATTATAAATTGTTAGCACTCTCTATTGACGAGTGCTAATTTATGGTGTATAACGATAAATGTAATAGTTGATAAGTTCAAAAATGACTTATACAAGAAAGAAGGTGGATTTATGAATATTACAAAATTTACACAGAATTCTCAGAATTCTGTTAATATGGCTCAACAGTATGCTATTGAATATGGTAATCAGGAGATTGAGCAGGAACATTTGTTATATGCTTTATTAAATCTTGATGACAGTCTTATTCTTAAGTTAATTGAGAAAATGGAGATTGACAAAGATCATTTTGTAAATAGAGTTAAGACTGCTATTGAAAAAAGAGTTAAGGTATCTGGCGGCAACATTTATGTAGGAGCCAAATTGAATGAGGCTTTGATTACAGCTGAGAATCAGGCTAAGGCTATGGGAGATGATTATGTTTCAGTTGAACATTTATTCCTTGCAATGCTTGCTCATCCTAACAAAGAGATTGCTGAAATATTTAAAGAATATGGTATTAGTAAAGAAAGATTTCTTCAGGCTTTATCGAGTGTAAGAGGAAATGTCAAAGTAACTAGTGATAACCCAGAAGGAACCTATGATGCCTTAAATAAATATGGTCAGGATCTTGTTCAAAAGGCCAGGGCTCAGAAAATGGATCCAGTAATTGGCCGTGATTCTGAAATTAGAAATTTAATAAGAATCTTAAGTCGTAAAACTAAGAATAATCCTGTACTTATCGGTGAACCAGGTGTTGGTAAGACAGCTGTAGCTGAAGGTTTAGCTCAGCGTATTGTAAATGGCGATGTACCGGATGATTTGAAGAATAAGACAATATTTGCTCTTGATATGGGTGCTTTGATTGCTGGTGCTAAGTATCGAGGTGAATTTGAAGAGAGATTAAAAGCAGTCCTTGATGAGGTTAAAAGCTCAAATGGAGAAATTATTCTATTTATAGATGAGCTTCATACTATCGTAGGTGCTGGTAAAACTGATGGAGCTCTTGATGCGGGAAATATGCTTAAGCCACTCTTAGCAAGAGGTGAACTTCACTGTATCGGTGCAACAACACTTGATGAATATAGAATGTATATTGAGAAGGATGCTGCTTTGGAGCGTCGTTTCCAGCCTGTATTGGTAGATGAGCCTACAGTAGAGGATACAGTTTCTATATTAAGAGGGATTAAGGACAGATATGAGGTTTATCATGGTGTAAAAATCATGGATAATGCTCTTGTTGCAGCGGCCGTGTTGTCAGACAGGTATATTTCAGACAGATTCCTTCCTGATAAAGCTATCGACCTGGTAGATGAGGCTTGTGCACTTATTAAAACAGAAATGAATTCACTTCCAACTGAATTAGATGAGAAGCAAAGAAAAATTCTTCAGATGGAAATTGAAGTACAGGCATTAAAGAAAGAGGATGATAGTCAAAGTGCAGCAAGACTTGAAGAACTACAGGCTGATTTGGCAAAAGAAAAAGAAGAATTTGCTAATGCCAAGGCTAAATGGGAGAACGAAAAAGGAGCAGTAGATAAGCTTTCTAAAATGAGAGAGGAAATTGATGCTCTGAATTCAAGAATTGAAATAGCTAAACGTGAGGGCGATTTAGCAAAGGCTGCTGAACTTACTTATGGCGAATTGCCAAAACTTAAGGCTCAGTTAGAAGAGGCTGAGAAGCTTACAGAGAATAAAGATGACTCTCTTGTACATGAGAGAGTAACGGATACTGAAATAGCTAAGATTGTATCACGTTGGACAGGTATACCTGTGGCTAAATTAAATGAGTCAGAAAGAAATAAGGTTCTTAATCTTGAGAATGAACTCCATAAGAGAGTCATTGGACAGGATGATGGTGTAAGCAAGGTTACAGAGGCCATTATCAGATCAAAAGCAGGTATTAAGGATCCAACAAAACCAATTGGTTCATTTATATTCCTTGGACCTACTGGTGTAGGTAAAACTGAACTTGCTAAGGCACTTGCTCAGGCTTTGTTTGATGATGAGAATAATATTATCAGACTTGATATGAGTGAATATATGGAACAGTATAGTGTATCCAGATTAATAGGAGCTCCTCCGGGATATGTTGGATATGATGAAGGTGGTCAGCTTACAGAGGCTGTAAGAAGGAAACCTTATTCAGTTGTATTGTTTGATGAAGTAGAAAAAGCTCATCCAGATGTATTTAATGTTCTTCTTCAGGTGCTTGATGATGGACGTATTACAGATTCTCATGGTAAGACGGTTGATTTTAAGAATACAATCATTATTATGACATCAAACATTGGGGCAGACCTGCTTCTTGAAGGTATTGACGAAAATGGTGAGCTTAAGGATGGTGTTGAAGAGAATGTAAGCTTAATGCTTCACAAATTCTTTAGACCGGAATTCTTGAATCGTATTGATGAAACAATTCTGTTTACACCTCTTACAAAGGGCCAGATTGCTGGAATTATGGACCTTATTGTTAGTGATCTTAATAAGAGACTTGCAGATAGAGAGTTAAAGGTTGAGCTTACTGAAGCAGCCAGGGTTAAGGTTGTAGATGAAGGCTATAATCCAAGCTTTGGTGCACGTCCATTGAAGAGATATGTTCAAAAGACTGTAGAAACTCTTGCAGCAAGGGTAATTCTTGCAGGTAAGGTAAGTGATGGAGATACCATCCTTATAGATGTTAATGATGGTGAATTTGATGCCAAAGTTAAATAAATAATTGTATAGTCGTTAAAAAGCGTCGGCATTATTGCTGACGCTTTTTGATTTCTGGAAGGGATGACGGATAAGGAAGAAAAAATATAATTCATAAATTTGTTGACATATAATATTATACGTCGTATAGTATTATACATGAAACAAGTACAGGAGGTATAAATATGACTTATCAGTTAACAGCGCCGCTTTTAGATGCATGTGTACTTGGTATTGTTAATAAAGAAGATGTATATGGATATACACTTACTCAGAATGTAAGAAAGATTGTAGATATATCGGAATCCACTCTTTATCCAGTATTAAGAAGATTGCAAAAAGCAGAATTATTGACAACTTATGATCAGCCTTTTGAAGGAAGAAATAGAAGATACTATTCCATTACAGACAAAGGAAGAGAAGAACTTTCACAATACCAGAAGGAATGGAAGGTTTACAAAGAGAGTATAGATTTCTTGTTAGGAGGAAATAGTAATGAATAAAACAGAATTTATAAACAAACTTGAGAAAAAGTTGAAATATATTTCTAAAGAAGACAGGGAAGATGCTATTTGTTTCTATAAAGAATATGTTGAAGACATGGGATTAGACGATAACGAAGATGTAACTTCGAAGATTGGAAATCCTTCTCAAATAGCAGCTGGTATCATAGCAGAGAGTACAGAAAAGGAAATTGAAAATAATAAGAATGATAAGAAGTTGAAAACAAGCACTAAAATTCTTCTCCTTGTTCTTATAGCAGTGTTCTCTATACCAGTATTAATACCGCTTGGAATAATGCTTATAGTATTGATATTAACTTTATTATTTGTAGCATTTATATTTATCTGCGTTTCGATTTCGACATTGGTATCAGCATTTGTAATAAGTGGTATAGGACAAAAGCTTGTATGTTTAGGCGTAAGCTTCCTCATGCTATCGATTTCATTGCTAATTATATTTGCAATATATGGTTTGGTAATTCTATTTGTTAAATTAATCATCAAGCTTGTAAAAAAGAATTCAAAGAAGGGAGAAGAATAATGGGTAAAATTGCTAAGATTTTTGCTATTACTATAGCGAGCACATTGTTGTTAGGTATTGCCCTTATCGCAGCAGGTTTATCTTTAGGCGGTAAATTAAATTGGAATGTAAAAATAGGTGATTCATATAATATTAGTAATTCTTATATGATTAGCCAAGGAAGCGGAGAAATTGTTGAAGGAGAAGAAAAATTCGATAATTTTGATGAGATAGAGACTTCTACATCTAGCTTGAAGGTATACGTAAATAAAGGTGATGAATATAAGGTAAAGTATCATACTTACGAGGAGAACAAGCCGGAAATCAAGGTGGAAAATAACATTCTTTACGTAAAACAGAATACTGATGGTAAAATTGGCATATTTATAAATAATGATGAAGACGAGTATGTTATTATTACCGTTAAGGATGAAAATAAGGAATATAAGGTCGATTTTGAACTGACATCTGGAGATCTGAATGTTGAAAATATAGCAATCGATGGTTCTTTAAATCTAACTTCTGGTAATGTTTCATTTAAGAATCTTACTATGAATAATCTTGATGTGAAAATGACTTCAGGAGAATATTTAATTGATAATGTAACAGCTAATGATTTGACTATAAGTCTTTCATCTGGAAATGTGACAATCAAAAATTATAAGGGTGAAAATATAAAAATAAATGAAACCTCAGGTGATGTTAAGCTTAATGATGTGGTAATAAATGATTTGGATTTTAAAGCAAGTTCAGGTTCATTTGTTTCAAGTAATCTTGAAACAAAAAGCTTAAAAACGGATATTACATCAGGAGATGTTAAGGTTGAGAAGCTTACAGCAGAGTCTGTTGATTGCAATGGCAAATCAGGATCTACTAAAATTGAATTAGTAGGTGATGTAACAGATTATAATTATGACTTGGATAAGACATCAGGAAATATTTCATATAATGATATCAAAGTAGATGATCATATAGTAATTGATAACAAAGCCACAAAGAATGTTACTGGAAAGATAACAAGTGGGGCGTTAAAAATTACATTTACAAAATAAAATAAAAAAATATAAATTTATTGTTGACATTTATATTTGAATCAGTTATATTATTACTTGTCCGCGAGATACGGACAAGCAAATGCGATAGTGGTGCAGTTGGTAGCACGCGACCTTGCCAAGGTTGAGCTCGCGGGTTCGAGTCCCGTCTGTCGCTTCAATAATAATAATAAAAAGGATATCCTTAAAAGGATATCCTTTTTCATTATGAGCCGGCAGACGCAAACTCACCGCGAGGCGGTTTCGTTCTCGCCTGCCGGCTCGGTCGGCTCACAAGCAATGGTCCACAGGACCATGTTGTCTCGCCTGTCGGCTCGGTCAGCTCGTAACCAACGGTCCACAGGACCGTACTCACCCCCGTCTGTCGCTTGCAAAGATAATAAAAAAGTCTGTTGTTCTTTGAATTTTCCAAGAAACCATAAATAATTATAATTTACTTGACATATACCCCTACGGGGTATATATTTTTGCTTAGAGGATACCCCTCGGGGGTATGTGTAATTGCTGGAGGTTAGTGCTAATGAATGTTGATAATAAATGTCCTCATTGTTCTGGTAAAACTAAGAATAGAGATGAAAATGAGAAGAAGGATTTATTGAATAGATTGAAACGTATTGAGGGACAGGTTCGTGGTGTAGAGAATATGTTGGAAAATGATATTTACTGTACAGATATACTGATTCAGGTTTCAGCCATTAATGCCGCCTTAAATAGTTTTAATAAGAGATTATTAGCTTCACATATTAAAAGCTGTGTTGCAGATGATATTAGACAGGGAAATGATGATGTAATAGAAGAATTAGTTGATACTTTGGGTAAACTAATGAAATAGGTTTTGGTTTATAACTGATATTAAAGATATTGTCTTTAAGAGAGGAATATTATGAGACAGTTTAATGTGACTGGCATGAGCTGTGCAGCCTGTCAGGCAAGGGTTGAGAAGGCAGTTAGTTCTATAGAGGGTGTAGAAAGCTGCAGTGTAAGTCTGCTTACTAACTCGATGGGTATTGAAGGAAGTGCCAGTGATGAAGCAATTATTAAAGCGATTGAAAATGCAGGATATGGAGCTTCTGTAAAAAATAAAAAAGAAAATACAGAGACAAATGCAGATTCATTAGAAGATCGGGAAACTCCGATTTTGTTAAAAAGACTTATAGCATCTTTAATCCTTTTGCTGCCTTTGATGTATGTGTCTATGGGACATATGATGTGGAATTGGCCATTACCAGGATTCTTAAATGGTAATCATGTTGCCATGGGGATTTATGAACTTATTTTGGCAGCCTTGATTTTGGTCATTAATCAAAAGTTCTTCATAAGCGGATTTAAGGGAATAATTCATAGGTCACCTAATATGGATACGCTTGTTGCACTTGGTTCAATGGCGTCTTTTGTTTATAGTACATACGCATTATTTGCAATGACTAATGCTCAAATGTCAAATGATACGGAACTTGTAATGAGGTATATGGATGATTTTTATTTTGAATCAGCCGCAATGATTCTTACGCTTATAACTGTAGGTAAGACTCTCGAGGCTCGTTCTAAGGGCAAGACGACAGATGCTTTAAAATCTCTTATGAAGCTTGCGCCAAAGACGGCTACTCTTTATAAGGACGGAGTTGAAACAGAGGTTTCGATTGCAAGCATTAAGGTGGGAGATAAGTTTAGTGTAAGGCCAGGTGAGAGCATTCCGGTTGATGGATTTGTTATATCAGGATTTAGTGCTGTAGATGAATCATCACTTACCGGCGAAAGTGTTCCAGTTGATAAATCTGAAGGAGATATGGTATCAGCAGCGACAATTAATCAGACTGGCTATATTATATGTGAAGCTACAAGAGTAGGAGAAGATACAACACTATCAAAAATAATTCAGATGGTAAGCGATGCTGCTGCAACTAAAGCTCCAATTGCAAAGATTGCAGATAAGGTATCAGGAGTATTTGTTCCTGTAGTAATTGGAATAGCGCTTGTGACATTTATTGTTTGGCTCATTGCTGGCAATGCATTTGGGTTTGCTTTATCAAGAGCAATATCGGTTTTAGTTATTAGTTGCCCATGTGCATTAGGGCTTGCTACTCCGGTTGCAATAATGGTAGGAAATGGAAAAGGTGCCAGAAATGGTATTATGTTTAAAACTGCCGTGTCGCTTGAAGAAACAGGTAAAATCAGTATCGTTGCTTTGGATAAAACAGGAACTATTACAAAGGGTGAGCCTGTTGTAACAGATATTATTGCTTATGAGAATGAAGATAAATTATTAGAGATTGCGTATTCACTTGAAATAAAAAGTGAACATCCATTGGCTAAAGCAATTGTTGATAAAGCAAATGAACTTAATATAAAATCATATCCTGTTGAAGATTTTAAAATAAATGCAGGAAGTGGTCTTACTGCTCTTATTGATAATGAGGAAATAGCTGCAGGAAATGCTAAATTTATTAAAACAAAACTTAGCGATGCAAGTGCATTAAAGGTAAATGAAAGTCAGATAGAGGCTTTGGAAAATGATGGGAAAACACCATTGTTTTTCGAAAAATCCGGGCAACTTCTTGGAATTATTGCAGTAGCAGATGCGATAAAAGAAGACAGTGCAAAGGCGATAGAGAGTCTTCGAAATATGGGCATACACGTAGTTATGTTAACCGGAGATAATGAAAGAACAGCTAATGCAATTGGCAAGATTGCAGGAGTAGATGAGATTGTAGCTAGTGTTCTTCCAGAAGGTAAAGCAAATATTATTAAAGAACTTAAAGAATATGGTAAGGTTGCCATGGTTGGTGATGGTATAAATGATGCGCCAGCTTTAACTATGGCTGACATCGGAATAGCAATTGGTGCAGGTACAGATGTTGCTATCGAGTCTGCAGATCTTGTACTTATGAAGAATTCGTTAATGGATGCGGTTGCTGCTATTAGACTAAGTCGTAAGACGCTTATTAATATTAAGCAAAATCTTTTCTGGGCATTTATTTATAATATTATTGGAATTCCTTTGGCTGCAGGACTTTGGATACCAATATTTGGGTGGACACTAAATCCGATGTTTGGGGCAGCCGCAATGAGTTTATCAAGCTTTTGCGTTGTAAGTAATGCTTTAAGGCTAAATGGTGCTATAATATATGGTAATAAGAAAGATAAACGCATTAAGAATTCATTTGCTAATAAGGAACTAATTAAAAGTTCTGAAATAGATACAAATAATACAAATATTTCAAATATGGAGGTAATAACAATGGAAATTATGGTTAAAGGTATGATGTGTATGCATTGCGAAAAGTCAGTAAAGGAAGCTCTTGAAGCAATTGATGGCATCGAAGAAGCAGTTGCAGATCACAACACTGACAGTGTAAAGATTACAATGAGCAAAGAAGTAAGCGAAGAGACTATTAAGGAAGTTATCTTAGGCAAGGGATATGAATATCTTGGAATTAAAAATGCTTAAAGATATTTTTAAATGTAAGAAAAGATTTTATGAATGGAGCTTAAAATGAACAAATCTGAAATATTAGATGTATTTTATAATCAAATATCGAAAGATTATGGCTGCTCGTTAGAAGATATTAAATCCAATGAAAATATAGTAATAAATAAGACACTTGAAGAAGGAAGAAGATTATTTCATAGTGATGATTATCTTATAAAAGTAATAAGCCTTAATGGCAAATCTATATTTTCTGTGGATAATTCGATTACTAATGAGGAAATAGATACTCTTAAAGGTTTATCAGCTCCCTGGATAAATATGTATCCAGATAGTAAAGCTTTGAATGATATTGCTGACAGATATGATTGTCATGTCTGTCACGAACATCATTTTTATTTACCGTTAGGTAAAGAAATATTTGAGAAATCAGATATTCAGGAATTAAGTAGTGATTTAGAAATTAAGTGCTTCGAAGGAGACTCAATCAACAGATTTAAAGGCGATTCGAGATTTACAAATGCTTTGTCTTTTAAATCGAGTGCACCAGATATGCTTTGTCTTGTGGCTTTTAATAATGGTGAAATAGTTGCAATGGCAGGAGCAAGCGCAGACTCAGAATCAATGTGGCAGATCGGTATTGATGTTTTACCAAAGGCGAGAGGGAAAAATATCGGACCGATACTTACTATTCTTTTAAAAAATAAAATTTTAGAGATGGGTAAGGTGCCATTTTATGGGACAGCTGAGTCTCATATTCAGTCTCAGAAGGTTGCAGTTAAATCAGGCTTTATGCCAGCATGGTATGAAGCTTATGTATATAAGAATTAAAACTGACTAGTATTTTAAGGAGTTAAATTATGTCAGATGTTGCAAGAATAGAATGTAAAAGTTGTGGCGCCAGTGCGGATTTTGATGTTAAAACCCAGATGATTCATTGTGCTCATTGCGGTAAATCCTATAAGCTTTCAGAATATAATGAATGTGAAGATATTCTTGAGAATGAGGAAGTTGAAGTCGCTGGCGATGACTTGAAAATAGAGAATTTTGAACATGACCTTAGCAAATTCAAAAAGGGAATTCATCCATGGGGAAATGCAGAAGAGGAAGGGATGTCTTTGTATTCCTGTAATGCCTGTGGCGCCGAGGTATTTGTAAGTAATGTAAGTGGTACAGCCAAGTGTCCATTCTGTGATAATAATTTGGTATTCACTGAACAGTTCACAGGAGATTTAAAACCAGATTTTATCATTCCTTTTAAGAAGAGCAAAGAGGATGCAGTAAATGGTTATTATGATTTCCTTAAATCCAAATCAAGATATTTACCAGGTATTTTTAAGAGCCAGAATCATATAGATGAAATACAAGGAATTTACGTTCCTTATTGGTTATTTGATGCTGATTTTGATGCAGAATACATTTACAAAGCTAAAAAGATTGAAACTTGGGAAGCCTTTATATTTGAGTTTACCAAGACTTCATATTTGGATATCTATAGAAATGGTAATATTTCGTTTAAAAATATTCCAAGAGATGCTTCTTTAAGAATGGAAAATGATTTGTTAGATTCTATTGAACCTTTTGATGTAAATGAAGCAGAGGATTTTTCGACTTATTATATAGCAGGATTTATGGCAGAAAGATTTGATGTCCCCGCTGAAGACTGCGTTAAGGAAGCAGTAGACAGAATGGAATCAACTATTATTTCTGAAGTTGAGAAAACTATTGGAAGTTATGATGAATTAAGAAAGCATAGGGAGAAGGTTACACTTAAGGAAGGTGAAATTAAATATGCTTTATATCCTGTATGGTATCTAAATACATCTTATAAGGATAAGCATTATTCCTTTGTAATGAATGGACAAACAGGAAAGATGGTAAGTAATGATTTACCTAAAGATCCTTTAAAGGTAATTCTTTTTATGTGCCTGTTTTCTTTGATAGCTTTTGTTGTTTTATTAGTTTTATTAATGTGTATTATTGGATTTTATTCAATTCCTGTTGCACTTATTGGCGCACCTATACTTGGAATAATAATAGGATTGATAGATAGTTATAATCATATGAGAACAATAGAAAAGGTTAAGGAAGCCGCTAAATATATTGAAAATAAACTTGTTTTATCAAGAAAAGAAGATAAGCTTATCAAATCTCATACTAAGATGAGAATTAAGCCAAAGGATTGATGTACATTTGTACAAATTGTGATTATAGTGTTTGCTTTAAAAATAGAAAGGCATGTGATATAATTGATTATATCTGTGCTTTTTTATTTTGCACAAAATTAAGTCGATTATTTTAAAGGATTAAATAAATGAAAGAATTGTTGAAAAACAAAAATCTAATATGGGAATTATCCAAAAATGATTTCAAGAAAAGATATGCAGGTAGTTCTTTAGGAAGAGTGTGGGCTTTTGTTCAGCCACTCGTTACAGTTGTACTTTACTATTTTGTATTTGGACTTATTTTCCCTGGTCGTGCATCACTTGCAGCCAGTGGTCTTGAAGTTCCTTATGTTGTATGGCTTACAGCAGGACTTGTTCCATGGTTTTTCTTAAATGAAGGTATTACTACCGGAGCTAATGCAATGGTTGAATATAATTATCTTGTTAAGAAGGTTGTATTTAAGGTTGGTATTTTACCTTTTATTAAAACGATTTCTGCTTCATTTATTCATATATTCTTTGCATTAGTACTTCTCGTTATGTATTTTTGCTATGGATTTAAGCCGAGTTTTCAGATTATACAGCTTATTTATTATTCATTCTGTTTATTTATGCTGATATTGGCTATTACTTATACAACAAGTGCTGTTACAGTATTTTTCAAGGATTTACTTCAGATTATAAATATCGCCCTTCAGATTGGAATGTGGGGTACACCTATTCTTTGGAGACTTGATGATATCTCAGAGAAATATCACACACTTAAAATGATATTTAGATTCAATCCAATATATTACGTTATTGAAGGCTACAGACTCTCATTATTTGAGGGTACATGGGTTCACGAAAGATGGGTTGAAACACTTGTATTCTGGGGAATAGTTGCAGTTTTATTCCTTGTTGGTTCATATGTATTTAAGAAATTACGTCCATTATTTGCGGATGTTTTATAGAGGTTATTATGGATAACGAATTAGCAATTGAAGTAAAGAACGTCACAAAAGTATATAGTCTTTATTCCAGACCATCTGACAGACTTATTGATACATTTCATTTGATGCCATGGAGAAAATATCCAAAAAACGAGGCATTGAAAGACGTATCATTCTCAGTTGGCAAAGGTGAGACAGTAGGTATTATCGGAACAAATGGTTCAGGTAAATCGACTATTCTTAAAATTATTACAGGAGTTTTAACTCCTACAAAGGGTAAGGCCAGTGTTGCTGGCAGAATCTCAGCTCTTCTTGAACTTGGTGCTGGATTTAATGCTGAATATACAGGTATAGAAAATGTATATTTAAATGGCACTATGATGGGACTTAGTCGTGAAGAAATCGATAAGAAACTTCCTGAGATTCTTGAATTTGCGGATATTGGAGAATATGTTAATTCACCGGTTAAAACTTATTCATCAGGTATGTTTGTTCGTCTTGCGTTTGCAGTGGCAATTAATATTGATCCTGAAATTCTTATCGTTGATGAGGCTTTGTCTGTAGGAGATGTATTCTTTCAGGCTAAATGTTATAGAAAATTTGAAGAGTTCAAGAAACAGGGGAAGACAATTCTTTTCGTATCTCATGATTTGAGTAGTATCTCCAAATATTGTGACAGAGTAATTCTTCTTAATAAAGGAACTAAGCTTGGAGAAGGCTCTGCCAAGGAAATGATAGATGTTTATAAGCAGGTGCTTGTCGGTCAGTATAAGGAAAATGCTGACAATCAGGGCAAAGAAGGACTTAATCCAGAGACACTTGAATATGGTTCTAAAAAGGCAATGATTAAAGATTGTAAGATTTATGATCATACTGGCAAAAACAGCAATGCACTTATAAAAGGACAGTCTTTTAAGATTTCTGTAGATTATTCTGTTCTTGAGGATTTGGAAGCACCTATATTTGCTTTTTCTTTTAAGAATGTACAAGGAACTGAGATTACAGGTACCAATACAATGATAGAGAAGAAGATTACTGATGCGATTAAGGGTGGAACAGACCTTACAATTGATTTTGTGCAGGATATGAATCTTCAGGGTGGTGAATATCTCTTATCTTTAGGACTTACAGGATTTGAAAAGGGAGAATTTACTGTTTATCACAGATTGTATGATTGTATAAATGTAACAGTAGTATCAGATAAGGATTCAGTAGGATATTATGATATGAATTCTGAAATAAATATTACCTGGAAGTGAAGTTTACATAATTAAACTCGGTTAACATAAAATATAAATTGCTTATAGCATATAATATATTTGTCAGGATAAAAGGGGAATATCGTGAAACGAAGATTTAGCCATGTATTAATTGGAATATTAATAATTGCTATATTTACTACATATCCATTAATAGTTAAGGCCGATATGGGACCAAAACCATTAATCACTATTAATTTTGAGAATTTTTCAGAAGATGTAATTTATGTGGCTTTTTATTCACAGAATAATCTTGTATCACCGGTAAAAACAGGAGATACCAATCAGGTTCCAGTGGATATACAAGAAAAATTTGCGGGTTATACAGATTCCAATAATTTTGGATATTGTGAAGAAATATGGATAGTTACCAAGGAAAAAAGTCGTCTTTTTTACTCTTATATGACTCCAAATGTATTTAAGATAGTGGTTTATTATCCTCAGGCAGATAAGTTTTATGAGAGTGACATTAATAATAAATACGCTTATTTAGCTAGTTATAAGGCAGATCTTGCTAAGGTTGAATATCATAATATTAGATTAGATTATCATATTAAGACATTTTCAGAATCATTCTTTAAGGATGGCCTTGTTGTTAATATGATTCTTACTCTTATTATTGAACTTGGAATTGCATTTTTATTTAATATAAGAGCTAAAAAGGATATTGGAATTATTATTTTAACTAATATTTTCACTCAGCTATTACTTGATTTTAGAATTTATCAGATTAATAAAACTTCAGGCGGACCTGCTGTACTGGTAGCCTTTATAGTTATGGAGATAATTATCTTTGCTATAGAGATTGTTATATATGAGATTTTCATTTCTGATTCTTTTACCAAGGTTAAACTTGAAGATGGAAAAGAGAATATTTATGAAGCAAAGACAAATCGTGTAAAGCCAGTTTTATATGCATTAGCAGCTAATTTTGCATCATTAGTTATTGGTTTTATAGTAGGCATTATATTCGATTTGCTTAAGTCTATATAATAAGGATTAATTTATGGATAATTCATTACAAATTGGAAAAGTTAATATTGATTTATCTAAATACTCTGGTCAGGATTTCTATTCAGAAGGCGAGATTGAAGATAAGCTTCTTGAGGTGGCCGAAACGGTTGACAGAAGTGAATTTAGAAAGATTATCGAGAATAATACTTCATGGCCATATTTATATCATTTTTCCAAGGTGAGAGAGAATATTGTATCATGGCTTCCAATTAAACCTTCCGATAAGGTTCTTGAGGTTGGAGCTGGTATGGGTGCTGTAACTAATGCACTTTGCCAGAAGGCCGGAAGCGTTACAAGTGTTGATTTATCTCTTAAGAGAAGTAAGGTTAATGCCAATCGCAATAAGGATATGGATAATCTAACAATTAAGGTTGGTAATTTCACTGATATTGAAGAAGAGCTTGATAAGTACGACTGGATTATGCTTATTGGTGTATTTGAATATGCTATTTCATATATGGGTACAGACAATCCATTCGAAGATTTCCTTAAGATTTTAATGAAGCATCTTAAGCCAGAGGGAAGACTTGTTATTGCTATTGAAAACAGGCTTGGAATGAAATATTTTGCTGGTTGCAAGGAAGATCATACCTGTGGTTTCTTTGATGGAATTGAGAATTATCATAAGGGAGGACAGGTTCGAACTTTCTCTAGAGCTGGTCTTGAAAAAATATTCAAAAAGGTTGACATAACTAATTATCATTTTTATTACCCTTATCCAGATTATAAGCTTCCAAATACTATTTTCTCTGATAAGAGACTTCCTTTAATGGGAGAGCTTAGAGATAATTTGAGAAATTTTGACCAGGACAGAATAGTATTATTTGATGAAACTAATGCTTATGATGGAATGATTGAAGAGGGCTTATTTGCAACCTTTTCTAACTCCTATGAGGTTGTTATTGGACCTGATGTTGAGCCTGAATATGCTAAATATTCAATGGATAGAGATGATAAGTATTGCATTTCAACAATAATTAGCAATATAGATGGCAAAAGGATAGTAAGAAAAGCAGCTGTTTCTAAAGAAGGGGCAGAGCATATCAAAAATATAAATAAAGCTCATCATGAATTAAACGAAAGATTTCATTTCTCTGAGCTTAGTATTAATAAAGTCCTTGAATATGATGAAGAAAATGCTTATATAGATTTTGAATATATTGAAGGCGATACTTTAGAGAAGCTTTTGGATGAAAAGGTTCGAAACAAGGATAAAGAAGGCTTTATTGCTTTGTTTGAGAAGTTTAAGTCTCTGGTTCATTATAATGATGATTATCCAGTTTATGATAGTGATATGATTTTCTCGAATATTATTGTTAAGGACGAAGAGTGGACTCTTATTGATTATGAATGGACTAATTTTACTAAGGGCTCTGCACATGAAATAGTTTATCGTGCGATTAATAATTATCTTTTACCTGGAAATGAAAGAATGATTATTAAAGAATGGGTTGATGCAGAGAATGAATTTGATGAGAATTTGTTCCAGCAAAGAATAATAGGCAATAACAAAGTTATGTCAACTATTCGACACGAGATTGGTAAGGGCGTATATAGTCTTGATTATATTACGGACAGAGTAGCTGGTCTTAATATGAGAGTTCAGATATACGAAGATTTCGGTAATGGCTTTAGTGAGGAGAATTCTTATTTTACTGAATATAAGAAGAATGGACCTAATGTATGCGTTGAAGCCAAATGCAAAGAGAATCTGAAGGCTCTAAGAATTGATCCGGGTGATAAACCTGCAAGAATTTATGTAAACCAAGTGACACTGAATGATATTATTATTACGGATAAGGTTATAGGTTCACTTAAGAATGGATGTGTTAATCCTAAAAATGTTATTCAAAAAGATAATGTGATTGTTTATAAGAAAGCAGATCCACATTTTAAGATTAATCTTAAAGGCATGTCTTTGAAAAAGGATGACATTTTAAAGATTGATATGAGAGTAGAGTATATTTATTAGCTTAGATTTTAAGGATTAGTGGTTAAATGATAATTGTAAGTATTATTCAATTGATTTTGTTTTTACTACTTATACCTTTTGCACTGGGTATTTCGGTAACAAGATTTTTTGATTCTAAATATAATACAATAGGAAATATTTTGGTATGCGGATTCACCTGTGAATTAGCTCTTTTTCAATTACTTTTCGTAAGCTTTTATTTCCTTGGATTTCAATTCCTGCCACTTGTTATTGTATATTCTGTAATAGTGACCATACTTGCGATTGCTTCATTTATATGGAGTCGTAAATACTATAAAAAATTAACATTTCCTATTATTGATATGGGATTCATAACATTTATTGTAATTACAGTATTTATGCTTACTATGAGGAATCTTCAGGGCGTAAATGATGGCGATGATGCCTTTGTTCTTGGAAATGCTTTAGTAACTCTTAATTCGGGACTATTTTACAAAATAGATTATTATACTGGATTTACAATCAATTCTTATACAAGACACTTACTTGCATCAAGTCCAATTTTTATTGCATATCTTGCCAAGGTGTCATTTATTCATCCTACAATTCTGGCTCATAGAGTTCTTGGATGTTTCTATATTATTCTTCATAATATGATTATTTATAATATTGCCTGCATTCTTTTTTCTGAGAGAAAGAAGAGTCAGTATAGAGGCTTATTCGCTGCAATGGTTGCCTTTATTGCCATGTGGGATTTCCATTCTATGATGACAGATTCTACATTTATGTTAACCAGAACCTGGCAAGGCAAGGCAATGTTTGCTGAGATAGCTGTACCTCTTGCATTTCTTTTATATTTGATTATAGGAAATGAAAAGAAGTTAAAAATTAGCTATATTGTCTTTATTGCTATATTATGCATTAGCACAGTTGCAATGACTCCTGGTGCTATCTATATGTTTTCTCTTCTTATTGGATTGCTTAGTATAATAATGCTTATAGTTAAGAAGAAACCATATTATGTAACCCTATTTTTATCTTTAATACCTATGATATGCTTCGGTATTATTTATATTTTAAAGTGCAGGTGATGATATGATAGAATTGTTATGTAAACCATTTGAAATAATTAAATCATATTCAGGAAACTGTACTTTCCTTTTATTATTTGTTGCAAGCCTTTTTGTAATATGTATTTTTGAAAAGGATAAGGTTAAGAAGAGTATTGTAGCTTATTCATCTATTGCTTTGTTATTACTATTTCTTCTTCCAGCTATGCCTTTTGTATTTATTAATAAATTACATGAGGGGGATACATATTACAGATTCTTATGGCTTCTTCCAATGGGAATAGTATCTTCTTATGCAATATTTATAGTTATATCTAAAATGAAGGCTTTGGCATTTAAGCTTATAAGCTTCATTATTGTATTAGTATGCATAATTATTGGTGGTGTATATATGTACGAATCACCAACCTTTTATAAGGCAGAAAATCTCTATGAGCTTCCACAATGTGTTATTGATATGTGTGATGAAATGACTATCTATGAGGATAGAGAGTATGAAGCTGTATTTCCTGATGAAATTCTTCAGTATCCAAGATTATATTCTCCATATATATCTATGCCTTATGGTTTTGAGACACTTCAGTTTGGAACAGGTCATAATTCTGCAATTCATGATGAAATGGTTAAAGATGATATTGATGTTGAAAAGCTTACCAATTTGTGTGAACAGGCCAATATTCATTATATTGTATTAAACCAGAACAGAAGATTAGATGCTAATATGGACGATTACCATTATGTATATATAGGAAGCTATGGAGATTATAATCTCTATAAGAGTACAGAAATGTTTTTTGGTGAATGGAAAGATTTTGAGGAGTGGAAGAACAGTAAAAATGAGTAATAAAACTGTTATAAGTACTAATCTTATAAATGGTAAACCTCTGGTTATTGTGGAAGATATTATATCCAAATTAACTCATGTTTCTCAAAAAACTTCTGATAAACATTATGAAGAGAATCTGATTCCATGGAAAAATTACTTAGAGTCCATGAAGTCTCCATATATTGAAAGACAGCATGATCTTACAATTCTTAAATTCGGTTCTTATAAAAAATTATTCCATAAATTATTATCCTGGAAGGGCGAAATTACAGCTTCGGGATGCTCTTGCGAAGTAATTGCGGCTTATAATGCCCTTGTTTTTCTTGAAAATGCCCATAAAAATGAAAATAGCTTTCCAAAACTCTTGAATTATTTTGAAAAGAGGAATACTATTCTTAAAGGTTATTTCGGTACATCTATTGTTGGCCTTATTAAATATTTCAACCAAGGCGAGTATGAAGATACTTATCTTTATGGAAGAAAGATTAACGAAGAGGCATTAACACAGATTCAGGAAAATTATTCAGTTTATATATTTATGTCATATAACAATTCAGAAAATATTGTAGATATGATTCATACGATGTGCATTACTAGAAGTGAGGAAGGTTTCTTCATACATAATTCGTATGGCAAGCCAATTTTTTATAATTCACTTTATGAAGCAGTCGTTAAATATAATGAATATGGAGAAAGTCATTCAAGGCCCATAGCGGTCATTGGGATAAGAAGCAGAAAATAATTCTTTCATTCTCGGGGGGCGAGATAGGAGATTATATGGAAAAGCTGAAACCAAAGTTGTTTTCGGTTATGAAGACCTATAGTGCAGGTCAGTTCGTAAAGGATCTTATTAGTGGTATTATCGTAGCCATTATTGCACTTCCTTTATCAATCGCTCTTGCTATTGCATCAGGAGCAACACCAGAAATGGGTATTTTAACAGCTATTTTTGGTGGTTTTGTTATCGCATTTTTAGGTGGTAGCCGTGTTCAGATTGCCGGCCCTACAGCCGCATTTGCAACAATCGTTGCTGGAATTATTGCTTCAAAGGGCTATGAAGGTCTTTTCTATGCAACAATTATTGCAGGTCTTATTCTTATATTAATGGGTCTTTTCAGATTCGGAAGTCTCATTAAGTACATTCCATACACAATTACAACAGGATTTACTGCTGGTATTGCTGTGACTATTGCAATTGGACAGCTCAAAGATTTCCTTGGACTTACATATCCACCAGGAGATCCAATTATTGAGACAATTGATAAGGTTAAAGCTGTAGTAGTAAATATTGATACATTTAACTGGCAGGCTCTTGTAATCGGTCTTGTTAGTATGGCTATTTTGATTATTTTCCAGAAGTTCCTTCCAAAGGTACCTGGTTCACTTGTAGCTGTAATCGTATCTGTATTACTTGTAATCATCTTTAAGATGAACGTAAATACAATTGGTGATTTGTATGAAATCACAAGTGGTTTCCCAACACCAAAGATTCAGCCATTTAGCTTTGCTACAATAAGAAGTGTCATTCCAGATGCATTTACAATTGCAATTCTTGCTGCTATTGAATCACTTCTTTCATGTGTAGTTGCTGACTCAATGATTAATTCAAAGCATCGTTCTAATATGGAACTTGTTGCACAGGGCTTTGGTAATATGGCTTCAGCTATATTCGGTGGTATCCCGGCAACAGGTGCTATCGCTAGAACAGCTGCAAATATTAAGAATGGCGGTAGAACACCTATAGCTGGTATGGTTCATGCAGTAGTATTACTTATGGTACTTGTATTCCTTATGCCAGTAGCTAAATTTATCCCAATGCCAACAATTGCAGCAATCCTTATTATGGTTGCTTACAATATGTCAGGTTGGAAAGAAATCAAAGGTCTTTTAAAGACAGCTCCTAAGAGTGATATTCTTGTACTTGTTGTAACATTTACTCTTACAGTAGTATTTGACCTTGTGGTAGCAATTGAAGTTGGTATGGTTCTTTCATGTATACTCTTTATGAAGAGAATGAGTGATGTTACCAATGTTGAAGGCTGGAAATATATCGATGATAATAATGATACAGAAACAGATGCAGATTCACTTGATTTAAGAGAAGTTCCTAAGAATACTTTAGTATATGAATTAAGTGGTCCATTGTTCTTTGGTGCTGCAGAAAAGATTATGCAGATTTCTATTGATGACAAACATAATTGTTTAGTGCTTAGAATGCGTTCTGTAAATGCTATCGATGCTACAGCCATGAGAAACCTTGAGAAGATTAGAGAAAAATGTGAAGAGAAGAAGATTACTCTTGTTCTTTCTCACGTAAATGAACAGCCAATGAATGTAATGAAGAAGTCAGGCTTCTTTGAAAAGGTTGGTGAAGCTAACTTCTGTGCACATATCGATGCTGCTCTTGAAAGAGCTAAATCTTTTGACACTAAAACAGAGGAAAAATAATGAAAAAATTAAGAGTATTTTTGCTTGCTTTATTAGTAGCATTTTCAACATTATTTACTGCGTGTGATTTCTATGACATTATTCCGGACCAGGATCCAGAATTAAATCCTGCGAATAATCCTACAATAGTTACACAGGTTAATGATAATACCGAAAGTTTTGTAGTAACTCCGGATATTGATATTAATGACATCTTTCTAGAGCCTCCAGTTTCTGAAGATGAAATTGCTCCTAAAGAAGAGACTCAACCTGAAGAAGTAGTTGAAGTTGAAACTACAATTGATGAGAATGGTACTTATACCAGTAAAGAAGATGTAGCATTATATATTCATACTTACAATCATTTGCCTTCAAACTTTATTACCAAGAATAAAGCTAAAGAACTTGGATGGGACAGTAGCAAGGGTAACCTTGGTAAAGTTGCTCCAGGTATGAGTATAGGTGGAGATAAGTTTGGTAACAGAGAAGGTTTATTGCCTAAAAAAGATGGCAGACAGTATTATGAATGTGATATTGATTCTGATGGCTCATTTAGAAATGCAAAAAGAATTATTTTTTCTAATGATGGTTTGATTTATTACACAGAAGATCATTATGAATCATTTGAACTTTTATATGAATAATTTAGAAAGCGCGTCGATAAGACGTGCTTTTTATTTTAAGTAAAAGACTTATCGTGCTATAATATAACTATTAATGGAGGGGTTTATTATGAATACGATTACAATTAATTCGGTAGCAGAATATGTTGAAGAAGTATGTAAGATAAATAATGAGTTAAGAGAAAGAGCCTTAGGAGAGAATCTTTTATTTAGAGGTCAGCCGGATAAAGAAAAAAGACTAATACCTTCTCTTGGAAGAAAAGGTATTAATGGTAAGGCTTTAATTGATGAAGAAAGCAGTATGGTTGAAATGGCTCGATATAAACTTCCAACTGTATTTAGAAGAGATTTAGAGCCTATAGAATTATTAGCACTATTGCAGCATCACGGAATTCCAACAAGACTTCTCGATGTTTCAGCTAATGCACTGGTTGGATTATATTTTGCGTGCCATGGTACTGATGCCAATATATCTGATGATGGTGAGGTTATTGTATTTAAAACTCTTGATATTGATATTCGCAATTATCCAATGATTAATGATATTTGCAATAGCTATAGGAGAAATGGAACAAGAAGTCAGGAGGAATTGGCTAACTTATATGAATTCACCAGGAAGCCTATATTTGCATATGCTCCAAGCTATAGTTTAAGACAAAATATCCAGAGTGGCAGATATATCTTATTTGCTAACAAAATAATATATGAGAATGGTAAGTATAGTATTACTAATATAATAGAGCCAATATCCAAGGATGGAGAGGATATTGAATGCAGGATTATTATTCCTGCTTCAGCTAAGAAACAGATTAGAAGAGATTTACGTCTTTTAGGTGTTAGCAAGGAGTTATTGTTCCTTGATAATGCGGATATGGTCTGCAGAGAAATTAGAGATAGATATAGTGAGAAATAATAGTTTATGAAAGAGTATAAACCATCCTTTTTTGATAAATTTTATTGTATAGCCGATAAGTGCGATTTTACCTGCTGCAGGGACTGGTCAATAGGGGTAGATGAAGAAACCTATGAGGAATGGAAAAGATTAAATATCCCCTGTAGATGCAATCTGGCAAAAGGTAAATTGTCAGATTATGTTGAAGAAGATGCATTAGTTCTTAATGATAAGCTTAAATGTCATTTTCTTAATGAAAAAGGCTTATGCAATATAGTTCTTGAGTATGGAGAAGAAGCATTAAGTCAGACTTGTCATACATTTCCAAAAGTAATATATGATTATACAAATAGAAGCGAATATACTTTAAATCTTGGTTGTAAATTTGCAGTTGAAAAGCTTCTGGAAGAGAAAGATTTTATTATTAATGAATCGGTTTGTGAAGAAGACGTAGATTATGAACCTGAGGATAGATTTAATATTCCTGAATGGGTATTTAGTTTAAGAGATTATATGCTTAAATTTACTTACCAGGATATTGATAATATAGAATTACTTAAAAGTCTCCTTCTAAAAAGTATAAATCTTAATAATCTATATAAGTCAGGACAAAAGGTAGAAGCCTTGATTGATGAATTCATAGGCCGCCCTATTGGTGAAAAGATAGTAGGTAAAAGCGACTACTTGGCTATGGATGATAAAAAGATAGATTCTTATATTGAGCGAGTCAATCTCTTAATTGATATGTTGTCTGAATATAAGATAGAAGGCATGTATAAGGAATTTATTGATTCTATTTTTGATAAGGCAAATAATGAATTACTAGTAAGTGATAAGGAATTACTAGATAAGGTTAATTTATTCAACAAGGATTTTAACGGAGAGATTAATAACAAAATAAGACGCATTATTCAAAATGAAATATATGGATTTATTATTCCCTCACAAGAGGATGAAAGTCTTATATTAGAAGCAATAACCAGAAAGATTGAATGGCTGATTATGGAGATAGTGACACTTGAACAATGGCTATTTTTCATCTGGGAAGATAAGAATAATATAAGTGATGATGAATTCGTGACTGCAACAGCTGTTTTATTTAGAATAACTGGTTTTAGTGATGAAGACATTGATGAATATTTAAATGATGAATATATAAGTGATATCTGGGATGATGCTTATATTGATTTGATTTGTAATTAAAGATTTTATTAATGTGTTGGAGTTTAGCTTGTACATTAAATGTTTACTAATGTTTAAGATTTATTCATATTTTAGCCAATAATTATTCTTTTATGAATCGTATAGTGAATATAAAGAAAACAGAGTGACGTTTGTTTCTTTCTAATCTCCAAACACAAAAGGCTTCCGGAAAAACGGAAGCCTTTTTATTTTAAAGAAAATCAAGTTAATCAAGTTTGACTGTCTGACCTGGCTTAAGAATGTATTCTTTACCATTATCTTTAAACCAGATAGTAATAAGAGTAGGATTGTAAATTGTCTTACAGTCAGCAGATGTTTCAAGAGAACGTGTAGCCTGAATGTAATTGCAGATTTCCATATTAGTTGCATACCAGATGAAATCCTTACCACTCATTTTCTCACAGAACTTATCAATCTGTGACCAGTCACCACTTCTTCCAAATTCAAAGCTGTGTCCCCATACATACATAAGAGGTAATTCAATATAACCTGGACAATCAAGGAAGGTATCACAAAGAGCCATAAGATTCTCGCTTCCCTGATGACATGTAGGACACCAGTCAAGGAAGTCCATAGGAGGGAAGAAGTTGTTAGTATCATTAACTCCACGTGAGTATTTAATACCAAGCTGTTTAAGAATTGTCATTACATGTTCGTTATGCCAGCCGAATGCATATGCACAACCATTGATAATTCTGCCTGTATAAGACTCAAGATTCTTTCTGTCCTGTAAAAATTCATTAACAATCATTGGGTCTGTAAGACCAAGGATAAATTTGTGATCAAGACCATGAACGGCAATCTCGTGATTCTTGTAAAGATCATTTAATTCTTCAGCAGTAACATATACGTTTCCGTCACAATTGCTTTCTGCAGTGCCACCAAGAGTACTTGAATTGATATTAAAAGTACCTTTGATTCCGTATTTGTCAAATAATGCAACGAGGCGTCTGTCAAAGTCCTGATTATCATCAAAACTCATTGTAAGAGCCTGTTTTTTCCCTTCTGGATATAAAAACTCCATAGTGTAACCTCCGCTAGTATTAAATTTAATTCATATAAATAAATGAATCATATCCTGTTCATAAGGATGTTATGATTATAGCATTTTTAAGATAAATAATAAAGTAAAGACAAGGATTTGAATATTAATAATAGAAGAATAAATGCTTATATGATAGAATGATTTCTGATGTGCATATTAATAGATGAAAATATATTTAATTGAGGTAATTTATGATTTTAGAAGTTAGTAACTTAAGCCATGGATTTGGAGACAGAGCAATATTTGATGATGTTTCATTCAGACTCCTTAAGGGTGAACATATAGGACTTGTCGGAGCTAATGGCGAGGGTAAATCTACATTTATGAATATAGTAACAGGCAAAATGATGCCTGATGAAGGTAAGGTTACCTGGGCTAAGAATGTTAAGGCAGGATATCTTGATCAGCATACTGTTCTGGAAGAAGGAATGACTATAGGAGATGTGCTTCGTTCAGCATTTGCAGACCTATTTGATGTAGAAGCCAGAATTAATGAAATCTGTGAAAAGATGGCAGAGGTTACTGATGATAATGAAATGAATGAACTTCTTGCTGAGATGGGAGATTTACAGGATATTCTTGATGGACATGATTTCTATTCGATTGATGTTAAGGTTGAAGAGATAGCTAGAGCATTTGAGATTCTTCCACTTGGCCTTGACAGAAGCGTATCTGATCTTAGTGGTGGTCAAAGGACTAAGATATTGCTTGCTAAGCTTTTATTAGAGAAGCCAGAGATTTTACTTCTTGATGAGCCTACTAACTATCTTGATGCTAATCATATTGAATGGCTTAAAAGATATCTTCAGGAATATGAAAATGCTTTTATTCTTATTTCTCATGATATTCCATTTGTAAATGAAGTGGTTAACATAATATATCATATGGAAAATCTTAAACTAAATAGATATGTAGGTAACTATGATAAATTTATGGAAGTTTATGAAGTAAAAAAAGGGCAGCTTGAAGCAGCCTATAGAAAGCAACAGCAGGAGATTAGTGAGCTTAAGGATTTCGTTGCAAGAAATAAAGCTAGAGTAGCGACAAGAAATATGGCTATGTCTAGACAAAAGAAGCTTGATAAGATGGATATTATCGAATTGGATAGGGAAAAGCCAAAGCCAGAATTTAATTTTAAAGAAGCTAGAACTCCAGGCAAGATAATATTTGAGACAAGCGATCTTGTTATTGGATATGAGAAGAATAAGCCTCTCAGTAAGCCTATCAATCTTAGAATGGAGAGAGGAGAAAAAATCGCTCTCGTTGGTACTAATGGTATAGGTAAGACAACATTCTTAAAGAGTGTATTAGGAATTATTAATTCACTTGAAGGTAAGGCTACCCTTGGGGATTATTTATATAAGGGATATTTTGAACAGGAAGTTAAAGCTAGTGAGAATTCATGTATAGAAGAAATCTGGGAAGTATTTCCTGGATTTACTCAGTACGAAGTCAGATCAGCCCTTGCTAAATGCGGATTAACTACTAAACATATCGAAAGCAAGGTTAAGGTATTATCTGGTGGTGAACAGGCGAAAGTTAGATTATGTAAACTAATTAATTCTGAAACTAATATACTTCTTCTTGATGAGCCTACAAATCATCTTGATGTTGATGCCAAGGATGAGCTTAAGAGAGCATTAAAGGCATATAAAGGATCAATACTTCTTGTTTGCCATGAGCCTGATTTCTATGAAGGCTTAGTAGATAAGGTTTGGAATCTGGAAGAATTCTCTTTACTTAGCTAAAGATAGGTAATAGTTGATTGAAAAATTAAATATAAAAAGAAAAAAGACAGGATCAAATGATTCTGTCTTTTTTAACAGGGGAAGAGAGATTCGAACTCCCGTGAACGGTTTTGGAGACCGTCATACTGCCGCTGTATGATTCCCCTAGGAAAAGTTTTCTGCTTCACAACGAATTGTATTATAGCAAATGATTTATCGATACGCAAGTATTTTTTTGAAATAATAAGTAATAAGTAAAATAAAAAACCTCCGGGGAAGCGGAGGCTTTTTATTTTGTGTAAAAGGGGAATTTTTTCGGAATGATATAAATTGTTTAATCAATTCGAATTACATGTTTAATTATATTGACGAAAAGAGGTTATTTCTACAATTATATTGACTAAAAATAGCAATATATTGCTCAAACCCTGCTTTTGACACTTTTTTTTATGGGTATTATAATATTTATGAGGTGATAATATGTATAGTATCTTTTTAAGTGTTCAGATAACAGGAATATTATTAACAGCAATTCTTTACCTAGTAATTTTGTTTGAAAAATCTATGGGTAAAGAGAGAGTTTTGTCTTTAATTGCTAATAGTATTCTTTTTGTTAATATCTCATATTTAATATCAATGATGTGTAAAAATGAAGAGGCAATTCTTGTTTCTAATAAGATCTTTTTAATGTCATTGTTGTTTTTTAATGCATTTCTTGTTGCATTTGTATCTAAAATTCTCAAAAGAAATTATCATAAAATGTTATTTATTCCTTTGATTATATTGTCTGCAGTATTTGGCATATTTTTCTTAGGATATAGATTTGATCTTGTTTATTCTTATATTGGTTATATTGATGATGGTTATTTTCCATATTTGAAGCTTGTTCCAGGACCAATTCTTATAGCTAATTTTGTTTATAATATTATTCTTTGTCTTTATCAGGTATTTCTTATTATTTCAAGTTTATCTAAGAAAAAAGAAAAATTTAATTTAGGGTATTTATGTATTTTAAGTGCTTATTTATTTCCTTTATTATCATTTATATATGATTTGACTGAATTTAAAGATAGATTTGTTTTTAGCGTTTTTCCTATAAGTTTAGTTATTAGTTTTGCATTATATGTATTTGCTATTTACAGACTCAGACTTTTTGATTCTGTTCAGACAGCGATAGAAGATGTAGTAGATACACTTGAGGATGGACTTATTGTTATTGATGTTCAAAAGAATTTCCTCTATGCCAATAAGGTTGCGTATGATATTCTTCCTGATTTGGGAATTTCTTCCTTACTTAATAATCTTATTAATAGAATCTACAGGAGTAATAAAAAGACTATTGATATTGGTTCAAGAAAATATCTGATTATGGTTAAGCCTTTCTACGATAAGAAGCTTTTGAAGGGCTATCACTTATGGTTATATGATAAGACGGAAGAGCATGCACAGAATAAGAGGATTCTTGATATCAAGGATCAGGCTGAGAAAGCTAATCAGGCCAAGACAATGTTCCTTGCGAATATGTCTCATGAAATCAGAACACCCGTAAACGCAATTATGGGTTCTGCTGAAATGATTATAAGAGAAAGAGATAAGAGCGAAAAAATTGAAGATTTAGCTTATAGTATCAAGAATGCTTCGGAAGTTCTTATTTCTATTATTTCAGATATATTGGATTTCTCAAAGATTGAGGCTGGTAAATCAACTACGAATGTCGTTGAGTACGAGCCAGGTATTCTTATAAAAGATATAACGGATGCAATGCTTCCTAAGTTAAATGAGAAGGGTATTAAGTTTGTTATAAATGTAAATGAAACATTGCCTAAGAAATTTAGAGGCGACGCACTTCATGTTCGTCAGGTATTTACTAATATTCTCAATAATGCCATGAAATATACTCAAGAAGGTGGCATTACGCTTAATGTTGACTGGAATCAGCAAAGTGGTATGGCTTTGGTTAGAGTATCTGTAGAGGATACAGGTATCGGTATTAGAGAAGAAGCTCTTCCTCATATATTTGACTCATTTGAAAGAGATGACTTGGTTAAGAATTCTACCATTGAAGGTACAGGTCTTGGTTTAGCTATTACTAAGAAGTTAGTTGAAAATATGGGTGGAAATATTACTGTTAAGAGTCAGTTTGGTAAGGGGAGTGTATTCTCATTCTATTTCTTCCAGAATGTAATAGATTATGCACCAACTGGTAATATTAATAATCTTATTAATGAAAAATCAGCTGATAAGCATGATTCATTTATCGCTCCTATGGCTAAGATTCTTACAGTAGATGATAATGCTACAAATATTAAGGTTATTAGCGGAATTCTTAATATGTATGATATTAAGGTAGATACTGCAATGAGTGGTGCTGAGTGTCTTGAGAAGGTTGAAAAGAACCATTATCATATGATTTTTATGGATCAGATGATGCCGATTATGGATGGTATTGAAACTACTCGAAGAATCAGAGAGATGTCTCAAAAGGATAAGAAGAATGTACCGATTATTGCTCTGACCGCCAATGCAATTCCTGGTACCAAGGAAATTCTTTTGTCAAAAGGCTTCCAGGATTATATATCAAAGCCGCTTAATATTAATCTCTTAGAGGATGTTCTTATTAAATATCTTCCTGATGAATTTATTCATTATGTGGATTCTGAGAATCCATCTGTTAAGGTCAATAAGAATATATTTATTGCTGGAGTTGATACTCAGCTTGGAATTAAGAATTATAACAATAGTGTTTCAAGATATGTTCAGGTACTTAAATATATTTATGATGATGGATATGAACAGATTGATCGAATGAAAGCTATGCTTAGAGATATGGATTACGAGAAGTATACCTTTGAAACACATGCTTTAAAAGGTCTTGCCAGAGGTATAGGTGCAGTTAATCTTGCAAATGAAGCTCAAAGTCAGGAAATGGCAGTTCGAGAAAATAATCTTAAGATTGTAAGAGAAGAATCTGGTAAGCTTATTGAGGATTACAAGAATCTTCTTGCAAATATTAAATTTGTTTTAGTAGATAATGGAGTTGATATCAATAAGGAGATTGATGTAACCCGTGGTGAAATCAGTACTATGGAAGAGGAAAGAGAACTTCTAAATCTGCGTGATGCTCTTGAACTTCTGGAACAGACTGAATCGGAGAAGATGATTAATAATCTTTTGAAAACAAAGACAAGTGAAGAGAGGCGAGATCTCTATAAGAATATGAAGATTGCTATTCAAAACTTTGATTATGATGAAGCAATTATTATTCTTGATGAAATTCTCAAGCAAAACAAGGAGGGTAAAGCATGAGTTTAGAAAATGAAAAGAAAAGTACTAAAGAACTTGTAGATGAATATAAAGATATTGTAACTAATCTTTCTAAATTTATTCCCTGGCTTGAAATGAAGCAGGGACAAAATAGCATGAGTAATTTTGTTCCTCAAAATGCTGGCTTGTCATTATCAATTCCTAGATATGATGGTATGGTAATTGAACTTGTAAAAGCATTGGAAGCTTCTGGTAAAATGAATAGAAATTATCCATATATTTATAGAAACAATAAAATCTATGATGTTAATGATGAAATCAGTATGATTCATAGAGCTACTATCAATGATATGGATATAATATTTGGAATTCTTTCTAACTATATAATTCAGGGAAGAGTAAAAGCAGTTGTGTGGAATGAAGGTGTTGTTAACGGAATTTATTATGAAGCCTTGAAGAAAATGAAAGAAATAATAGAATTCTGGGATATGCCTTTGTAAATTGGTTTACATAATTCATATATACTATATAAATACCCCTTTCTCTGTTCGTCAGGAAAAAGGGGTATTTTAAATTTGGGTATATTCAGTCGTATATGACATGTAATGTGTTAAATTTATTTGTTATTAGATTTTTTAGTTTTGCTATTTTTGTTAGTGCCTGTATTCTTATTTGGAACATTAGCAATAAGAGTAACGCTTCGACCAAGACTGGTAACCTTAACACTTGGAAGATCACTTAAAAGCTTAGAAAATCTTGTATATCCATAATTTTCAAAGCTAAAGGTTGGATGAAGAGCAAGCAATTTCTGATTTAACTGTCCTGTGTTGCAGGTTTTTTTATCACATTCATTTAAAATTTCAATAATATCATTTTCAATAGCTGCTAATGAAATCTCAGAATCCTTTAGGATAGCAGTAACAGCATTCTCTGTAAATTTAAGCTCGAGTGATTTGAATTTTTCGAGAAATTTAGAGAATTTAGAATATCCATAGTTTCTTATATCAAAGGCTGGATCAATCTTAGTGATTCGGCTTCCTAATTCACCGATATCCATAGAAGTTCCATTTACACCATTTTCCATAATAATCTTACTGATGAGTGCTTCAAGAGCTGGAAGAGGAAGTACTGCCTCAGCTTCAGCATTATCATCACTTTTGACAGTTTCTTCATCATCAGCAAGAAGATCGATAAATACGAAACGTTCGCAACTTACTCTGAAGGGTTCAGGTGTTTTTCTCTCACCCATACCAATAACAGTCATGCCAGATTCTCTAAGACGCATAGCTAATCTTGTAAAATCCGAATCGCTGGTAGCAAGACAGAAACCATTTACGCTATTTGAATATAGAATATCCATTGCATCAATTATCATGGCTGAGTCAGTAGAATTCTTACCATTTGTATAATTATATTGTTGTACAGGATTAATAGAATGAGACAAAAGAGCATCCTTCCAGCTACGATTATTAGCCTTAGTTAAATCTCCATAAAGTCTTTTGTATGTAATTGTTCCATATTTGGATAATTCTTCAATGATAATTCGGATATATTTAGATGAAATATTGTCTGCATCAATAAGTAATGCGAATTTCTTCTCTTCCATACAAACCTCCTTTAATATAGGTTTAAGTTGAGAGAGTGCAGGAAAAGGGATTTGAACCCTCACGAAGTTTCCTCCACACGGACCTGAACCGTGCGCGTCTGCCGTTCCGCCACTCCTGCAACTATTTAAACAATACTTAAAAAATATATCATTTTTTATAAAGTCGGTCAATGTTTATTGGGATAATAAGACTCAAATGAGCCTTTTCAAAAAGGTAAATAATTTTGATGAAAAAATTTAAAAATATTGTTGACATTTAATGGTCTATTTGATAATATATCACTTGTCGCTGAGATATGCGGGGATGCTGGAATTGGCAGACAGGCTAGACTAAGGATCTAGTGTTGGCAACGACGTG
>JAKSSD010000130.1 GCA_024403275.1 Lachnospiraceae bacterium
CAAAAAGAATATGGATATATTCCTCTTGAAGTACAAGAAATTGTATCTAAAGAAACTGGAATATCAGTAGCAGAAATTTATGGTGTTGTAACATTCTATTCATTCTTCTCTTTAAAACCAAAAGGAAAGTTTGTAATTGGATGTTGTCTTGGAACTGCGTGCTACGTTAAAGGTGCACAACAAATTATTGATAAGTTCCAAGAAATCTTAAAGATTAAACCAGGAGAAACTACTGATGATGGAATGTTTACTCTTGATGCTTTAAGATGTATCGGTGCATGTTCTATATCACCTGCTGTTAATATCTCAGGAACTGTTTATCCTAAGATGACAGTAGACAAGGTACAAGGACTTGTAGACGAGTACAAAAAGAAAGGAGCTAGCCACTAATGATTAAGACTGTTAAAGAATTAGATGAAAGATATGCATCTTGTAAAGCATGTCTTGAAGCAAAAATAAATAGTACTGATGGCAAAAAACATCTTATCGTATGTGGAGGCACTGGATGTTTAAGTACACATTCAAGAGATGTTAAAGCAAAACTTGAAGAACTTATTAAATCAAACAAACTTGAAGATAAAGTAACTATTAATCAAGTTGGATGTTTTGGTCTTTGTTCTCAAGGTCCATTTGTTAAAGTATTTGAAAATGGAACTGAAAGATTATATAGAATGGTTAAACCTGAAGATGCTCAAGATATCATTGAAATAGATATTAAGGGTGGTAAGGTTGTTGATAGACTTCTATATGAAGATCCAAACACTCACAAGAAGATAGAAAAACAAAATGATATTCCGTTCTATAAGAAGTATAAAAGAATTGCTCTACATGCTTGTGGAACTATTGATCCTGAGAATCTAGATGAAGCACTTGGAGCTGGTGCTTTCCAAGGTTTAAAGAAAGCATTATCTATGAGCCAACAAGAAGTTATAGATGAAATTCTAGCTTCAGGATTAAGAGGTAGAGGTGGCGGTGGCTTCCCTACTGGTAAAAAATGGTCATTTGCATACGCTCAAAAGAGTGATGAAAAATATGTAGTATGTAACGGTGATGAAGGAGACCCAGGAGCATTCATGGATGAATCAATCCTTGAAGGTAACCCTCTTTCTGTTATTGAAGGTATGATGATTGCTGGATATGCAATTGGAGCAAAACAAGGATTCTTCTATGTTCGTGCTGAATATCCAACTGCAGTATCAAGACTTCAAAATGCTATCAACATGGCTAAAGAAAATGGCCTACTTGGTAAAAATATTTTAGGAACTGATTTTGAATTTGATTGTTCAATCAGACTTGGTGCTGGTGCATTCGTTTGTGGTGAAGAAACAGCACTATTAAATTCAATTCAAGGTCAACGTGGTATGCCTAGACCTAGACCACCATTCCCAGCAGTAAAAGGATTATGGGACAAACCATCTATTGTTAATAACGTTGAAACTCTAGCTTGTGTTCCATATATCTTAAGAAATGGTGCAAAAGATTTTGCAAGCGTAGGTACTGAAGGTTCTAAAGGAACTAAAGTATTTGCTCTTGGAGGTAAAGTTAATAACGTAGGTCTAGTTGAAGTTCCAATGGGAACAACAATTAGAGAATTAATATATGACATCGGTGGTGGTATTGCTGGTGGTAAGAAGTTCAAAGCTCTTCAAACTGGTGGTCCATCTGGAGGATGTTTAACTGAAGAACATTTAGATGAACCAATTGATTTCGATAACCTAGTTGCTAAAGGTTCTATGATGGGATCTGGTGGAGCTATCGTTATGGATGAAGATAACTGTATGGTTAACAT
>JAKSSD010000131.1 GCA_024403275.1 Lachnospiraceae bacterium
AGCTGCTTCCATAACTCCACCAGTAACACCGAATATTACAGCAGCACCAGTGTAGTCGCCCATTAAGTCTTGATCCCAATCTTCATCAGGAAGGCTTTGATATTTCATACCAGAACGTTTGATTAGTCTAGCAAGTTCTCTTGTTGTTAATACTGCATCAACATCTTGGAACTTACCTTGAGTTAAAGCATCTTTTTCTTTTTCAAACTTCTTAGCAGTACAAGGCATAATAGATACTACGAATATATCTTTTGGATCAATACCTTTTTGTTGAGCCCAATAAGATTTAATAATAGCACCTTGCATTCTTTGAGGTGACTTACAAGTAGAAATATGATCTAATAAATCACCATAGTTATATTCAGCATAGTTTACCCAACCTGGAGAACATGAAGTAATCATTGGAAGAACTCCTTTGTTCTTAATTCTTCCAAGTAATTCATATCCTTCTTCCATGATTGTTAAGTCTGCAGCGAAGTTAGTATCATAGATTCTTTCAAATCCAAGTCTTCTTAAAGCAGCAATCATTTTACCAGTAGTAGGTGTACCTACAGGGTAACCAAATTCTTCACCAATAGCAGCTCTAACAGCAGGAGCAACTTGGCAGATAACATGTTTTCCTTCTTTGAATGCTTTATCTACTAAATCAATTTCAGATTTTTCAAGTAGAGCACCAGTAGGACATACGCTTACACATTGTCCACATAAGATACATGGACTGTCTTTGAAACTTCTGTTTTCAGCAGGGGAAACAATTGTTTTAAATCCTCTGTTTTCAAATCCTAGAATTCCAAGACCATGTGCATTCTTACATCTTGCAATACATCTACCACATAGAATACATTTAGATGTATCTCTAATAATAGATGGTGTTAAATCATCATAAGTAGTAGGAGTCTTTTCTCCTTTAAATACTTGAGGTCTAGCATTAACTAGATTAGCAGCATGAAGTAATTCGCAATTTTCATTTTTATCACAATGTTGACAATCAGGATTGTGGTTAGAAAGAAGTAATTCAACTGATCTTCTTCTAGCTTCCACAGCTTTAGGAGTATTAATCTTAATTTCCATACCTTCAGCAACAGGGTATACACAAGATGCTACAAGTCCTCTTGCTCCAGTTGCTTCAACTAAACATACACGGCATGAACCTTGATTACACTCACCATGATTGAATGTACAAAGTGAAGGAATTTCAAATCCACATTGTTTACAAGCTTCAAGAACTGTTAGTCCTTCTTCAACTTGATATGGGATATTTTCAATTTTTATATTTATCTTAGCCATATGTTTACTCCTTTACTATTGCGCCGAACTTACATGTAGCAATACATGCTCCACACTTAACGCACTTGTTTGGATCAATCTCATGAGCAGGTAATTTCTTTCCTGGAGCTACATAGTCAGTAACAGAAATTGCATCTGCTGGACATCCTTTTTTACACATTCCGCAACCCATACATTTGTCTTTGATAATCTTGTATTGCATCAAGTCTTTACAGATATGAGCAGGACATTTCTTATCAACGATATGAGCAATATATTCATCTTTGAAATGTGCGATTGTAGATTTAATAGGGTTAGCTGAAGTTTGACCTAATGCACATAAAGAGTTAGTCTTAACAGTATCAGCTAATTCTTCTAGTTCATCAAAGTCTTTAAGTGTTCCTTTGCCTTCAACGATACGATTTAAGATTTCTAGCATTCTCTTAGTACCGATACGGCAAGGAGTACATTTACCACATGATTCATCACAGATAAATTCCATATAGAATTTAGC
>JAKSSD010000132.1 GCA_024403275.1 Lachnospiraceae bacterium
AAAAAATTCCCTACACAGCTTTCAGGTGGACAGCAGCAGAGAGTAGCAGTTGTCAGAGGAGTAATCAACAGTCCAGAGGTATTGTATGCAGATGAACCTACTGGTGCTCTTAATTCTCAGAATACAGAAAATGTTCTTAATATTCTTTCTGATTTGAATGGAGAGGGACAGAGTATAGTAATGGTTACACATACACTGGCAGCAGCAGAAAGAGGCAACAGAGTTATTTATCTTGCTGATGGAGTTATCGCAGATGAAGTAGACTTAGGACCATATGTAGGGGATTATAAGGACGAAAGTAATCCTATGTTAGAAGAGGCAAAAAAGAGACATGCCAAATTAAAGAACTTCCTCCAGGATATGGGATGGTAGAAAGGATATAAAGTGTACAGATATTTCTTTTTGGCAAAGAACAATATTAAAAAACAGAAAAATGATATGATTACTTTTTTTATTCTGTCATTTTTAGCTACACTTCTTATCTTTGTAAGCTTAACCTTTATGACAGGAATAGGAAAGGTATATGATACCGTTAAAGAGCATATCAATGGTGCAGATATTCTGTTTCTCATTAATGACAATGAAGACCTGGTATATAAGGCAGAAGAAATAATAAAAGAAAATGTGTATTTGGGAAATACTGAGCAACAGGATTTCTTATGGGTGCATGCAAAATATCGTGCAAAAGGAGAAGAAAACTGGGTTGAATATCCATTTCATTTCTGTTGTTACGAGGATGACTGCAGAATCCAGACTATGAGTATAGATGCGTCTTTCTTTAAAGATGATGAGGCGGTTGTACCTATAGCGTTAAGTACATCATATAAGATAGGTGATTATATTCAGATAAAGATAGGTGATAATATCTATGATTTTAAGATAGCAGGATTTAATGAGGATAATATATACTGTTCATCTATGAATATGGGAACGTATAAGACATATGTGTCTGCGAAATACTATGAAACAATTCGCTTTGAAAACCCACAGATGGCACTGGATTTTAAATATATTAAGACTCAGATAACAGATACGGCCAGGAAAAAGCGCATTAATACTACAGAGCTTTCAGATAGTCTGACTAATGAGTATACACACTGGTTATATCAGTATGTAGAGGATCATAAGGATCCCAATTTATCTGTCAATATTCTTCCATCAGCTCTAATGAAGACAGCAAGTATGATATTACCATTAGTATTTGTAGCGATTGTGTTTCTGTTTGCATTGATCATTCTGATTATCTCTATTGTTATAATTAACTTTAGTGTAAAGAATTTCATCATGAATAATATGAGAAATACGGCAATTATGGAGGCATCAGGATATACAGTTAGTGAACTTATACTTGTTCTGCTTTGCCAGTTGCTTATGGTGGCAGGCATGGGAACCGTGCTTGGAATAACTCTAGGAGCACTTCTTCTGGACAAAATTGCAGTCATTATTCTTATTACTCTTGGACTGGAGTGGAACCAGCCAATTAGTGTAGCAGTTATTATAAGTGTTGCATTGGGAATCGTTGTGCTGGTAAGTCTTCTTACTCTTATTTTAGGAAGGGAGTACAGCAAGACCACTGTATTGGATGCGTTAAGAGGTGGAGTAAATACTCACAACTATAAGAAGAATTTGTTTGCTTTTGATAAAACATCATTTTCTATACCAGTTACGCTGGCACTTAAGGGAACCTTTGGCAGATTCAGAAGTCAGCTTGGAGTAAT
>JAKSSD010000133.1 GCA_024403275.1 Lachnospiraceae bacterium
TAATCCCTGTAGACGATTCAGTAAGATTGCTAAACCAGGTTTTGGAGGATATGGATTATAGAAAATTGTACCTGGCTTACTCTTCAGAAGGAAGAAATCCTGCAATCGAACCGAAGACTCTTTTTAAGGTGATTGTTTACGCGTATTCCCAGGGAATATTTTCTTCACGAGAAATAGAAAAAGCATGTAAGTTAAACCTTGCATTTATCTATCTTCTAGATGGTCAGAAAGCTCCAGATCACAATACAATTTCAAGGTTTAGAAGAGAACGTCTTAGTGGTTGCATAGACGATTTATTTACGCAGTTTGTAAACATCTTAGAATCGCTAGATGAAATTGATTTTAAGAATATATTTGTAGATGGCACCAAGATAGAAGCTAATGCGAATAAGTATACTTTTGTATGGAGAACTGCCATAGCTAAGAACGAAGTCAAACTTCAAGAAAAGTGTAGCATCTATTTGGCAGAAATAGGTGTTGCAGATATTCCTGAACATATTAGTTCTGACTATTTAGGAAACCTTTTAAAAAGACTGAAAAGATCAGCATCAGCTAAAAAGATAGAATTTGTTTATGGCATTGGACATCGCAAAACAGAGCTACAAAAACAAATAGAAGTATTAACTGATTTCTATGAGCGCGAGAAGAAATACGAAATAAGTAAAACTCTATTTAAAGGTAGAAATAGTTACTCCAAGACAGATACTGATGCAACCTTTATGCATCTTAAAGAGGACCATATGAGAAATGGTCAGTTAAAAGCAGCATATAACGTCCAAGTAGGTGTAGATAGCGAATATATTGTTGCCGTAGATATATTCCAGAATAGAAGCGATGTAAATACTCTTATTCCATTCATGGAACGAATTCAAAAACAGCATGGAAAGCAGTATGAGAATCTTGTTGCAGATGCTGGATACGAGAGTGAAGAAAACTACCATTATCTTGAAGAAAAAGGGATAACACCATATATAAAGCCATCTAATTACGAATATTCCAAAACAAGAAAGTTTCAAACAGATATGGAATTCAGACTTGCAATGAGCTACGACGAAGAAACAGATAGTTTCATTTGCAAAGGTGGCAGAACATTAAGATATGCGTCTGATAAAATCAGAATAAGCGAATCGGGTTATGTCAGCAGAAAAAAGATTTATACCTGTGATGGTTGTGAAGGCTGTCCTTATTACGGTAAATGCTACAAAGGTAAATATAGCAAACGCATAGAGGTATGTCCTACATTCGATAACTACAGAGAAGAGAGCCGTAAGAATATAACGTCTGATTATGGAACTTTATTAAGAGTAAACAGATCCATTCAAGTTGAAGGTTCTTTTGGAGTAGTTAAACAAGATCTAAACTTTAAACGGTTCCTAACGAGAGGCAAAGAAAATGTTCGCACAGAATACCTGTTGCTTGCGTTGGGATTTGATATAAACAAGCTTCACCATCGAATACAAAGCAACCGAGTTGGACTACATTTATTTCCAATTCAAAGCATTGCTTAAATCTAAAAAATCCAGTCAGAAACTGTTCTGGGTTAGGGTTACTATGCACTTATGAACAATTTCAATCGATTTCAATGGGTATCTACATAAAAACAGCTGAAATCTCACCGATTTTTGCTTGGTTTTGAACATGAAGAGAGGCTATCTCTTAAGAACTAAGCGTTCTTTTGAGACAGCC
>JAKSSD010000134.1 GCA_024403275.1 Lachnospiraceae bacterium
ATCTGTAAAATTCTTGAGTCTTGTGGCGTAACAGACAAAGATATTGTATGGGTACGTAATCTGGAAGCAGGAATTGATGCGGTTCATGCTGCAATAGAGGCGGGAGAAAAATTTGATTTGATAATCACAGATATGTGGTATCCTGCCAAAGAGTTTGGTGGCGATAATGAATCGGGAGATGCTCTTATAGAGAAATCAAAGGCGGAGAAGTGGGATATTCCAATCATCTTACTTTCGACTATTAAATATTATTATCCAAATATTCTTGGGGCTCTTCAATATTCAGAACTTGAGAATTGGGAGCATGAATTAGAAATATTAGTTAAATCTATTAAATAAATGAATTTAGGTAAGAGCGATTATGAAATATTACTACAAATATATTACAAGAGATGTAAAGATTTATTTATATTTTGATTTTGAAACAAGTGAGGTCTGGGACAGGGCCAAAGATATAAGTAAACCAGTCAGAATAGAAACTATACCTGAGTTGCAAAAGAAGATTCTTTTATTTCTTATGAATGAAAAGAATGGTAATCCTGTGACCATGGAAGAGATAAAAGAGTATCTTAAGGAAGAGATGGATTTTGATTATTCAAATGTTACCATTTCTATGGCTTTTGCCAGATTAAGAGATAGTTTTAGATGTGAAGATATTGTACGCAGTGTTGGTCATGGCAAATATCGTTTTGCGGCACAGGGCATCTTTGTTGATGAGAATGACGAAGAGGTAGGTAAGGAAGTAGTATTTGGTGATCAGTTTAAGAGTACACCTAAGGCTACTAAGCCAGGACTTCTTGATGAGCTTGAGAAGGTTGCGAGTGATGCTTATTTTAAAAGATCTTATGAGCAGGCTTTGCAGATAAGAAAGATTATATTAGATACCAGGAAAAAAGAATGTGATGAGAATAGCGAGGAATTAATCAAAGCCAAGATTAATTATGCTAACTCACTGCAAAAGAATAAGCAAAATGAAGAAGCAATAGCTCTTAGAGAATCAATCTTTAATCAGCTTGTGGAATTAAAGGGAAGAGATAATAATGAGACTCTTTTTGCTGAGCTTAATTTGTCTCAAAGCTACCGTATCTCCAACATTTATATAGATAAAGCTCTCGAGATACAAGAGAGAATGTTGCAGTTAGTCAGGAAAAAAACTAATCAGTTCAAGATAGAATTTGTCCTTGAATTAAAGAGAGAGCTTGCCTCCACATATTCTAAACTTGATAGATATGAGGAAGCCTTGGAATTGAAAGAAGAAGTATTTGAGTATTGTGAGGAACACTTTGGTACTTCCTCCTATGAATATATAGAGGCAGAATCCCGTCTGGCTATAAGTTACAATAAGCTTAAGGATTTTGATAAGGCTCGTGAACATAGAGAGAAGATCATTGAAAATCTTAGTAAAATTGTCGGTACTAACCATCAGGATTATTTATCAGCTGAATTAAATCTGGCGGCTACATATAATAAAACTGGAAGATTTGAGGAGGCCTTAAAGCTTCAAAGGCATGTGCTTAAGATTAGAAAGCGTACTCTTGGTGATGAGCATGAAGCAACTCAGGCTATTAAGATGAATATCGGTGAGACCTATAAGGAAATGGGTGAATATCAGAAGGCTCTAGATTACCTCGAAGAGGTGTATGAATTTAGAAAATACTATTCTAAAGATAATCATACACG
>JAKSSD010000135.1 GCA_024403275.1 Lachnospiraceae bacterium
AAAGTTATGCAGAAAGAATCTGCTAATTACACAAAGAAAACTGGACATAATGCTTTCGGTTATTAATAAAGGAGTAGTATATGGCATTTCAAGGTTATCACATTAGAGTAGGGAATACAGTTATTCCTGAAAAATATATTAAATATGATTCATTGCAGACTACTTACGAAACATTAGATTTAGATTCATACAGAGACGCAAACGGACACCTTCACCGAAACGCATTATCGCATAGATCAGTGAAGGTGGAGTTTGAAACTCCGTACTTATATCACAGAGATATGCAGAATTTAATGTCGATTATAAGAAACAATTATGTATCTGCAAAAGAGCAAAGTGTAAATTTATCTGTTTATATAGACGAGTTAGACGATTATGTAGAACAGAAATGTTATTTAGTAAACACAACTTGGAAGAAGGCACAGAATAGTCCTTTGGGGTATATCTATCAGCCTACAAGAATTGCTTTTATTGGTTATTAGGAGTAACAAATGATTGATTATGAATTAGAAGAATTGTTTAGACAAGATTCTGTAAAGAAAAATTTAATAATAACAGATAGCGACAACGAAATTACTCTTACTAACGAAGATATTTACCAAGAATCATTTAAGTTAAGAGAGAGTTTGTGTTCAGAAAGTGAGTTGCTATTTGGTAGCTGCGAAGCAAGTGAGATTAACTTTACTACAAGTTATATGTCAGGCTTAAAAGGTAAAGAAATTACTGTTAGTTTAGTGCTTGATGATAATACAGAAACACCTTTTGTAGTGGGTACATATATTGTAGTAGAAGATAAACTTACTGCGGACAGAAGCAAGAGAGAGATAGTCGCTTACGATAGTATGTATAAGATAAACAATACTGATGTAACAAGTTGGTATGATTCATTATCTTTTCCATTAAGTTTGAAAGACTTTAGAGATTCCTTCTTTGCCGATTTAGAGATAGCACAAGAAACAACTACATTAGTAAACGATAGCCTACAGATTAACAAGACTATTCAATCTAATCAAATATCGGGTGCAGATGTAATTCGTGCTATATGCGAATGTAATGCAGTATTTGGACATATTGGCAGAGATAATGTATTTAAGTATGTAAGGCTATCAAATGGTACAGAATATAATATCAATCCTACTATGTATGCAAATGTAGAATATGAAGATTATTCTTGTGCAGAAATTACTGGATTGCAGATCAGAAGCGAAGCTTATGACATTGGTGTTCAGGTAGGCACTAATGACAATGCTTATATAATGCAGGGCAATTTCCTTGTTGCAGGATATTCTACAGAAGCCTTAACACCAGTAGCAAATAATATGTTTGGTGTAATGACTATGCTTGATACATACACACCTTGTAAGGTTAATACGATTGGCAATTTGTGTGTAGAAGTAGGCGATAGAATTTCTGTAGTTAAGACAGACAATGAAACTGTAGATACTTGGATAATGCAGAGAAGCTGCGAAGGAATACAGAGTTTGTTTGATACTTTTGAAAGTATGGGCGAAGAAACACGCACAGAACGAATGAATGGTATTCCATATCAACTAACTCAATTAATGGGTAAATCAAATGTGTTAGAAAGAAGTATTGAGCAGACAAGAAGTGAGATTACAGATGTTGAGCAGACATTAAGAACAGAAATCAC
>JAKSSD010000136.1 GCA_024403275.1 Lachnospiraceae bacterium
CCCAAACCCCAAACCCCAAACCCCAAACCCCAAACCCCACGTGAATGTTTTAAATTTAAAAAAATATATTTTAAATTATTAAAAACTATCTATAAAAAAATAAAAACAAATTTTTTTTTGTTTCATTTTCTGTTTCACTCTGCGGCTGGTTCAGCTTCTCCTTCAGCTTCACCTTCGCCTTCAGCAGCTTCAGCTTCTTCATCACCTTCAGCTTCGTCTTCAGCTGTGGCTTCTTAATATTATTGATATTCGCTAACTAAGTCATTCATGTTTGATTCTGCTTCACTGAATTCCATTTCGTCCATACCTTCACCAGTATACCAGTGTAAGAAGGCCTTTCTTCTGAACATAGCAGAGAATTAATCAGCAACTCTCTTGAACATTTCTTAGATGGAGGTTGAGTTACCAATGAAAGTAACAGCCATCTTTAATCCTCTTGGTGGTATATCACAAATAGCTGACTTGATGTTATTTGGAATCCATTCAACAAAGTAAGAAGAGTTCTTGTTTTATAAGTTCAACATTTATTCGTCTACTTCTTTGGTTGATAGTCTTCCTCTGAACATGGCAGAAGCTGTTAAATATCTTCCGTGTCTTGGATCAGAAGCGCACATCATATTCTTAGAGTCGAACATTTATTATGTTAATTCTGGAACTGTTAAGTTTCTGTATACTTAGCTTCCTCTGCTGGTTAATGGGGCGAAACCAATCATGAAGAAGTGTAATCTTGGGAATGGAACTAAGTTAGTAGCTAACTTTCTTAAGTCAGAGTTTAATTAACCTGGGAATCTTAAGCAGCAAGTTACACCGCTCATAGCAGCAGATACTAAATGGTTTAAGTCACCATAAGTTGGGGTCTTTAGCTTTAAGGTCTTGAAGCAGATGTCATAAAGAGCTTCGTTATCGATAACTTATACTTCATCGGTGTTTTCTACTAATTAGTGGACTGATAAGGTGGCGTTGTAAGGTTCAACTACTGTATCAGATACCTTTGGAGATGGGAAAACAGAGAAAGTTTCCATTATTCTATCTGGGTATTCTTCTCTGATCTTGGTGATTAATAAAGTACCCATACCAGATCCAGTACCACCACCTAATGAGTGGCATACTTAGAATCCTTATAGGCAGTCACATCCTTCAGCTTCTTTTCTGACTACATCTAATACACCATCAATTAATTCAGCACCTTCAGTGTAATGTCCTTTGGCCCAGTTGTTACCAGCACCGCTTTATCCGAATATCAAGTTATCAGGCTTGAATAATTATCCGTATGGTCCAGCTCTAACACTGTCGATTGTGCCTGGTTCTAAGTCTAATAGGATAGCTCTTGGTACATATCTTCCTCCAGTGGCTTCATTGAAGTATACTTCAATTCTTTCTAATTAAAGATCAGAATCACCGTGATAAGCACCTGTTGGGTCAATACCATGTTCATCTGAGATGACTTCCCAGAATTTGGAACCAATTTGGTTACCGCATTATCCTGCTTAGATATGAACTATTTCTCTCATTTTTTACTTTTATTTAAATTTTCGTTTTGAATTAATTTAAATTCCCCCACTCCTTCAATCTAATATTATTTGGGGTTTGGGGTTTGGGGTTTGGGGTTTGGGGTTTGGGGTTTGGG
>JAKSSD010000137.1 GCA_024403275.1 Lachnospiraceae bacterium
CATTGCAATAATGTTAAAAATAATATAAAATACACAATGTAAAAAGAAAGAGGGAGCTTGTGTAACAGGCTGAGAGGAAGGTAAAACCTTCGACCGTACCTGATTTGGATAATGCCAACGTAGGAAGATAGTTATTAGAATTTACGGAAGCGCAATCAGGTGCTTCCTTTTCTTATTTAAGGGGATTATCCCTTAGTGATATTATCTTGAAAGGAATTAAGACATGAGAGAATACTCAACACAGATGGAAGCTGCCAGAAAAGGCATCATTACTCCAGAAATGAAAAAAGTAGCAGAAAAAGAATATAGAACAGAAGAGGAAATCAGAGACCTCGTAGCTAAAGGTCAGGTGGCTATCTGTGCTAACAAGTTACATACTTGTATTGATCCTAATGGTGTAGGTTCAATGCTTAGAACAAAGATTAATGTTAACCTTGGTGTATCAAGAGACTGCAAGGATTATGATATTGAGATGGAAAAAGTAATGGCAGCAGTTAATATGGGAGCTGAAGCTATTATGGATCTTTCTTCACATGGTAATACACAGCCATTCCGTAAGAAGTTAACAAGTGAATGTCCTGCAATGATTGGTACTGTTCCAGTATATGATAGTGTTATTCATTATCAGAGAGACCTTGCAACATTAACAGCTAAGGATTTCATTGATGTTGTAAGACTTCATGCAGAAGATGGTGTTGACTTCGTAACACTTCACTGTGGAATTACAAGAAAGACAATCGAGCAGATTAAGAAACATAAGAGAAAAATGAATATCGTATCTCGTGGTGGTTCACTTGTATTTGCATGGATGTGCATGACTGGTGAGGAGAATCCATTCTATGAGTATTATGATGAAATTCTTGAGATTTGCCGTGAGTACGATGTAACTATTTCACTTGGTGACGCTTGTCGTCCAGGATGTCTTGCAGATGCTTCTGACGTGTGTCAGATTGAAGAACTTGTAAGACTTGGAGAACTTACAAAGAGAGCATGGGCTAAGGATGTTCAGGTAATGGTTGAAGGACCAGGACATATGCCAATGGATCAGATTGAAGCTAATATGAAGATTCAGCAGACTATTTGTATGGGCGCTCCATTCTATGTACTTGGACCTCTTGTTACAGACATTGCTCCAGGATATGACCACATCACATCAGCTATCGGTGGTGCTATTGCTGCTTCAGCAGGTGCAGCATTCCTTTGCTACGTTACACCAGCAGAGCATCTTGCTCTTCCAAATGTAGATGATGTTAAGCAGGGAATTATTGCATCAAAGATTGCTGCTCATGCTGCAGATATAGCAAAGAAGATTCCACATGCAATGGATATAGATAACCAAATGGCAGAAGCAAGAAGAACATTTGATTGGGACAAGCAGTGGGAGTGTTCTATTGATCCAGAGACTGCTAAAGCTATTCGTGATGACAGAGCACCTGAACATGATGATACATGTTCAATGTGTGGTAAGTTCTGCGCTGTCAGAAGTATGAATAAGGCTTTAGCTGGAGAGTATATTGATATTCTCTAATTGAATAGAGTAAATAAGGGATATAGGCTATATAGAGCATTAATTAAGTATAAGAAATTCATTAAAAGAGAAGTTATCGTAAAGGATAACTTCTCTTT
>JAKSSD010000138.1 GCA_024403275.1 Lachnospiraceae bacterium
AGTTGTGACTAATATGAGTATAACATATTCCATCGAAATGGACAATAGCAAATTTGAAAATATTCAGGATATAATAAGACAAATAACAAAAGCAGTTCATTCACTCGGAGCAGAAATGATAAAACAGCAGCTGGAAGAGATGGATCTGTATATACGAGATAGCAGAGATAAGGAAAGATTTCGCTGTAAGGACAAAAGAAAAACATCAATAAAAACAAAAATAGGAGTAGTAGAATATTCAAGATATCTCTACTTTGACAGAGAATCAAATGAATATGTGTATCTGTTGGATTCAAGCGTCGAAAATAATTGTATAGGATTAGTTAACGAAGATGTAGTTGAATTAATAGAGAATCAAATCTGTACGCAGTCATACAGGGAAACAGCAGACAGCATAAGTGAAGCTACAGGGCTTTCAATAAGTGCTCAGGGCATATGGAACATTGTTCAGGAACTTGGTAAAAAGAGAATAGAAAAGACAGATGAAATGGCAAAGCTAAACAAAAAAGATTTGCTTCAGGGATGTGTGGAAACACCAATACTGTATGAGGAAGCTGATGGAGACTGGATAAGACTTCAGGGTAAAGACAGAAGAAAATATGGTCCTTCACGTGAAATGAAGATAATGATAGCATATGATGGAGTAATATATCATCCACAGAAAAACAATAAAGTGAGAAGAGAACTTGATAACAAAGTGGCATATGCAAGTTTTGAATCGATAAAGATGTTTAATTATCATAAGGAAGCCGTTATCGCCGGAAAATTTAATATGAATACAGTAAACCTGAAAGTAAAGAACGGAGACGGAGCCCAGTGGATTCAGAAAGATCAGGATTGCCGAACAGAATGTGTTCTTGATAAGTTTCATAGAAACAAGAAAATCAAAGAATGTGTACATAATCCGGAGATTATCAAAACCTTAAGCGACTTAATGAATGAGAGCAGGTTTGACGATTTAATCGAAAGCATAAGTGCATACATAAACACAGTTAATGATGAAAAAGAAATTGCCGGATTAGAAGTACTGAAGCGTTATTATACAGAAAACAGAGATTCACTTAGCAGTTACTTTGAGCGAGGAATAGAGATACCACCAACACGTGAGCCTGGTGTTGTACATCATGCAAGATTAGGCAGTATGGAAAGCAATGTGTTTACGATAATAGGAAACAGAATGAAAGGCAGAAGAGCACTGTGGAGCATAGACGGAGGCAACAACCTTGCAGCTATTCTGTGTGCTAAACACACAAGAACATTAGACAGACTGTTTCCTGAATGTGAGATAATCGATTTAGAAAATGAATATCAAGAACCGGTAAGCGTAGGACGTAGTGCTGAAGCAGAAGGAAAAGGATACGAGTTTACCTGTAATATTTCTATACCAGCCAATATGCAGTGGCTAAAAAACATATCAAAATTCAGAAGCATTAGTGAGTTTAAAATTTAATTGCCATCAGTATATTTTTATGCCGCGAAAGTCGCTTTACAATGAGTGAGAGTGTGATAGGCTGGCAGCCAGGCAGCAGAGCCTTTGGCGGCGTCTGCCTCGCTGTCTGAATATCGCACTCTCAGAGGCTCATTGTCAAGCGAACCGTGGAATAAATAGCCCTATGGAGC
>JAKSSD010000139.1 GCA_024403275.1 Lachnospiraceae bacterium
CCCTGATGCAGAAGTAAATATTCTAATATTCCAATCTCTTTGCGGGTCAAGTGAAGCTCCTGTCCATTTATTGTTGTTTTTCTTGACTGAGTATCAAACTCGATATTGTCAGCCTTAAGAATTGTATTTTTCTGAACAAACTTTCTTCGGGTCAGACTCCGAATACGCGCCTCAAGTTCTTCAAAATGAAAAGGTTTTGTCAAATAATCGTTCGCGCCTTCGTCAAGACCCTGTATTTTATCGGACAAAGCTATTCTGGCAGATAGAATCAGTACAGGAGTTTCCTGGTTTTCTTTTCTGAATTCTTTAAGGATATCCATACCATCCATTCCTGGAAGATTAAGATCCAATAGAATTAAATCATATTCTGCAGAAAAAAGAATATCGAGGCCCTCTTCGCCATTTTGGCATGTATCAACCTCATAGCCATCAACTCTTAGACCCTCAGCCATAGATTCGCATAATTCATATTCATCTTCTATAATAAGGATTCTCATACAACCACCCTTTCTAAACTTGTTAAATAAATTATATCTTCTTTACAGAGATTTAACATCATATGTTGTATTGTATTCTCAGAAAGAACGAAAGGAATATATAACCATGAAGAAAACTATTAGTTTATTGATGTTAACAACCCTGATTTTATCACTCATCGGATGTGGGGCTAGTAATGAAAGCAACACAACCGTAAAAGCCTATTATTCGTCACCAAATGAAGTTACTCTTGAAAAAATTGAAGAAATGTCCGTCCCCCTCAAAATGCTGGAATATAAAGGCGGCGCACAAATTGAATATAAATACCAGGGAACTGGTGACGAAAACCTTGATAACAGTAAGACCTATATTAAGTATCTTAAAGATGGAGAGGTAATTCACTCTAACCAGATTGCTGATTATCCTAATAATCAGTTTACACATCTTTATTTTTCTAATGACAAGAATGATCCATACCTTTACATGCAGAGTAATGGTGGCACAGATAAATCTGATTTTAGTACAGAAGAAGCAGACTCTATAATAAATGAAAGCCTCTATGGATTTGAATATATGGATGCAAAACTTTCTTCTGTAACTGAGGAAAACGGTAAATATATCGCTAAAGTAGAATTATCTAATGATGGCAACAAAGAATCCGAAATTACCATTACAATCGATCCTGTAAGCGGCTATGTTCTTGAATCCGAAACATTGTATTGTTCGAACGGTTCAACACAGATTACCAATATCACATATGCCTCTGATGTGGCAATTGATTTATCACCTAAGACCGGTTCATCTGATGTAATAGCTCAAAAGCCTTCAAATTCCGGAGATAAATTATCTTTTTCAACTGTTGATATCGATGGTAACCCTGTAACCGATGAAATCATTAAAAACGCAAAAGTCGTAATGGTTAATTACTGGGAACCTTGGTGCGGACCTTGTGTTGGAGAAATGCCTGATCTTCAGAAGCTTTATGAGAAATATAAGGAACAAGGACTACTTATCTTAGGCGTTTTCTCAACAACAGATATGGATGATGATGCAAGGCAGATTCTTTC
>JAKSSD010000014.1 GCA_024403275.1 Lachnospiraceae bacterium
GCTTCTCTTCAGCACGGCACAAGCCTTATTTTTCATTACGTACGGAGGAATATTGAATTTCCCGATTCTCTCCGTACTCCACTACCTATTCCAAACAAGTTGTACGGAGATTTTGGCTTTTCACCCATTTCCTCCGTACCAGCTCCTTCTTGACCCTCACTACGTACGGAGGAATATTGGATTTCCCGGTTCCCTCCGTACTCCACCACCTATTCCAAACAAGTTGTACGGAGATTTTGGCTTATCTCCCATTTCCTCCGTACCCGCACAACACTGACGCCCACCACGTACGGAGGAATCCTTCTTTTCCCGATTCTCTCCGTACTCCACTACCTATTCCAAACAAGTTGTACGGAGATTTTGGCTTTTCACCCATTTCCTCCGTACCAGCTCCTTCTTGACCCTCACTACGTACGGAGGAATCCTTCTTTTCCCGATTCTCTCCGTACTCCACTACCTACACACAAAAAAAGGCACGAACCAAAGTTCGTGCCTTTTTATTAAACTGTCAATCTCATAGAATTCATCTATCAAAATCAAGTAATTAGTCTATCCAGATTAAGGAATTTATTTATCAATCTCAAGGAAATGATTCATAAGTAAGTATCCTTCATCGAAATAATTTTCAGTTTCTTTAGCATTCTTCTCGCAGTAGTTAACACCACCCTCAACTTCCATTGTTGAATCATATAACATATACGGAACTGCATCTGAAGTATGTGTACGAAGTCTTACTGGTGTTGGATGATCAGGAAGTACAAGAAGTCTGAAGTCTACGTCGCGTCCCTGAAGTTCTTCTACTAATGGTCCAACAATATATGAATCGATATTTTCAATTGCCTTAATCTTTCTTTCGTAACTTCCCTGATGTCCCATTTCATCTGGAGCTTCTACATGGATGTATACGAAATCATTTTCATCTTCAAGAAGAGCCTTAACAGCTGCATCCTTCTTACCTGTATAGTTTGTGTTAAGGCCACCATTTGCGCCCTCAACCTCAATAACATTCATCTTGGCACCGATTGCTATACCCTTAAGAAGGTCTACTGCTGAAATCATAGCGCCAGTCTTACCTGTCTTTGTATAGAAATCATCAAGAATTGGCTTAGTACCTGCACCCCAGAACCAACAGCAGTTAGCTGGATTAAGACCTGCTTCTTTTCTTGCCTTGTTAATAGGATGATCCTTAAGAATTCCATAACTTACTTCCATCATCTTACGAAGCATAGCATCTTCTGGGAGATATTCTCCTACTACTCTGCCAAGTACATCGTGAGGAGGTGTAAGCTCTACAACCTTACCCTCTTTCCAGATAAGGCAGTGACGATAACTTGTTCCTACATAGAATTTATAAATCTCATTCTCAAGTTCAGCTTTAACTGCATCAAGTAAGATTGCTGCATCTTCTGTTGAAATCTCGCTTGCTGAATGATCAATAATTGTCTGCTGTTCAAAAGGAACGTCTTCCTCTGAAATAGTAACCACATTGCATCTGATAGCAACATCAGTATCTTCCATATCTACACCGATGCTTAAAGCCTCAAGTGGAGAACGTCCTGAATAATAAATCTTTGGATCATAACCAAGAACTGAAAGATTTGCTGTATCTGATCCTGGTTTCATTCCCTTAGGAATAGTATGTACCATACCAATTTCTGAAACTCTTGAAAGAGTATCAATATGTGGTGTTTTTGCTACTGCAATAGGAGTTTTGCCTTCCAATTCATCGATTGGTTCATCAGCCATTCCATCTCCGAGCATTACAATGTACTTCATAACTTTCTTTAAGCCTCCATTAGAACATTCGAACGTAGTTGATTACATCTTCACCAAATGTTTCTACTACTTCGATAAATTTATCTTCTGTCATTTCTTTTGTTACAAATCCAGTTTCATCAGAAGCTTCATCAATATTAACTGTATTTTCAATTTCAAATGAAGCTGCAAATTTATCTTTAGCTGCATTGTTTACACGTACGAAATATGCAAATTTCTTATCTGCATCTGTAGCCATCTCAATAGCTTCATCTTTCCAGATACATGGAACATTCTTTCCAACATTCTTTGCACACTCAACAATATCAGCAACTACTGCAGAAGCTGTAGCAAGCTTACCAGCACCACGTCCGTAGAACATAACGTCCTCGACCATGTTACCAGTTACCATGATTCCATTAAATACATCTCTTACTCCGTAAAGAGGACTCTTTGCAGATACCATAAATGGTGCAACAAGTGCAAGGCATTTACCATCTAAATCTTTACTAATACCAAGAAGCTTAATTGAACGACCAAGTTCTGCTGCATACTTGAATTCCTTTGTAGTAATCTTTGTAATACCTTCTGTCTTGATATCTTCGTAGTTAACTGTCTTTCCCATATATAAAGAAGTAAGGATAGCAATCTTTCTACATGTGTCGTAACCACAAACATCTGCTTCAGGATTCTGCTCAGCATAGCCAAGTCTCTGAGCTTCCTTTAAGATTTCATCATAATCACAACCTTCTTCATCCATCTTTGTAAGCATGAAGTTAGTTGTACCATTTAATATACCAATAATGCATTCAATATGTTCTGCTGTAAGGCATGTCTGTAAAGGACGAATAATAGGAATACCACCACCTACACTAGCTTCAAACATATATGAACAGTTATTCTGTTCCGCAATTTTAAGAAGCTCTGGTCCATGAGCAGCAACTAAGGCCTTATTTGATGTACATACACTCTTACCGTTTTCAAGACAAGCCTTTGTAAATGTGTAAGCTGCACCAGTTCCTCCCATAGTTTCACAAACTATGCTCACTTCTGGATCCTTTACAATGATATCAAAATCGTGAATAACCTTATCTTCATAAGGGTCACCAGGGAAATCTCTTAAATCAAGAATGTACTTGACTGACACCTCATCGCCTGAATTATTCGCGAGTTCTTTCTTATTTCTTCCAATGATTTCTACAACACCGCTACCTACTGTGCCGTAGCCTAAAACAGCAACATGCTTCATACACTTTTCTCCTCTAAATTGGCAAATTGCCACGAATAACAATGTATTATACCATCCAAGCCCTCATTTTGCAACATTTCCTACTTACTACTAAATATAAAAGACTCCTTCCATTATTAAGAAGGAGTCCTCTCTACTATTTTTTCTGCTGATATACTGGGTCCGCTGGATATGAACCTTTAAGCTTTTGCATTCCTCTTTGAATTGCATCCTTGGAATTCTTCCAGTCCGCATCTTTATTCCTGTAATCAAACTTCTCAACTAGCCATGATACATCTTCCTGAAGTCTTTCCATATTCTCTTTCATAAGAGGGAAAAGCATCGCGAAAAATTCTTCCTTTTGCTTATCATTAAGTCTTGTTTCTGCTGCCTCGCAAACATCGCCAAAATGAGTGAGACAAAAGCCCTTTGATTCTTTAACCTTCTGAACAAATTCAGGATCCTTTTTATACATAACGAAAAAGGTATCCAAATATCTTTCATACATTTCATTGAAAGAATTGCAAATATAACATGAATCTTCCTTAGTTCTTACCCATGCAGCCACAGAATTCTTCATTTCCTTCTGACCTGATGATTTAGAGAACTTAGATAATATAGAAGTTTTACCTGGCTTGTAAGCATCCATTTCCTTACTCATCTGATGTCTCATTTCCATATAATGAGTCTTAAGAATCCATGCATTTCCAAGGGTATTTCCATAGTCAAACATTTTTTTGAAATGTGCTCTGCAAAAGCCTGCCTTGTCAGTCTTCTCTCTCATATCCGCTTCCATATAAGAAGAGCCTGAACCAAGAACTAAATCAAGTAAATCCTGTTCAACGTCTCTCTCGACGAAGCAGAATGGACACTCATCTTTAGCATTCATGGCATCATTCATTGGTATAGTATACAATTTTTCTTTCATCTGTTGTCTCCTAACATCAGCTAACCATTATGGTAGGCTTTATTTTATCTGTCCCATTTATCGCACAGTGAATTAATCTGGTCTGCAAATTTAGCAAGGTCTTTATTAGTTCCACCCTGATTATGCTCAATAACCTGAAGCAATCTGTTTCCAGCAGCAAGCAATCTTGCAAATACTTCTGTAACTCTCTTTGAAGGATCGCGTTTCTCCACTGGCTTTGGATATGCCTCATGTTCAACTTCATCAGCCATAAGATCATATACAGTACCGCTAAATGGAGCATAAGTTTCATATCCATATTCATCATGAAGACAATCTGCAAAAATATTACATACTGAATCTTCACCATGTACAATAAATACTTTATCTGGCTTTCTTGAGAATGCCTGAATCCAGTTAATAAGACCGCCTTTATCAGCATGACCACTAATGCCTGCCAAAACCTTTATCTCAGCATTTACATTTATTGGTTCACCAAAAAGTCTTACCTCATCTACTCCATCTACAAGAATTCGGCCTAATGTACCAACCGCCTGATAACCTACAAAAAGAATTGTACATTCATCTCTCCATAGATTATGTTTGAGATGATGTCTGATACGGCCAGCCTCGCACATACCTGAAGCCGAAATAATAACCTTCGGTTCAGCATCAGCATTAATATATTTAGATTCCTCTGAAGTAATTGTAAGCTCAAGTCCTGGGAATACCAATGGATTGATTCCCTGTCTTACAAGAGCCATAGCCTCTTCTGAGAAACAGTTATAAATGTTTTTCTGGAATACCTCAGTTGCCTCAACTGCAAGTGGTGAATCTACATATACCTTAAATCCTTCGTGACCTTTAATAAGGTTATCTGCTTTAATCTGTCTCAAGAAATAAAGCATTTCCTGAGTACGGCCAACTGCGAAAGAAGGAATTACAACATTTCCACCACGATCAAAGGTTTCCTGAATAATATCTGTTAATTCTTTTACATAATCTGGTTTCTCTGCAGCATGATATCTGTCACCATAAGTTGACTCCATAACTACATAATCCGCATCAGATGTATATGATGGGTCCTTAAGAATTGGATCATTTACATTACCAATATCACCAGAGAATACAAGCTTCTTAGTAACATCATCCTCTGTTAACCAGATTTCAATACTTGCAGAACCAAGAAGATGACCTATATCTGTAAATCTAAACTGAATACCATCGCAAAGATCATACTGAGCATTATATGCAAATGGTAAAATCTTTCTGATAACACCTTCTGCATCTTCCATCGTGTAAAGTGGTTTAACATCATACTCAGCACCACGTTTTGCCTTACGACTCTTCCACTCTGCTTCCTGCATCTGAATATGTGCACAGTCACGAAGCATTATGCTACACAAATCTTTAGTTGCTTCTGTAGCAATAACTTTTCCTTTAAATCCTCTTGCATACAATAATGGCAATAAACCTGAATGATCAATATGAGCATGTGTAAGAAATACATAATCTACGTCACTTGGTTTACAGGGCAATTCAGCATTTTCATATACATTAACACCCTGTTCCATACCATAATCTACAAGAATCCATTTGCCGCATGCCTCAATAACATGACAGCTGCCTGTAACTTCATGATCCGCCCCAATAAAATGAAGTTTCATATTTTGCCCCCCTATATTAATTTACGACTTTAATATCTATAAATAGATATTATTATTATAGCATTTTAAGCCTTGTATTTCAAATTTGTTTTTATAATATGAAACCTCATTTTATATTTATTTTTTAAGTTTTTCTGGCAGTAGCGGATTATCTTTCATACGACTTCTATTTATCTCTTCTGAATAATCTGCATCATATTCAACTCTTACCGCCATAATTACCATTCTGTTTGTTTTATTTCCACTTTTTTCCTTTGAACAACTAGAAAGAGTAAGATATGTATCCTCTATCCCTCTGTCAATGGGGACCTCGAACCAGTTTCTTGCCTCCACATTTTCCATATAAGCCTTAAACTCCTTTTTCGAATTGAATTCACAATCCTCGTCATAATTAAATGCATTTTCATCTTCATTGCACACTAAATAATAGGCAAATATAAGCCACTTGCAGTTACCCTTATCTGTAACTGTTTCTATGTAAGGATGCTCTTTATAGTATTCAATATCCTCATACTGACAAAGGCTTCCAAACACATCATTATCATCAAGCCTATGCCCGTAAATAACGCTGTTGCCACCACTTTCTTCAATATCATCATAAGATTTGATAAATGGCACTCCATGGCTATTGTATTCCCTATTTAAATCATGCCACAAATAGAACCCATCATCACTGCTTCTCATTAAAGGATGATTAAGCTTACTTCCATCTATTCTTATAAGACCATAAACCTCATCATTTAGCTTCCTGTAATCATTTAAAAGCTTAACGTCCTTCTTTACCTTCGTAAAAAAAGCATCCTGGTTTTCATCAATCACCCTTTCTGCCTCATATTCATACTTAGCTACTATTCCATTCTTCTCATTTCTAATAACATAAACTGCAAGCTTCCCTTCATCGCTATTCTTCCAGTAGGAATCAACTATAGATAATCTGCCAGTATTCAAACCCGCTAAAGAGGTAATCGTACTCTCATGTCCTTCCCACTCTGGCTTATTGCTGTCCACCTTCAAAAAATCAAGATCATACATTTCCTCTTCATTATCGTCAGTCACAAGAATTTCAAATTCAAATTCCTCAATCCAGGATTTTTCCTTATCTACCCCTGTTTCAACTAACCTGGCAATTATATTTTCATCCTCACAGGAAACCTGATTATAGCAGGCTACTGATTTGAATTCTAAAACCTCATCCTCATTTTCCAGATAGTCATAATCAACAAGCTTAACCTTTTCCTTCTTAAAGCTTGCCGCTTCTGAAATGTTTGTGTCGTTAATTTTCTTATTAAAAACCAGATTTTCTATCCTTTTAAAATTATTAATAACATTTTTTGCCTGATACGTATCCGTTCTTCGATTAATAACATTACAAGCAGTTAACGTCATAACAATGAAAAAACTCGCAATAACAATTTTCTTAAATTTATTTTTTCTTGTCTTTCTTCCCATTTTTTAATAACCCCACTGAAACGATTAACGCGATAAGAAGTAAACCTGCTCCAAGAATATATTTTTTGTTAAAGCCATTATTCTCATCAATAAGAATTGAATAACCCTCAACACCATTATCATCTGTCTGATAATTATTCTTTATTACCTTCTTTGAGGACACACCCTTAACTATGGTCTTTCGTTTCTTATCTTTCTTCTCTTTTGGCAGCTTTTTATCATGAATGGTTATCTCTGAAACCAGTTTTTGCAGGTTTTCCTCATTATCGAAATTCACCATGAACTCTTCTTCATTTATTTCATATCCTTCAGGTGCAACTATTTCTTTTACAATATATTTGTTTTTTGTTAAATCAAGATTAAACTTTGAAATTCCTTGATCATCCTTATTGGAGACTCCTAAGAATTCACCAGATTTTACAATTACATCACCATCCATATTTTTAATATCTTCTCCAGCATAAATTGCAAAATAAGCCCCTTTTAGTCTCTCATTTGTATCCTCATCAACCTTGTTTACAAGCACCTCATAACGTTTTCTAACGTTCTCTACATTAATATATTTGCTGCTATCAGATTGACCTTTTATTGAAAATTCTTTAATAGAATCATCTTCCATAAAGCCATCTGGAACACTTATTTCTTTAATATAATAGTCACCAATAACGAGCGGTTTCTTATCTGAAGAATAACAAGCCTCGCCATTTTCATCCGTAATTATGCTCGCGATGAGGGTATCCTTTTCATAAGCTACTACTCTTTTACCCTTCTCATCCTTACTTCCATCAGGTAAATAAATATCATTTTTCGCATAAATCCCAAATTCAACTCCATCAAGTGGCACGTATTTATATACAAATACTGCATTTGATCCTTCCTTTTCATCTCCTATCTTTACCTCTGACAATTTTTCTCCGGTTTTCTTGATATACAACTTCCCTTTAACTGTTTCGTTCTTAAAATCTACGGATATTACATTCTCTTTAATCTTCTCATCATAAACACTTTTACTATCCTCATTTATTTCTATCTCAACATTTTTGTTGGCCAACACATAACCCTTTGGAGCTGTTTTTTCTTCAATTCTATATTTTCCTGCCTCAAGATATACTGAGCTATAAGCATGGCCATCAGGTCCCGTTTTTATATTTTCCTCAACGTATTTACCTCTGGTAAGATCATAAATACTAAAGACTGCATTTTGATCACTATTTAAGCAAATTAGCTTTTTAGAAGTCTCATCAACCTTGTTAATTCTAAATTTAATTTTATAGTAATCGTCCGGTATATTCAGTGTTTTGTCAATCATACTACTAATTCCACTATCAATAGTCACTTCATAATCATCAGCCGCCAAATAATTCTTAGGAACCACACTTTCATGCACAATATAAGTGCCGTAGGGTAAATCTATCGTTCTTAAATATCCATTTGAGTCTGTATAAAGAATCGTTTCACCCTTACTTCCTATAGGCAAAGGATTAGAATTTTTATAATCATATTTACCATTAACAATCCTCATATCAGATTTAAGATAAACACTAAATCCAGCTCCCTTTACCTTTGTATTCCTATCACCCGATTTGTATTTAACTATTTCAATTGGAGCCATAATAATGTCATCACTAGCAGACACCTTAATCTCCATAGCCGTTGCCTCTCCTTGTGGAAGCTTTAATTCCGCCTCGATAATCTGATCATTTAACTGATAACCCTCTGGTTCTTTTGATTCTACTAGGTAATATTTGCCTGCATGAAGGCCATTTATTTGTCCTATACCACTTTCATTTGTAGTAATTGTCGCAATATAATCATCTTTTTCGTAGAAAATTCGCCCTGTAAGCTCATTTTTAATAGTTTCCTTCGCATATAACTGATATTCGCTCCCCTTTAAACTCGCATTTCCCTTAAAACTATCATTTCCTCTTGAATCAGATTTTTGGAAGAAAAGACTGCCAAGTATTTCATCATCATACCTTTCCAAGCTTTGATTATCCGATAAAGATACCTTTATAACCGAATTATCTAATTTATATCCTTTCGGAGCGCTTGTTTCCTTAATGTAAACATATTTATCACTCTTTTCAAACTCAGCTATAGTCTTTCCATATCCATCCGTTTTAGTCATCGTTTTAATAAGTACCGTGCAGTTTTCATCTTCATAAATTGAATATTCTGCTCCTGGAAGGCAATCTTCATTTATATCCTTCTTGGTAATCTCAATCTGTATTTTCCCTGGTTTTCTCGAATATGACGCCAGATATCCAATATCCTGATAAGAATTAAATGTGGCGATTTTTACAGTCCCCTTGAAGTCCGTTTCCCAGGCTGCTCTTACAAAATCTCCTAATCCACAGGCTTCAAACTGTTCATCTGTTAAACCTGTGATGTCATTAATGGTATTGTTCATCTGGGCGTTACTCATATAGGCATATCCTGCAGCAATATGCGTATATATATACCGCTCCTTCTCCGACGCTCCAGGGAAATAAATCGGCGTCAAATCATTCGGTCCGCCATATCCACAAGCTAAAACCTTAACGAGAAGTGGATATCCATCGCTTCCTTCTGAACTTATTTCCTTAGCCTCATATGTACCATTGGAAGTTGGTCCAAGTTTAGGCTGTAAACAATAAGCGAGTTTACCATCCATATAGAAATAATGCGTCATATAAGTGAATCCATTTGGATATTTTAAACCCTCTCCGACAGTTACATTTACGCTCTCTGCCCTTGCCGTAATGGACGAAAGCAACACAAAAAGACCAATAAGTATGGTCAGACTTTTTCTTAAAGCCTTAAAAATCTTCATAAATACCTCCTGAAATTTATACTCTAAGAAAAATATGTCAATTATTTCAGACCTTATAGTCTATTTTTATGGGAATCATCTTAAGATTTTAGGATGTGAGATTTAATATACTTATCTTTATCCTCAATGTCAACTGACATTTTGTACAAATAAAAAAAGTGCCCAAGATGAAAACTTTCCTCAAAAGCCCATGCTTACGCACTTTTTACTTATCAATACCGTTTTTTATTATCCTTCAATAATTACCATATCCACATCCATATCATGTGAATCTCTTGGCAAACATCTTGTAAGACATTCCATATAACAGATTCCTGCTGTAGTTATATTTTTATCAAGATTCTTACATAAATACTTATCGTAATAACCCTTGCCATATCCCAAGCGATAGCCTTCTTCATCAAATGCCAAGCCTGGTACAAGCATAAGATATTTCTTATTCTTATAAACAATCTGAGGGCACTCGATTTTAGGCTCCATAACATTGAAACTGCCCTTTTCAAGCTCTTCCTCGATATCCACCTTATAGAATTCCATCTCTTCTCCATTTACCCTTGGGAAATAGAAATTCACCCTGTCTGAAAGTTCATCAAAAACCTTGCTTACATCAACCTCACCCGCAAGTGGTGAATAGGTTAAAACATGCTCATAACCCTCATTTTCAATAACTTCAATAATCTTTTCGCATATCACTCTGGAAATTCTTTGCTTGTCCCAATCTGATATATTTTTTCTTATATTTTTAAAATTATTTCTTGCTTCCGTTTTGGTCATATTCACCCCAATTAAATTATTTCTTTTGAATCAAGTACAATTGTAAATGGCCCGTCATTTAAAAGTTCGACCTTCATATCTGCCCCGAAAATACCAGTCTCTACCTTCCAGCCAGTGTTACGGCACTCGCTAACAATATACTCATACATCTGATTAGCCATATCAGGCGCACCAGCGTTGATAAACGATGGTCTGTTGCCCTTTTTGCAGTCTGCATAAAGTGTAAACTGAGAGATAAGAAGCAGCTCTCCATTCACATCTTCAAGTGACAAATTAGTCTTTCCATTCTCGTCCTCAAAGATTCTCATACCCAACATTTTTCTAACCATTTTATCTGCGATTTCTTTGGTATCATCATTTGAAACGCCAATAAGCACCATAAACCCTTTACCTATCTGGCCGTTAACTTTTCCTTCTATAGTAACTTTTGCATTTGTTACTCTCTGAATTACAAATTTCATTTATTCCTCCAACACTTCCTACATTAATTACTTATTAGTTAACTACATTTGTAGGTTTTCCCTCAATAAATGCCTTCATATTATCATAAGCATAATCTACGCAACGTTGTCTCGCTTCAACGCTACCCCAAGCCAAATGTGGGGTAATTATAAGCTTGTTTGAGTCTTTAATCTTCGATAAAGGATTGCTTAACTGAAGTGGTTCTTTCTCTATTACATCAAGGCCTGCAGCCTTAATCTCACCATTAATCAACGCCTCATACAGGTCACTATTATTAACAACCGGACCTCTTGCAACATTTATAAGAACTGCAGTATTTTTCATCATCTTCAATGCCTTAGCATCAATAAAATCCCTTGTAAGATCACTCAAAGGGCAATGAATTGATAAATAATCTGATTCCTTTAATAAAGTCTCTTTATCCACCATTTCATACTCTGTAACTTTGCTTGTTCCAGTAACTGAATGGAATATAACCCTGCATCCAAAAGCAGTCGCAATCTTTGCAACCATTCTTCCAATATTGCCCATTCCAACTATTCCCCAGGTTTTACCTGCAAGCTCATAAAAAGGCACATCAAAATTAGAGAATCTGCTCTGAGCACTATATTCACCAGATTTAACATAATTGTCATAATGAGGAAGGCTCTGACTTAATGCAAGTGCAAGTGTAAATGTATGCTGTGCCACCATTTCTGTACAATAATTTATAACATTACATACAGGAATATCTCTGCTTCTTAAATACTTCAAATCACAGTTATCAAAACCTGTAGCAAATTCACATACAAGCTTAAGATTCTTAGCCTCTGCAAGGCTTTTCTCATTCATAGGCGATTTATTGGCCACAACAATATCTGCGTCCTTAGTACGCTCTATAACCTCTTCTATCGTAGTTGTATTAGGATATGCAACCACCTCACCAAGATTATTAAAAACATCTATCGAAGTATCTGGTCCAACACTATTTCTTTCAAGTACAACAATCTTCATTTATCTAACCTTTCATATACTCCAAACTACAATACTGCAATCACTATACCCGCAATAATAATTGAGGCGCATATTAGTTTGTATCCTATATTCTTTTCCTTAAATATCAATCGTCCTGCTACAATAGTTACAATACAGCTACTCTGCTTAATAAGAGTCATAACCGATACTACTGAGGCTGGATTCTGATTAGCCACAAACAAAGCCTTATCAGCTATTACAAACATTATTGCAAGTATCCATATCCAGTAGTTTTTCAAAGCACTGAAAATCCTTACTCTCTCCTTGGATACTATAATATAAATCTCATAATACATTACCAGGAATAGCATATACCAAAACTGCAGCTGAGTGCTTGTAACAGTCTTAGTTAATATCTTATCCATAATGCCTGACATCGCATTAAATAAGCATGATAAAAGAGCAAAGATAACTATGCTTGTAGGCACCTTTTCATCCTTGGCTCCCTTTCTCCACTTAATCATAATAAGTCCGGTACATACTAAGACAAAGCCTATTATCTGTGGAAGCACCATTTTCTCATGAAGTATTAATAAACTCATAAGAGTCGCAAATACTACTCTTGATAAATCAAGTATTCCATATAAGCTTATTGGCATTGATTTGATAGCCTTAAAAGACAGAATCCACGCCGCGAAAATAAGCAATGACTTAAATGCTATAAGAAACATTTCCTTCACTGGAACCCCACCTGCCATCGGCGCTGTAGGAATTACAAATATAAAGGACAATGCTGTATAGACAATAAGTACTTCAATAACTGTATTCTTTTGTAATGATTTCTTTTTAACTATTTCTCTTGCACCCTTTAACAAGCCGTACAAAAGAACCAACCAAACCCAGATCACTTTTCCCTCGTCGCAATATAAGCATAAATATAGGGCGTAAATATTATCAATTCACGCCCCCATTTACTTTTAATTATTCTTCGTCGTTTTCAGCAACTGACTCGCTATCGCTGATTTCTACAGGATTATCTTCCTTATCCTCACCCCAGATCTTCATGTTGAGCTCTTTATCCTTCTTCTCAACAAGATCAAGAACTGCTTTAGCCTTAGCCTGTTCTTCACTTGCTTTCTTCTCATCTTTGATGAGTAATTCAAGATTTGAAGAAATCATATCAATGTTATTCTTGAATTCCTGAACAAGTTCTGCTGTCTTATCAATAGCAACCTTAGTAATTTCTTCAATATATGAATCAAACTGAACCTTAGTTGTATTTGCAAACATTGTCTCAACGTCATTCTTGTATGACTTCTTATCATTTGTTGAGAAAATGAAGATCGCTTTCTGCTTGTTAATATATTCATCCATCTTAAGTGCCTTAAGGCTTGATGGAGGAACCTGTGTATCAGCAACATTTGTGATTCTCTTGATAATCTCTTCATCAATGCCCTTGTAACCAGAAATCTTCTTAACAATGATTCCCTTAAGTTCATCGATCTGCTGCTGTAAGATACGTCCACGATTGTTCTTGTAGTTATCATCAATTTCCTGTAAGTATCTGTTGAGTTCATTTCTGATAATGTTATTCTTCTCTTCAAATACTTCTGGGCGTAATGCAATCCATTTCATCTTATCAGCAATTTTACCTGCCTGAATCTGACGGTTGCCCATTACTGTATATAACTGATTGATATCATCAATCTGGAATACCATATTTTCTGTTGTCATATTCTGAAGGTAATCAGCATAAGCATTATCAATGTCCTGAACCATATTTGTCTTCATTACAGTGATGTTACGCTCGATTTCTTCTTTAGATAATCTAGCCTGATTCTCAATAACTTCATAGTCTTCACGGATGAAATCTACTACGCTCTTGATGCCATCATATAAGCCTTTAGCCTTAACAGCCAATGCATATTTTCTACCGTACTGGATGATTTCCTTCTCGATAGCATACATACCAGAGTTAACGTAGATTCTCTGAAGAATTGGGTAAAGACTTGAATCTTCAGGATTGTTACACTTCTTAAGTTCTTCATTACATTCCTTAATAAGTGCCTTTGTCTCATTATCTGATCTTGCAAGCTTATCAAGCTTGAAGTACATACCTGTATCAACATCTGCCTTAGCCTCTTCACCTCTGAATGGATCTTCAACAGGCTCGTTGTTAATCTCGTTCTTATGGTTAGCAAGCCATCTTCTTTCATCCTCTGTATCGATGTTATTACCGATAGCTTTTGAAATATATGCAGCCTTAGATGATACGAAGAAAAGTCTTTCCTTTGATAAATCAATCTGCTGAGCTTCTTCGTTATAAATCTTATCTGTTTCCTTAAGAGTTACTTCAACTTTCTTCTTCTTTAAAAGAAGTAAGTCTGCAAGTGACTTTGTATCTGCCTGGTTAATAACATGAAGTGAACGTGTTAAATCGATTGTAGTTGACTCATTCTCCTTGTTGCTTGAATTAATCAAGTTGTAAAGAATTGAGTTACCTGTACCTTCCATCTTAGTTGGCTCATAAAGAACAATAAGAATAGAATTAGTCTGCTGAGCAAGAGCTTTCTGTAAAACAAGAAGATGCTCATTAGAATTAGAATCTGTACCAGGTGTATCATAGAATGTGAAGTTAATATTCTCGTCTAATGGAATAGGATAATCAACTTCAATAATTCCATCGATATATTCGTCATTTTCATCATTAATTGCATTTGGAATGTCATTTAATTTCTTGAGAATCTGATATAACTGCTCATGCTGCTGAAGTCTGAACATGATAGCTGAGTTAACCTCTGAATTAATCTTCTCACGAATAATCTCACATTCACCGTCTGCCTGGAATGCAAATTTCTTCTTTTCTTCATCCCAAGTAATATGAGCATTGATTGCATTATCGTTGTTCTCTTCGCCACCTTTTTTGATAACGAATGAAACAGCAGGCTTCTTAGAATTCTTAATTCTGAACATCTTAGCTGTTTCTGAATTAATACTCTCTGGAAGAATTCTCTTACCAATCAAAGCATTGATAAATGTAGACTTACCTGATGAGTATGTACCAACAAGACAAAGATTAACATCTGAATTATTAAGCTTTTCCTTCTTGCCTTCAAACTCACTTCTTCTTTCAAGGAATGATTTCTTAATATCAGAATTCTGTAATTCCTTGTCAAATGTATCAAGTGTATCATCACAGAATTCAGCGATTGCTGTATAGATATCAGTAACTGATGGAAGTTCGATAAACTGAGTTACCTTGAATCTATCTTCCTTAACTGATTTATTATATTCTCTTACCTTCTTGATAAAGTCGTCGTAGTCAACCTTTGTTCCCTTAAATACAAGATTAACATTATCTCTTAAGAACTGTTCCCAAATATCATCAAAGAACTTATTACCATGATTCTGAAGTAAGAATTCTCCATTGTCTGGACCATACTGATTGAGCCAAGGACACATAGCATATGGAATTTCTACGAACTCTCCTTTAGCCTTAGCAAGGAAACGAATTTCCTTTTTCACAGGATGATACATTATCATTAATTCTTTCATGAATTGCCTCCCCGAACTAATTTTGATGTTAATTTCCCCAATTAACATATTCTAATACATTATATACTTTAGACTGATAAAAATCAAATTATATTCTCAATTTGCCAGTCAATTTCAGCAAGATTATTTGCTCTCAAAAATTCATTTGCCTGGCTGAAGTGTTTACAACCAAAAAATCCGCGATAAGCAGATAACGGCGATGGATGCGGTGCCGTTAAATACAGGTGATTTGGATTATTCAGAAGTTCCTTTTTCTTAATAGCTGAACTGCCCCAAAGCATAAATACTATAGGCCTGTTCTGTTCATTAAGAATCTTAATAGTAGCATCCGTAAACTGTTCCCATCCAATCCCCTTATGAGACTGAGGTGAATGAGCTCTTACCGTAAGTACAGTGTTAAGTAAAAACACTCCCTGTCTTGCCCATTTTTCCAGATATCCGTTATTAGGAATGTAGCAGCCCAGATCATCAGAAATCTCTTTGTAAATATTCACTAACGATGGAGGCGTATCTACACCTGCTTTTACAGAGAAACACAAGCCATGCGCCTGATTAAAATCATGATATGGATCCTGCCCAATTATTACCACTTTAACTTCATCCAAAGGAGTAAAATGATAGGCATTAAATATGTCCTGCTTGGGTGGAAAAATCTGATGTTCTTTATATTCTTCTATAAGTTTTTTATAAAGATTAATATAGTAATCCTTGTTAAATTCAGGCTTTAACGCCGCTTCCCATTCTCCTGTAATAGGTGGCATGCTTCCTCCTTAATATCTTACTGGAATACCCTCATTAGCAAGATATTTCTTAACTTCCATAATCTCAAGCTCTTTAAAGTGGAATAGGCTTGCAGCCAATGCCGCATCTGCTTTTCCAAGTTCAAAAGCATCTTTGAAATGTTCTAATTTACCAGCTCCGCCAGAGGCGATTACTGGAATAGATACGTTTTCAGCTACCATTCTTGTAAGCTCATTATCATATCCGTTCTTAGTTCCATCACAATCCATACTTGTAAGAAGAATTTCACCAGCTCCAAGTTCGCAGGCCTTCATTGCCCACTCAATGGCATCAATACCCATATCAACTCTTCCACCATTTTTGAAAATGTTCCAGCCTGAACCATCTGCTCTTCTTTTAGCATCTATGGCAACAACTACGCACTGTGAGCCAAATTTATCAGCAGCCTCAGCAATAAGATTAGGATTCATGATTGCTGCTGAATTAACAGCCACCTTATCAGCTCCCTCTCTTAAAATCTTCTTGAAATCATCTACTGTTCTAATACCACCACCAACAGTAAATGGTATAAATACGCTCTCCGCTACTGCTCTAACCATATCAACCACAGTATTTCTCGCATCTGAACTTGCTGTGATATCAAGGAAAACAAGTTCGTCAGCGCCAGCCTTATCATAAGCGAGAGCACATTCTACAGGATCACCTGCATCTATCAAATTAACAAAATTAACGCCTTTAACAACTCTGCCTGCATTTACATCCAGACATGGAATAATTCTTTTTGTATGCATTTATGCCTCCAGGAAATTATTTAAAATCTTAAGTCCGACTGTGCTGCTCTTTTCCGGATGGAACTGAGTAGCATAAATGTTACCTGTTTCTATTGCGGCATGAATTGTAGCACCATATTCACTTGTTGCAGCAACCACATTCTCATCATCCGCCTGAAGATAATATGAATGGACGAAATACACATAGCTTCCTTCATCTACGCCCTTAAAAAGTGTACTTTCTTTAGGAAAATGTAAAGAGTTCCATCCCATATGAGGAATTTTTCTGTTATCCCCTTCTGGAAGTCTTACAATCTTACCAGGAACGAGGCTTAAGCCTTTAACTCCAACACCCTCTTCACTTGAATCAAATATAAGCTGAAGCCCAAGACAAATGCCCATAAATGGCTTCTTTTCCTCAAGTACAAGTTCTCTTATAACTTCTGTAAGTCCATATTCATTTAACTTGCCCATAGCATCTTCAAAAGCACCAACGCCTGGTAGAATAAGCTTGTCTGCTTTTTTCAAAAGATCAATATCTCTTGTAATCACACATTCATATCCAAGCTTGTTTACTGCCTTTTCAACACTCTTAATATTACCGGCATCATAATCAATAATAGCTATCATTATTTAGTCCCCTGTGTTAGTTATTTATTTCAGCCTCTTCAGGAAGCAAATCTTCAATTGTATCATCTGTAACTTCTTCTGAAGACTCATCATTTCCGTTTTGATTGTCTGAAACTCCTGTTACAGATTCAAAATATTTCTCAGCACCAATATAGTATTTCTGACCTGAAATAAGATTATCTACAGCTACTGTATAATATACTTTCTTTGCCTTACAGATTGCTTCAATATCCTCTTTCTCAATGCCATATTTCAAAGAAATCTTCTCATCGATTTCTTCTTTTTCAACACCTAACTCATTAGTAATATTGAGAAGCTTGGCATCTACATACAAATTGTCGCACTCCTTTCGAAGTTCAAACATTGCATCGCAGATTTTCCTCTCATCACCCATAAGTTCATAAGCCTCAATCTTGTCCTTGAGAAGCGTTATTCTATACATCAAAGATGCTTTCTTAAAAATAAGCTCATCAGACTTACTAAGTCTCATTCCATAAAGCTTATTACTTGCAGTTTCATAATCGCCCTTGTAATAAGCAATTCTCGCCTCGTTTTTGGCAAGAAGTCTTGTTCCACCTACACAAAGCACCATTATAAGACCAAGCAAAGTCAGGCAGAATGCAGCAGTAAATATAATGCCACCCTTCTTGATATTTGACTTCTCCTGTGGTTCGTCCTTGACCTCTTTAGCCTTTGGAGCTTTCTTAGGCTTCTTTTCTTTTTTCTTCTTGTCCTTCTTGTTTGATTTCTTATCTTCTTCGTCAAGCTCTGCTTCTATTGAAGCATTATCCTTAGCCTTGCCTTTAGCCTTTTTATCGTTCTTTTTCTTCTTGTCTTTTTTGCCCTTTGACTCTTCTGCCTCTTCCTTAGGAGCCTCCTCATCGCTTTCATCATCTTCAGTTATAAATCCAAAGATTTTAGCAAATAAACCTTTCTTCTCTTTAGGTTCTTCCTGTCCTTGTGAAGCATCAGCTCCTTCAGCTTTATCTTTCTTTTTCTTCTTTTTCTTTTCTTTTTTCTTCTTGCCTTTTGCTGTTTCTTCGGCTTCTCCCTCTTTCGCAGGATTATCAAGATCTTCTATATCCATAGGCCCTAAATTATCATCTACACCATCTAACATAGATAACAATTCATCATTAATAGCCTCATTATTTTCAGATTTATTAATGAGCTCATTAATCTCAGCAAGATCACTATCCTGTGAATAATCAGGTTCATTTAATGTAGCTACGCTCTCTTCCTTAGCCTGCTTCTCAACATCTGCTAAAAGCTCATCCACATTTTCAAGATTAGCAAGGAAATCATCATCGCTTGTTGAAATAGAATCAAGTCCACTAATCGCTTCATCCATTTCGCTTAGCCCTGCTTCTGTTGCTTCTGAAACAGAATCTTCTTTTGCAGCTTCTTGAGTTTCAGACTCGTTAGCTACAGTTTCTTCTTTTGTAGTATCATTTGTTTCAGCTTCTTTAGTATCTGCCTCATCAGCATTTAACAATCTTTCAGCTTCTTCCGGATTCTCTGCATATTTATCAATTCTGTCCTGAAGTTCCTTTGCAGATACTGTTCTTTCAGGATGAACATCAGATACGTCTGAAAGAATTGCATCAATCTCGTCCATATCTATTAATTCTTCCTGAAGAATTTCTTCCTCTTCAACTTCATCAAAGTCAGGCATCTGGTTTTCAAAATTATCATCCGGAATGGCATCCAAAAAAGCCTCTTCCGGCGCTTCTCCTTCGCCAGCGAGGATATCCTGTAAATCCATATCTTCCGCTAATTTCAATTCTGCCATTAGCTTTTCAACTTCATTATCATTTGCTATTTCATCATTTAATGAATTCTCATCCAAAGCCATAGCCTGCTCCTTAAATACTTACTTTTAAACGTAAAAAGCCGAGATATAATCCCGGCTGTTATTTACTGCGTTACCGCTGCATCAACCTCTTTAACAAGATTTACAATTTCAGGTTTTGATAACTGCGCTGTTGCACCAAGTGCTTCACCTTTTCTTCTCATTTCTTCATTAACAAGCGAAGAGAATATAATTACTGGAAGTGATCCCAATTCTGAATCATCTCTTATAAGCTTAAGCAGTCTGTGTCCATCCATTCTTGGCATCTCAATATCTGTTATAACGCATCTTGCCACATCAGATATTGTACCGCGTTCCTTAGCTTCCTTAAGAATCATCCAGGCTTCTTCACCATTTTCACAGCTAATAACATTTGTATAGCCTGCTCTGTTAAGTGAATCCTTAACAAGCTTGTTAAGAAGAACTGAATCCTCTGCAAAAAGAATAGGAATAGCGTTTCTATCTCTTTCACCAAGTTCATTTAAGTCTGAAACTTTAATTCCTGTGCTTGGATTAATATCTGCTACAATCTTTTCAAAATCAAGAATAATAATCAATTTACCATTGATATTTACAATACCTGTTGAAACGCTGTCGTTTACATTTGAAAATGTTGCTTCAGGTTTCATAATCTGTGTCCAGGATACTCTGTGAATACCAATTACATTTTCTACATGGAATGCTATATCCAACTGATTGAAATTAGTTACAATGAAAAGTCCGCCTGGTTTGCTTTCGCCTCTCTGAAGACAGTTTGAAAGGTCAACCGCTGTAATCATTGTATCTCTTGGCATAAATATACCTTCAATACTAGGATGTGCATTTGGCACTGGTGTTACCGGCTGATAGTTAATAATTTCTCTAATCTTAGCCACATTAATTCCGTAAGAATTACCTGCTATTGTAAATTCTAGAACTTCAAGTTCATTAGTTCCATTCTCAATTAGAATCTTGCTCTCCATATAGTCACCTCACCCAATCTGTATCTTCTCAACATCATAAAGAAAACACGCGTTTATTATACCATAAACGCGTGTAAAATCATAGATAAATATAAAAAATCGGAGTGACAAGATTTGAACTTGCGACCTCTGCCTCCCTAAGGCAGCGCTCTAGCCAAACTGAGCCACACCCCGATTCAAGTCCTTTCAGACTTGCAACGCTAATTATACTTAAGCCCTATTTAATAGTCAAGTTTTAATTCAAGCGTAAATATCCCTTTATTTAAGGCTTATTTCTCCTGTAAATATTCCTTTATTCAAGGCTTATTTATTCTGAAAAAAGCCTTTTTATAATAATGTGTATAACGTCATAACGTTATATCATTGAACTTCTTCAGTGCCTGTCTCAGAACTTGCATCCCCAGCTTTAAGCATTTTGATTTCATCCTTAAAAGGCTTTGCATTCTGCATTGCTCTAGCAGTGAAAACAATTGCAACCACATGAATTGCGATCTTGCAAAGAGCTATAAATCCAACTACCAGTAAAAGCAACAATGTAATAAGCTCAGATGTACCAGGATAAGCTATTTCCTTAGCACTTCTAAACAAAACTACACCAATGAAAACAAGTACTACTTCCCATAATGCATATAAACCCATACTAACCATTGCGCCTATAGCCTGCTTCACTGCCATCATTATTTCATATACAAGAAAGATTATGAACCCAACAATTGTCATAGGAACAAAAAAGAATGAATATACGATTATTATTCTTCTGACGATCCAAGGGAAAGCAGAACCTCCGCCTATTAGAACAATCGCAAGCAAAATAATGCCTATTAATGTCATAATAAATGGTTCAAGCACTGATAATCTACCAATGATTAACCATGGATGTCTGTACTCTTTGTTTATTTTCTTTTTCAGTTCTTTTATACGCAATATATTTTTCTCTTCCATATTTTTCCTCTAAACTATTTATACAAATAATAAAATCAAACTTGTCAATAACGATACAACTATAAAAATAGCCACTCCTATTATATCAATAGCTAGTGTCAGTCCACTTGGAATACCTGCTATCAATGAAAGCTTAAAAACTTTGTTCATGTTTAAGCTTTTTAATTCTTTTCTATTAAAAATAGCATTAAGCATAAATACTAATAATACTATAGAGATAAAGCTTAATACCAAACCAATTGCCAGGGCTACTATAAATATTATAACCGCACCTGTAACGCCTAATACATAACTTAACATCTCATTAATAAAATCTCCGCCGCTATTTGCTGCACCTACACCACCTAGAAGCATCGATATAATGCATCCTAAAATGCATCCAATCTCTCCAAATAAATTAAGAAGGAACAAAACAAACAAAGCTATATCAAAGCCAAAAAACACGTTCCATTTCTTTCTCAATCTTTTTGCTTCCTCTTCTCCCCAGTATCTTTCTTCCATAATTCTCCCTTTCTTTACACTTTATTTTATGCCTCGTCATTCATACTAAGATATTCATCAACAATACTATAAATATCTTCAAGTCCTGATTTATTCTCTGCCGAGAAAGGAATAATTGTACTTCCTTCAACACACTTAAGAGTCTTTCTAATCAACGCAACCTGTTTTTGCGCAGCACCCTTTGAAATCTTGTCTGACTTAGTAGCTATAATAATTGGCTCAAATCCATTAGCCAATATCCAGTCATACATCTGCTTGTCATTAGCACTTGGCTCATGTCTAATATCTATAAGTAAAAATACTACTTTAAGCTGAGGTGATTTCTTAAGATATCTCTCAATCATCTTGCCCCATTGTACTTTGACCGATTCAGTCACTTTTGCATATCCGTATCCTGGCAGATCCACCAAATACATTTCATCATTAATATTGTAATAATTAATAGTCTGTGTCTTTCCTGGCTGTTGTGAAACCCTGGCATATGACTTTCTATTCATAAATGCATTTATAAGTGATGATTTGCCTACATTACTCTTGCCTGCAAATGCAAATTCCGGATGTGCATTGTTCGGTAACTTACTAGTTATTCCACATACTGTTTCCAAATTAACCGATTTAATCTTCATAATTAAAACCTCTATATCCTCAATTAAACAAAACCGTTTAAACTATCTTCAATAATACCAAAACTACTAATATTTGTCTCTAAAAACAAAGTTAAAACTCCTAACGCCAATCCCGCCTCATTCCGGCAATTCCTTGCCCCTCGCTTGTATATCCTAAAACTTCTGCTGGCACGTATAGATTATAGCAGACCTTTTCACGCCGTCGGCACTTAGCGAGATTGTTTACAAATCGAGCTTAGTACCGCTACGAGCGTGAACAGAGCGAAAGCGTGTCTGCGGAATCTATACTGCCAAGTAGAAGTTTTCCTCTTATACACAAAAAGGGGCAAATAAATTGCCCCCTGAATTTTATTTGTGCTTTACTATTGGTTTGGAAATTCCAAGAATGGAATCTTTTGTAATCCTGCACTCTTCGATAGTCTCGTCAGATGGAATCTCAAACATAACATCCATCATAACCTTCTCCATAATGGAACGAATACCACGAGCACCAGTCTTTCTTTCAAATGCTTCCTTTGCAATCTCTTCGATGGCATCATCATCAAAGAAAAGGTTAACATCATCAAGTTTAAATAATGCTGCATACTGCTTAATCATTGAGTTCTTAGGCTCTTTGATAATTCTCACAAGTGCCTCAGTATCAAGGCCATCAAGCGAAACAGTAATTGGAACACGACCTACAAATTCTGGAATAATACCAAATTTAACTAAGTCCTGAGGAGTAACTTCTTTAAGAATACTGCTCTTTTCCAATATATTTGATTTAACCATGTCAGCATTGAAACCAATGGTTTTCTGGTTCATTCTCTGTTCAATAATTGTTTCGAGGCCATCAAATGCTCCGCCACAAATGAAGAGAATATTTGTTGTGTCAATAGGAATAGTCTCCTGGTTAGGATGCTTTCTTCCACCCTGAGGTGGTACTGAAGCTACTGTTCCTTCAATGATCTTAAGTAATGCCTGCTGAACGCCTTCACCAGATACATCTCTTGTAATAGATACATTCTCGCTCTTCTTGGTAATCTTATCGATTTCATCGATATAAACGATACCATACTCTGCTCTTTCAAGATCATAATCTGCAGCCTGAATAAGCTTGAGAAGAATATTCTCAACGTCTTCACCTACATAACCTGCTTCTGTAAGTGTTGTAGCATCACAGATAGCAAATGGTACATTTATAATCTTAGCAAGTGTCTGAGCAAGATATGTCTTACCTGAACCAGTAGGTCCAAGCATAAGTAAATTACTCTTCTGCAATTCAACTCCAAGATCTGCTGGAGCCATTACTCTCTTATAGTGGTTATATACTGCAACTGAAAGAACCTTTTTAGCTTCTTCCTGTCCAATAACATAATCATCAAGGAATTCTTTAATCTGCTTTGGTTTTAAAAGATTAATCTCAAGGTCATTTTTCTTTGCACCCTGACCAAACATCTCATCCTCGAACTCGCTCTTATAATCAAAATTCATGATTTCATTACAAGTTCTAATACACTCATCACAGATATAGATTCCATCAGGTCCTGCTATAAGCTGTCCAACCTGTTTCTGAGTCTTTCCACAAAAAGAGCATTTAATTTTAGAAGTCTTGTCGTTAGTTGTCTTTTTTCCTGCCATAATACTCCTACTTATCTTCGCGAGAAGTGATTACGCTATCAATTAATCCATACTCACAAGCTTCATCAGCTGTCATCCAGTTATCACGATCTGTATCCTTTGCGATAACTTCAAGTGGCTGATTACAGTTCTCAGCAAGAATCTTATTTAACTTTTCCTTTGTATGAAGAATATGCTTTGCAGCAATTTCAATCTCAGTTGCCTGACCTTGAGCACCGCCAAGTGGCTGGTGAATCATGATTTCAGCATTAGGAAGAGCCATTCTCTTGCCCTTTGTTCCACCTGATAAAAGGAATGCACCCATAGATGCAGCCATACCGATACAGATAGTAGAAACATCACATTTGATGTACTGCATTGTATCATAGATAGCCATACCAGCAGTTACTGAACCACCTGGGCTATTTATATAGAGCTGAATGTCCTTTTCTGGATCTTCAGCTTCCAAGAAAAGAAGCTGAGCTACAACAAGTGATGCTGTAACCTCATTTACTTCTTCTCCAAGGAAAATAATTCTGTCTTTTAATAAACGTGAATAGATATCGTAGCTTCTCTCACCACGACTAGTCTGTTCAATGACATAAGGTACTAAACTCATATTGTTCCCTCCTATCAATCATTATTTTTCTACAGCGTTCTCTGTTACGAAATCAACAGCCTTCTGCATAGCAAGATCTTTCTTGAATAATTCTTCTCTGCCGCCTAATAATGATTCTTTAACCTTATCTTCTTCAATACCGTAGCTCTCAGCAACCTTCTTGATTTCTGCTGCAAGTTCATCTTCTGAAACTTCAATCTTCTCAGCAGCAACGATAGCTTCGAGTACAAGCTGTGTCTTAATCTTCTTGATAGCCTGTGGCTTAATCTGATCCATCATCATCTCAGCATTTGAACCTGTGTACTGGAAGTACTGCTCAATGTTCATGCCCTGATACTGAAGTCTCTGAGCAAACTCATCAAGCATTTCTCTCTGCTGTGTAGCAACCATCATATCAGGGATATCCATCTCTGAAGCTTCGATGATAGCATCAACAACTGCATCTTCTTTAGCCTTCTTAGCATCATCTGCCTTCTTCTCTGCAAGGTTCTTCTTAACTGATTCCTTGTATTCAGCAAATGTGTCATAGCTTGAAACATCACTAGCGAAATCATCATCGAGTTCAGCAAGCTGCTTCTCTTTGATTTCGTTAATCTTACACTTAAATACTGCTGGCTTTCCAGCGAGTTCTGCATTCATGTATCCTTCTGGGAATGTTACATCAATATCAAAATCTTCACCCATTGTCTTACCAATAAGCTTCTCTTCGAAGTTATCGATGAATGAATGTGAACCAATCTCGAGTGGATAGTTCTCACCCTTGCCGCCTTCAAATGCAACACCATCAACAAATCCTTCGAAATCAAGTGAAACTGTATCGCCATCCTGAACTGGTCTCTCAACGCTTACGATTCTTGCTGCGTTCTGGCGCTCTGTTTCGATAGCTGCATCAACTTCTTCATCTGTTACATCAACAGCTGCCTTCTCAACTTCAACTCCCTTGTAGTTACCAAGCTTAACGTCTGGCTTAAGAGCAACTTCTGCTGTGAATACGAATGGCTTGCCATCTTCAACTTCCTGAATCTCGATCTTTGGAGCTGAAACGATATCAAGTTCCTTTACTGCTTCATCATATGCATTAGCATAAGCATCTGGAATAATGATATTAGCTGCATCATCATAGAATACTTCCTTGCCATACATTTTCTCAACTACGTTCTTTGGAACCTTACCTGCTCTGAAACCAGGAACAGAAATCTTCTTTTTATTTTTCTGATATGCTTTTTCGCAAGCTGCTGCAAATTCTTCAGCAGGTACGTCAATAGTTAATTTAGCGATATTTCCTTCAAGTTTTTCAATTTTTAAACCCATTTTTTTGTAATCTCCTTTCAAAAAGATGTGGTAGTCCACAATCAATTGATAATTATATCATAATCAAGTTGTTTTGTAAAAGAAAACTTAATACTACTCACAAAATACAATTGCTTTCAAAAGTTCATCTGCTGTTTTCTTATCAATTATTCTTTCAATAATCTTTGCTGCAAACAAAATAGCTGTTCCCATTCCTCTTGAGGTAATTACATTTCCATCTTCAGCTACTGGTACATATTCTACCTCTGCACCCATTAATTCGCTCTCAAACCCCGGGTAACAAACTGCTTTTCTTCCCTTAAGATAGCCTCTGTGTCCAAACACTGATGGAGCAGCACAGATAGCACAAACTAATTTGCCACTCTTGTAAGCCTTATCCATTTCCTTCATAAGTGTTTCATTCGCTTCGAGGTTTTTAGTTCCAGGCATTCCACCAGGAAGAACGAGGCATCCGTATTCATCAAAATTAGTATCAGCAAGCACCTTATCAGCTTTAACCTTAACTCCGTGTGAGCTTTCCGTATCGAGTGTATCTCCTGTTGAAATAACATCGATTTCAATCTTCGCTCTTCTAAGCATATCAACTACTGTAAGTGCTTCGATTTCTTCATAACCCTTAGCAAGAAAAATTGCTGCTTTCATTGTAATCCTCCTCTGTTAACCGAAAATTGCCTCCCGTATTGGGAGGCAGTTTCCTTAATCTAATATTTTTTATTTCTTTTCATTTACATATATCTGAAGTCTTGACTGAATAACGCCTGCAACTTCCTTAGCACTCTTTTGTCCCTGGAAGTAAGCTGATGTTTCTTCTGTAAGAATATTAAGAAGCTCTTCATCATAACTATATGAAGTTTTTACTGATGTAATGAAATCTTTAATTTCCTGAGCCTTAGCATCTGTAATTGGATGAATTGTATATTCTGTATCGCCAATATAATATGTATCATCATATTCAACCTTTTCACCATTTTCGTCAATGTAGGATGGCTTTTCTTTAGCTTCTGCAATCTGCTTATCAAGCTGAGACTCTAATGTAGCAAGATCCCAGTGATTCTGCTCATAGTATTCTTCTGTAAAGCATGAAGAAATGAAATCCCAGGCAGCTGCTTTGTTCTTACTCTTTGCAGAGATGCCCATAGACTGGTATGGATAAACCATTGCTCCATCACTGTCGCCAAATTTAAGTCCTGTAAATACTGTCTCTTCGCCAAACTGACTTTCTGAAGTATAGTTGAAATCTCTAAAGTTATAAATTGAACTTATTGTCAAAAGATTTTGCTCACTTCTCATTACTGTCTGGTATGCATTCCAATCGTAATTCTCCCAGTAATCTTCAGGAATCTCGTTTGGATATGTCTTAGCATACTCTAAAAGAGATATAAATTCTGGAGAATCGAAATTACATTTTCCAGTCTTTGGATCAAGGAATGAGTCCATTGAGAATGTCATAAGTTCATAAAGAACTGAATCCGATGTATATTCATTCGAGAATGCTTTATTTCCCGTCTTAGCTTCCCAGGCAAGAATATCGTCCATTGTAAGTTCACCATCATATAATGATTTCTTCATCTGGAATGCTATAACCGAGAAGTTTGGAAATACTACATAGAGCTTGTCTCCATCAGCATACATTTCCTGAGCTGTTTTAACCAAATCACCCTTTTGTAATCCGCTTGGATTTGCTTCCATTTCTGGAGTAAGATCTGCAAATACACCCTTATCAATAAGGTTATTTATATCCATTCCCCAGCTAGGAACAATGATATCTGCTGCGTTTCCTGTTGTAAGGTCTGTATAGAATCTCTTTGTACCAGCTGAATAGTCATCATCACTATTATACTGAGAATAATCTACAAGCTTAATCTTATACTGATTACTTGCTTTGTTATAGCTGTTAACTCTTTTTGCAATCTCATAATCAAGGCCATCAGCCGCAATAGTAATAACTTCTTTGTCGATTACCTGATCTGCTGGAACCTTCTTATAAATAACAATTTTTTGTTCATTTGTATCATTGTCATATATCAATGTTACAAATCTGTCTTCGCTTATAAAGTAAGCTCCGTTGAAGTCATAAACATTAATATCTGAATCGTAAAAGCTAACTATTTCCTTTGATGTTGTATCTTCAAGATTCATAGCTCTTATTGATGTCTGATTAGAGAAATAAATATCATATCCACCACCTGTGTAGATACCTTTTCTCTTAGTCTCTTCGCTACATTTCAAATCTGTAAGATTTCCCTTTGCATCAAGTGCACTGAATTTCCAGCTATCCTTATAATTATCACCAGTTTTTTCGTAATTAGTGATTCCTATAACTACCTGACCATCACCTGTTGCTGTCATTGTATCGCACCAGTAATCATTGCCATTTGCAATCTTCTTTAAATCACATACTGCAATCTTATTTAATTCCTTGTCATAAATGTCAACTCTGTCTTCACTCTGAGCATAGAAGTTTCCATCTTTATCAATAGCAGTTTGTGAAATATAGAACCAGCTATCACCCTCAACTGTACTATCAATTGTAGTTTCCTTTAGCAACTGACTATTGAGATCATACTTTCTTAAATAGTATGATTCGTCGCCAGTATTATAATCATAAGTAGCAACTATGACAAATAATTCGTTATTCTGACTAATCTGAATAAGTGATCCTGATGCATTTTCACCGTAATTAAGAATTACTGGTTGGTGTTGCTGCATATCAGATCCATTTGTAAATGATGATACTGAAATCTCATAATGTGAGCTTGGCATGAAATCAGTGTCACCATAAAAATCTCCATCATCATAATTATCGCCTTCAAATTCTTCGAATACACCGTTTTCATCAGCGTAATCGCCATTTCCTTCTTCTACAAAAGAATCATCTGGTTCTGCACCATCTTTTGGCATAGGCATAACTTCAACGCCTTCGACAGGAATATCCACGCCATCACCAATGAATTCTTCATCATAAACATACAAAGGATTTAAGAGCCACATTTTACCATTAGCATATTTGATAACGTAATCTCCACCATTATAGCCACCATAGTAATCGAAGCCACCGCCCTCCCCAATAACGATTTCTTCATCTACAGTAAATACGGCATCTTTATTAGTTACTAATGCCTCTTCAAGCGCGTTTCCGCCCTTATTTCCACCATTCCCAGTCAATATTTTTGAAAATAAATCTTTAGGAGATGTGCAGGCTGTAAGCGACAAAATCATTGTTGCACTTAAAGTTAATGCAGTTAATTTTTTTAAGTTCATTTCTTTTCTCCTTCCCCGTTAAAAAAATAACATACGTGATTATATACCATATTGCTATAAATGTATATACACCACACTACTTAATTATTTCTTCACCGTCATCCGAAATGCTGTAAAGACCTTTCTGTTCACCATAGCATATAGCTTCTCTCACAGACTGATTAAGAGCTGCGGACAATTTTTTAACGCCGAAAAATTCTCCAGTTTTTCTGATACAGTCTTCCATTGCAATTCTTTCATTTGCATATACTATCTCGGTAACAGCATTTACAATTTCCTGCTTGCAGATTTCATTTATAGGTCTTGCATTCTTTGAATCTGCTGGAATTCTGTAAATGTCATAAGCCTCCATATCCTGACCTTTAAGCCAGTAGAAAGTCTCGCCAGCACTCATGTTTACATTAATAAGGTCGTCCTTAACCAGACCATCTAACAATTCTACGATTCGGTTTTCTGATTTTGTGGACATTTTTGTAATTTCATAAGCAGCCATTACTTTTCTCATCAATGCCTTTTTCGCAATTGGAGCTTCTACATTCATGATATTTTCAATCTCTCTCATAATTCTCTTATCATGACCACGGCTATAGAAATCTTCATTGTCGCCAAGAATATTTACAGAATAAATTTCAAGTTCTCTTCTGTTTGGATGTGCATCCTCTTCAGTTTCAACCTGATTTTCAATTAAAGCTTCTTTAATTTTCTCTTCGTTAGCTTCTTTCTTTTCTTCTTCCCATGGCTCGTCTGTCATGGACTTTTCTATAGCTGCCACAATCTTTTCGTACTCTTTATCTTCTGTATCGAACCAGTCGAGAGTCCAAACTCTGTGAAGCTTCCATCCAAGTCCCTTTAATACCGAAGGTTGAAGAATATTTCTATCCCTTGCAAGCTCGCTGTCATAATAATTCTCTCCATCAAGAAGAATACCAAGACAATATTTATTCTCATCCTTAGGATCTACAATACCTATATCAAGACGGAACTCACTTGAACCAACATTAAGATTTGCCTTGTAGCCATCCTTTCTAAGTCTGGCCTTAATAGCTTCAGCCACATCGCTGTTTCTCTTCTTAATAAGTTCATTTCTTGCAAATAAAGCATTCTTGCCATGTGCAGCAAATTCAAGGAATCCCTTAAGACCTATTACACCTTCCGCCTGAGTTCTTTGTATATCAATCTGCTCTGGACGAATTGTTGAATAAATAAGCATCTGCTTTCTTGATCTTGAAATAGCAACATTAAGTCTTCTCCAGCCACCATCCTGATTAAGTGGACCAAAATTCATGCTCACCTTTCCTGTCTCATCAGGTCCGTAGCAGATAGAGAACATAATTACGTCTCTTTCATCACCCTGTACATTTTCGAGATTCTTTACAAATATAGGCTCTTCCATTCCCTGAGCATAAATCTCAATTTCTGGCTCCTTATGAAGTTCATCCTGAAGTAAATCTTCAATATAAGCCTGCTGAACCTGAGAGAATGTAACTACACCGATAGACTCTTTTCTTCTCTTTTCATCCTTAAGTCTGGTCATAATCTCAGCAACAATTGCCTCAGCCTCGGCTCTGTTTACCTTCTGACGGCCCCTTTCATAGGCTCCATCCACCTGAATCAATTTAACTTCACTTACAAGGTCATTTGGTGAAGGGAATGTGTAAAGTTTGTTATCATAATATTTAAGGTTACTGTAAGCAATAAGACTTTCATGTCTTGAACGATAATGCCATAAGAGGTGTTTACTTGGCATTGATACTGCCAAACAGTCATCAAGAAGACTTTCCATGTCATTATATTCATAGGTTTCTTCATCCTCATGATTAGTCATGAAGAAGCTTGTAGGAGGAAGCTGTTTTGGATCACCTACTACAATTACATTTTCACCTCTTGCTAATACACCTACTGATTCAGAAGTAGGAAGCTGTGACGCCTCATCAAAGATTACCAAATCAAATTTAGGGAATGATGGGTCAATATACTGAGCAACTGAAATAGGGCTCATAAGCATACAAGGACACATCTTTCTAAGAAGTGTTGGAATCTCGTTGAATAACTTTCTAATTGGCATTGCACGAACACCTGATTTAATAGCCTTTTGAAGAATTCCCATAGCTGAAGAAGCAACAATATTGTCGCTAATCTTAGGAATATTCTCTGATAATCTGGCTGCAACTTCTTTTCTTGTAAGTTCTTCAAATTCATCATTTACAGCTTTAAATCTTTCAATAACTGCAGTAAATGATGAGCCGTTAAAGCCCTTCAATACCTCTGATTCATTAATAGCTTTAAGCGCTGCTGCCTTACCAAAATTAGCCTTAAATGCATCTGTGAGTTCACTTGCGTAAAGACTTCCATTTCTAACTGCCTCAAAAGCTTCACCAAGGCCAGCATCTTCAATCTTTTTCTCGATAGAACAAAGAGATGAATAGCTTCTCATTTCTTCTTTATTATCAAGAGCGATATTAATATCATCTCTCATTGTCTGAATATAATCGTTTGCATCATTAAATGCTACAAGCTTAAGACCATATGAAGACATAAGCTTTGACTCACTGATTGCTACATTTTCACTCTTAGCTATATAGTCAGCCAGATTATCTCTTTTATCCCCATTAAGTGCTGCTACAATCTTACCTGTTAAAGCTTCTGCATCTTCCTTATCTGGGCAAAGACTTATTGCCTTGACAAACTGCTCAATCTGCTCAAGTTTAACTTCAACCTGATCCCAGTCAGTATTTTCTTCTCTATAGAGGTCGCCAACAATTTCCTTCATCAAATCATCAAGAACACACTTCTTTTCAAGTTCCTTATATTCCTCTATCTGAAGGTAAATATCTGATAAATTGTCTTCCTTGATGCTTGCTGGATTTACAGCCATAAATCTCAATTCCTTGAGAAGGCTATTAATCTCCATTTTCTTAGCCAGAGCCCATTTACCCTGTGCTGTTACAAGTCTGTTTCTCGCACTTGCTATATCGTATGCAAATATTTCATTCTTATATGATTCCTTAATGGTTTTCTTCATGGAATCAAGAGTTTTATTCTCTGCAATCTTTCCATAAATCTCATTCTTAAGATTTTCATATTCTTCCAGGGTATCAAGGCAAGCTGGAAGATTCTTAATATGCATACCCTTCTTAAGAGCCATCTCAAGCCAGGTAATATAGTCGCGAGTATACTTTCTGTCACTTTCAATTCCAATATTTAACAAGGTCTCATTAAGACTAGTCTTAAGTAATGCTAAATTTTCCCTGAATGCTTCAAGTTCTTTAACCCAATTATCTCTTACTTCCTGTGAGTAATTCTCAATCACATAAGATTTAAGAGGATGCTCTGTAACATCTCCAATCTCATTAACGACTACATAATAATCTTCAAGAAGCTCAACTATTTCTGAATATTTATTCGCATCAATAGTATCAACAAACTCATTTGAAATCTGGATTTTACCTGCAAGCTCTGCATTACTTTCATAATCACCTATAAGCTCATAAACACTTCTATCGCACTTAGTTTTACCATGAAGCGCTATAACTATATCATTAAGCTTATTTCTTAATTCATAGAGCTCATCTGCCTTTAATGCATATTTATCATTATGTCTTCTGTCAGCTTCCTTTAAGCTTCGCTCAAGCTGTGCAAGAACCGCTGATTTCTGTGCCTTATTAGAATGAAGTTCAAGGCAGAATGCCCCTAAGCCAACCTTCTCTAAACGATTCTGAACAACAGAGAGAGCTGCCATTTTATCAGCTACAAATAATACGCTCTTTCCCTGATATAAAGCATTTGCAATCATATTGGTAATAGTCTGTGATTTACCTGTTCCCGGAGGTCCATGAAGGACGAAGCTCTCTCCCATAGAAGAAGCCTGTATAGCCTTCATCTGTGAAGCATCCGCTGAACATACTACTGCCATATCTGATGGTTTAACTGTTGAATCCAAATCTTCAATAGAATCAAAATCAACTGGCTGCCACTCAAGCTGTCCTGATAAAAGACTCTTAACTACCTTATTGCCAAGAATATCCTCTGATCTATTCTTAAGATCATTCCACATGATAAATCTTGAGAATGAGAACACTCCCACAAATGCATAATCCAAAACATCCCAGTGGGCTTTTGACATAACTGATTTTCTTATTGTATTAAGAATCAACTGAATATCAATTCCATTCTCATCTACTGGAAGTGGATCAAGTCCACCTATATCCATACCAAAATTTTGTCTCAAATATTCAAGCATGGTAATATTTATCATTGATTCCTCATCACGAATTCTTATATGATAAGCCTTATCCTGTAATTTCTTAACAACATCTACAGGAACAAGAATCAATGGTGCATATCTTTCTTTTTCTGAAATATCACTCTCATACCATTTAAGGAATCCAAGAGCCAGATAGAGCGTATTTGAACCATTCTCTTCAAGACTTAATTTAGCCTGTCTTGAGAGTTGCTTCATTGAAACCTCAAGATCTCTCTCATTTAAGAAAGCTCTCACTCTGTTAGCCTTAAAATCATCCTCTTCTGATGCCTTAAGGTATTCTCTTATTTCTCCTATATTAAAAATCTTGCTTTCCTCTGGTTTAAGAGTTCCCTCACCCTTAAATGGATGTACGCTTAAGGATTCGCCCTGATTTAATACATCCTCAAATCTTGCAATATCACTTGATGCAAGCTGAACAAAGCTCTTAGTAACTCTGAAATTAATAAGTGGATTTCTAAGGGATAAATCAAGAAGCTTTCTCTCCCACATTTTCTGCTTAGTCATTACATTTTCAACTGCCTGAGCATTAATTCCTGCTGTTGAAAGTTCCTTAGGCATTTCAGTTTTTTCTTCAACCTTGAATTCAACTACCTTGTAGCTTCCATCCTCTAATACTCTGCTTGGAAGAGGTAAAATCTTATTTCCACGACATCTCTTGATATCAATAGCCATTTCAAAATCCAAAGCCTGTTCAATCTTAGCCTGAGCAGCCTTTGTTGCCTCTTCAAATGACATAGATGAACCTACTGCCAAAGCAGTACACTCAACTAACATTATTTCATCTATACCTGCCGCAATTCTCTTACTAATAGCTGCAGGATCTTCCTCAATACAATCTGGGAATGTCAAATCCTCCAGCCAGCATCCAACATAAGCATGGCCCTTCATAAGCATAATAAGTGGATTAAGTCCCATTGCTTCAAGAATAGATGCCATAAATGTTGTAAGATCAAGGCAGTTACCAATCTTTTGAGCGATAATTTCATCTGCTGTTCTTATTCTCTGTCCGATTTCTTCAAAAGAAGCCTGTCCAACTGCATAAGCAATTCCTTCTTTTCTTAAAACCTCATAAGCTGCTGCCATCTGATATTTAACTGTGTTCTTATTCTGTGTCTGATATCCAGTAATGCTTGGTGTCTGTTTCCACTCCTCTAACTGCTTAATGCAAAGAGGTAAAATATTACTTACATCAGAATGATTAGGCATTACAAATGAAGCCAAATATTCAGGATTTTCAGCCATTCCACCCCACTGATTATATGGAAGAATCTCTATTGTTTCCGTGGTCTCATAAATGACTTTGTCCTCATAATTTCCTTCTTCATTTTTAACTCTGGCCACAACGGAAAAAAGAAGGTTGCCAACAACCTTCTCTGTAATATTAGCCAGATAATCTCCATTTACTTCCACATCCAATTCGCTAACTTCAATCTTTGCTCCTGCGTTGAAGTTAGTTACTGTAGTTTCCTTTACAGTTGCAAAATCAGGTGAAGACTCCATTCTAAGGATTACATCTCCATAGTCCTCTTCAGTATCATTGCTAAGTCTTATGTACTGAATAGTCTTAACACTGTTTTTTACCAAAGCATAATTAATACTTTTTCTGTGTGAAACAAGCATGTTGATATCGCTCATTTTATTCTCCTCTTTTACATTGATGCTTCTTTTAGATTTTTAAAGAATATATCCAGTATATATCCCTCGAAATGAGAGTCCTTCTCTTCCATCATGATTTCCTTTGCCTTTTCATGGCTAAAAGCTTCCTTATAACTTCTCTCAGAAGTAAGGGCATCGTAAACATCCGCTACCGCCATAATTCTTGCTGACAAAGGAATTTCTTCAGCCTCCAAGCCCTCAGGATAACCCGTGCCATCCCATCTTTCATGATGATAAAGAGCAATATTTTTTGAAATACTAATATATTTATCTGACTCTACCTGCTTAAGCGAAGATGTAATAATATTGGCACCGTTAACCGTATGCTTCTTCATTATTTCAAATTCTTCTGCATTAAGCTTACCCTTTTTACCAAGAATCGTATCAGGCACTGATATCTTACCTATATCATGAAGTGGCGCTGCATTTATTATTATAGAAGCAGTCTCTTCATCAATTCTATCCTTATACTTGCCTTCTTTTCTTAAGGCATCGACAATTATTTGAACGTAATCCTTGGTGTTTTTGATATGAGAACCTGTATATCCATCTCTGGCTTCAACCATGTCCGCCATTGACAAAATAACCGAAGACTGAATTCTCACAAGATCTCTTTCCTTCTTATTTACCTCAGACTGAAGATTCATATTAGTCTTATAGGAATCCGTAACATCCTTGAAGAAATATACCTCTCCCCTGTGTTTCTTACGAATCACAATCTGCATTGTGGATACTTCGTAAATCTTTTTCTTGCTATGAATTATTTTTTCTTTCCTTGGGTCGATCAAAAGATCATCTAAGGTTCTTATTCCAGATACCTCTAATTCATTGAAAAGATCTTTCGCTATACCGTTATAGTAAAAGATTTCCTTATTATCTTCCATAACAGCTATGATTCCTTCATCTATTGCATCAATCATGTACTGCTTAACAACCTCAAGGCTTTCAAACATATTGAATTCAATCATACATATAAAGAAGATAATTCCATCAATAAGGAAAGCTAAGGATGTCGTATCATATCCATTTGTAAGCTTTAAGTTAAATGCAAATAATGCAACTAAAGAAATTACTGAAATAAGGATAATACATATAAGCTGTTTTTTCTCTTTTGTTGTCTTGATATATCTGATTCTTCCTATTGCTACCGAGCACACAATCAGCTGATAAATAACTGACTGCGCAATAAAAGCAAACCATAATGGACCATGAATATACTTATTATGTGGGAAAAATCCGCTATCACTAACAAAAATTCGGTCTATATAAAACAATGAGTTGAAATCACTAGTTGCTACAAGTGCAAATACTGCAAATGCAGATACATATACAAATACTATTAGTATCCTCTTAAATTTCACCTGACAAAGCTGCAGAGAGAATAAGAACATAGAGGCACATATAAAGGGCTTACCTAAATACGTGACTATAGTTCCATAAAAGCACAAATCTCCATTTGAGCTTATCATTTCAAGAAGGTAACCTACATTATTTACAATTATCGCAACTGCACATATAAAGAAATAAATGTGATCACTGCTTGACCAGTATTTAACTATGTAATAAGCGATAACAAACATCAAAAGAATACTTGTTATCTGAATTACTATTAACGCTTCGTGCATCATTTTTTATCCTGCCCATTTAATTTTATACTTTTAAAATTAAAACCGAACAAATCCCAACTTCTACGCAATCTATTAACTCCCTATTTACAAAAGTGTTCCTATGGTCCATTTCCCTCGGAAGTTACAATTTTGGACCATTTCGTACTATAGCTTTCACTTATTCATGGTCCATTTCCCACGGATGTTACAATTTTGGACCATTTCCTACTATAGTTTTCACTTATTTATGGTCCATTTCCCACGGATGTTACAATTTTGGACCATTTCGTACTATAGATTTCACTTATTTATGGTCCATTTCCTACGGATGTTACAATTTTGGACCATTTCCTACTATAGTTTTCACTTATTTATGGTCCATTTCCCACGGATGTTACAATTTTGGACCATTTCGTACTATAGATTTCTCTTATTCATGGTCCATTTCCTACGGATGTTACAATTTTGGACCATTTTGTACTATAGATTTCTCTTATTCATGGTCCATTTCCCACGGATGTTACAATTTTGGACCATTTCGTACTATATATTTCTCTTATTCATGGTCCATTTCGAAAGTATATTTAGATTTTAGTACCATTAGTCATGCATGCAGATTTATAAGTCTGCATTATAAAACACAGGAATGTAAAAAGGGACTCTATTAATTTATAAATATACTTCTTAGTTTATCTGTTTAGAAATATGAAAACCCTATTTTGAAGCATTCTTTCTGTCCATAAGGATTACCTTGCGCATTGCTTCCACACTTACCTTAACTGCTGCTGAAGTATCCTCACTCATAGTCTGATCAAGGCCTGCTGCCTCTCTCTCCTGATTCCAAATAACATGGAAACATGAACCGCATCTGCATTTCAATGCTGAACCAACTACGAATATTGCAGCAGATTCCATTTCAGAAGCCTTAACACCAAGTCTCTTCCATGCTTCCCATTTCTCAAGAAGCTCATAAGAAACAGGCATTTTTTTAGGTGAATGCTGTCCATAGAATGAGTCCTTACACTGAACAACGCCTACATGAGTTTTCTTTCCCAATTCCTCTGATGCTTCTCTTAATGCCAATGTAAGATCAAGGTCTGCAACTGCTGGGAACTCGATTGGCGCATATTCGCAGGATGTATGCTCATATCTGATAGCTCCTGTTGCTACAACAATATCTCCGGATTTTACATCTAAATCAATTCCACCGCATGTACCTGTTCTTATAAATGTATCTGTTCCAAGATTATGCAATTCTTCAACAGCAATTGAAGCCGATGGACCACCAATACCTGTAGAGCAAACTGTAACCTTTTCGCCCTCAAGATATCCTGTATATACATTAAATTCTCTGTTATATGCTACCTGTTTAGCGTCATCAAGAAGTGCTGCTATATGTGGAACTCTTCCTGGATCTCCTGCAAGAATCGCATACTTTCCAACATCTCCCTCAACACAATGAATATGAAACTGTTTCTCCATCTCCTGCATAATGTAACCTCCTAAATTTAATTCCCAATTTTATATTTGATATTTACCTATATCATTTAGTTAATCGATTTTTTCATTTTCGAATTTATCATATTGAGCACCCTTTTTTTATCGGTACTCCATCCTGGTTCAATTAACAAATCCGCTGGTCCATCACCAGTCATCCTGTGAACAATCACATCTTCTGGCATCATTTTTAATATCTTAACCACAAGGTCTGTATACTCTTCCATACTGAATATTCGAAAATGCACACTATTATATATATCGGCAAGTTTCGTGTTTTTCAACACATGAAGAAGTTGAATTTTAATACCAAAAGGCTTAATTTTCGCAATATACTCAGCTGTTTCAAGTATATCCTCATCAGTCTCCTCAGGCAAACCTGCTATCATATGAACTATTGTTTTTATTCCAAATTTTTCAAGTAACTCAAAAGATTTTTCAAAATCCTCAAGTGTAAAACAACAATTCATTGCTACCCTGCTTTTATCATGAATTGTTTGAAGTCCTATTTCCACCCAAACAGGTTTAATCGCATTTATTGAAGCCAGCTTTCTAACTAAGCTTTCATCTATACAATCAGCTCTTGTCGCTATCGAAATAACCGCTATATCTTCTCTTTTAACCATTTCATCAAGGTTTTTTTCAAAATATTCTCTTGTGAATTTATCAGTAAAATAAGTATTAGTATGGCTTTGAAAATAAGCTATGTATTTATCTCCGTTAAATTTGTTGATTACCTTTTCCTTGGCTAAATCTATTTGTTCATCAATAGTTTTTTCATCAAGGCGTACAGCAAAATCTCCTGAACCTCCTTCTGAACAAAAATAACATCCACCAATGCCCTTACTTCCATCTCTGTTTGGGCAGCTCGCACCTAATTCAAAGGACAATTTATATAATTTTTCTCCAAATTCTTGTCTCAAATAATCATTAAGAAACATATCTTTTCTCTCTATTAATCTCTTATATTTAAGTTACAATTACTGCCTGAGAATAATATGATGAAAGAATGCAATATCCCTAAATTCATTAATATTCTCTGCTTTACACTCGAGCTTGTACATATTTTCTAACCATTCGTCACTGCTTTTAAACTCATTTCTTTGCAATCCAAAAAACATACGTAATCCATATATATTCTCTATCTTAAGTCTTTGATGGCTATACTCTTCTAGTTCATAATCATCATATTCATTTATTGTTCCAAAATTTACAGAATCAACATTTTCATTATCTAAAAGCTTCATCGCCTCATCGACACTATATTCGAACACTGCCTTCTGCATTATTTTTCCAGCTTTATTATGTTTAATAATAGAAATAAAACCGTCCCTATTAAGAAGTCTGCTAAACTCCTGTAATAATTCTTCTCTTTCATCAATATACTCTAAGACATTGTGACATATTATCATATCAAAAGATTCACCTGGCATTTGTTTCAACACATTGAGATCACCGTTAATCTGCTGATAATCATTTTCTGAAAAACGACTCTCTATCATTTCTTCATTTGGTTCAACCGCAATCACTTCATTATTTTTAGCAAAATGATTTGCTGTATATCCAAAACCACTTCCAAAGTCAAGAATTCTCTTTCCCTGGCATTCAATATTATGCCATGCCAGCTCGTAAAACAATTTGCCCCATGGCGTTTTCATATATTCATAATATCCTTGAACATTCACTTTTTCGCTCATTATTCTTCTCCATTAATTCATATTTGGTGAACATACTAGAAATCAAACCTATTCTTTTAAATGATAATCAAAGCCATACATCTTCTTATATTTGTTGATTAATCTCTACATTAATTCTACTCGAAAAACCATTCATTTCCAACTTTTTTTCAATTTAATTATTGACAGTTGAACAATTGTTCAACTATAATGCAATCAGATAAAACAATTATGGAGGAAAACAATGATTGATAAAGAAGTAACCTGTGACTGTAACATCATTCACGAAGATACAGTTAACAAAGTAAAGCCACTCGTTCTTGATAACGATACCAGCGAACAACTCGCTTTATTTTATAAGATTTTTGGGGACGCTACCCGCATCAAGATTCTTTCAGCACTTGATGAATCTGAAATGTGCGTATGCGATTTAGCTTCAGTACTTGATATGACTAAATCAGCCATCTCACATCAGTTAGCAATTCTTAAAAGAGCATCACTGGTTAAATACAGACGCGAAGGCAAGGAAGTTTACTATGCACTTGCCGACGAGCATATCAAAAAAATACTTGAAATGGGTTTCGAACACATTTCAGAATAAGGAGTTTATTATGAGCAAAGATATCGATAAAGAATTACTTGAAGAACATGAACATGAAGAACATTGCTGTTGTGGACATGATCATGACGACCACGGCGAAGACTGCTGTTGTGAACACGAGCACGACCATGATGATGATTGTTGTTGTGGACACGATCACGACGACCACGACGAAGACTGCTGTTGTGGACACGATCATGACGACCACGACGAAGACTGTTGTTGCGGACATGATCACGACCACGATGATGACTGTTGCTGTGAACACGAGCACGACCATGATGATGATTGTTGTTGCGGTCACGATCACGACCACGATGATGATTGTTGTTGCGGTCACGATCACGAAAAGAAACATAAGCACTCACATCATTCTGGATGCAGTTGCTGTTGCGAAGATGATGACGATGACGACGATGGATGCGGTTGTGGCCATGATCATTCATCTTCTAGCCACAAGCCAATGATTATAAGACTTGTTATTTCAACCCTTCTTCTTATAATCGCGGTTGTTATTACCAAATTAATGGAAGGAAATATTCTTCCAGCTGCATTATTTATTCCATCATTACTTATATTTATCGCTTCGTACATAATTATTTCCTACAACATTCTTATCGAAGCTGTTGAAAATATAATCCACGGACACCTTCTCGACGAGAACTTCCTTATGGCAGTTGCTTCAATCGGAGCCTTTTGCATCGGCGAATATTTCGAGGCAGTCATAGTAATGATTCTCTTTCAGTTAGGTGAAATGTTACAGGGAATTGCAGTTAAGAAGAGTCGTTCTAACATCAAATCTCTTATTAATTTAAGACCTGATTACGCTAACCTTAAAAAGGAAACAGGTGTAGAAAAAGTTGCTCCTGAAACAATCAAGGTCGGTGATATCATTTGCATCTACCCAGGTGAAAAGATTCCTCTTGATGGCGTTATTACAAAAGGTTCTTCTTCAATCAATACAGCTAATCTTACAGGAGAAAGTCTCCCACAGGAAGTTAAAGCAGGCGACTCAGTTCTTTCTGGTTGTGTAAATGGTGGCGGTGAATTAGAAATCGAAGTTACAACATCTTTTAGTGAATCAACTGTTTCTAAGATTCTTAATCTTGTGCAGAATGCTTCATCAAATAAATCAACATCTGAGAACTTTATTCGTAAATTCGCAAAGATTTATACTCCAATTGTAGTAGCCCTTGCATTAATCATTTGTACAATCATTCCTTTGATTATCAGGATGCCAGAGCTTACTCTTTTGCAGAATTACTCTTTCTGGATTCACAAAGGACTCTCTTTCCTCGTAGTTTCCTGTCCATGTGCACTGGTTATTTCTATTCCACTTAGTTACTTTGGTGGTATTGGTGGTGCATCAAGAAACGGAATCCTTGTAAAGGGAAGCAACTACCTCGAAGCCCTTTCCAATGCAGGCATAGTTATCTGGGATAAAACAGGTACACTTACAAAAGGTAACTTCAATGTTGAAAAAACTGTAAGTGTACTTGATGAATTTAGCGATGAGGATCTTTTAAAAATTGCAGCTCACCTTGAATGTCACTCACCTCATCCAATCGCTAAATCAATTGTTGATAAATATAACGGCAATATCGATGAATCCCTTCTTTCTAATGTAAATGTCATTGATGGAAAAGGAATTTCTGGTAGATATGCAGATTATAATATTTTAATTGGAAACGAAAAAATTATGGAAGGCCTTGATTGCATCCTTCCAAATGACGAAGTTGGTACATATTGCTACTTAGCTATTGATGGTAAATATGCAGGTTACCTTCTTATAAATGATCAGACCAAAGATGATTCAAAGGAAGCTCTATTAACTCTTAAATCTCTTGGAATCAAAGAACATGTAATGCTAACTGGAGATTTGGAAGCTGTAGCAGATAAAGTTTCAAACGAACTTGGAATAGACAAACATTTCTCAAAGCTTTTACCTCAGGATAAGGTTGAAAAGGTTGACGAAATAATTAATAACAAATCTGGCAAGGAGGCAATTATCTTCGTAGGAGACGGTATGAATGATGCCCCTGTTCTTAAACGTGCAGATATTGGTGTTGCAATGGGAGCTTTGGGTTCAGATGCCGCTATCGAAGCAGCTGATGTAGTATTAATGAATGACTCACCAGCAAGTCTTGCCAAAGCAGTAAAAATAGCCAAGAAGACACATAGAATTGCTATCGAAAACATTATCTTTTCAATCTGCGTAAAAGTTTTAGTAATGATTCTCATCCTTCTTGGATGGAGCAATATGTATCTTGCAGTATTCGCAGATGTTGGTGTTTGCTTATTAGCAATACTTAACTCAACAAGAACACTCCGTTCTAAATAAATCCTATTAATTACAAAGAGCCACTGAAGATTTTAAATCCTCAGTGGCTCTTTTCATTCAACTTATATTACTAAAACATTAAGCTTCAACTTATATTTCTAACGTAGAAAGTTTCTGCTAATATTACTAATTTATAAAACTTCAACTTGTATTACTAATTTATAAAGTAAATACAGATGTCTTTTCCATCAAGCTATTAGCACAATGTTTCATAATTTCTGTATTATCAGAAATATCAGATACAATAGCTGTAACCTCTGTTACAGAAGCACTTGTCTGCTGTGTAGAAGCTGCATTTTCCTGAGCAATCGCTGTAAGGCTTGATACGATATCAATAACATTTCCACGAGCTTCATCAAGTTTCTCTGCTTTTCTTTCAATGCTCTTAACACTATTACGTGTTTCTTCAATACCAACACGAACCTTATCAAAAGCTTTATCTGTATTCTCAACCATCATATCCTGTTCATCAATGATGGCCTTAACTTCATTCATAGAAGTAACTGCCTTTTCTGAATCTGATAAAAGGTTAGTTACTATTTCTGCAATAACTCTAGCAGATTCATCAGACTGTTCTGCAAGCTTTTGAATCTGATTTGCTACTACTGCAAAGCCACGTCCTTGCTCTCCTGCTCTAGCCGCTTCGATAGAAGCATTAAGTGACAAAAGATTAGTTTCTTCAGCAATATTAGCAATCATGTCTGTTGCTTCCTGAATTCTTAACGCAGACTCATTGGTTGTATTAGTCTGAGCAAAAATCACATCAATTGCTCCCTTAGTCTTACCATTAATCTCCTTAAGTTTAACAAGAATATCAGTAGCCTCTAAACCAGCATTTAACATCATACTGGTCTGTTCATCAAGGTTATCAACCTCATACTTGGTTTCTTCGATCATGTCACCAATAACCTTAACATTATCCGTTGCATTCTGAGTCTCTGTAGCCTGGCTAGTTGCACCATCTGAGATTTCAAGTACCGCTGTATCAATCTGTCCAATAGCATTTGTTGTCTGTGAAGCTTCGTCGCTGATTTGCTCTGCTGCTGTAACAACAGACTCACCCTGCTCAATAATAGCACCAATAACCTCACGCATCTGACCACGAAGATTAAGAACTGCTCTCATTATCTTACCGATTTCATCTTTTCTGTGCTGAACTCTCTTCTCAACCTTAAACTGCAAATCGCCCTCTGCAATCTTATCCAAAGTATCAACAACAATATGTAAGCATCTAGTAATACTATTAAGTAAAATAACCTCAACTACCAAGCATACTAACATACAGATAAATACAGCAATAAACATATTAAGTACTATCTTGGTTGCACTTGCTGTTGCCTCTGAAAATGGCATAAGAACAATAATTGTTAAATTTTTACTTGGATAACGAAGAACTGTGCATTTATCCTTATTAACCTTCATTTTATGAGCAAACAAATAGTTACCCATATAGTCAATATCAAGACTTCCATCTTTTAAAGAATCATCTGAAACTGCAAGAATATCACCCATTTTATCAGTTACAATGATTTGATATTCGTTATAACTTTCAACCAGTTTTTTCATAGTAGCTTCAGTATTCGAAGAAGAATCAATCGCCGCTGCAATCGATATAGCTGCGGCCTTCATTCCCTTTTCAACATCATGGAAAATGATGCTTCTTACGGAAATTGTTCCCGCTGAAACAAGTACTAATAAAATAATAACTAGTGGTATGATATAAAGACATAGTAACTTAGTTTTCAACTTCATATTCGTTCTCCCCCATACTATGAAAAATCACTTAAAATATAATGAATATTTTACTTTTTTTATGCATTTTTGTCAAACAATGACTACTTACATTTTATCGACTAAAATACGCTGATTAATAAGAAATTCATTTATACTTTTTGATTTAATAAGCTTTTTATAAGCATTTTTTTCTATATTAAAAGGAGGATTATCATCCAAATCCATAATCATAAATCCCCATATTTCCTTCATTTTATGAAGAACAGGAACATCACCAGAGAAAGCTTCCTTATAATCAAGACATAAATCATTTAAAAACTCCAATAAAATCTCCTTTGAATCTCTTCCTTCACCATTAATTTCTGAAGCTAAAGAAGGATTTCTAAGAAGACCTCGCCCTATCATAATAGCTTTAACATTTGATTTATCCTGAAACTCTTTGTAATAATCATCTACTTTAAAAATATTACCATTATAAATAAGAGGATTCTTACTATTATTTAACGCATATTCAAAAACATCATTATGTGGAAATCCGTTATAGAATTCATTCTGGACTCTGCAATGTAATATAAGATTTTTCAGTTCATACTTATTATATATAGAAAGAATCTCTTCAAATTCATCAGGATCATTAATACCAATTCTGCTTTTGATAGAAATATCACACTTTTTACTTGAAAAAACTTCATATAAGAAATTATCTAATAAATCTAAATCAGAAAGAATTCCTGCGCCTCTTTTTCTTGTTGTAACTGTTTTGGAAGGACAACCAAAATTAAGATTAATCTCTTCATAGCCAAATTCCATTATTAAGGGTTCAATCTGTAAATATTCCGAAGCCTTATTAGTCATAACCTGAGGAATAACTCTTAATCCTCTATTCGAATCTGGATGAATATCTTTAATTTCCTTATTAGTTAAACCGCATTTTTCATGAGCCATAATGAAAGGAGTGTAGTACCTGTCTATGTATTTACCGAAATAAGAATTAAATCTATTTCTAAATACATAACCAGTAATACCTTCCATTGGAGCAAAGTAAATATCCATAAAATCTCCATTTTTAGATAAAATAAAAAGAAACACTTGAAAGTGTTTCTTTTCGTGCCGGCGACCGGAATCGAACCGGTACGGGAGGTTAGTCCCGCAGGATTTTAAGT
>JAKSSD010000140.1 GCA_024403275.1 Lachnospiraceae bacterium
AAATAGGTAACTTTTAGTCACTTAATTATGCCCAATAAGTTTTCTATACTAACTGTAAAAGAGATTAATATGACTGTTTATTAGGAGAATGAAAAATGTTCGGAAAAGGTAAAGAAAAAGAACTGAATAAAGATATGGTGGAAAACGGCATGTCTGAAAATAATACAAAGAATAATGAAAAAAGTAAAAAGAAACTGCCTAAGTTTGTGAAAATAATAATTGGCGTTGTTTTGGCTCCTTTTATCTTTTTGGCAGTCGTTTTTATTGGTGCAGCAATAGAAGAGATGTTTGAGGAGGAAGAGCCAACTCCAGCTCCTAATAATAATACAGATACTCCGATACAGATTACCGTAGAGAATATACAAAACAACGTCACCATAATTAATGTTGGAGACATTTCAGTAGAAGTTTCTATGGCGACTGATGATGACGAAAAGGATATTGAAAAGGCAAAAGACGGAGAATTACTTGCCACAGGTAAAACAAAGGATGGAAATAGCTTTAAGGGACGTGGCGATGAAGTAATTGTTAATACAGGAAAAGATAAGGTAAAGGGAAAAGTTAAATCAAGTGGCAAGAAAACAGACACTGCCAAGGTTGCGGCAGCAGTATCTGCTTCGCTTAAGTCTAATGAGAAACCTGAAAAAACTGATTTTTCTTTAAAGCAGTCTATGTATCTTGCAGATGTTGCAGACTGTATGGTTTACTATCCTACTCAGATGAAGTTAATTGAAAAGAATTCGAAGTGGCTTCATTTCTTAGATGAAAAGAGTGAGTCAGAGCTTTTTGTAAGATTTACAAGCCTTGATGATATAGCAAAAAGTCCTGTGAGCCTTGGAGTAATCGAACCCAGCAAATACGCAGCAAGAAATGATTATCAAATCGTAACTTCTTCAGCAACAGGAAATGGCTATCAGGTAGATACCACACTTTACTATCCAGATGACTATTCATACGTATATGATGTTTTAAAAAATCTTGTAAAGATACAGTTTATGGAACAGAATATCTATTCTTACCAGGATACTCTTTACTATGGTCCTAGCACTGAGATGCAGAGTATTTTCTTCCCTTCATATGATTGTACTGTAATAATTCCTATTGAGTTTGGTGAAGATGCTACAAATGGTGAGACTACTTATTACAGAGATTACTTGAAGGACCATACGCTTAGTCTTACATTCTGTGAGCTTCCAGCTGGCGTAAATATGAATAACATCTTCGAGATATTTGATGTAGTGGCTGAAGATGATGCAGTTATTATGACAGAGAACTCTGTAAAATGGCATAACGGAAGTGGAATTCATTTTGGCGCAGTTAACGATTATACTGCAGTTCTTATTGAAATAGACGGAGCTGATTCCTGGGAAAGTTATCAGGATTCACTGGATTACTGGGATATTGTTTTTACTGACAGCTCGTTATATGTATCTGATGCAGACCGACTCAGAGCAGAGGTTGCCATGGAATTAGCTAACATATGGGCAGCAATAAATGAATTGACCGAGCTTGAAGCTCAGATGATAACTGG
>JAKSSD010000141.1 GCA_024403275.1 Lachnospiraceae bacterium
CCAAACCCCAAACCCCAAACCCCAAACCCCAAACCCCAAACCCCAAACCCCAAAATAAAGGTTGAAAATAATTTTTGGGGAAATAATTTTTTCTTTAAAATAAAAAAAATAAGGATCATAAAAAGTATTTATTTTATTTCAATTTTTGTTATTAGCTGGTTCAGCGGGTTTAACATCTTCTACTTTGGGGGCGGCGGGTTCAACTTTTGGAGCTGGAGTTTTATTTTATAAGGCTTATAGTCTTTCGAATCTAGGTTATAGATAGTATTTGGTTAAGCAGAAGGAGAGGCCGGATTGGATGATGATGGCTGCTTCTTTGAAGGTGACCATGAAGTTCATGGCTAATTCGCCGATGCCTTCAGTCTTGCTCTTGAAGCCGATGCAGTTGTTGTAGTTGTTAGAGTAGATCCAAGTCATGTTGAAGCCCATTAAGAAGGTGCACACTTATAATACCACCATCTATGTCTTGTATACTAATGAGCATACTATGAACCAGGCTGTGAAGCAGATCTATATGAACATCAAGAAGTTGGTGTTCTTAACCTCTACCTTAGCGATTAAAGTGGATGATATGGTGCCTCCGACCATTGATAGTAAATATAAGTTCTCATAGCCGGCGTTCTTCTCGTCGAAGTCTGAAGCGTTTTGGACGGCCCACTTCAAAAAGTTAGTGTAAACTGCATTAGAGAATAAGAATAGTAAGAACAATGTGGCGAAATATTTCTAATATTCGTAGATCATGGTGCCGAAGTTTTACAATGTTAATGGAAGGTTGACCTTCTTCTTAGCATCAGCTGGCTTGCTCTCACTTCCTGTATTCACTTTGGCCATTTCAGCTTAGAACTTGTCCTTTAATGATAACAATATGGTGAATAGGAAGAATTAGAATAAGTATAATGGGGTCATAGAGATGAAAACTATCTTAGTGCTTAAGTTCAATCTGCTCATGATGTAAGAGTAGAAGGCGCCGAATAAGCCTCCGACGTTTTGTCCGAAGTTATAACCACCGAAGGATTTCTTTGGTAATAGCTTGAAGAAGCCGTACATGACTGCATCTGAGAAAGCCTTACCTATGCCGAAGACTTAGATACCAATGATGCAGAATATCATTTAGGTGGACACAATAGAGAAGATAATGAAGCACACACCAGCGGTCAAAATGATTTAACCAAAGAAGTATCTGATCTTGTGGTCTATTCCTAAGAGGAATCTGGTGTTGACTAACTTGGCTATAATTGAAAAGGCTACTAATAAACCACTAAATAATGGCATTAACTCTGGGTGCCCGAATTATTTTGATAGGTTCTTTGATGTTGATTATTATATGATTGGTCCCATATGGGTTATGAAACCTATGAAGAATAACATTATGTTTATATATACCTTGTACTTGTTGGCGGCTATCAATGCTACTTTCTTTACATTCTCATCCATCAACTACTCTGTTGCTTAGTCTGTCATTTCCTTTATTATTTTTTTATTTATGGATATCTGAGGCCTAAATTTAAAGCTCTAAAATTATTATTTTTA
>JAKSSD010000142.1 GCA_024403275.1 Lachnospiraceae bacterium
CTACGAAATCTTCCACTCCTGTAGCTGCTTTAGCTTTGATGTTAACCATTGGCATAATAGTAAGAACCATCAGCAAAGCTAATACTATGCTGACTACTCTTCTTGAAGTCTTCTTCATTCTTATTACCTCCCACGTACATTTTGATTATTTCTAATCACTTATTATTATAGCATTTTATTACTTTAAATCAATAAAAAGCCCTTATCTAAACTTAAAATAGAGCAGATGCTATCAACACATCTGCTCTACTAATAATCTAACTATAAACCAAAACTTTTAACTATATTCTGGAATTCTGCGCAACCTGCAAATCTCTCAAGAACCTGCTTTCTTGTCTGGCCTTTGTTAAGTTCTCCAATCCAGAATTTAAGGCCTTCAGAATCTGCTTCACGTCCCATGAAAGTTCTATATAAAACCTTAATATATTCTGTATTGTTAAGCTTCTTTGCTTCGAATTCTGCTGAAAGGATGAAGAATTCTGCAACATCTACTGGATCCCACTCTTCATTTGAAATCTGCTTGCACCAGTAATCAATACCACTTGGATCACTCGCTCTGTTAAGTGCCTTTGAGTAGATTCTCTCAACATACTGTTTTGTAGTCTTCTTAACTGGCATATCTCTTACAACTGTTGGAGGAAGACCTTTTATAGTATATGTTCCCTTACTAATTCCACTCTGCTCACAGATTTTAGTATATTCTTCTGAATCTATAAATGCTTTGAATACTTCTTCTCTGGTCTTACCATATCTCATTTGGTTCTTCCAATAAGCAAGACCTGCAGCATCTGCTTCACGTCCCATAAATACCTTGTAAAGCATCTTGATGTATTCTGATTTAGTAGTTCCCTTAGCTATATATTCTTTACTGAAAACGAAACCAGCGCCAATAGTTGCACCATCAATATTTCTGCTGCATAACTGATTAGTCCATGCATTCAATCCGTCTGTATCATAGCTTCTGCCAAGACAATCTGTATACAATCTCTTAACAAAAGCCTGAGCCTTTGCCTTATCTACAGGTTTAATTCCTGCATACTTAGTAGTAGAAATTGTTAACTCAGCTGTAGAATACATTGCTCTTGTATTAGCATCATATTCATATGGTATATCTCTTCCAAAATTGAAATAATATACTGATGAAACATTACCGCCAGAAGGAGTTCCAAAGAAGAAATAATCCATACCTCTTCCACTGTCACCACTATCACATCCTGTAAGGTCCATCAGGTAATTCTTACCATCTGGCATATGGATAATGTTCCACATATGAAGTCCGCCATTCATATATCCTGTAACAATATATGAATATGTCCCTGCATATGTAAAGCTTGAGTTATCCATAAGGAACTGGAATGATTTTGAATATCCTTCACATACAACATTTGTACTTGGATTACCATCAAATACATATATCATCTGCCATGGATTACCATATGGAGCATTATTGTTTACAGCATCATAATTATATGAATTTAAAGCACAGATTTTATTAACATATGTTCTAATCTTATC
>JAKSSD010000143.1 GCA_024403275.1 Lachnospiraceae bacterium
CCTTGCCCTCTTAGCAAGAACGTAGCGTTTGGAGAAGACGCTTAAAGTCTTCTTCACCCCAAATAACAGGAACTGGATATAATGGGTTGGCTTCTTTGTCAGCCCATTTTATTATTTGAGGAATATCTTCATCTTTAATACAATCAAATCCTTTAGGAATACCCATCTTCTCTTTCATTTCTTCCATCCAAGAAATAAACTTCTCTGCTTTTTCTTGATTAGATGAACCTTGCATACCACAAACATCAGCCAAGTCAGCAAGTTTATCATAAACAGCAGGACCAAATTGTCTCATAACATGTGGTAATATTACAGACATTGCAACACCATGAGCAACACCATATAATCCACCAAGTGTATGACCAACTGCATGAACATATCCAACACATCCTCTTGTAAATGCTCTACCAGCATGGAATGCAGCAAGTTGCATCTTTTGTCTTGCTTCCATATCATTTCCATCTTGGTATGCTTTATATAAATAATCGTAAATTAATTTAACAGCTTCTTTAGCTCTCCAGTCTTCTTCTTTAGTATTGTAAGTATGATTTGTATATGCCTCAACTGCGTGACAAAGTGCATCCATACCTGTAGTTGCTGTAATATGCGGAGGAAGTCCTTTAGTAAGTTCTGGATCTAATACTGCATACTTAGGTAATATTGCAGGATCATTAATAGAAGCTTTATGATGTGTCTTAGCTTCTGTAATAACTGCAGCAACAGTAGTTTCAGAACCAGTACCACTAGTTGTAGGAACTGCCCAGAATGGACAAATCTTTTTATGTACTGTTAATAAGCCTTGTAGTTGAGAAACTTTTTTATTTGGATGAGCATTTTTAGCAGCAATACCTTTAGCACAATCCATAGGTGAACCACCACCCATTGCTATAATGCCATCACATCCTTTTTCTCTAAAAATCTTAAATCCTGCTTCAACATTTTCATCTGTAGGATTTGGTTGAAGATCACAGAATAATTCATATGCTAATCCTTCATTATTCATAGCATCAATTAATCCATTTGGAACTCCAAGTTTCATTAATCCAGGATCTGTTACAAGTAATACTTTCTTAACTCCTTTTGATTTTACTTGTGCAGGAAGCTCTTTAATACATCCTACTCCTTCAATATATTCAGGTGTACGATAACCCATAAAGTAGTTACCAACTTTCATTACTCCCTGAAAGATTCTACAATAAACTTTTCCCATAGTTCCTTTTCCTCCTTTAGTTAAGTGTTCTGGAATTATATTTGGCTTACACATTGTTATTACTTTTGTTGGACATGCTTTAGCACAAAGTCCACATGATAAACATTTATCTGGTTTAGCTAAATAAGCATATGTATGGATATCTCCATGAAATTTAGGTTTAGAAAGTTCTAAGCAATCTTGCATACAACTTTCAATACATAAAGAACAACCAACACAATTAATAGCATCTATAAAAGGTTTATTTTTAACATTATCCATTATGCTTTTACCTCGATTCTAAGTTT
>JAKSSD010000144.1 GCA_024403275.1 Lachnospiraceae bacterium
TTTCTGAACATAAAGATGAATACCATATCAATATGGACAATGTAATCATTATGGGAAGCTCCGCAGGAGCTATTATGACAGCTCAGTATGGAACGGTTATTTCAAATCCGGAATATGCTTCGCTTTTATCTATTAATCCTGCCATAAGCTTGTCACAGGTTTCGGCTGTAGTGGTAGATGATGCGCCAATTGATTATCAAAACATGGGATTACTATGTAAAATGCTTGTCGGAAACTATGTAAAGGGATCTATTTATCTAAATAAAGGTGAACTTGATAAATATGAATGTATACCATATATGACCAAAGATTATCCGGCCGCATTCTTACTTGGAAGTGAGTATCGTAATGATATGAATTCGATGGCAGATAAACTGAAAACAGTTGGTGCATATTATATTTTAGTTGACCCGTTTGCTGAGAGTGGCATTGAGCAGCCACATTGCTTTGTAGCAGCTGAAAGAGTCGACACTGTAGCTGCTGAGGCATTTAATAATCTCACTGTTTTCTTAAAAGAAAGGACACTTGAAAAGAAATGAAAAAGGTTATGAAGATACTCGGGATTATTATGATATTTCTTGTAGCTTTAGTGGCAGTGTTTTTGATATATGCGGCAATTAAAAATTATAAGGCACTACATACCCCTCTTTACGAGGACAATTATTATGAGAATTTTTCAAGTGAAGGGAGACTTGAAAAATTGTACGCAGGTATAGGCTCCTATGAAGTTGCTTATCAAGAAATAAAATCAGATAATAAGTCGATTAAAAATATCAGGATATGGTATCCTTCGGAAATGGATACTTACAAGGAAAAATATCCACTTGTTATGGTGGTTAACGCAAGTCAGACAACAGCTGAGATTTATAAACCATTTTTTAAACGTCTTGCTTCATGGGGATTTATTGTGGTGGGTAACGATGATCCTCAAACGGGAACAGGAGATACTGCTTCAGAGACCTTGGATTATATGTTAAAAGAAAGCTTTATTTCAGATAGAATCGATATTGAGAATATGGGTATTATCGGATATTCTCAGGGCGGTGCAGGAGCACTTGCAGCCCTTACAGAGCATGAAAATGGAAAGCTTTATAAGACAATATTTACCGGAAGTGCAGCATATCCATTTTTGGCTGGTAATTTCGGATGGAAATACACACCAGAGTCGATTAATATTTCTTATTTTATGACTGCAGGAACGGGAAAAACTGATGATATGAATGTTGCAGATATAGGTAAGGAGTATGGTGGTGTGGCACCGCTTCAGTCCCTAGTTCAGATCTATGATGCAATGAGTGATGATGTACTTAAAGTTCGAGCAAGATCTGCAGGATCGGAGCATGAGCAGATGTTAGAAAAGACCGATGGATATATGACTGCTTGGTTGTTGTATCAGCTTAAAGGTGATGAACAGGCTGGTTCTGCTTTTACAGGTGAGAATGCCGAAATAATGAATAATGCTTCTTGGCAGGATGTTATGAAAAATGATTTAGA
>JAKSSD010000145.1 GCA_024403275.1 Lachnospiraceae bacterium
GCAACTGGAATATCAGAAAAATGCAGATGAAAAATTTGGAAGAATCTTTGAATATGTGGCTGAGCATAATGATGGGATGAAGGCAAGTAGTCTTAATATAGCGCAGGTGAAGGCTAAGTATGGAATTATAGAAAGAGAAAACTATAATAAGGCAAAATCTGAAGAAGCAAGACAGCCAGTATGTCCGAAGGATAAAGAAGAGAAATTGCGCATGTATTACATAATGCATGTATGATATATGGTGCAAAAGTAAACGTGATGTCAGCTATCGATATGATGGTTGAAAGTTATCAAGAAAAAACAGTTGGTGTAAACTGCCATATAATGATATAATCGGTTTTGAAAAAACCAATTGTATTATTAAGGCCTATATATAGTATGATTGGCTGTATGAAATACAAGATGTAATACCTGAATGACCCACCCAAAATGGTGCATCGTTCAACTTAAAGGAGTAATATTTATTATGAAAAAGAAACTTTTAACAATGGTATTAACAATTAGTACAGTTGCTGCACTTGTAGGATGTGGAACTAAGACACAGACAGTTGATGAATCACCTGTTGCTGTAAATCCGACAGTTGAAACAACAGTTGATGATACAACTGAAACTGAAATTGAAGCTGAAATTACTGATGTAGCTGAAGTTACTGAAGATGTTGAGATTACAAATCCTAATGAATTGTATACTGTAGAGTATGTTCAGTCTTTAATGGATTTTGATAAATTCTCAATGACTGTTCCTTGGGATAATGAAATTACAAATGAATCATATACATATAATGCCGATTCCAAATTGTATTCATTTACACACAGCGCTCCAACAAGTACAGTTGTTAATTACATCAATTCATCTGAAGCAGTTGATGTTGTAAAGAATAACAAGTCAGATATTAAGAGTGCTGAAAACTTTGATGCTAAATTAGATATTTATGTTGTTGATAATACTGTATATAGTGCAGTAACAATTAATGGTATTACTGATTATATGAAGGCACCTTATACATCAGATGAAGATGCAATAATTTTATTTATTATGAGTGATGCTAAGAATATAGCAGGAGTAGTTCCTTATTGTTCATCTGTTAAGTACAATGAATCTGAAGTAGTTGATGATATTGTATTTGATAAGATTACTGTTAATGACCTTGCAGAAGTAAGAATCAATACTGAGACAAAGGATGTAACAGATATTACTCTTCTTTCTGGCGGTATAGGTTCGCACATAGTTATTAATGAGCCAGTTGAAATCACATTACCTGATGAATTTAAGGATGCTAGAGAGGTAACTATCGATGAGATTTCTAGAAATTACGATAGTTTCATCGCTATTACTTGTATGTAAACCTGAATGACCCACCCAAAATGGTGCATCGTTCAACTTGACATCTAAATGTTACTTTTATATAACAATGGTGTGTTTACTATACCCAAAAATTAGAAAAGCATAATATTATAAAGTGATAAGAGAGGCTGAAACCCTTGTGGTTTCGG
>JAKSSD010000146.1 GCA_024403275.1 Lachnospiraceae bacterium
TTTGTGGCAGTGCTTCTTAACTGGAGGAGAAAAGAATGAAAGAGTTTTTTAAGAGCAAAAAGAAGATGGCAATCATTGCTGGAGTTTTGATTGCGGTGATTACAATCGGAACCATTTCGGTAAATGCCAATGCAGCTATGAAAGTGGAAGCTTATACAGCAGATATTGGTGGGCTTAGCAGTATTCTGGAGATAAATGGCAATGTTGAAAGTGATTCCATGAAAACCTATTATTCCAAGGTTGATGGAACAATTGGCAAGGTACATGTTAAAGCAGGTGATTTTGTTAAGAAGGGCGATATTATAGTAAGCTATGATGCTGATGAAATTGAAAGACTTACTGCTATTGCTCAGAGTTATAAGGAAGCAGATTTAGGAAATTATAATAACGCTGTTCAGACAGGCAAAAGAACTGCAGGACTTTACGGAGAAGCTACTCGTAATATTAAGGTACTTGATCAGCAGATTGCAGATACACAGGCAGCACTGATACAGAGACAGAATGATCTTGCCAATAAAAGGGCAGCACTTGCTGATGAAGGAGCAAAGCTACAGATTTCATTGATTGACTGGGCAGATAAGCCGGATTCAGAAGAATTTGAAAATCTGCAGAAACTTGTTCAGACCAATGCCTATGAGCAGCAGTATTCATCTGAAATTCTTCAGATGCAGGAAGAAATCAACAGCTTAGGCGTAGCTCTTGAAGGATATAAAACATACAAGGCTGAGATGTCAAGCCAGAAGGCTGCAACACAGATGGGGCTTATGACAGATGGAGCCAAGGAAGAAATCGAAGCTATAAAGACAGCCAATGAATTGGCATCGGATGATACAATTGCTAACTTAAATGAGGCAGCAGGTGGAATAAAGGCAGAGTTTGATGGTGTAGTTTCAGGCATAAATGTCATTGAAGGCTGCAGTGTAGGAAAGGGTACAGAACTTGTAACTATCAAATCCATAGATGATGTAGTGGTTAAGTTGAAGGCTAACAAATATGATATAGTTAATATTGAAGAAGGACAGATTACAACAGTAGTAATCAAGAACAAGGAATACACTGGAAAAGTATCAAGAATCTCAAGAATGGCTGACGAAGGTGGACAGAGTTCTGCTATTGGAGTGGAGGTAAAGCTTGATGCACCTGATGGTGATATTATTCTGGGAATTGAGGTAAAAGCAAAGATTCAGACAGCCAATGCAAATGATGCGTTAAGAGTACCAGCACATGCCTTATGGGAGGATGAAGATGGAACCTTTGTCTTTGTAGTTAAGGATGATAAAGCAGTTAAAACAAAGGTTGAAACTGGTGTAAGAAATGAAACCATGGTAGAAATTTGCTCTGGTATAAATAAAGGTGATGTAGTTGTATGGAATGAGAACAGCGAAATCACAGATGGAATGAGCGTTAAGGTAAATAAGTAACAGGAACGGAGATGTAGAGATGGCAGCAGATAAAAGGGAAATAGTAGTAGCGAAGGACCTTTCCAA
>JAKSSD010000147.1 GCA_024403275.1 Lachnospiraceae bacterium
ATATCCTTCTTACGCTGCTTCCATCAATCTTTTTATATCTGATGCTAACAACGCTTTTTTAACTGCAAGCTCTTTGGCCATCCTCTCAACAGTGCTCCAATTATCTTCGAGAATATCCTTTACCTCTTTGGATAATCTCTCAGTTACTCTTCTCTTTTCAAGGAGTAATTCTTCCTTGAACATTTCTGAAGCGGTGTTCAAATCATTTTCAATATATTTAATTCCATAATAGCCATCGTATAGCATCATTCGGTTTAACTCTGCATCGTACCTGTTCAGGTCTTGAGTCGCGCCCTTTGATGCTCTGTTGGAGTATTTCTCTTCTGCATACTTACCGGCTAATGTGATTTGCAATAAATGTTCTGGATTTTTGATTTCTACACCTTGTCTGACAAATCCCGTTGACTCGAATGAGCTGCCTTCCACTGTTACTATCCCTATGCTTCCGGGATTTAGCGTTTCCATCATTACCGCATGTCCTGCTTCATGGAAAGCGATTTCAAGCAATTCCTTTTCATCATATTTATCTGAGGATTCGTACAAACGTTGCTCGCATTTAAGATATGCCTTTAGCAAATCTTCCTTTGAAATCGAATCTTCATTCTTGAAAGCCACCAGGATAAGTGCATCATTTAATATGCTCTTAACCATCGAAGGCGAGTATGCGTAAAATAGTTTGCTAATATCTTCATCTTCCACATCTATTGTAATATTCTCATTCTTAATCAAATATTTCCAATAGTTGCCAGCCTGACTGTCTGCCTCTCCTATTAGCATTTGTATTATTCTGTCAAATCTGCCGCTTCGCACTAGCGATGGTGGGATTATTCCCAAGTTATTTACCGTAGCTATAACTAGAACCGTGGACTTTTGCACCGAATCGATACAGGCTTGAACTGTGGTAAATTCCTCAAAGCTATCCTTGTCTTTGACAAATTTGTCCATATCATCAAGGAGAATAATACTTGGTGCATTTTCCTTTGCTTCCATAAATACTCTATTTATTTCTTCAAGGAAGGCTACCGTATCCTTGTTTCTTCTTATGACATATGTATTAACACCGCTTGCCGCCATAAATGTCTCGGCAAATGTCGTTTTGCCTATTCCTGGTTCGCCTTCAAGTAGAATCCCCTTCGGAACTGTTGCTCCTATCTTTTCATACTTGGCTGGATTGCTGAACATATCTCCTATGATACATAACTCTTCTTTAACTCTGTCGTAACCAATAATCTCTGAAAAATCGCTCTTTTGCATCTTTCAAATCCTCCATAATCATCAACCATAGTTTCAACTGATTCCTAGACTAACCTCCTTCTCATTTAGGAATTGTAATTCTTGCGCATCGCGCTGACCAAGTTTCACATAGTATTGAATTATAGTATCGAGATTGTGCTTTGTCCTTAAACCTTTAGTTTAATAATGACAGATATTTTCAAAATGCAGCTTTATAAATTCAAACAAAAAAGAGAGAGTAGATTAAAT
>JAKSSD010000148.1 GCA_024403275.1 Lachnospiraceae bacterium
TAATGTATAGTAAGTTAAATAATAAATATATCCTAATAAACTCAGTAAATATAAGGGTTTGTTAGGATATATCATTGTAAAGTATGTGTACCTTAAAAATTGAATATTAAATAATTATTATACAGTAGAACAATGCTTGAACATGTGTTCTGTTTATGGTAAAATATAAAGTAATAAGAGGTATTTTAACATTATAGACATATCATAAATGTATTGGAGGTATTTAATACATGGAACTACATGTTATAGAACGTGAAGGAAGGGAGACAGTTGTTCTACTGGATAATGAGATGAGAATTGTAAAGCCAGTATACGACTATCTGAAATTCCAAAGACAAAAGGATAAAGCTCTCAATACCTTAAAGGCAAGTGGAAGTGATTTACGAACCTATTGGGAGTTCTTAAATGATAGTGGTTATGAGTATGACAAGGTTACTCCTAAGATGATTGCTGAGTTTATAGACTATCTAAGGGCATCAGATGATGATGTCATAGCTCTTAACAAGGAAAGTAAAAGGACTAATAAAACAATCAATCGTATATTGAGTACAATCCATATGTTTTATCAGTTTGAAGCAGATATGCAGGAAATAGATAATCCTATCCTAATGCATGATGTAAACAGACCTTTTAATGCTTTTAAAGGCATCTTGGAACACGCAAAGTCTGATAATAAAACAAAGCAGTCAATCTTCAAGGTAAAGGAAAGTGATTATAAGATAAATCTTGTTACTGATGATGAAATGGAACTGTTTTTAAACCGTTTAGACAAGCGTAGAGACATCCTTTTATACAAGATGCTCTATCTTACAGGGGCAAGAATACAAGAGGTTTTAGACCTTGAAATAGACTCTGTACCACTTCCGGATATGTCACAGTTAGTAGGATGCTTTCAGCAGATTAAGTCTAAAGGAAAGACCAGGGATTTGTATGTTCCTATGTCACTAATCAAGGAACTTGATGATTTCATCATGGAAGAAAGAAACCTTATTGATACAGAACATAGTTACATCTTTGTATCAGAACAGAAAAGACAGCTTGGCAAACAGCTTACCTATCGTGCAGCCTATGACAAGCTTAAAAAGGTACAGGAAGAAATCGGTGTGGATTTTAACTTCCACGATTTAAGACATACCTTCTGTTCTAACCTTGTGCAGTCTGGAATGGATGTAAGTGTTGTAAGAATGATTATGGGACATGAACATTTATCTACTACTCAGAAGTACACACATCTCTCTAATCCGTACATTGAGGACAGTCTTTCAAGGTATTGGAATCAGAGTACATTGATTGGAGGTGGCTCTGATGGCAAGTAGACCAGATGGTGATGTATGGAACATCGTTGACAATGACAAGGACTCACAGCACTATGGAAGGAACTTTAAGTTTGATTTTTCCTATATTTCAAGCGAAGAAATCAAGGACGTTGTAAAGGACTATGTTTGGCAGAATTACAGGGTTGGAAATAA
>JAKSSD010000149.1 GCA_024403275.1 Lachnospiraceae bacterium
ATATTCAAAGATTCTTCCAAATTTTTCATCTGCATTTTTCTGATATTCCAGTTGCCTTAATTCAATAGAATTAATCTTCTCAAACATAAGAGCATTATTTGCTATAAAATGACGCATTTCCTTAAATGCACGCATAATAAAAATGCTTTGCTGCTCTGCCAATTCTCCTTTAAGCACTGTTGCTAACATATAAATGCCTTGCTCTGTAAATGCATAAGGCAACTTTCTACGACCACCTTCTTGCCCTTCAAAAAGTGTTCCATTTCGTGAAGTCGCAAATTGCGACTTCACGAGCTCAACTTCTTCTCTAGTCATCTGAAACATAAAATCCTCTGGAAATCGCCTATTATTACGTTTGACCTGTTCATTTAATCGTTTGACTTCGTATCCATAAAGATTCGCTAGATCAGTATCTAACATCACTTGCTGTCTACGAATCATATACACGCGTTCTTTATTGCATAGTATTCCGCAGCATCAATACCAACCTTGACATAATCCTTTGCAGGTCGACTTGTTTCCCGGGATAATAACGCTATGGTTTCAACATGGGTTGACCGAACACCAAGTACGTCTACCACTTTATCCGTAACAGGAAACGGGTCCACTACAACCTTATAACGATAACCCTTCAATGTGGGTCCAGTTTATAAAAAAGCACAGTCTATATCAGACTGTGCTTAATCATCAAATAATGTATTAATAAAATTGGATGGGCGGCGTATCCATCATATCAGGTTCCGCAAGGGAGCGCAGGGTGCCTTTCCTGCTCGTCAATTTATCAATATATATCCAAAAAACACCTGGCTACCGTCGCCTCTGTAGCATCTCTTTTGACCCAAAAGGTGTGTGGTTGCAACGAATTTTACCACCTCAAGTGTTCTTTAGATAAGTATAATATATCAATTTTGTTCTTTTGTGTAAAGAATCTTCTTGTTTCTCAAATAACTTTGCAAACGTTTTTCGCTAATCTTCCACCCAGATATTATCGAATTAGCAAACTCACCATTGTAAGTATCTGTACATATTCTTAATACGATAAAGATATGCTCTTTCTCTACAGTACTTAATACTCTTCTAACGACAAGACCGGTATCTTTATGTTTTCCATCACAAATAATATAATCCGGTTCTTCTATTGTATTCTTAAGTTCAGATATTACATCTTTATATGCCTCAGGGTGACTATTCTCCATATGAATTATCTGTTTATCAGTAAGAACAACTCTGTCCGTGCTTATTCCTTCGGAAATACATCTGTAAACATTTATATTTAGAGTACATAATTCTATAACTTCTTTACCCATTAATTATATTGTATTTTTGCCTTCCTTTATTTCATCATAATACTTTTTATATCTATAAATACTACGCTCGCTAATATTGTTGCGCTTGGCTATTTCCACCATCGTCATGCCGCCTTCATAGCACACTACAAAATCATTGTATATAG
>JAKSSD010000015.1 GCA_024403275.1 Lachnospiraceae bacterium
GTTGTATAAATTGTCACAGTTGTGAAAAGGTATGTCCTCAGACGATTCATATCCCAGAGGAACTTAAGAAGTTTGCAGTGAAGATGGGAAGAGTAATTTATTAAATGTTGCCCCTTGAGGAGATGATTAAAAGTCTTCTTAAGGGGTTTTTATGTGGAAATATAGAATAAAATACTAGAGAATGTCATTAAGTTTGAAGTGTGATAAAATGATTATGGTAATGATTAAAATTAAATAATTAGTAATAAAATTGAAAGGCTTAATTGGAAGATGAATAAAAATATAGTGCCAGATAACTTCACAATGTCTATGGTTATAGTAGATAGTTTTCCTGTGATTTTTTTCTCAGGAACAGCAATACTTGTTGGAGTGATGCTTAAGAATCCAGTATTTATAATAGGGGCTATCATCTCGGCTTTGTCTGGAATTCTTAAGGTATTATGGAAATTAATAGTGGTTAAGAAAAAGAAAAATGTTTGGCCATTATTTATCCAGATGAGAATAGCTATGCCAATAGGTTTCGTATTAATGATTGCTGGTGTAATTATTTCGAGAAGAACAATTCACTTATTAGACGTATTTAAATATGTGACTGGATTTCCACTTGTGATATTTTTTGGAATAGGTCTAGCATCCATGGTGGCCATGATGGTGCTTGCAATAACGCTAGATAGTAGTAAGGCTAAGAATAACTGGATTGAGCAATTGGTAAATGGTATAGGACAGTTTAGTATATTTATAGGAGTATTAGCTTCCTTATATTTCCTTGATTATTATCATGCATGTAATTCGCTTGATGTATACAAGGAAACATATAATTATTCGCAGATTGAAGATAATAATGATTATATATATCTAAAGGGTATCGATAGTGACAAGCTTATTATATTCTACCAGGGTGCCAAGGTGGAGCCTATGGCTTATATTCCGTCTCTTGTTGGTTTGAATCAAGAGGGCGTGGATGTGGTTATAGTTAAGTCACCTTATAATTTCGCTAATTTTAATTCCAATGGGGCTGATGAGATAATAGATATTTATGGAGATAAATATGAGGAGATTTATATAGCGGGCCATTCCTTTGGTGGCTTCGTAGCTTCAAGTTATGCAAGCAAGAATGCGGGTAAAATCGATGGTCTTATAATGGAGGGCGCATATTCAACTGATGATTTGACGAATAGCGGTCTTAAGGTATTATCGATGCAGGGAGAAAACGATAAAGTATTGCATAAAAACATTGCGGATAAATGTGACGCAAACCTGCCAGCTGATTATATGAAGGTTATTATAAATGGTGGCAATCATAGCCAGTTTGGAGATTATGGTTTCCAGGCTAAAGATGGGGAGGCAACTATTACAAAAGAAGAGCAATGGGAAGAAATTAAAAATAATATTAAAATTTTTGTAACGAAATGATATATAAGTAGGACTTATTAACAGAAAGGAGGTGGCATGGTGAATATTGAAGAAGCATATGAGAAGTATTTTGGAACAGTATATGGATATCTGTTCTCATTAACTGCTGGCAATCAGTATCTTGCAGAAGAACTGACTCAGGAAACATTTTATCGTGCCACGAACAAGATTAATGAGTTCAGAGGAGACAGTAAAATGTCTACCTGGTTATGTCAGATTGCCAAATATGCTTTTTATCAGACAATAGATAAAGAAAAGAGACGTAAAGAAGTAACTTTAGATGAAGCAGTTGAAATTGCCATGGATGAAGAGATTGAGAAATCAATCGAGGAATCTGAAGGTAAGCTACATATTTACAGAGCCATTCAGGCATTAAAATCACCCATGAGAGATGTAGTGATGTTAAGACTTACAGGTGATCTAAGTTTCAAGGAAATTGGTGATGTAATGGGTCAGTCAGAAAACTGGGCGAGAGTTACATTTTATCGTGCTAAACAAATTCTCGGAAAGGAGCTTGGAAATGAATAATATTGATTGTGAAATTATCATGGATTTACTTCCACTCTATGCCGACGGAATGGTAAGTAATGATACAGGAGAGATTGTAGAAAGTCATTTGAAGGAATGTGAAGAGTGCCAAGAAATTTATAGACAAATGACCGGTAAGATAGATTTTTCCTTTGAGAAAAAACCTATGAAGAAGAGAAAATTAAAAAGAAAAAATATTCTTATTTTGATGGTACTTTTTTATATTCTGCTTCTGTTGCTTATTAACATAGCAGCGATTGCGTATATTGGTTTTATTTAAAGGGAGATAAAAGTGAGTAATTATAAAGATTGCAGTCTGGTTCAGAATTTGTTGCAATTATATAAAGATGATCTGCTTAGTCAAAAATCCATTGATTATGTAGAGAAGCATTTATCAGAATGTGATAAATGCAGAAAGGCTTTAGAAGAACTTGAACAGACTAGATTATTAGAAAGTGAAAAAGAGAAAACAAATGATAAATTGTTAAAGCGTGCTCTTAGAAAATGGAAGTACGAATTAATAGGATTTGTTTTGGGAATAATAATTGTTGTAATAGCTATTATTTCTTTGATGTTTGTGCCAACTATTATAAATATAACTGGTCATGTAAATGTTACAGCGGACTCACCAGCAGACTATGGAAAGCAAAAATTCAAGGGATTTTCTGAGCTTTTATTGTTCCCGGAAAATGTAGAAATAAATGGTGAGATAACTGATTATTATTATCATTGTGAGGGTGAGAGAATCTATCAGAATTATCAGATTTATCTAGAAGTACAATATGATGCTAATGCATATGAAGAAGAGAAGGATAGATTAAATAGCATTTATAACGATAAGACAATGAGAAATAGCAAGTATACTGAAGATGAATTTATACTTCCAGCAGTTTATACAATGCTTTATGCAGATGCTTATGAGTATGCTTTATTAGATGATGAGAATAGATCAGTTATGTATATTTATCTTCAGGGTATAAATAGGAATGAGATTATGTTTGATAAGGATTATCTTCCAAAATCTTATGGTAGATCAGGAAACAGTTATGAAACTGAGAGAAAGCCTTATAGCATATATCCTGAAGGGTAAAAAAGAGGATTATTATGGCGAGTAATAAAAAGGTTGCAAAAATAAAAAGTAAGAAAATTATTACAGGAATAATTATTGGTATAGTTTTAGCCGGATTAACAGTATTTACACTTGTTTTTGTATTGTTAGTTTTATTTATAGCGGGCCCACCTGCGAAGGTTACTAAGGATATTAATGATTATTCAAAGATTTATGAGGAGATGGGAGTTCAGTCAGGCCTTATCGTATTTCCAGATGAGATATCGGCAAATGCCAGCGACGTGAAGTTTTATCACTATTATCGTGATACATTATTTGATCCTACTGTCGAGACGTTTTTACAGTGCACTTACTCTGATGAGGAATACGCAAAAGAGATTGGCAGATTGGAGAATGCCCATAAAACATATAGCGGCAGAACGGAATATTTACAAAAGGATAAGAAAAACAGATTTAATTACCCAGCATATATAGCTATTGATTATGCACCAATTTCTTATGAATATGCCCTGTTAACAGGAGATAATCAGATAACATATTTCTTTGTGATGTTTAAAAATAATACACATACAGATAAGAAATATTTACCTAATGATTTCATGGTGGATAAGACACCGGAAAGCTCATATGATGTGGATTATAGTATTTATATAGTGAGTGAGTCTGGATATTCAAGAGATTTAGATTATACAAAGGATGAGTATATTACAGTTACCAATTGCCATTATAAGGAAGTTGGAGATTATGCGGAAAGCTTCTTAGTAAGGACTGAATATAATGAAAGAAATGAAGAAATAATCACCTCTTATGAATATTCATATCCATGGACAGATAATAATTCAGAGAATCCAGATGTGGATGAGTACCATGATTTGGATGGTTATGAGTTCGTTTCATTAGATATTAACTACGATACAAAAGAAGCTTATATTGAGTATAAGGTTAATGGGGAGAATGAGATTTTAACAGTAAAAATACCTGATGGGGAGAAATAGAATGAAGAGCAGGGAAGAAGCATTAAAATATGGATTATCCTTTAAAGGAAGTTATCAAGAAGCTCCTTTTCATGATCCGAACTGGCAACTCGTAAGATATAAAGCGAATAAAAAAGCATTTCTATGGACCTATGAAAAAGATGGATTTATCAATCTCAATGTTAAGACGGATCCAGAATGGAGAGATTTTTGGCGTGGAAGATATGAGGCAGTTAAACCTGGTTATCATCAGAATAAGGAACACTGGAATACTATAGTTCTTGATGGAAGTATACCTGATGAGGAAATCAAAAGAATGATAGCCGAAAGTTATGACCTGATAGCAGATAGTCCAAGCAAAAGAATCTATGAGGCAGTTAAGAAGATTCCAAAAGGAAAGGTAGCGACATACGGCAAAGTGGCAGAGATGGCAGGAGATAAGAAAATGGCCAGGGCGGTTGGAAATGCTCTCCATAAGAATCCTGATCCAGATTCTATTCCTTGTTATAGAGTAGTTAATTCAAAGGGTGAACTTGCAGGTGAATTCGCTTTTGGTGGAAAAGGAGCACAAGCAAAGCTTTTAATGGCTGACGGAATAGAGGTAATTGATGGTAAAGTGGATTTGAAAAAATATGGGATATAAATTTACAATTTTCAGACCTTAAATCTCCTATTATTTATTAAGCTTAAAAATGTATAACTAATATAGGCTTATTTGTTTGTAAAGAACAAAAAATATTGCAAAGTTATGTAAACTATACGGAGGTTATTGAAATGATTTATTACGTTGATGCCAATGCACTTCGTGCTGGAAATGGAAGCAAGGAAGCACCATTTAAATTAATTAATGATGCAGCCAAAATAGCAGTAGCTGGTGACGAGATTGTTGTAGCTGATGGTATTTACAGAGAATATGTAGACCCTGTAAATGCTGGTAGAGAGGATGCCAGAATTACTTATAGATCTGAAAATCCTTTGGGTGCAGTTATAACTGGTGGTGAAGTTATAAAAAACTGGCAGCAGTATCAAAAAGATGTATGGGTATGTAGAGTGCCTAACAGCTTATTTAACGGATATAATCCATATACAATTTTTGTATATGGTGACTGGTATTTTGCAAAGGCAGACAAGCATATTGGATGCGTATATGTAAATGATAAGGCACTTTACGAAGCTTCGTCACTTGAGGATGTGATTAAAGCAGAGATATATCCTTGCAGCTGGGTTCCAGAAGAATCAAAATATAAATGGTATACAACTCAGGATGAGGAAACAGACGAAACAATTATTTATGCTAATTTTAATGGCAAGAATCCAAATGAAGAGAATGTTGAAATTAATGTGAGAAGAAGATGTTTCTTCCCAACAAAGACAGGTGTTAACTATATTACAGTGACTGGATTTAACATTAATAAAGCAGCGACTAACTGGGCACCACCTGCCGCTTTTCAGGAGGGAATGATTGGACCTCATTGGAGCAAGGGCTGGATTATTGAGGACTGCGAGATTTCTAATAGTAAATGTGCAGGTATTTCACTTGGTAAATATTTAGATCCGGAGAATGACCATTATTTCACATATAAATATTTCAAGAGCCCAACTCAGATGGAAAGAGATGCTGTTTGCCGTGGTCAGTATCATGGCTGGCTTAAGGAAAATATTGGTGGTCACATAATCAGAAGAAATAATATTCATCACTGTGAGCAGGGTGGAATTATCGGACGTATGGGTGGCGTATTCAGCTTGATTGAAGATAATCATATTCATCATATTAATAACATGATGGAACTTGGAGGAGCTGAAATCGCTGGTATCAAAATGCATGCAGCCATTGATGTAGTAATGAGAAGAAATTACATTCATCATTGCACAATGGGTATCTGGTGTGACTGGGAAGCTCAGGGTACAAGAATCACTCAGAATTTACTTCATGACAATCAGAAGCCTGCATTTTCTGAACGTCTTAAAGGCGGTATGATGAGTCAGGATTTATTCGTAGAAGTAAGTCACGGCCCAACACTTGTTGATAATAACATTCTTCTTTCAGAAGTAAGTATGAGACTTGCAACTCAGTCAGTTGCTATGGTTCACAACTTGATTTGTGGCTCAATATCCTGCGTAGGAGCAGGTACAACATGGAGATACACTCCATATCATATGCCACATAGAACAGAAGTTATGGGATTTATGACTATTCTTCATGGTGATGACAGATTCTATAATAATATATTCGTACAGAAATGGGATTCAGCAGATGTTGAGATTCCAAATGATAACAGAGATTTTATTGAAATAGAGAACCGTGTAGCAGGAACAGGTGTATTTGACGGATTCCCTAATGAGAAGGAATGGCTTGATCAGTTTGATTTTACTAAGCCTGCTAATATGGCTGAGCTTGAACCAGTTCATTTTGGATATCTTCCAGTATGGACAGAAGGTAATGCATATCTTAATGGTGCAAAGGCTTGTTGCAAGGAAGTAAATGCATTTGTAAATGATGCAGCAGACATCAAGGTTGAACTTGTAGAGAAAGATGGAAGTCTTTATCTTGATACTAATATCTATGATGTTATCGGAGAATTTGAGAACAGAATGGTCAATTCAGATATTCTTGGTAACGCATTTGAGCCACAGCAGAGATTTGAAAGTGCTGATGGAACTGAAATAATATTTGATAAAGACTATTTCGATGAGCATCGTGGAGCAAAGGTAATTCCTGGACCACTTGCCGACAAGAAAGATTTATGTAAACCAGTATACACGTTTTAAATAAACATTAAACGGGGGATGACGATCTTGGTCCATTTTGAAAGAATGGTCAAAAAATCACCCCCGTATTTTTATGCTTTGAAATCATGAAAATTAAAATCAGCTTATTATTTTATTTGACAGATAAATTGATTATAATAATACGAGATAAAAGAACGAGAAATAGCTTATGAAAAAAGACAGACTTATCAAAGGGTGTTCAGCGTGGCAAAAGGAACGTCCCCACTGCAAGGAGGAAATATGAGAATTATGGTTGCTTCAGACCTTCATGGGTCTGCATATTATTGTGAAAAAGTGCTTGAATGCTTCAAGGAAGAGAAGGCGGATCGACTCTTGCTTCTTGGCGATCTTTTATATCATGGACCAAGAAATAATCTGCCAACAGGTTATGATCCTAAGGCAGTAATAGAGCTTCTAAATGAAGCTAAAGAAAATCTCATGTGTGTAAGAGGAAACTGTGATGCAGAAGTGGATCAGATGGTTCTTAAGTTTCCTATTATGGCGGATTATTGTGTGATTCCAATGGGAGAGCAGCTTATATATGCGACACATGGGCATATCTATAATGAGAATAATATGCCTCCTCTTAAGACAGGGGATATATTACTTCATGGACATACACATATTCCTAAATGTGTTGATGTTAATGGAATTAAGGTAATGAATCCAGGCTCTGCTTCTTTGCCAAAGGAAGATAGTCATCATGGATATATGATTATAGATGATGGGCATTTTGAATGGAAGGATTTCGATGGTAATGTGATTTCCGTCGAAAAATTATAGAATGAAGAAGTTATTATTTGTTTTATTGTTAATAATGTCTATGCTTAGTTTCTTATATGGAATTATGGTAATGTTTGGTGGTACAGGAACCTTCTTTTTTGTGATTTGGATTATGATTGCCATAGCATTAACTGGTCTTGCTTTCTTGGTAAAGTTTGATGTTTTCAAAAAGATTCCTAAACCTGTACGCATTATTGGATTAATAACTGGAAGTTTGGGTGTTCTTGTATTGCTCTTTGTTATGGGACTAGTATTAAGTGGATTCACTCAGACAGGCAAGGATAATCTGGATGTTATTATAGTGCTTGGTGCACAGGTTCATAAGACAAGACCGAGTGTAGTATTACAATACAGGCTTGATAAGGCAGTTGAATATCTAAATGATAATCCTAATACTATATGTATAGTTTCTGGCGGTCAGGGACCAGATGAACCCTTTTCAGAAGGATATGGAATGAGTGAATATCTTAAGAATAAGGGTATAGATGAGAGTAGAATTATTATTGAAGACAAATCTACCAGCACTAAGGAGAATATTATTTATAGCAGAAGATTCATAGAAGATGGCGCTAGTGTAGGAATAGTAACTAATAATTTTCATATGTATAGAGCATTGAAGGTAGCCAAGAAACAAGGACTTGAAAATGCTAGCGGAATTGCAGCATATTCGGTCTGGACATTTCTTCCTAACAATGTGTTGAGAGAGGTGTTTGGCGTTATCAAGTATTTCATATTTGGTGAAATATAAAAACATAGATTACAAATAGAGGGGACGTCCCCACGGAAAAGCCGGGAGATTATTGTGTGGTTTGAAATAGTATTTGGTGTTGTATTAGCATTAGTGGCAAGATGTGCAATAGCATATCTTGCTTATTATCTAGTAAAGAAAAAGGGATATAAAGCTGGAATATGGTTCCTAATAGGACTCTTATTAGGATGGATAGGAGTTTTTCTAGCAATATTAAAAACTGAAAGTAGAAGAAATTATGAGAATGATGATGCTAAACACTATGTGGATCAGTTAGCTAGAGAAAAAGTTAATTATGCTATATATAAAATGCATAACTTTGTAATTGCTAACGGATTGGTTTTGGGAATAAGTGGACCTTTTATTTTTTCTTTAGCGTCGTCAATCATATTTGTTATTTTTGAAACAAGATTTCCCTATATGGAAAGGCTTAAAGCCCTAGTAGTAATTATTGGAATTATTATGCTTGTGGTGGCTATTGACTTTATTATTTTATATCTTATTTTCTACCAGTGGAAAAAGGTAAATCATATAAATGCGGTTCTTCATAATGCCAAGGAACTTAAGTTATATGGAGATATCATTGAAGGCAAAGAGTATACAGACAGCGATTATTTATGTGATATAGGAGCTGATGTACAAAAGGGAATGCTTTATCAGAGTACATATCTTTCAATTTCAGAAAATTATATTTTTGGAATAGTATGGGCCGATGAGAATACATTTACATTTATTCCAGTAGTAGTTCCTAGAAAAATGATTACAAAAATTTATTGTGATTATAGAGGATACTGGGCAAGTGTTCCAGGTGGTGGAGGAAATCTGATAAGTGCAGTAGCAGGTAATAGGACTTATAGATATACAGGAGGCTATAATGTATATCTAAATAATGGTAAAAAAGTAGTTATTGCCTATGGTAATAAACATGCTATGGGAAGAACAAGAAAAGAATTAGAAAAAACAGGGATTTTAGTTGATTCTATTTATTAGGGGTGAATTTATGCAAACAGTTTTTATAGCGTCATCTTCATTCAATTGGATATATATCATTTATCTTTTGGCAATGATTTTACCATGGGCATTGGTACCTATTATGGCGAAGGAAAAAAAAAAAATTTGTCAAAAAAGCAAAAGAAGATAGCTAATTCTATTATAATGGGATTTTGTTCATTGTTTTCTTTTGTTTTGCTATTAGTGATATTATTTACAGGTTTAAGAGAGCTAAATACATACAAAAATACATTATATAAATATAATCACGGAGAGTATAAAGAAGTTGAAGGCTATATTAGTGGGTTTAAGATGTTAGCAGACAATGAAGGTCGCACAATGGATGAAGAATTTTATGTAGATGATGTGTTTTTTAGAGTATATGCTAGTGAAATAGGTGCGAAATGGTATTCACCTAAATCTAATGGAAATGGTATTATTTATAAAGATGGACAGTATGTTAAAGTAAAATACAATATTTCCAAAGGCCATAATCATAAAGATAGAAATTATATAATGCAGATTGATATTCTAAATAATAATTAATAATGGTAAAAAAGATTTCACCAGGCGGATCTAATTAATCAGCCTGGTGATATTTGTATCATAGAATTTCATTTGGATCAATTCGTAATTAGTCTGCCATAAGATTTTGTTCTTTCTTTAAAATAATGCTTTAAAGCGTGAACAATGGTTTATAAATACAATTAAAACTAAATAAAAAAAACCGCATTAAGTATATAACATAAATATTAGAAATATGATATAAAAATAATATAAACTAAAATAATATAAATCTATCACGTAATTGGAATTCTTATGAGAGCATTAATGCAATTCATAAGTGGGGGGAAGTATGTCATTTTATTCAAAAAGGTTTGTTTTTCATTGCCAGCTTTCTGATACTATTAGGGATTTAGGTCTCAAAACTCCGGAAAGTATAGAAAGATTTGATAATATTAGATATGGTGAGGATAAAAAGTGGCAGGTATTGGACGTATATAGGCCTAAGAAGGCAGAAGGTAAATTGCCAGTTATTATCAGTAATCATGGAGGCGGCTGGGTGTATGGAAGCAAGAAGACATATCAATATTATTGTATGAATCTTGCAGAAAGAGGATTTGTAGTTATTAATTTTAGTTATAGACTGGCTCCTAAGTTTAAATTTCCAGCAGCTTTAGAAGACACCAATCTGGTTTTTGATTGGCTAATGAAAAATGCGGATAAATATAATATTGATATTAACAATATTTTTGCAGTAGGAGATTCAGCAGGTGCCACTAACATGGGCTTATATGCCGCTATGTTAGTGAATGAAGAATATGCAGGCAAATTCAAGTTTAAACTTACAGACAATGTGAAGATTAAAGCCCTTGGACTTAATTTTGGAATCTACGATATGTTTGTTGGAAGTGAACATTGTTTTGTTAAAGATATATTTGAATATGGCGGAAATATACCTGAATTGGATCAAATGTCACTTGTATTTAATCTTAATGATAAGTTTCCACCAACCTTTATTATGACAGCAAATGAGGATTTTCTTAATAAGCAAGTTCCATATTTGACAAAGGTTTTCGATGAAAAGAAGATTCAATATGTATCAAGACAGTATGGAAGCGATGAGATGCCTCTTTATCATGTTTTCCATTGTAATATAAGAACTGAGGAAGCTAAGGTAGCTAATGATGATGAAATAGCATTTTTCAATAAATTTATAGTTAGTTAAGCTTCGCTTTAATGGCTTATTAATACAGACACAGGCACGATATGTTTAATAATTTAATTATAGTTTGGATGATACATTTTAAAGATTAGAAAAACGCTTAGGCAGATATCATACCTAAGCGTTTTTAATTTATTTATAGATAATATATTTGAGTAACCTCTCTTATAATCTTTTTTGCGTAGAAAATCGGAAATATTACCGATTCACATACCCTTACATTGTGGGAAATAAAGTATAGTTACGCAAGATAAAGACAAGGTCAAAGAGAATAAAATTATGGGGTTTTAGAGTTGCGACCAAGTGAAGTTTTATAAAAGAAAACAGAAATTACAGTAGCAATGCACCATCCAATTGGCCAAGCACACCAAATGCCTGTAGAACCAAGGATAGTTTTAGCGAATAGAATAGCTAATACTACACGTAAAATAAGGTCTGTAAATGTACCTACCATGAATTGCTTCATAAGTCCGCCGCCACGAAGAACTCCGTCGGATATGAGTTTAACAGATACTACAAAATAAAATGGTGCAAGGATTCTTAGGTAGATAGAACCGGCAGCAATTGCTTCTACTGTAGGTTCGTCAATAAAGAAGGCAACCATATATTTAGTTAATAGCATATAAATAATGAAAAATGGTAAGGTAAGAAGCCATACCATTTTGATTCCAGCTTTAAAGCCATCCTTGATTCTCTCGTTTTTGCCTGCACCGAGATTCTGGGAGGCGAAATTAGAGATACCATTACCAAGAGTGGTATATGAGGTAATAACAAGGTTATTTAATTTAACACCTGCTGCATAACCTGCGATAACATCACTACCGAAATTATTAATTACACCCTGGATAATAATGTTACCAAGAGAGATGAAGCTTTGCTGCAAAATACTTGGAACTGCAATGGTCAAAAATGATTTAAGCATTTCTAAGGAAAAAACAATAAAGGATTCCTTAAGATGCATTTTATATAAGCGAATAAATAAAACAATCATTGAAGCAATACAGCTTAATCCCTGGCAAAGGAAAGTTGCCCATGCAACTCCGTCAACCTGCATAGGTGTGTATTTAACAAAAAGAATATCCACTAAAATATTAGAAGTGGAAGATATTATAAGGAATATAAATGGAGTCTTGGAATCTCCGAGAGCAGAGAAAATGCCAGTCGTAATATTGTAAAAGAATACGAATGGAAGTCCATAAATATAAATGTCAAGATAAAGCTTGGAATCTGCCATGAGATTAGCAGGAGTGTGGATAGCATTAAGTAGAAAACCACCAAAGATAAGGCCAAGAAGCATAAGTACTCCACAGATTGCGCCACTTGTAATAAGTGATGTGGAAATGGCAGTCTTCATTTTACCATAATTTTTAGCACCGAAGAAACGGGAAGTAATAACAGAACATCCGATATTACAACCGAAAGCAAAGGCAATGAAAATTAGTGTGATTTCATAACTATTTCCTACAGCTGCAAGGGCATTTTGATTGATGAAATTGCCTGCAACCCAGGAGTCAGCCAGATTATACAATTGTTGAAAAATAACACTGCCAAATAAAGGCAGGCAAAATCTCCAAAGAACCTTTTGTGGATTCCCAACAGTTAAATCTTTGTTCATTTGAATCACGCTCCTTGTCGAATGTTTCACGGAATTATATAATAAATATGTTGTGATTATTCGCAACAAGTATATTCCCTACTAAATCAGTAGTCAATGAGTTTAGTTAAGATGGAGTTAAAATGAGTAAAAAAGTAAATGGTGTACTTTCGTATTTATTTATAATATTAGGCGCTTTAATGGCAAGCTTTTCAGTTGCCTGTATTTTGCTTCCGAATGATGCAATAGATTATGGCACAGCAGGTATTGCTATCATTATTAATAAGTTAACGGGTTTTAACCTGTCGCTATGTGTGGTATGTGTAATGACGCCTTTTTTGTTGGCAGCATTTCTATTTATGGGAAAAAGATTCTTTTTCAAGGCTTTAATAGGTGCGATTTTTTATACTATAGGACTTGAATGCTTTGAAAAAATACCTTTTACCCTCAATACAGAGCATTTCTTAGCAGTTGCTTTTGGTGGTGCTATATTAGGTGCAGGTCTCGCTTTGATTCTTAGATATGGCGGATGTATTGATGGTTCTGAAATATTGGCCAACATTATAGTAAGAAAATTAAGTGATAAGACAGGAAGAAACTATAGTCTTACTTATATATTGGTAGCCTTCAATGCGCTGGTTTACATAACTGCATTTTTGCTGATTGACAGGGACTCTGCTATGCTTAGTTTGTTAGTATATGTAATAGCGACAGCTATAATTGACCATTTCACTGATCATTTCGAGGCGATAAAGCAGGTTACAATTATAACCAAGAACCCAGACCAGCTTATTGAATGTATCAAGAAAGAACTGAATAAGACCTGTACAATTATTGATTCTGAGGGAGCCATTGCGGGTGAAAATAAGACTTTGATCTGCTATGTTACTTATTTTGAACTACAGCATATGAGAGAGATTATTCAGAAAAACAAGGGTACTTTCAGTACGGTATCAACTGTAGATGAAATTATCAGATAAATAGGGTAAAAATAGATAAAATGGACAATCAAATTCTGTTAGTATTTTAGGCAAAGAATGTTTGAAAAAATGCACTTTTCGTATTAAAATTAAAGGGATAAATACAATTTGTCCATAAAAACATAAATGGGGGTTTCATTATGAAGATAGCTGACTTTTGCGATATGGAAAAATTAGAGGATCTTGTAAATAATTGGTCTAAGGCTACTGGTATGGTAGTGACAGTTTTGGACGAAGCAGGAACTCATCTTACAGAGAATTATCAGAATACAGATTTTTGTAATTATACACAGGGAACACATAAGGGAAGAGAAATATGTGACAGATGCCAAAGAGAAGGCAAGGGAGCTTATACATGTGATCTTGGATTATATGAATTTAAGGTACCTATTACTCTTTCAGATGGCAAAGTTCTTGGAACTTTAGTTGGTGGTCAGGCATTCCCTGGACAGCCAGATAAAGATAAGCTTTCAAGAAAAGCAAGAGAGTTTGGTATAGATGAAGATAAATATTCTGATGCAGCATCCAGAGTATGTGTAAGAAGCAAAGAAGAGATTGAAGCATCTGTTAAGCTTTTATCTGATATGGTAAATATGTTTGTTGATTCAAGCTATGAGACAGATTATAACAAGAAGCTTCGTGAAGACCTTAAGAAGAGAATTGCTAATACATCACAGAATGTAGTTAAGATCAATGAGAATATTGCTGGTCTTTCAAACAGACAGAAGATGTTAGCTCTCAATGCTTCAATTGAGGCAGCTAGAGCTGGCGAAGCAGGAAGAGGATTCGTTGTAGTAGCAAACGAAGTTAAGAACCTTGCTGCTGATATGAAGGTAGCTTCAGATAAGATTACAGTAATGTTTAATGAACTTACAGAGAATCTTACAATGTAATTCAAATTCATAAGGCTTTAATGAAATTTTGAGATATTAATGAATTTTGGAATTTGTTCGAAATTTTAAGCTTGATGTATTTATATATAGCTATTTGTTTGGAATTATAAGCTTGATGTTTTAATATATAGCTGTTTGTTCGACATCACTAATTATTTAGTACTTATTGATTAGTAAGATATCAACATTAAATCAAAAGATCACCAAATCGATGGATTGGTGGTCTTTTTCTTTTTGTGTGGGTATTAAGTGCGTTGAATTTATGGATTATGTAAAGAATTATTTGTGTGCAGATAAGGGGAAAAATATTGGGTGTACATCTGATAGTAGAAATAATAAGAATACTCCCTATTTACAAAAGTGTTCCTATGGTCCATTTCTTACGGGAGTTACAATTATAGACCATTTCGCACTATATATTTTGGTTATTTATGGTCCATTTCCAATGGAAGTTACAATTTTGGACCATTTCGCACTATATATTTTGGTTATTTATGGTCCATTTCTTACGGGAGTTACAATTTTGGACCATTTCGCACTATATATTTTGGTTATTTATGGTCCATTTCTTACGGGAGTTACAATTATAGACCATTTCGTACTATATATTTCACTTATTTATGGTCCATTTTGAAAGTATATTTAGATTTTAAGACCATTAGACATGTATGCAAATATATAAACCATAATGTCAACAGTCTGCATTATAAAACACAGGAATGCAAAAAGGGACTAAGAATAAGTCTTTTTATATTTGTGTGTCATATAATATAGACAGATTAAAACTTGAAAATTGAGCTGAATAAAAAAATATAAAAAATACAAAAAATAATAGAAATGACTATTGCATTTATGGTAAAATAATCAGGTGCGAAAGCATAAATTAAGAATAAAATTACGTAGGAGGAAGGAATTCAAATGAAGTACGAATTAAAAGGTGGAGAATTTCCAGTTGTAGAAGTTAAGCTTGAAGCTGAAGAAACAGTAAAATGCCAGGCAGGTGCAATGTGCTGGATGACATCAAATATGGAGATGAAAACATCAAGCGGCGGACTTGGTAAAATGTTTGGAAAGGCTCTTACAGGCGAGTCACTTTTCGAGAACAACTATACAGCTAAGGGTGGAGAAGGTATGATCGCTTTCTCATCAGGTGTTCCTGGAAATATCCTTGCAGTAGAAATTGGTCCTAACAAGACTATTGTTGCACAGAAGAAGGCATTTCTTGCTTCTGCTCCAACAGTAAACTATGAAACAACATTCCAGAAAAAGCTTGGTGCAGGCTTCTTTGGTGGTGAAGGTTTCATTATGCAGAAGTTTACAGGCGAAGGTATTGTATTCCTTGAGATCGATGGTTCAATCGTTGAATATGATCTTGCTGCTGGAGAGAGCATGATTCTTGATACAGGTGCTCTTGCTGCTATGGATGCAACAGTATCAATGGATATTGAATCAGTTAAAGGCCTTGGAAACAAGCTTATCGGTGGTGAAGGCTTCTTCAACACAAAGGTAACAGGTCCTGGTCACATTTGGTTACAGACAATGCCAGTTTCATCACTTGCTGATGCTGTTAGACCATACATTCCAACAGGTAAATAATTTAACTAATATTTATTGCAAAGGCGCTTCTTTATATAAGAGGCGCCTATTTTTATGTTAAGAATTTATATAGAGACAATAAGTTTAAATTTGAGAAAATAAAAAATATAAAAAATTTAACAATTCCTATTGACATAGTAGGAAAAGTAGGATATAGTTTGAAACATCGAAAGGAAAGGAGATTATTGAACATGAAAAAATCTATGAGTTGTTTATATCTTAATAAAGATAGCATGTGTTGTTGCTTATGTCGAATGCGAAATTTAGGGCAAGTGAACTGACAGAGTGCGTAGATTTGTTGTCATGCACTCGATAATCTTTTTGATGAAAAGTCATTTGCCTGGATTGCTAATCCGGGCTTTTTTATTGAAAAAGAAGAAAGCCTTTTAAATAAAAATGTTGATTTACAACAAAGAAGGTGGTTAAATGAAAAGAGTGTTGTGCTTTGGCGACTCAAATACATATGGTTATTCTCCATTTGATGGAACAAGGTTTCCTAAGGAAGTAAGATGGTCAGGAATTTTGGCTGACAGATTTTCAAAGGATGACGTACAGGTGATTGAAGAGGGTTTGGTTGGAAGAACCACAGTCTTCGAGGACAGCATTAGAGTTGGAAGAAAGGGTACAGATTTTCTTCTTCCTCTGATAGAAAGCCATTATCCAATTGATACACTTGTATTGATGCTTGGAACCAATGATTGTAAAACGATATACAAAGCATCGCCCTATATTATAGGTAGAGGAATTGAAATCCTGATTCAACAGGTTAAGGATTTTAATTCAAATATTAAGATTTTGCTGGTTTCTCCTATATTCTTAGGTGACAGAGTCTGGGAAGACGGCTTTGATCCAGAATTCAACGAAGAAGCAGTAGAAAAATCACATAAGCTTAAAGATGTCTACAAAGACATAGCGAATAAATACGGATGTTCATTCCTGGCAGCATCTGATTATGCGAATCCTTCAGAAGCAGATCAGGAACATATGAACGAAGAGGGACACAGAGCTCTCTCAAATGCAATTTATGAAAAACTAATTAATGAAAAGTGAGGATAAAGATTATGAAAAACAATTGGTTAAAGAAATTATTAGCAACTGTAGCAACTGTAGCTTTAGCAGGAAGCTTTTTAGTAGGTTGCGATTCAGCTGGTGGATCAACAGATAATACAAGTGGTGTTAAGTACAGAACTCTTGATGAGATTAAGGCAAGCGGAAAGATTAACATCGGTGTATTCTCAGATAAGAGTCCATTCGGATATGTAGATGAAAATGGTAAGTATGCAGGATATGATGTTTATTTTGCAGAGAAGATTGGTGAAGACCTTGGTGTTGAAATCAATTATGTATCAACAGAAGCTGCTAACAGAATTGAGTACCTTCAGACAGGTAAGGTTGATATTATCTTAGCTAACTTCACAGTAACTCCTGAAAGAGCTGAAGAAGTTGATTTTGCTTTACCATACATGAACGTAGCTCTTGGTGTTGTATCACCTTCAGATGCAGTTATTACAAGTCTTGATGAGATTGGTGCAGATGATGAAGTAATCGTTATTTCTGGTACAACAGCTGAAACATATCTTACAAAGAATTATCCAAATATCAAGCTTCAGAAGTATGATGCTTATGCACAGGCTAAGACAGCATTCGAAAACAGAAATGGTGTTGCTTGGGCTAACGATAATACAGAAGTTATCGCATTTGCAATTGAGAACGAAGGATATACAGTAGGAATTCCTTCTCTTGGTGATCAGGATACAATTGCTCCAGCAGTAACAAAGGGTAATGAAACATTACTTAAGTGGTTAAATGATGAAATCGTTGCTATCGGTGCAGATAATTTCTTCCATGCAGATTATGAAGCAACATTACTTGATACATATGGCTCAGATTACGAGGATGAACTTGTAGTAGAAAGCGGTATCGTAAAATAATTAATAAATAGAGGACAGACAACATGGATATAAAAGTACTTATTGATTATCTGCCTTTGTATAAGGAAGCACTTTTATTAACATTAAAAATTGGATGGCTCGGTATATTAGCAGCGCTTGTGATTGGTATTGCAGGCGCTGCCATCTTGCATTTTAAAATACCTGTTTTAAAGCAGATATTCGGAGTCTATATTGAAATATTCAGAAACACACCATTATTGGTTCAATTATTTTTTATTTACTTTGCTTTACCAAAGATTGGAATAAAAATCAGTGCTGAAATGTGTGGTGTTCTTGGACTTGGACTTCTGGGTGGAGCTTATATGATTGAGACATTTAGAAGTGGACTTGAATCTATAGCAAAGATTCAGACAGAGAGTGCGCTCAGTCTTGGAATGACAAAAGGACAGGTATTAGTTCATATTATCCTGCCACAGGCACTTTCAATCAGTGTGCCTGGTATTCTGGCAAACTTAATTTTCCTTCTCAAAGAAACATCAGTGTTCTCAACTATCAGTTTGATGGACCTTATGTTTACAGCAAAAGATTTGATTGGTATGTATGCTAAGACTATTGAATGTCTTTTCATGCTTGTTGTTTTCTATTTGATTATGCTGCTTCCGGTGTCTATAATCGGTTCAATTATAGAAAGGAGGGTACGTTATGCAGAGTTTGGGGATTGATGTATTATTCAAAGGAACCAATATGCTACGACTTCTCCAGGGATTATGGGTATCTGTAGCAATCAGTTTGATTTCAGTAGCTTTTAGTATTGTTCTTGGTTTTATTGTGGGTGTATTAATGACCTCAGAAAATAAAATCATTAAGGCTATACTTAGAGTATATCTTGAAATCGTAAGAATTATGCCTCAGATGGTTCTTTTATTTATAGTTTACTTTGGAACCACACGAGTATTTGGTTGGAATTTATCGGCAGAGGTTTCTGCGATTATTGTATTTATTTTCTGGGGAACTGCTGAAATGGGCGATCTTGTAAGAGGATCACTTAAGAGTATTCCAGTCATTCAGTATGAATCGGCTAAAGCCTTGGGACTTAATAATTTTCAGGTGTATTTCCATATTATAGTTCCACAGACAATACGAAGATTAATACCTTTATCAATTAACCTTATTACAAGAATGGTTAAGACAACATCTTTGGTTATGATGATTGGTATTGTTGAAGTATTGAAGGTAGCACAACAGATTATTGAAGCAAACAGAAAGGCTTCACCGAATGCGGCATTTGGCGTATTTTTGGTAGTATTTATTCTTTATTTCTTAATTTGTTGGCCAGTAAGCAGACTTGCGAAGATTCTTGAAAAGAGGTGGGCATAAATGAGCGAACTTTTAAAGGTAGAACATTTACACAAAGAATTTGATAAAAATGTTGTAATTAAAGATATGGATCTCACAGTTAAAAAAGGTGAGGTTGTAGTTATCATTGGCCCATCAGGTTGTGGTAAAAGTACATTTTTAAGATGCTTAAATGGGCTTGAAGAGATTCAGGGCGGAAGCATCACAGTAGATGGTTCTTTAGTTGAACCTAAGAAAAAGGATATTATTAAAATCAGACAGAAGGTGGGAATGGTATTTCAGTCATATGAGCTTTTCCCACATAAGACAGTGCTTGATAATATAATTCTTGCTCCAATGAAGGTGCAAAAAAGAAATAAGGCAGAGGTTACCAAGGAAGCTTTAGAATTACTTGAAAAGGTTGGCCTCTCAGAGAAGAAGAATTTCTATCCAAGACAGTTATCTGGTGGACAAAAACAGCGAGTAGCTATTGTAAGAGCACTTTGCATGCATCCAGAAGTTCTTTTATTTGATGAAGTAACTGCTGCACTTGATCCAGAAATGGTTCATGAAGTTTTAGAGACAATGATTGAGTTAGCAAAATCAGGTTCAACAATGCTTATTGTTACTCATGAAATGGCATTTGCAAGAGCAATTGCTGACAGAATTGTATTTCTTGATCAGGGAGAAATTGTCGAAGAAACAGATAAGGTTAAGGAGTTCTTTGATCATCCGCAGACTGAAAGAGCACAGAAATTCCTTAAGACATTTACATTCGATGAATAATTTATACTATGGCTATATTTGATTTTGACAAAGAGGTAAACAGAAAAAATACAGGAGCGATTAAATTTGACTGGGATGTCAAAATGGGTAAGGAAGGACTTATTCCACTCTGGGTTGCTGATATGGATTTTGAAACTCCTGATTTTATTATTGATGCTATTAAAGAAAGAGCATCACAGGGTGTTTTTGGTTATACAGAGCCACTTGATGATTACTACGAAGCTGTTATAGATTGGTTTAAAAGAAATCATAACTGGTCAATTGATAAAGAAGCCATACTTACTGCTCCAGGAGTTGTATATGCACTTACTATAGCAATAGAAGCATTTACCAAGCCAGGAGATGCTATTATTATTCAGGAGCCTGTTTATTATCTTTTTAGAAAAATGAGTGCTCATAATAATAGAAAAGTAGTTAATTCAGAGCTTCTATATAAAGAAGGTCAATATGAAATGAATCTTGACGATTTTGAGAAAAAAATTGTTGAGAACAACGTTAAAATGTATATTCTTTGTAATCCCCACAATCCAGGAGGAAGAGTTTGGACAAAGGATGAGCTGATTGCGGTAGGTAATATTTGTAAGAATCATAATGTTTTGGTATTTGCAGATGAGATTCACTGCGATTTGACCTATGAAGGTCATGATTATACACCATTTGCCAGCATATCAGAAGAATTTGCAAACTTTTCGGTAGCTGGAACTTCAGCCAGCAAATCTTTTAATCTTGCGGGATTACAACTTTCCAATACTATTATTCACAATAAAGAATTACGAGATAAATATAAGAAGGCCTTTGACGCTTCTGGTTATTCTGAACCATCTATTTTTGGAGTTGTTGCTACAAAAGCTGCCTATACTAAAGGCGATGAATGGTTAAAAGAAGCAAAAGAGTACATAAAAGGAAATATTGATTTCGTTAAAAATTATATTGATGACAATATTCCTGGCGTGGAAATGATGGTTCCACAAGGAACTTACCTTGTATGGCTTGATTTCAGTAAGATAAGTGATAATTATCGTGAGATTGAGAATCTTATTGAAAAGAAAGCAAAGCTATGGCTTGATTCAGGCCTTATGTTCGGGCATTCTGGAAGATTGTGGCAACGTATAAATGTAGCCTGCCCAAGAAGCATTGTAGAAAAAGCTATGAATCAATTAGCCTTCGCGGTAAATGAATACATGAAAAATGAAATGTAAATTTATAACAAGTACTTTGTTTTCTATTTACATTTTCACAAAATGATGTAAAAATATATAGGTATGAAAATTTTTAAATAAAGGAGATATATTATGAATCTTTCACCACTTCAGAAAGCAAGATATGAGTATAGCCCAAAGTTACCTGGCATGCTCAGAAATGGTATCGCTGAAATCTGTGTTAAAGAAGGCGCAGCTACATCTTCAGTAGCAGATCAGGATAAGATCGCAGCTCTTTTCCCTAACACATATGGTAAGCCAGAAGTTACATTTGAAAAAGGACAGAACACATCTGCACCTAAGAAGCAGGTAGTAGGTGTTATTCTTTCAGGTGGTCAGGCTCCTGGTGGACACAACGTAGTAAGCGGTCTTTACGATGCACTTAAGGCTACAAACAAGGACAACGTTCTTTTAGGATTCAAGGGTGGCCCAGACGGACTTCTTAAAGATGACTATGTTGTATTTGATGATGCATTTATCGATGCTTACAGAAACACAGGTGGTTTCGATATTATTGGTTCAGGCAGAACAAAACTTGAAACAAAAGAGCAGTTCGCTATCGTTGCTGAGAATGCAAAGAAGAACGGACTTACAGCAGTTGTTATCATCGGTGGTGATGACTCTAATACAAATGCTGCAACACTTGCAGAGTACATGGCAGCAAACAATACAGGTGTTCAGGTTATCGGATGTCCTAAGACAATCGACGGTGACTTAAAGAACGAAGATATCGAAGCATCATTCGGTTTTGATACAGCAACAAAGACATACTCAGAGTTAATCGGTAACATCGAAAGAGATGCTAACTCAGCTAAGAAGTATTGGCATTTCATTAAGGTTATGGGTCGTTCAGCTTCTCACGTTGCACTTGAATGTGCTCTTGAGACACAGCCAAACATCTGCCTTATCGGTGAAGAAGTAGCTGCTAAGAAGATGTCACTTGCTGAAATTACAAATTACATCGCTGACGCAGTTGAGAAGCGTGGTAACAATGGTAACAACTTCGGTGTTGCTATTATCCCAGAAGGTATCGTAGAATTCGTACCTGAGTTCTCAAAGCTTATTGCAGAAATCAATGAACTTCTTGCAGGTAGCAAGACAGAAGAATTCAATGCACTTCCAGATTGGAACGCTAAGTATGATTACATCAAGGCTGGTCTTACAGCAGAGTCATTCGCAGTATTTGATATTCTTCCTCAGTTCGTACAGCAGCAGCTCTTCCTTGAGAGAGACCCACATGGTAACGTACAGGTTTCACTCATCGAGTCAGAAAAGCTCTTCTCAGAAATGGTTAAGACAGAGCTTGCTAAGAGAAAAGCAGCTGGAACATTCAAGGGTAAATTCGGTGCTCAGCATCACTTCTTCGGTTACGAAGGAAGATGTGCATTCCCATCTAACTTCGATGCTGACTACTGCTACTCACTTGGTTACAACGCATTCATGCTTATTCAGTATGGTTACACAGGATACCTTTCAAAGGTTTCTAACATTTCTAAGCCAGCTGAAGAATGGGTTGCAGGTGGTATGCCTATCACAAAGATGATGAACATGGAAAGAAGAAATGGTGAAGATAAGCCAGTTATCAGAAAGGCTCTTGTAGAGCTTGATGGCAAGCCATTCCAGTACTTCGCAGCACACAGAGATACATGGGCTGTAGAAACAGCATTTACATTCCCAGGTGCTATCCAGTACTATGGTCCAGCAGAAGTTTGTGATCTTACAACAAGAACACTTGCTCTTGAGAAGAACTAATTAATTAGTATATTAAATTTTTAAATATGACCCTCTTTGCTGAATAAGTGAAGAGGGTTTTATCTTATTAAATGGATATAAACAGGGGTAGACATGCAATTAATAAAAAACAATAAGTTAGGATCAATATATATAGATGTTTCAGGAAATCTGTCAGCAATCGGGGCAGTAATGTTGGTTGAAGAAGCAGTAACAGAACTTCTTGGAAACATGGAATTAGACGGCATTTCTTTGGAAAGGAAATATGGCGCAGTCTGGGTGTATACTAAAACAAGAGTAAAGCTTTTGAAAGATATCAAATGGGATGCTCCATATACACTCACTTCATTTATTTCCAGAAAATCACGAGCAGGCATTAATATTGATGTTGCAATTGAGAATGAGAATAAAGAATTATGCAGTTACGCACGTGTAGAATTATGCGCTATTGATGTTAAGGAGTTAAAGATTCGAAGAACTAATGAGGTTGGAGTGGATGATTCGATAGAAGCTCATGAGCCATGGATTGATTTTTCTTTTGCCAGATATACAAAGGTTGAGTATGAGAAGGTTGATGAAGTGAAAATCAAATTCTCAAATATTGATTTCATGAAGCATACTAACAACAAGGAATATGTAAGATTTATCATGGATACTTATACTGTTGACGAATTGTTATGTAAACCAATTAAAGAACTTGAAGTTGTATACTACAATCAATCTTATGAAGGTAATATTCTTAGTATTTCTAAAACAGTAAATGAGAGTTCAGAATTGTTTACTGTTGATAGAGATGAAACTATTATTGTAAAAGCAGAAATTATCAGATAATTTGCACTAGTAGCGATTCTTTACGGTATTCAAAATAGTAGTAAAATATGATATAATACTTACTGAATTTTGATGGTAAAAGCCACTAATAGTGGATGAAAAGAGGAAGCAAATGATTAGTATTAAATGTTCTAATTGTGGGGCTGAAATGTCTGTTGATACTAAGGGTAATCTTTACTGTCCTTACTGTCAGTCAACAGCTCATTTTTCAGATGATGAATTAAAAGAATATCGTGAGTACAGAATGAATATGCTTCAGTATTTACGTGCTTCTGCTGATGAAAATGCAACTAAAGCGGATTCAAGATTCTTAAATTATTGCGATTCAATTTATTTTAATAGTGTTGATGATCAGACATTTGCAATAGATTATCAATTCTTCTATGAAGAGGATAATGTTAAGACTTATATTACTCAAAGCAGTGTCGTTTTTGTTTTTGAGAAAAAAGACATTGATAAGGTTAGCAAATTTAAAGAAGGAATCGAATTACTTCAGTATCCTTCAGCAGATATGAAAGGATTAAGCAGTTGTTTCCCATCTATTAAGATGGAAGCAGAGCTTGAAGATGGAAGATATCTTTTAGCAGTATCCAAGGAAGAGAATGCATATCCATTATTTGCTTTTGGAAGCATTGCTCCGGTTCATGTTGCCTGGATTGTTTCAAGACTTGAAAATATGGCCTGTGTATTTGAATATAGTCAGCTCGTTCATGGTGGTATGTCTATGAATACAGTTTTTATTAATACGAGAACTCATCAGGCATTCCTTCTTGGTGGCTGGTGGAAGGCTAGAAAGAAATTCAATATTATGGACAAGAAAGATTTGTACGATATTAGAAAAGTTGCAAATCAGGTAATGGGTGAATTAAAGGGTGAAGCACCAAAGGAATTTATTAATTTCGTTAAGGGTGCTCCTGCTACAGAGGCCTACAGTGATTTCTCTTTATGGGACACTGTTATTGAAAAAGGCTTTGGCGGACATAAATTTGTGAAGTTTTAAAGGAGAATTATTATGGGATATGGTAGTTACAGAGCAAGCGACTGGACAAAATTAAAAACAAGCAGAAAGCTTGATACAGCTACAACTAATGAGATTTTTAAGAGCGAAAAGGCAAAGGATAAATATCTTCCTAAGTATTTTGATAAGAGAGAGGCTAGAGATTCAGAAGAGCATCCAGAGTCAACTCCTATTATGATTGGTGTTGATGTTACAGGTTCTATGGGATATCTTTCAACACAGATTATCAAAGAGTCTTTAAATGAGCTTATGATGAAGCTTTATTCAACTGATTATATTACAGATCCACAGTTGTTATTTGCAGCAATTGGTGATGCTACTGCAGATGTATATCCACTTCAGGTAACACAGTTTGAGACAGATATACGAATTGCTGAGCAGTTAATGGAATTATATCTTGAACAGGGCGGTGGAGATGGTCCTGAAGATTATGATTTATTATGGTATTTTGCTGATAAATGTACAGATACTGATAGCTTCAATAAGAGACATAAAAAGGGCTTTTGTTTTACTATAGGTGATGCAAGTAATCATACAAAGCTTACAAAGGAAGGCATTAAGAGAACATTTGGAACAGATGTTAAGAGGGATTTAACAGCAAAGGAATTAGCTAAGAACGCAAGTCAGAAGTATGAGCTTTTCCATATTATGATTGATAACTTTGCTTATGATAATATCAAGAGCTTTATTCCAGGCAGAGTAATCTATGTAAATAAGCAGGATATTAAATATCTTCCAGAAATTATTATTTCAGTTATTCAGCTTACAAAGGGAACTGATAAGAATACAGTTTTGGAGCAGTGGGATGCTACAATAAGACCTATAATTAAGAATGCAATCGATAAACTTACTATTGCTAAGGGTAAGCTTATTCATCTATAAAATCTGACTGATTAAATATTTATATTTATTAGATATAAAGAGCCATATTTATTTCTTTTAATTAAATGTGGCTCTGTTTATTTATCTCGACGAAAAGAAATGATGCTCGCGTAAATTACGTTATGAATGATCTTGAATAAGAATATATTTTGGAGGCAAATGGATGATATATGCCGTAATCGGCTGTAATTATGGTGATGAAGGAAAAGGCCTGATTACAGATTTTTTATCATCAAAATCGAATAGTACTTTAGTTGTTAAGCATAATGGTGGAGCACAGGCTGGTCATACAGTTGAAATTGAAGACAAAAGATTTGTATTTCATGAACTGTCTTCTGGTTCGTTTAGAAAAGCTGATACCTTCTGGGCCAAAACATATTATCCGGACCTTTATAAATTAAGGGATGAAATGGATGATTTTAGAAAAGTTGCAGGATTTGTCCCAGTAGTTAAAGCTTCGGAAATTTGTAATATTACAACTATTGATGATGTACTTATAAATATGCTTTTAGAGACTTCCAGAGGCAATGAGAGACACGGAAGCTGTGGTATGGGTATAAATGAAGCAGATTTGCGTTTAAAAGCTGGTTTTTCATTAAGCTTAGGAGATATAGAGAAGTTAAGTGAAGATGAACTTACAGAGGCTTTGATTACAATTAGACAGAATTATACTATTAAGAGATTAGCGGAAGAAACAGTAGATATAAATAGTGATTATTATAAACTCTTAAATGATAGAAATGTATTATATAATTTTGCCTGTGAATTAGTATCAAATATTAAGCTTATAGAGATAGTAAAAGAAGAGGATACTAAAGCATTATTTGAAGCTTATGAGAATATAGTTTTTGAGAATGGACAGGGTTTGCTTCTTGATTCAGAATATGAGGCAAACTGGCCTAATGTGACTGCATCACGCACAGGTATTATTAATCCAGTTAGGATATTAAACGATTATGGAATGAAGCTTGATAAAGCTTGTTATGTTTCAAGAACTTATATTACTAAGCATGGTGCTGGCAGATTAGCCAATGAGGATTCATCTATTGCAAATAGATATGAGATTGACGATCAAACAAATATTACTAATAAGTGGCAGGGAAGTATTAGATTTGCATCATTTGAAGATAAGTACGAATTAAGGGACAATATAAAAGAAGACTTAAAAGATTTATCTAAGAATATTAAATGTGATTTGTACCTGACACATTTAAATGAGACAAATAATGCAATTCTTGTAAATGATAAAGAGATTAAATTAGAAGAATTTATGGATGAAAAGAACAGGGAATTATTTGATAAGATTCACCTGTCTAACACTAAATTTTCAAAAGATATACATGAACACATTTTATTATTATGAACAACTAAATAAGAAACAGCAAAAAGCCTATTATGCAATAAAAGAAGGTCTGCTAGATATTAAGGATTCTTTTATGGTACCTATGCTTGATCGAAAAGAATTATCTGATATCTATTTCATGATAAGAATGGATTGCCCAGAGATTTTTTATTCAGTTAGATTTTCCTATAAATACTATGAGGAATCCTCATTTGTGGAAATGATACCAGAGTATTTATTTAAGGCAGATAAGATAAGAGAACACAGGCAGGCAATGAAGTCTCGTATTGAGAAATTAGCCAGGCAGGCAAAGGATTTGGATGAGAAGGGTAAGGAAGTCTTTATTCATGATTATCTTGTACAGAATGTAAAGTATGATAAACTGAAAAAAGAATACTCTCATGAAATAATTGGTGCCCTTGGAAACGGTGTTGCAGTTTGTGAAGGGATTGCCAAGTCTGTTAAGGCACTTTGTGATGCACTTAATATCTGGTGCATTGTGGTTATCGCAGAGGCCAATCCTGATAATGGAATTAAATATAGACATGCCTGGAATATTGTTAAGATAAATGGTAAATTTTATCATTTAGATGCGACCTTTGATAATAATATTACCAAGGATGAAATGGTGAGATATGATTATTTCAATCTGTCAGATAAGCAGATATTCAGAGACCATGAGCCTTTAGTTTGGAAGGCAGTAGAGTGTACGGATTCTGATAATTTTTATTATAAGGAGAAAAAGGTTTCCTGGACTACAGTTGAAGAGGTTAGAAAAAGGGCTGCTCAGGCAGTTAAGAAGAATAAGCCTATGCTGTTTCACTGGAGAGGTGGCTATTTAACAAAAGAAGTTTTAAAGGAATTAATTGAGGTTATTACTGAAGAAGCTAAGAATAAAGATAAAAATGCACTTGTTTCAGTCAACTGGCCTCAGGCAGTATTGAAGGTAAGATTTGAAAAAGATGTTGTTAAGGAAGTCGAGATGGAGGATGCTCTAATCTCGGTTGAAGAGTAGCCTTAAATTAAATGAATAGTTATTAATACTATAAGAATGAGAGAATAGAAATGAAAGAAAATAAGGTTGTGCTTACGATTAAAAAGGTAATAATACTCATGGTGGGTTTAGCAATTGCTCACGCAGGAGTATCACTTTTTATTTCAGCAAATTTAGGATCAGACCCTTTTAATGTTTTTATACAAGGATTATTTAGAACAATAACCAGATTTCTTCCTTTTGATTTTATAACTCATGGAAGAGTGCATATTGTCATAAGCATATTGATTATTATAATTCTTTTGATAGTGGACAGAAGTTATATTAAGATTGGAACTATTCTTTGCATGGTTTTTGGTGGACCATTTATTGATTTATTTAATAAGCTTTATGCACCTATGTTTGACCATGAAATATCCTTAGCTATGAGAGTAATGTATAATGTAATGGGATGTATTATTCTTGCTAATGGCATGTCTATAGTAATTAAATCACAGGCAGGAACTGGTCCTAATGATTTGGTAGCTTTGGTTATAAGTGACAAGATAAAAAAGAAATTTAGTATTGTAAGAATTATAGTTGATATCTGTTTTGCAGGTATTGGTTTCGCACTTGGCGGAAAGCTTGGAATTGGTACAATTATTTGTGCATTCTTAGTCGGACCGGTAGCTGGAATTATGATGCCTGTATACGAGAGAATTATAAATAAGGATATTCTAAAAATCGAGAGTTATGATCCACCTAAGAAGGAGATGGATGATTTAGGTGAGTAAGAAAAGATTTTTCTATGGTAAATATTATAAATGCATTGCAGACGATGGTTATTCTTTTGCATTGATTGATAGTGAATCAAATGATGGTTTAGCTAAGCAGTTTATCACTCCTGATGGAAGCTATCAGATTGAAGATGTAAGTCAGATTAAGGTTACCGATAATGAATTGATATTTGATGTTTCAAACGATGATATCACGTTAAAGGGTAGTGTCAAAATGAGTGATTTTCATCCACTTAAACGTAGTGCGATGGGACCATTTAAAATGCTTGCAGGAATAATGGAGTGCAGCCATGACATTTATTCTATGTATCATAAGCTTGAAGGTAATATAGAGATAAATGGTGTTAATCATAGTTTCAAAGAAGCCTATGGTTATATTGAAGGAGATAAGGGAGTTAATTTCCCGGATAAGTATATTTGGTATAACTCAGTCGGTAAGAATTATGGAGTGACACTTGCTATAGCCACAATTCCAATTGCATTTATTCATTTTACAGGTCTTCTTGGTTTTGTAAGCTATGAGGGAAAAGAGTATTATATTTGTACATATACTGGTGGGAAAAGAGTAAAGGTTAGCCCAGAAGAAATCATTGTAAAAAAGGGAAAATATCAGTTAAGAATCGCTATAGAAGAGCTTGGTGGACATTTATTAAAAGCTCCTCAAAACGGTTCGATGAAAAGATATATTAAGGAGAATCTGGCTACTCCTACCAAAGTTTATTTAACATATGATGGTAAAGAGATACTAACAAGAGAAGATAAGATTTCATCGCTTGAATATATGTTTGATTAAAATTACTAGAAATAAATACTAAAAGGAAAATAAAGATGAAAACTATTTTAAAACTTACTAAGGAAGCAGCTCGATATAAAGGTTTTTATTTTGGCGCAATAATGGCAACACTTCTTCTTACAGGAGTTAACCTTGCAGCGCCCAAAGTCCTATCTTCAGCAACTGGTATTATCAGTGATGGTGTAACAGGAGAAGATGCTAAAAATATTATGATTCTGGCAGCGGTTCTTCTTTGCTTATATTTGGGAAGAGTTTTGTTCAGATTCCTTAATAATTATTTGGCTCATAAGGCTGCCTGGGAACTGGTAGGCGATTTAAGACAAAGTCTTTATGAGAAGATGCAGTCAATGGATCTTGGATTCTTTCACGATAAGCAGACTGGTGATCTGATGAGTCGTGTTGTAAATGATACTAGAGAATTTGAATTGCTATATGCTCATATAATTCCGGAAATGATTACAAATGTCCTTACTTTTATTGGAGTTTTAGTAATCCTTCTTCTTATAAATTGGAAACTTGCTTTGCTTACATGCTGTCCAATTCCATTAATACTTGTATCAGGTATTATTTTTGCGAAGGTTATAAGACCATATTTTAGAGCCTCACAAAAGATTATGGGTGAGCTGAATGCTTTACTTCAGGATGATTTGTCTGGTATTCATGAAATCCAGGCTTTTGGTCAGCAGGAAGAAGAAGCAAAGAAAATGCGTACAGCCAATGACAGACAGGTAGTTGCTATGCTCAAGGCTTTACGTGCAAGTGCGATTTTTCATCCAACAGTAGAATTCATATCAGGACTTGGAACGGTTTTAGTTATATTCTTTGGTGGTGTAATGGCTGTTAAATTCAATTTATCAGTTGAAGATATAGTTTCCTTCGTTCTTTATTTATCATTGTTCTATGCACCTGTAACAGGACTTGCTCAGTTGTTGGAAAATCTTCAGCAGGCACTTGCTGGAGGAGAGAGGGTATCACTTATTCTTAATACTCCATCACAGATTACAGATGAGGAAGATGCTAAGGATTTAGAAAATGTTGAGGGAGCAATTTCTTTTGAAAATGTAGTATTTCAGTATGAAGAGGATATGCCTGTATTAAAGGATATTTCCTTTGAATGCAAGCCAGGAATGATGGTAGCTTTAGTAGGACCAACAGGTGTAGGAAAGACTACTATTACTCAACTTTTATCAAGATTTTACGATCCAACATCAGGTGTGGTTAAGATTGATAATAAGGATATTAAGCATGCGACTCTTTCGAGTCTTAGAAAGAATATAGCGCCGGTTCTTCAGGATACATTTCTATTTAATGCCACAATAGCAGACAATATTGGATATGCAAATGCTAAGGCATCAAGGGAAGAAATAATTGAGGCTGCAAAAGCCGCTCATATCCATGAGGATATTATGAAGATGCCTGAACAGTATGAAACTATGGTAGGCGAACGTGGATTAAGATTGTCAGGTGGTCAGAAACAAAGAGTAGCCATTGCAAGAGCAATACTTAGAAAGAGTCCAATAATTGTTCTTGATGAGGCAACTGCTTCAGTTGATGTGGAGACTGAGAGTCAGATTCAAAAGGCTATAGATGAAATCGCAGGTACAAGAACTATTGTTGCCATTGCACATCGACTCTCAACAATTAAGCATGCAGATTTAATACTTGTAGTAGAAAATGGTGTGATTTCGGAAGCAGGAAATCACGATGAATTAATGGCTAAGAAAGGCTACTATTACCAGATGAATGGAAAGCGTTCTGTGGAGGCATAGAGGTATGTGGCATCTACAATACTTGTTCCTTACACGTTTAGTTGCTTAACGAAAGGGCTTGCAATAATATTAAATCTACGTATAATATAATTCGTTTGATATAAACAAATGGAGGATTTTATTATGACATATGAAGAATTAGTGGCAGCTGCAAAGAAAGAATTTACAAACGCAGACGCAAGCAGAATCAATGAGCATTTAGCAATTCAGTTCAACGTAACTGGTGAGGCAGCAGGTGCATTTTATTTAGAGATTAAGGATGGCAACATTTCAGTTGAGCCATATGAATATTATGATCGCGATGTTATTGTTACAGCTGATGCTGAAACATTAATCATGATCGCAAGTGGTAAGCTTGGTATCGAAGCTGCATATCTTACAGGTAAGATTAAGGCTGAAGGAAATCTTGGTAAGGGATTACTTCTTAAGAACCTTGGTAAGAAAGTAGTTAAGAAGGCAGCTACTAAGAAAGCAGCTCCAAAGAAGGCTGAGCCTAAGACAGAAAAGAAGGCAGAAGCTAAGAAGACAGAAGCTAAGACAGAAAAGAAAGTTGCAACAAAGAAAGCTGACGCAAAGAAGACTAAATAATTATTGTATTTAGATAAAGATTAAGCGATGACGAAAGTCGTCGCTTTTTTTATAGCCTTTTTTTATAGCATAAAAGTTAATGTAAACGAAATAAAACAAAATGTAAAATATAGTTGACAAAAAGTAATATAAGATTTAATATAAGCTTATCAAATCGGGGACGCCTGATTAATTAGTTATTTATTTACGAGAGGATACGAAAATGGAAGATAATAAATTAAGAAAAAAAGGTATAAGTGGTATAGGTTTTAGATATTCAATATTTGCGATATTAGTAGTAGCTATACAGATGGGATTATCAACAGCTATTCATTTATTCGCTACAAACTTAACAGATAGACAGAATTCATTTTTATCATTCTTATTGATTATTATTTCAATGGATGTTATTGGATTTCCATTTGTTTTTCTTTTACATAAGAAGCTTGAGAAGGTTCATATTGAAAAAACAAAATTAGGTTTTTGGAAATATGTTTCAGGTATATTTATTTGTGCAGGCTTCTGTGGAGTGGGTAGTATTATTGGAGCAGTTTTAAATGCATTGTTTACAGTTCCTTTTGGTGGTCAAATGAATGATACAACTATTGTTACACTTATGATGGATTCAAATCCATTAATTAGAATTCTCACAGTTGCTATTTTAGCTCCAATATTTGAGGAACTTATATTTAGAAAAGTATTAGTTGATCACCTTGCTAAATATGGCAAGGTAGTTGCAATAGTAGCATCAGGCCTTATGTTTGGTATGTTTCATGGTAACTTTGCTCAGTGCTTCTTTGCATCATTTCTTGGATTTTTCTTTGCATATGTTTATTTAAAGACAGGAAATATTCTTTATACAATTGGATATCATATGATAATAAACTTTACAACATCAGTATTTACCATGTTCTTTACAACAAGATTTCTCGCAGTATATACAGAGGAAAATATGAATGCCTTGTCTGCTGGTAGTGTTGATGCAGTGGCTATTATTTTACCTCCAATGTTAATGTATATTGCATGGATGGGATTTCTTGGTCTTTGTGCTCTTGCAGGAATTGTGCTTTTCTTTATAAATCTTAAGAAATTTAAGGTAAATGAAGAAGAGGGCGCATTAACTAAAGGTCAGTCTATTAAAGCAGTAATCACTAACCCAGGAATGATTGTTTTCTTTGTGATTTGTGCAGGCTTATTTTTACAATCATATCTCCCAGGAATTGTAAATTTCTTTATAAAATAAGGAGTTAGAATATGAAAAGAAAGATAGTTAATATTATTATTGGAATCGTAATGATTCTTGTAGCGATAGCATTTACTCTTGTGTATGTTAACACTAATAAAGGTAAAATATTAAAATCTACAGGAACCTGGTATTATACAGATAATTACTCAATTGAAAATGGAGAATTAAATGTATCAAAAACTAATGCAATAATTGATCTTCCAGGAGAAGGTATATGTAAAATGTCCGTTAAATGGGACAATATTACAATGCCTGGTGCACTTCCACTTATGACTATTACCAAAGAAAACGGTGATGTAGTGGCTTGGATTAGTGGTGATTCAGTTAATTCAGAATTAGAATTTAAGGTGGATGAAGCAGCTAATTATATAGTTGAAAGTAATTATTATATAAGTGGTGATGAATTTAAAGAAGCTATTGAAATAATAGATAAAGAGTCTGCGTCTAAAATAATTATTGAAGAAGATGGTTCTTTTGATGGATTTACAGATTTTGGTAAAGAGGGTGAGTGGACTACTCAGTATGAAGTTGATGTGAATTTTTCAGCTGCAGGAGGTAATTTTAAGAGAGCAGGAGCGATAATTGGATTCTTTATAGGATTAGGAATTGCGGTAATTATCCTTGCCATTACTAAAAATAAGGGTGAATATAAAGAGAAGTATGATGAGAGACAGACTCTTGTTAGAGGAAAAGCTTTCAAATATGCATTCGCAGTAGCAATAGTATATTTTTCGATGCTTGGAATTTTCGCAGAAGCAGATTTACTTCAGAAATTCAGTATTAGTGGACTTATAATTAGTGGAATAATAATATCCATTTGTGTATATGCTTCTTATGCTATATGGAATGATGGATATTTTTCATTAAGTACTAATAAAAGAGGATTGTTGATTAGTTTTGGATTTATAGAAATAGCCAATATTGTATTAATGATTATATCATTTGTTAGTGGTATGATTATAGAAAATGGAAAGTTTTCATTCTTCTTATGCAATATTGTTAGTTCAGTAGTATTTTTAGTTTTATTTATTATTATTCTGGTTAAATCGATTATTGACAGGAGAGAAGATTAAGAGAGGCGTTTAAATGAAAAATTTAAAACTTAAATCAGCAAGAGCTGCTCTTGATTTATCTCAACAGGACTTAGCCGATAAAGTAGGAGTATCAAGACAGACTATAAATGCAATAGAAAAAGGAGACTATAACCCTACTATTAACCTTTGCAGAGATATATGTAAAGTGCTCGGTAAGACTTTGGATGAGTTGTTCTGGGAAGAAGAAATATAAATGAAAGACATATTAGAGTTATTTTTAACTTTTGCGAAAATCGGTTTATTTACCTTTGGTGGTGGATATGCAATGATTTCCATAATCGAAAATATTTGTGTGGAAAAGAAGAAATGGATTACGCATGAAGAAATGATGAATATAACCATTGTTGCCGAATCTACACCTGGTCCAGTTGCAGTTAATTGCGCAACATTTGTTGGATTTAAAAAGAAGGGCTTTGCAGGTGCTTTAGCGGCAACTTTTGGCGTTATTATTCCTTCTTTTGTTGTAATTTATCTTATAGCAATGTTTTTAAATCATTTTCTTGAGATAACATGGATAGCTAATGCATTTAAGGGAATTAAGATAGCAGTCGGAATTCTTATATTTGATGCTGGTCTTAAGATGTTAAAGAAAATGAAAAAGCAAAAATTTATGCTAATTGTTTTCATATGTTCCACTCTTCTTATGATATTCATAACTGTTCTTGCATGGAATTTCTCATCTATAAGCATGATGTTAATTGCTGGTGCAGTGAGTATGGTGGTCTTTTTGATAGAAAGCAGAAAGGCAGGTGAAAAGAAATGATTTATTTAGAACTTTTCATTGGCTTTTTGAAGGTAGGCCTGTTTTCTTTTGGTGGAGCCTATGCAGCAATACCTCTTATAAGGGATGTGGTATTATCCTATGGTTGGCTGGATGATGAGATGCTTACATATATGATTGCGGTTAGTGAGAGTACGCCAGGTCCTATAATGGTTAATCTCGCAACATATATTGGAACTTCGCAGGCAGGAATTATAGGTGGCATGTTAGCAACTTTTGCAGTAGTGCTTCCTGCATTTATTATTATTCTGATTGTGACCGCAATAATGTCTAAATTTATTAACAATAAATATGTTAAGGCGCTTATTAGTGGAATAATGCCTTGTGTAATAGGTATAATTCTTGCAACAGGATCATGTATGATAGTGAAAAATATTTTCACAGGATTCACAACAGCAGTTGATATTAAAGCTGTTATTATATCTGTTATTCTGGCAGGACTATTCTTTGGAATAAAAAAAGATGGTAAGAAATTAATTTCACCTATTGCGCTAATTGCGATATCGGCAGTAATTGGAATGGTAGTAAATATAGTTTAGCAGGTATTAATAAATGAACATTAAAATTTTAAGAGCAACTGAATTATGGCAACAGACCGGAGCTTATTCTGTAAGAATTCAGGGGATGGGAAGACAACATCATATATCCTTAAGAGATGAATTTGATGAACATGACAATGCAGATACCAAATACATAGTATTACTTGATGATGAGTATCCAATAGCGACTTGCAGATGGTATGAGCTTGATAATTCAAGTGTAATGATTGGAAGACTGGTTGTATTACCTGAATACAGAGGATATAAACTTGGTTTAAAAGTTATGCAAGAAGCGGAAGAATGGATCAAGGAAGCGGGTTATAAAAAGCTTGTTCTTGAAAGTCGTGAAGAAGTAATAGGTTTTTATGAGAAACTTGGATATACGGCTGATTATAATAGAAGAATTCATGGGGTAACATTTGACTGCGTATATATGGAGAAATTGATTTGATACCTTACCCAATATTTATGTTTAAAATAATATGGCCTGATGATACGCTTGATGTAAGGGCTCTGGAACCTGTCAATAAAGGTTTTAGTTTCCGTGTTGCAGAAAGCAGAAGACAGGATTTAAAAAGACTGGCTAAATATGTAGTCAGTTTTTTGAATGTAAAAACAAAGGAATATACTGAATACGAAACCTCAGGATATATAGAAGAGAGAGAAGAAGATTATATATTTGTTCCAGAGGATGAGCGATTTATAAATGATTTTCAAAATATAACAAAAGATTACATGAAGATTATTTATACTAAACTTGAGAATGATGATATTGAGGCCATGGAAATAATGTCAGGACTTAAGTTGTCAGATGAGTTTTATAGTGATGTTTATGAATGGAAAAATAGTTTATGTAAACCAAAATGTAACGTTTCCGGTGATTTATGTCAACCGATTGATAAAAATTGTGTTGAATTATGTAAACTAAACGAATTCGAGATAGCGATTTGTTTAGATAATGATAATCTCTATAATGAATATCTGAATATGAGAAAAGAAGAGTTTATTGAATTTTATTGGAAGGAAAACTGCTTAGAGAAATTCGAGATATCAAAATGTAAAATCACTCATATTTATATTGGAAATCAGTTTTGTCCATATTTATTCCCAGACAATGATAAGCTTGTAAAGATTATAAATAAATCTATTTTAGACGGATTAAAGCCTGTAATAGCCTTAGGTCCTCAAAATGAGAGTTTAATGAATGGTTTACATAATATATTGGTTACTTTGGCTAAGTTAGATATTAAAGAAAGAATAGAACTTGTAATTAATGATATAGGGGTAGCGGTATTAGTTAAAGATTTACAAAATAAAGGAATATTAAATAAAGATCAATTTATACTCACAGCAGGAATTCTTTTGAATAAAAGAAAAAAGGATTCAAGAATTTCATTTTTAGCTAATGCCAGAGATATTACTAATTCAAATCTTGATAACTGTTGGAATGATAAAAACTATACAGACTATATGATTAAGAATTTAGGAATATCTGCAGTGTCATACGAAGCTTGTGGGGATGATTTACATTTAGGGGATTTAAGCTCAATACTTCATCTTCCAAGATATCAGACTAATAGTTCTGATTGTGTTATGTATAATCTTTGGGAATATGGAGACAGAGGGACAAGAGGGGATTTGAGTAAATGTCCTCATTTGTGTAATAATAATTATATTTTATATCCAAAGAATACAGGACTAATGGGGATTGGTAATTCGATATTTGCATTAAGTCAAAAAGAAATAAATGATTTAGATTATTTAAGTAAGTTAAAGGATAAAGGTCTTAAAAGACTGGTTATCAGATTGTAGGGAAGATGAAGATTGTTGCAGGTCTTGGGACAATTGAAGATTATGAAGCTTATGTTGAAGCTGGCGCAGATGAATTATTTATCGGATATGTACCATATAACTGGCAAAAGAATTATGAGTTAGCAATGCCGCTTAACAGACGAGAAGTATCTTTTGTAAATGTTAATGTAGGCTCACAAAGTGAGATGGAGATTCTGGCTAAGAAGGTAGATAAATATAAAATTCCAGTTACGATAGCAATAAATGCACTTAATTATAACCCGAAGCTTTATCCGGAGATTATAAATATTGTTGAAGAGTGTAAAGGATATGGGTTTGAAAGATTTATTGTCGCGGATATAGGATTGTTACTTGCGCTTCAGTCATATTTTGAAGCCGATAGCAAAATAAAAAATAGCAGAATCAAAATTCATGCCAGTGGTGAAATCGGAGAGATGAATTCATATCTGATATCAATGCTTAGAGAACTTGGTGTGAATCGTATTATTTATCACAGAGGAGCACGGCTTAAGGACATTAAGTCGATGATTGAGAAGAATCCAGATATGGAGCATGAAGTATTCTATATGAATGAGAATTGTCATTTTACTGGTGGGTATTGCAATTCCATTCACTGCGACGAACTGATTCCAATGTGCAAAATGCCATATTGTACTGATTTAAACTCTAAAAATGAATATGGTTTACATAATTCGGATGATTACTGTTTTTATAAAGAAAATAGTATAATTCGTCATGTGTCGAATCTATCCCAAATAGGAGTTACGCATATAAAGATTGTTGGAAGAGGCGCTTCAGACGACAGGATGATAGAATGCATAAAAAGTGCAAGAAAAGAAATAGAAGGATGCTAGAGGTAATCATTTATGAATGAAAAAGTAATAAAAACATTGGATAAAGTATTATTTGTATTTGATATTGTATTTTTTAGGATTAAAAAATGGGGCAAGATATGGTATAATAACCTTTTAATGCTGTCTTACGGACAATATTAGATTTTTGACTTAAATTTATTAAAGGAGTTTTATGGGGAACACTAACGAAAGAGAAAAATTTGCATCGAGATTAGGCTTTATTTTAGCCTCAGCTGGTTGCGCAGTAGGATTGGGTAATGTTTGGAAATTCCCATATATATGCGGACAAAATGGTGGTGCTGCATTTATATTGATTTACCTTGTTTGCCTTTTAATTCTTGGACTTCCAATTCTGATTTGTGAATTTGCAATTGGTCGAGGAAGCGGATTAAGTATGGGAGCCGCTTTTGAAAAATTGTCACAGGGCGGTAAAAGATGGAAGCATTATAAATGGTTTGCCTTTGCGGGCAATTATCTGCTTATGATGTTTTATACAATGGTTGCTGGATGGATGATTTTCTATGCAGTTAAAAGTGCCTTCGGAGTATTTGGAAGCCTGTCAGTAGATGAAATTGCTGGCGAATTTGATAACATGCTTGCAAGTCCATTAGTGATGACACTTTTTACACTTATTGTTGTTATTATAAGTATTGGAGTATGTTCTTTAGGCCTTCAAAATGGTGTTGAAAGAATTACCAAAATCATGATGATACTTCTTATTATTTTGATGTTAGCTATGGCAGTTCATTCAATTTTCCTTAAAGGAAGTGCTAAAGGCCTGGAGTTTTATCTTGTACCAGATTTCAACAAGCTCGTTGAAAGAGGAATAGGAAACGTGGTTTTCGATGCAATGACACATGCTTTCTTTACACTTAGTGTAGGTATCGGTTCTATGGCTATATTTGGAAGTTATTTGTCAAAGGATAGAAGACTTACAGGAGAGGCGATTAATGTAGTAGTACTTGATACATTTATCGCATTAACAGCTGGTATAATAATTATTCCATCATGCTTTGCTTATGGAGTAAGTCCTGATAGTGGACCACCACTTTTATTTATCACACTTCCGAATGTATTTAATCATATGCCAGGCGGAAGAATCTGGGGATTAATGTTCTTTGTATTTATGTCATTTGCAGCGCTTTCAACAGTTATTGCTGTATATGAAAATATTATTTCTATAAGCATGGATATGTTTGGATGGAGCAGAAAGAAAGCTTGTATTATCAATATGTTTGGAATAGCGATTCTTTCTCTTCCAGCAGTATTTGGCTACAATATTTTAAGTTTTGTCAAACCACTTGGAGCTAATACAAATATTATGGATCTTGAGGATTTCCTTGTATCCTATAACATTCTTCCTCTTGGAAGCTTATTATTTGTATTGTTCTGTACAAAGAAGAATGGCTGGGGATTTGAAAATTTCGTAAACGAAGTTGATCAGGGCAAAGGAATGCCATTCCCTAAGTGGATTAGATTATATATGAAATATGTATTGCCACTTATAATTCTTGTAATTTATTTCAAAGGATATTATGGATTCTTTGAAAACAAAGGTCTTGTAACATTGATTATCTGGATGGTAATAAGTGTTCTTTTAGTTGCTTATGTTTTCTGGTTGACGATTGGAAAACGTAAATCTGATAATTAAGAATTAAATGATATGAAAATATATCAAAGGAGAAATATATGAGAATTGCAGTAACTTATGATAATGGAGAAATTTTCCAGCATTTTGGAAGAACAGAGAATTTTAAAATATATGAAGTTGAAGAGGGCAAGGTTGTATCCAGCGAAGTAGTAAGTGCTAATGGTGCCGGTCATGAAGCGCTTGCTGGTGTTCTTGCTAACAGAAAAGTTGATGTATTGATTTGTGGTGGCATTGGAGGAGGAGCTCAGAACGCACTTAGTGGTGAGAATATTGAAATCTGTGCTGGTGCTGAGGGTGATGCTGATAAGGCAGTAGAAGATTTCCTTAATGGTAACCTTGTAAATTCAGGCGTTAATTGTCATCATCATGATGGAGAGCATTCATGCGGACACCATGATGAGGGCGGTTGTGGAGGCTCATGCGGCAGTTCTTGTGGTGGATGTCATGCTCCAACTATAGAAGGAAAGAATGTTGGTAAGACATGCAGAACACACTACATAGGAACTTTTAATGATGGAACACAGTTTGATTCATCATATGACAGAGGAGAACCAATCGAATTCGTATGTGGTGCAGGAATGATGATTCGTGGATTTGATATGGCTGTAGCTAATATGGAAGTTGGCGAGAAGGTAAATATTCATCTTATGCCAGAAGAAGCTTATGGAGAATCAGATCCTGATGCTATTTTTAGTGTACAAATCGAAGCAATGCCAGGTTCAGAGAATCTTGAGGTTGGACAAAAAATCGGATTGAGAACTGCCTGGGGACAAAGCTTAATGGCTATTGTAGTTCAAAAGGATGCAGAAACGATAACTTTTGATACTAACCATGAGATGGCAGGCAAAGAACTTAATTTTGCAATTGAACTTGTGTCAGTAGAGTAATTTGGTAATAAATAGGGGAAGGCGAAGAAGTAACTTCATAAGTGCGAAAACAAACGGGGGTGGCATTAATTGTCAATAAATGATGTTTATACAGTAGATATACAACATTTGAATATTGAAGAGGAAAAGGAAGTCGACGAAGCTTTTGTTTTATTAAAGTATGAGGATTATCCTGATGAATCAAAAGAGTTCATAGATGAAATAAATAGACGTGGACAATCTGCAAATGAATTGTATAAGCTGTCGAGAGAAAGAGAGCGAGCTATAGAAGAGAAGATTAAGACTGCAAGCCAGAAGGAAATAATTGAGCAGTATAAGCTTCTCAAGTCGGTTTCAGATATTTATTATAGCATGCATGAGATTGATCTCGTAAATAATTGTGTCACTGGATATAAGGCATTGGGTGAAGTTAATAAAATCGTAAAAGATACTGCTGGCGCGGATATTATGATGCGAAAGGCTATAAATTCTTCTACAAGACCTGAGTATCTTAATGCCGCTTTGGAATTTACGGATTTATCTACTGTTGCTGAAAGACTAAAGGGCAGGAAAATGATATCTGCTGAATTTGAGGGATACAATCTTGGCTGGTTTAGAGCAATGTTTATAATAGTCGAGAGAGATGACGAGGGAAGAGCCACTAAAGTTGTATTTACAACAAATAGCATTGATAAAATCAAGCGTAAAGAGGAAAGTTTGATTTATAAATCTAACACAGATGAACTTACAGGTGCCTATAATCGAAGAGCGTACGAAGAAGCCATTGCTGATATTGAGAAAAATGGAATGAAGGATGATTTCATTTATTTCTCTATAGATATAAATGAACTGAAGGTAGTAAATGATTCGATTGGCCATAATGCTGGTGATGAGTTGATTTGTGGCTCTTATTCATGTCTTATCAGATCGATTGGTACTTATGGTAAGGTTTATAGAACTGGTGGAGACGAGTTTATCGTATTAGCGAATATTGGTAAAGAACATTTGAATGATGCACTTATAGCTCTTGATACAACGACTGAGAATTGGTCTGGTGATTTAGTAGAGAGTCTGTCTTTATCATATGGTTTCGTTACAAGAGATGAGGCTTTAGATAAGAGTGTCCATGATATTGCAATTCTGGCAGATAAGAGAATGTATGAAGAGAAAAACTCATACTACCAAAAGAAAGGAATTGACAGAAGAGGACAAAGAGATGCGCATACTGCTTTATGTGCGCTCTATACCAAGATTCTTAAAATCAATATAACTGACGATACTTATCAGATTATAAATATGGAAGTCGAAGAGCAAAGTGAAGAAAAAGGATTTTCAGATAAAATATCAACCTGGATTAAAGCTTTTGGAGAAAAGGGATATGTTCATCCAGATGATTTAAATGAATATCTGAATAAGACCAGTCTTACCTACCTTAATGATTATTTCTCTCGTAACAAGACATCACTTCATATATTCTATAGAAGAAAATTTGAAGATGGATTTAAGCAGGTAATGATGGAATTGATTCCTGCAAATGATTACAAGGAAGATAATAAGAGTTTATTCTTATATGTTAAAAACATTGATAAGTAATTAAAGGTTAATGTATTTTGACTTGTTACAATGTTCATAGATACAGGAGGTTTTATACTTAGATTAGCTGGATATTAAAATGAGGTTAAAATATATTATATAAGAGAAGGAGTTATCCTTAAATATTTTGGAGGTATATATTATGGGTAAAACATTAGTAGCATATTTTAGTGCAAGCGGCGTTACTAAGAATAAAGCAGAAATGATAGCTGAGGGACTTGGAGCTGATATTTATGAAATCGTTCCAAAAGTGCTTTATACAAAAGCAGATTTAAACTGGATGGATAAGAAATCCAGAAGCAGTGTAGAAATGAATGATAAAAGTATCAGACCAGAATTAAAGGATAAGGATGCTAATATTGATGCTTATGATAAGATTGTTTTAGGCTTCCCAATCTGGTGGTATGTTGCACCTACTATTATTAATACATTTCTTGAAAGCTATGATTTTTCAGGAAAGAAAATTATTCTTTTTGCAACATCAGGTGGAAGCTCATTTGGCAATACTGTTAAGGAACTTGTTCCTTCTGCTAAGGGTGCGGAGATTGTGGAAGGAAAGCTTGTAAATGGTAAGCTTACAGAAGCTGAAATAAAGCAGATATTTGAATAAATATTTGCATATTTGCAATTAAGTAAATACTAATAGATAAGTAATAAACCAGTATCATTGATGATATGTCCAAGTTAGAGAGGGGTGTAGCTAATCCGTCAGTAAATATACTGAAAAGAATAGCGGATGCCTTAGATATGAAACTAAATATTACTATAGAGTAATGGGAAGAGTGCTAAATTAGCACTCTTTTCGTTTATATTAATATATATAATATGATATAATTCTATAATAAAAGGTATTAAGGGGTTAGCTTTGCAATATAGAAAAGAAGTCATAAAAGAATATATGAAAAATCAAAAGTATGATTTTGATTATACGGTCTATTAAAAGTCTGATTTATAAGGCTTAGGAGATTTGATAATGAGAGAAAAGATTCGAAAATATATTGTGCCAATAGTAATGTTTATTATATTTGAAACTATAGCAATATCATTGTGGCTATCAAAAGATAATATTTTTTATTTGTTCAATTTTAGTTATATAGGAATTTCAATTACTTTAGGAATAGGCTTAATGACAGCTAAAAACAAATATGGAAGGCGTGTAACACAGCTTCTAGTTGGAATGTATATGCTTATATATTTGGGAATTATTAGCAACGAAAATATGCAAATAGAAGGATTTTGGTATTATCTATTTACGGGCGTTTTTGAGGCGGCAACTATTCATTATGCTGTTGCTAAAATATTTGGGCCACTTGTTTTTGGAAGAGGTTGGTGTGGTTATGCATGCTGGACTGCAATGATACTAGATTTTCTTCCTTATAAGGAACCTGTTAGCCATGAAAGAAAGAAAATTGGCTGGTTAAGATATGTTATATTTGTTATTTCTCTTATTTTTGTAGCTTCTTTATTTTTAGCAAAAGTAGGAAACATTGAGAGAATCATGTTTGTTGCCTTTATTGTTGGAAATGTTTTTTATTACTTATCGGGAATAATATTAGCGTTTGTTTTTAAGGATAATCGGGCATTCTGCAAATATTTGTGTCCAATTACTTTATTTTTAAAGCCGATGAGTTATTTTGCATTATTCAGAGTAAAGTGTGATAAAAACAAATGCGTTTCTTGCGGAAAATGCAAGAAGGTATGTCCAATGGATGTTGATGTCACTGATAATTCAAGAAAACGAAAAAATGGAACAGAATGTATTTTATGTTTTGAGTGCAAGCGAAATTGTCCAAAAGGGGCCTTATAAATTCCTATTTTTCTTGATTACTGGAAAGATAATGTCGATAATAAATATATAAAAATACAAGAGGGATGGTTAAATAAAATGGCAGCATATGATACTTATACAGTGGATTCAATAGATAGTAATGTAGGACA
>JAKSSD010000150.1 GCA_024403275.1 Lachnospiraceae bacterium
AAGAAGGCTCCAAAGGCAAAGAAACCAACAATTACATTTGATAAGGAATTATTCAAGAGAAGTGTTCTTTATAATGTAAAGACTTTATATAGAAAGAATATGGATGAGGCTACACCTCAGCAGATTTTCCAGGCAGTATCATATGCTATCAAGGATCAGATTATTGATCACTGGATGAAAACACAGGAAGCATATGAGAAGGAAGACCCAAAGACAGTTTACTATCTTTCAATGGAATTCCTTATGGGTCGTGCTCTTGGAAACAACATGATTAACCTTATGGCATACAAGGATGCTAAGGAAGCTTTGGAAGAACTTGGTGTAGATATTAACGTAATCGAAGATCAGGAACCAGATGCAGCTTTAGGTAATGGTGGTCTTGGCCGTCTTGCAGCATGTTTCCTTGATTCACTTGCTACACTTGGATATTCAGCATATGGATGCGGTATCAGATATAGATACGGTATGTTCAAGCAGGAAATCAGAGATGGTTATCAGGTAGAAGTACCAGATAACTGGCTTGAGAATGGTAACCCATTCGAACTTCGTCGTCCAGAATATACTAAGGAAGTTCGTTTTGGCGGTTACGTAGCAGTTCATACAGACGAAAATGGAAGAAATCATTATTCACAGGAAGGCTATCAGGCAGTAAAGGCAGTTCCATTTGACTGTCCAATCGTAGGTTATGGAAATGGTATCGTTAATACACTTCGTATCTGGGATGCAGAACCAGTTGACTGCTTCAGACTTGATTCATTCGATAAAGGTGATTATCGTTTAGCAGTTGAGCAGGAAAACCTTGCAAGAAATATCGTTGAAGTATTATATCCAAATGATAACCACAATGCAGGTAAGGAATTAAGACTTAAACAGCAGTATTTCTTCATTTCAGCATCTGTTCAGGAAGCTGTAGCTAAATACATGCGTACTCATAATGATATTCGTAAGTTCTATGAGAAGGTTACATTCCAGTTAAATGATACACATCCAACAGTAGCTATCGCTGAATTAATGAGAATTCTTCTTGATGAATATAATTTGACATGGGATGAGGCATGGGAAGTAACAACTAAGACATGTGCTTATACTAACCATACAATTATGGCAGAAGCTCTTGAAAAATGGCCAATCGAACTTTTCTCAAGATTACTTCCAAGAATTTATCAGATTGTTGAGGAAATCAACAGAAGATTTATCAATGAGATTCAGGCTAAGTATCCTGGAAATAATGATAAGATTGCTAAGATGGCAATTGTATATGATGGACAGGTTAAAATGGCTCACCTTGCAATCGTTGCAGGTTATTCTGTAAATGGTGTTGCAAGACTTCATACAGAAATCCTTAAGAATCAGGAATTAAAGGATTTCTATGAAATGTATCCAGACAAGTTCAACAATAAGACAAATGGTATTACACAGCGTAGATTCCTTCTTCATGGTAATCCACTTCTTG
>JAKSSD010000151.1 GCA_024403275.1 Lachnospiraceae bacterium
TTTGATGGAACTATTATATTTGTTAGTCATGATAGATACTTTATTAAAGAAATAGCTACTTCAGTATTATTACTAGAAAATGGGGAAACTAAGTTCTATGAAGATGGATATAAGGACTATATTGATACTAAAAAAGTTAAGCAAGAAGTAATAGAGACTATAGAAGAAGTGAAAGAAAAACCTAGTAAGCCTAAGAAAGATAAGCCTAAATATGATATTAAAAAACTTGAAGCCGAAATTAGCGAATTAGAAGAATTACTAGAGGCTAAAAGGGACTTAAGATATGAGCCTGAGTATTATCAAGATTCTAGTAAGATGCAAGAACTTGACTCAGAGATAGATGATATCCATAATATGATTCATGCCGCTACTGAAAAATGGGAAGAGGCTATGGAAGAAAAGTCTAAAAAATAGGCTTATTTTATGATATTATTTAGTAGGAAACAAAGGAGAGAATCGTTATGTCAAACTGTTTAGTAGCACAAAGTGGTGGTCCAACAAGCGTTATTAACGCTACTGTGGCTGGAGTAGTAAAAGCTAATCAAATGAATCCATATTATGGCAAAGTATATGGAGGATTAAATGGAATTGAAGGAATTCTTCAAGAGAGATTTGTTGATTTAACAAATATGTCTGAAGAAGAAAATAAAATCTTAAGACAAACTCCATCATCAGCTCTTGGATCTTGTCGTTATAAATTAAAAAGAGAGAATGTATCTGATTTTGAAAATCTATTTAAGATTTTAGATAAATATGACATTGAAACTATGTTCTATACTGGTGGAAATGATTCTATGGATACAGTTGCTGCATTAAGTGAATATGCAAAAGAACATGGTATTACTAATCATAGATTTGTAGGTTGTCCTAAAACTGTTGATAATGATTTAGTACAAACAGATCATTGTCCAGGATTTGCTAGTGCTGCTAAGTTTATTGCTACTACTGCATTACACACATGGCTTGATGTAAATGTTTATACAAGACAAGAAGTATTTATTCTAGAAACAATGGGAAGAGATGCTGGATGGTTAGCTGCTAGTGCATGCTTATCTGGTCATGTTGACCTATTATGTTTACCAGAAGTTGTATTTGATAAAGATTTATTCTTATCTCAAGTTAAGAAATGTATTGATGAAAAGAATAAATGTTATATTGTTGTATCTGAAGGATGTAAGTTTGCTGATGGAACATATATTTCTGCAGGACAAGCTAAGAATGATGGATTTGGTCATGCAATCTTAGGTGGAGCAGGTAATGCATTAAAACAAATGATCTTAGATTCAGGTGTAGCTCAAAGATGTAAAGTACAAGATTTATCTACAGCACAAAGATGTTATGCTACTACTCAATCTTTAGTAGATGTTAATGAATCATTTAGACTTGGTATGTCTGCTCATATGAGATCTTGTGATAAA
>JAKSSD010000152.1 GCA_024403275.1 Lachnospiraceae bacterium
TTCACTTAACTATCTGAACTATTCCACTACCACCATCTACAATTATTCTATCTCCAGTCTTAATTACAGTAGTGGCATTACCTGAACCTACAACAGCAGGAATACCAAATTCACGGGCAACAATTGCTGCATGTGATAACGGTGCTCCAATATCAGTTACGATAGCACTCACTTTATGAAAAGCTACGGTCCAGCCAATATTAGTTGCACTGGTAACTAATATCTCACCGTTTTGAAGTTCATCTATATGGCTTATATCTGTAATTACTCTTGCAATGCCTTCAATCTTACCTACGGCACCAGGAAAACCCTTTACATCAGATGACAGATTAACATTCATAATAGATGAACAGTAGAAATCTCTACGCTTATCAGAAGATTTCATATATTCATCTGGATCAAATCTGCCATATATAAGTCCAGGGAACGAATCGTATGACTCATTCTTAATTACATTATTTCGGCGAGTATCAATATATCTTAGAACAGACTCATCTCCTTTGATTAAAGAAAACGCTTCATCAATATAAAGCAGGAATATATCATCCCCAATATTATTTATACGTCCAACACTAAGCAAGAATTCGCGAAGTACACAGAAAATCCATACTCCCTTACTTCTGATTTCTTCACGGAACTTATTAGCACCAATGAATTTCGCCATTTTTTTATCAAGCCACTTAGCTTTTGAAGGATATTGGGATTTAAACTCAGAAACAGCTGCTGCATACTCTTCCTCACGCTGCTTTACCATAGAATACATGCTAACGCCGCTGGACTTATAGTCTTCAATGGCTGAATCAACAAATCCGGGAATCTCATATGGATGTTTTTCAGATAATTCCATCTCATTAACACATCTCTGTCCACAAACATCCATATACTCACTGCGAGTAACCTTACCGTTAATTATATCTTCAAGCATCAGTATAGGCTTCATGCTCTCTAATATTCCAACTGAGCTGCCACACAATCTGTTGGCTAAGTCCTCACCTGCAATCTTAGTAAGCTTATTACGTGTAGAAAACAATGGAACCATCTGAAGTCCGCATTCAGCTAATACGGAAGATAATCCATCATTAAGTCTAGGAATTATTACCTGCTCCCAATAAGACAGGAGTGAAGCATTATCATTAATCTTGCGAATATCACCAATCATGTTTCTTGCTATTACTGCAAGATTTCTAACCATCTCACTCTTCTCGCTTCGAGTTAGAGTCGACTTGTTCTTTTTAAATAAAATCTTAAACAAATACTTCTTGAAAGATTTACCGTCAAATGGGAATACAGGTACCTTAACACCTTCTGGCAAGTTACCTACTAAATCGCGAATATTAGAAAATGCTTTTTCTTCAGAAACACCAAGAGCAATCTGCATTGAGCATAAAACACTAATATTCATGTATGCCTGACCATT
>JAKSSD010000153.1 GCA_024403275.1 Lachnospiraceae bacterium
CTCTTGGCAATAAGATTGAAGAAAAGATTAGCTGAATCAACGTCCATCTTCTGATACCCAAGCTCATCAATTATCAGAAGCTTGTACCTGCAGAAAAACTTTATTCTTGTTTCAAGCCTGTTTTCAGAAGCAGCCTTTTTAAGCTGTGATATTAAATCCTGAAAAGTAATGAAGTATACGCACTGACGACGCTTAGCAGCTTCGATACCAATCGCTACTGCCAAATTAGTCTTACCAACGCCTGGTGTACCACAGAATATGATGTTTTCTGATTTCTCAAGAAACCTTAATGTCATTAAATCCATAATTTTAGCCTTATCCAAAGATGGCTGAAAACTAAAATCAAATTCATTAATTTCTTTAAGATAAGGGAAATTGGCGACCTTTACACAACCTGTAATAGCCTGCTCTTTTCTGTACTCCATTTCCATTTCAGTAAGCTCATATAGCGAATCAAGAGCTGTTTTGGTTCCACCGGCTATCATATCAAGATATGTATCGATATGCTCTCTGAATCGTTTTAAATTCAGTTCATCGAGGTTATTCATCAAAATATTGTAATTGTCCATAATGCACCTTCTTTTTTATTCAAACGGAGTGTCCGTTACTTCATCAAGGCTGAAATCCATACCTTCCGGATATACTGTATTTTCTTCATCAGCAGCCTGACGTGAAAAATCCTCAAGAATATCGGAAATTTCTTTTTCGTATTTACGCTTGATCTCATTAAATCCTTCATCAGTCAGAATACATGCTGTTTCGTCAGCTGCCATTAAATCATTAACCCAGCAGTCTAACGCAATATTCCTGCAGTAATTATCTTTCATTGAGTATTTAATGTTAGATATGAAATTTTCTCTGTTTGAAACATACGGGAGCACCTCATTCATGCCTTTAATAAACGTCAGCTTATTGGCTGAAGACAAATCAGCAAAATTGTTAATAACCCACTTGCCATACTCACTTTGATTAATATACGCTATGAGAGCCTCCCTGGATCTTGTGGCTTCCTTCTCAGATACACTTACGTTTCGCATGTTTAAGAGCTTATCCATCATTTCAAGATTTGCAGATGCAACGGATTCAATATCTGATTCGTTAACCTTGCCGTTAAGAAGAGCCTCATAATGTTCTTTCTTGTAATTAATAGGATTTTCAGAAATATCGTGACAAGTCACTAATTTTCCTGTATAATAGATATGGAGCTTGTTATCAAAGACGTCTACGGTAACTTCTTCGTTAATAAGCTTTTTATCAACAGAGTATCTGCTGTTCCCATATCTTATGAGGCCTTCAGCTGACACCTTGTACTTATTGGGTGTAAGGTAGGTGTCAATGATTTTATCATTTGGTAATGGACTCAGATACTCTCT
>JAKSSD010000154.1 GCA_024403275.1 Lachnospiraceae bacterium
GTCACTGTGACAAAGAGGATGTGCACCAGGATTGTTAGCTATGGCTTGATCAAAGGTGTCAAATACTAATGGATTATTATTATTGTCTCTAATTACATATGCTACGATGCGACGATCATATAAATCGAGAATAGCACTAAGATACACCTTGTGTTTTTCTAGACCGATGTAGTACTTGAATTCTGTTACATCTGTAAGCCATTTCTGATTTGGAGCGTCTGCATAGAATTCACGATTGAGTATGTTTTCTGCTAAAAATTGTGGATTTTCTGAACTGCGAGTACATCCTTCATTCTTGTATTTGATTGTTGATTTGATGCTTTTCTTTCTGCAGATACGCAATACACGTTTGTCATTTACATCTATATCATGATACCGCTCAAGATCATCACGAATTCTTCGATAACCTTTGTCCGGACTTTCGTTATGAATTTCTTCTATCACCTTAGCGATTCGTTCATTTTCAGATTCACTGAATGGAATTTCTCTGTTTAACCATTTATAATACGCAGCTCTGCTTACTTTCCCAAGCTTACAAAGTGCATCAATTGAATAACTATGTTCCTCATGTTCTTCTTTAATCGCCTGATAAATATGCTTATTTCTTAGCAGGCTCAGCCCCGCCTCCTCTCTATTTCGTCGAGTTTTTTTAAGAAAGATGCCTCCATTTCAGCCTGTATTCGTTTTGCTTTTTCTAACTTTAACTCAGCCTTTAGTTTTTCAACTTCTGAAAGGCTTTCCTCTGGCTTGCGTCTTCCGCGATTATCTTGTAATCCAACAATTCCTTTTTCTTTATACTTGATTGTATAATTGCGTGCTTGCTGATATGAAACATTAAACTTTTCAGCCGCTTCAGCATAATTATAATCATGAGAAATGCAATACGATGCTATTTCAACACGTTCATCGAAAGTAGTAGTTCTTCCTTTAGTCATGATGGCAGTACCTCCTGTTCCGGAAGCTTTTAGCTCCTCATGACTATTATACTTCTTAACCCAGCTTCGTAGTTGTTTAGTTGAACGAATCTTAAATCTTTTGCAAATATCCATATAAGATCCTTCGCCAGCTAAATATGCATTAACAGCCTGCTCTTTCTCAACTTTTGAATAATGCTTGTTTGTTGGAGTATGAAATGCATCAGTTCCAATAGCTTCATAGTTATTGACCCACTGTTTTAATGCGTTAAAGTCAATACCTAGCTTATTAGCAATGGATTGCATACTTGCTTTACCATCAAGATATTCATTTACGGCACATATCTTTTCCTCTGGACTATACTTTACTTTTCTTCCCAATAAAATAAGCTCCCTTCCAGGCAACAAGTTTTTATTATTTCACTTGTCTACCTAAAAGGGAGCATATCA
>JAKSSD010000155.1 GCA_024403275.1 Lachnospiraceae bacterium
GTCTTTTAGTGAAAGAGAATACGGTTGTAGAGGATTTATGCAGAAAGCATCTTGATTTTCAAATTAAGAACAATGAGCTTAAGCCTACTTCGGAAGATAGAAGAGATTTGACTATCAGAAAGCATATTGGTGAATATTCAATTGGTCGTATGCAGATTCAGACAGTTACTGCAGCTGATATAGAAGAACATGTTGGAGAATTAATTCAAAAGGAGTTCTCAGTATCAACTATCGAAAAAGTTGTAGATGTATTGAATGCAGCATATGAGTGGGCAGTTGCCAGAGGTGATTATTCGAAGAATCCAGTTGCACCTGTAAAAACTTCGATTAAAAAAAGACTTAAAAAGTTAGAAACCAAGAATGAAAGTGAAGCAGATGTAATTATTCTGTCAGATGAAGAGGTTTCAAAGTTTCTTGAAACAGCTTGCATTAAAAATGCAAATAATGGCAAATACAAATATCCTGGTGGATTATTGGGACGACTGTTGCTTCATACTGGTATGAGAGCTGGAGAGATGATTTGTCTTACCTGGGATGATTATGACAGAGAAAATGGCTTATTAACCATCAATAAGAATGCAACTACGATTAAGAACAGAAATAAAGAGGATGGAGATAATAGCTACACACGTAATGTTGGTTCAACTAAAAATCAGAAAGCCAGAGTGTTACAGCTTACAGAAGAAGCTAAAGAAGTTTTGGAGTTGATTTGGGAAGGCAGTAAACACAGAAAAGGTGATGATTTAATCTGTATTACCAGAAATGGAAAGCCATACACAGCTACAATGGTCGAGCATTGTGTAGGTACAGTGTATAAGGCTGCAGGTTTATCAGAGGATGTTAGCGGTCTTCATATCTTTAGAAGAACATTTGCTACTAGAATGTATGATCAGGGTGCTGGTGCCAAAGAAATAGCTGCATATATTGGAGATTTGGAATCAACTACTTTGAAGTATTACATTGCGGCAAGGAAAGACATGAAAGTTGGTGCAACAACCAAGAAGTATGTACCACTTCCTAGCTCTAAAAATAATAATGCCCCTGTTTTATAAACAAGGGCAAATGAGTAACAAGGGCTCTTGTTAACTCTATCTAGCAAATAAAGTATAACAGAGCCCTATATTGCTTACAAGAATAACTTGAAAGGAGAAAACTGTTGCCAGTACTAAAAAACAAAATCGAAAAGAATTTTGTGGTTGTTCCCAGGGCATTTCTCATGGATAGAACTCTTAGGTTAAAAGAACGAGGTCTTGTGGCAACATTATTATCGCTCCCTGACAACTGGAATTTCACTGTAAAAGGATTGGCAACCATCACAGGTGATGGAAAAGAATCAAT
>JAKSSD010000156.1 GCA_024403275.1 Lachnospiraceae bacterium
CAGCAGCTACAATTGGTAAGACAGGTGCAGAAGTTAAGTCAGGTGCAGACATGGCGAAGGCTTTAGAGCCACTTCTTGGATCATGGGCAACAATGTTCTTTGGTGTTGGACTTTTCTGTGCTGGTATTTCATCAACACTTACAGCTCCAATGGCAGCAGCATTTGCTTCAACAGGTATCCTTGGTTGGTCAGAAGACCTTAAGGATAAGAAGTTCAAGATGTTCTGGGGAATCGTTTTAGTATTCGGTATCTTCGCAGCATGTGTTCTTGGTGCATCACCAACACAGATTATTCTTTTCGCTCAGGCTGCTAACGCATTCTTACTTCCAATCACAGGTGTTCTTCTTTTAATCGTTGCTAATGATAAGAAGATCATGAAGGAATATGTTAATAAGACATGGTTCAACATTTTAGTTGTTCTCGTTATTGCTATATTCTTATTCATCGCTGCTAGAAATATGACAGCATTCGTAACAAGCCTTAATGCATTACTTCATCCAGCAGCTTAATAGTTAATTAAATTGTTACTTTAGGGGACGCAATTTGTTGCGTCCCTTTTTATAGGTGTATTATGAAAGAATTATTATTTGTAATTATCCAGGTTATAGCAAACACTATCCAGGCGATTACGGGATTTGCAGGTGGGCCTATAGCGATTCCACCTTCAATGGCTTTAGTTGGCGTTGAAAATGCAAAAGCGTCTATTACTTTTATTTTGCTTATAGTTACAGCAATCGTTACTATTCAAAATATCAAGTATGTTAATTGGAAAAAACTTGGAATAATGCTTTTATTTATGTTTGCAGGTATGATGCCAGGCGTATGGCTATTTTCAATACTTCCTACAAAGAGTCTTATGATTTTATATGGAACAATTGTAGTACTTATTGGAGTAGAGAAGCTTGTTAGAAAAAACACTAAAGACTTGAAATCTCCATGGAATTATGTTGCACTCCTTTTTGCAGGAATAATGCAGGGAATGTTCACAAGTGGCGGACCATTCATCGCACTTTATGCAACAGGAGCTATTAAGGACAAAAAAGAATTTAGAGCTACTGTATCACCAGTATGGACAGTGCTTAATATATATTTGTGCTATAACATGTTTACGCAGGGATTCTATACAGGATATGTTATGAAGCTAACGGCATTATCTATTATTCCTGTATTTGGTGCAATTTTCCTTGGTAACAAAATTGCTAACAAGATAGAGCAGAAGACATTCCTAAAGCTTGTATACGTTCTTTTAATAGTATCAGGTGGAATACTTTTATTTACTGCATTTACTAAATAGAGGCGTTTAATAAGCGAATGCTAG
>JAKSSD010000157.1 GCA_024403275.1 Lachnospiraceae bacterium
CTATCCCTTTTTCAATCTCCAGAACCCTTCATCATGGAATACCTTAACGCTACCCGCAGATAGCAACTTCTCCAGTCCTTTTCGAATTTTTGATTCATTATTTTCCAAAAATGCTTTATGATTCGGAATACATTTTTCAAGATCTTTAAGCAAATCTTCCACCTTATCGTAAGTAAATGTACAGGGAATTATAATCTCATCAATTTGTAAAAAGTATTTCTGAAGTATTTCTGTGCAAACTTCCTTCTTATCATAACAATCAGCGAGCTCCTGCTCCAATGCTTCGGTATCAACATCCAATTCTTCAAGGGTTTCAACCCACCATTTTAATCTTGACTCCTGCATATTACCATAAGCATTCAAGGACATAATACCATCATCTTTCAGCAGCTCCGAAGCCCTTGCAATAACAGTCTCAGCATCCTTCAACTCATAAGTCAAATAGTGTGCAAGTATCATAGAATACTTATTTTCGGAATTAATTTTATTCCATGTCGTCTCTTCTTCTAAATCTGCAAAATACAGATTAATCTCACTACCATCTGCAAGCTGACCATTATTTTCATCTATAAACTTTTCAAAATCATCTGCCCAACTACCACGTACATCATAGGCATCAATATGAACATTCTCCGGAATATCTTCCCAATTGTTTCTCCATACCTTGGCATAGCCACAGCCAAGATCAAGAACGTGTTCACCCTCTTTTAGCTGCAGAGAACGGAATATTTTGACATACCAGTCAAGTTCTTCCTTTGTATGATCAAGTGCAAAAAAATGACCGTCATCGCTCTTCTGGTCAGACTGCATACTCTTTAAAATATCAGCAACATCATCCCAATCAGGTTCGCCATTGCTTCTTGCAATCACTGCCTTTATTCTTATAATGGCACGCTCTAATTCATAACGTTTTGCCTCCATCATTGCAATCTGTTCTTGAAGCGTTCCTAAAATATCGGTGTTCTTACTTCCAATAAGATTATCTCTGATTTCCTCCAGTGAAAACCCAATCTGTTTTAATGCTATTATTTTCTCCAGGACAAGTAATGATTCATTGTTATATAATCTGTAATTACCTTCAGAATAATCAGAAGGCTTCAGTAATCCCTTCTCATCATACAGTCTTACTGCTTTCTGTGATATTCCAGCCTTTTTTGCTATTTCCCCTGATGTCATTTTATCTTTCACTTTGGTGTCCTCCATATCTTAATTTATAGGTGTCTTGAACGTTCATATACCTACCTTAAAGGATTCCCCAAGGGAAGAGTCAACATATATTTTATTTTTTTATTCTCAAGTCTGTCCTAC
>JAKSSD010000158.1 GCA_024403275.1 Lachnospiraceae bacterium
GAAAAACAATGGAGGTCATTATGACAATTAAAGAAGTTTCTGAAAAATATAATATATCGCAGGATACGCTTAGATACTATGAGCGTGTGAAGATGATTCCTGAGGTCACAAGAACTGCGGGTGGTATTAGAGATTATCAGGAAGAAGACCTTCGTTGGGTGGAACTTGCAATCTGTATGAGAAATTCAGGACTGCCTGTAGAGGCTATGATTGAATATCTTGCATTATTTCAAAAGGGAGATGAGACAATTCCGGCAAGACTTGAATTGCTTAACTCACAGATGGAAGTATTAGCAAGGCAAAAAGAGCAGATTGAAGAAACTATGAGCAGACTTTCCTACAAGATTGAGCGCTATGAGGAAGCAATCAAAACAGGAAAGCTTACCTGGACTAAGAAGGGAGAGATTTTGTAATGGCAGTATTAGTGGCATTTTTTTCAAGAGCTGATGAAAATTATTTTGGTGGAGCAATGCGCTATATCGAAGTAGGTAATACTGAGATTGTATGTGGAAAAATAAGTGAATTAATTGAGGCAGACACATTTAAGATTGAAATGAAGCAGCCTTATTCAGCACAGTATATGACTTGCATTGAAGAAGCCAAGAAGGACTTAAAAGAAAACGCACGACCAGAGCTCGTTAGTATGATGGATAGTATTGATAAGTATAACACAATTATTTTAGCTTATCCTAATTACTGGGGAACCATTCCTATGGCGGTGGCTACATTTCTTGAGGCTTATGATTTTACTGGAAAAACAATTCTTCCATTATGTACTAATGAAGGAAGTGGTATGGGTTCGAGTGAAAGCGATATTAGAAAATATGCAAAAGGTGCAAGTCTTAAGAAGGGACTACCTATAACAGGAAGTCAGGCAGCTAATTCGAAAGCTACTGTAGAGAAATGGCTTAAAAATAGTGGAATAATGTAAGGAGTGAGTACGATGGATTACGAAAAAGGATATGTATATGAACTTATGGATCAGGGTGGTCCTACAGATGTGAGAGAAGCATATTTTAAAGACGCAGTAGATGAAATGATGAGAGCAAGAACACTTTGTGCTAAAGCAAATGCATGTATGCCTGATGACCCTACATATGTTTCTTACCTTGAAGAATTATTTGGAAGAAAATTAGATGATGTAAGAATTCTTACTCCATTTATTTGTGATTTTGGAAATAGGGTGACATTTGGAAAAGGCGTATTTATCAATCATTCAGCAATTTTATCAGCATCTGGTGGAATCGAATTTGAAGACGGATGTATGGCAGCACCTGGTCTTAGAATAGCAACTATTAATC
>JAKSSD010000159.1 GCA_024403275.1 Lachnospiraceae bacterium
CACTTCTCACGGTCATGATTTATAAGTCCATCAATCAACAATGCATGTATATCAAACCACATGACATCTTCAATTTGTAAATCTATATCTGAATATCTCATAAAACTCACCTTGCCTTTAGTTATGCCTCTGCAATATCAGATTGCTTTCTTCTGATTATTTTACCTATCGACTCATAATAACGCTTCTTTTCAAGATACATACTATGTTCTGCATCAGTTATAAGTTTCTTCATGTTTTCGATTTTATTAATCTCTGCAATACCTATAGATACAAAATACCCTTCTTTTTCTACATCAGTTGTTATTACTTCGACTCGCTTCTTTAACTCATCTAATGGCAAGTCCATTGCAAACGCAACAAACTCATCACCACCTATACGATAGACATCTTCTTTGTCAAACTGTGCTTTCACAGCATTTGCTATATATTTAAGCATCGTATCGCCAGCTTCATGTCCTTGCTCATTATTAACATCATGAAGTCCATTAACATCGGCAAACATGCAAGTAACTGTATTCTTACAGTCATTTATATATTCAGGCATACGCACTTCATACATATTTCTATTCATTAAATCAGTAAGAAGGTCTGTTTCATTAAGATGTATAATGCGAACTCTATTCTCTAAATTCTCAATACCATGTTTTACAATACCATGAATAGTAATGCCTAAAACACATACTACAAACACCTTCGGCATTACTATATACACTAAAATTGACTTAAGCATCTCTCCTTCTGATAATGCAGTAGGTTTTACCTCAACTATATCCACCATACCAGATAATCTATGCATCATTTCAGTGAAAGACGGATCCCACATTCCTGTCTTAAAGCTAAAAACATATGATAAGACCATGCACACGATAGTTGAAACTAGTGTAATCCAAAACAATTTTTTTGACCGATACTGCGTAACCATAAGAAGCGGAAAAATAATCAAAAGCGTTCCGTGAAAATTTAAGGCTGACAGAGCAAAAAATGTAGGAATAAAAAGCAATCCCATAAGAACGTACTTACATATAGGACTACTTACCCACTTCTCATTCTTAACCACAAAAATTGAAACTGCCCATGTTATAAGAGAAATAATTGATAAAGACCTCATTAAAACCTTTTCTATCTTATAAATGCCAAATTCATTAAGAACCAGTCCACATATAGTAAGAACCATGCACACTAGCAATGCCTTAGCCATATATCTATTGGGTTTTTTCTCTTTTTCTTCAACTAATAACCTATATCCTTTTTCGTCCATCATGCACCAACAACTTACACTCTTCTTATCAAATACAGT
>JAKSSD010000016.1 GCA_024403275.1 Lachnospiraceae bacterium
TTTCTGTCTGGTGTATCTCAATATCCTTCCAAATATGAGAATAATAATTCTTACCTACCTTGTACCAACCTAATTCGTTACTCATTTGTTTTCTCCTTATCTATCTTAACGATTGCTAACAATACCTTCTGATTAATATTTTCTAACTCTATTTCAATATGTCTTAAATTGTTCTCAATAAGTGCTAGTGAACAACCGAACCATATGAATGTTACGACAATTACTACTGATAAACTAATAAATACCTGTAAATTAGTCATTATTCTTTCCTCGCTTTCTTCAAGTACAAATCAATGTAATACTGAGTGTCATTAGTTCTTGGTACATCAATCCACGCTATGTCCTCACAAGCTAATTCAAGTGCTTTCTTGTGAACTCTAAAGTCGATAGTTTCATCTAAAATATAACTCTTTTTAAACTTCGCTAAGATTTCTCGGTATGTTTCCTCACTAATATCTCCAGACTTATACCATTCAAGGGCGTGAATTACACACGCTACATCAAATATCAATTCAGAAATATCTTTGTCCTCGAATGGGTTATCACTACGTGCATACATATTCTCCTTGGGGTTACCCACATTTGAATAATGAACATTAGCTTCGTCAAATAATGCATCATTCATTCTAAATGCCAAATAATCAAGACTTCCACCACTCATTATTCCTCACCTCTCAACAAATCTACAACTCTATCAGTTACATAATAGAACTGACCACCATCTTCCTCGTAGTAAATGTCACCAATATCAGTTTCACCTACCTTAACCAACTTGATTGTTCTTCCGTTGGTTTCAATATCTTCCAACTTGCTTACGATTTTAAACTTTGACATTTTGTCACCTCCTGTGTTATAATTAAGAGAAGGGTTTTCTAGTTCTTCTTCTCTTTTCTCCGAGCCTTACATCATTTCTTGTGGTGTAAGGCTTTTCTATGTTTCTAATTCTATCACTTTAATTTTAAATTGCAATAGGTTTTTAAGAATATCTACAAATACTTTTAATAATGTTCTTAACTTCTCTCTCTGCGATAGGTGGCACACAAGCTACCTTATTGCACTTCATAAGTTCTCTGTACATAGCTTCTCGATTGTACCCACAGTTTCTCAAATACCCTGCATAACTTGTTAAGCTATGGTTTCTACCACCTTCCAGAACTGATGGATAAGTGATAGATAAATCTATCTTATCACCAGATAGTCTATTGAATGAAGGTTGATAGTATCTATTACCAACTGATATCTTAGTGCTTACACGTAGTTCTTCTTCGTTAAAGTATGCTTCACAAATATGTGATACATCACAATCTGTGATTTCTTCAAACATAAAAGTGTTACCTGTTAGTATCACATATCGCTTGTTTTTGTAAATCTCAATACCTCGCTTAATATTGTTCTTGCCGTCAAAAGGAATATCTGACTTACAGATGATGTGAATACCTGTACCACTTCTACTTACTTCTGTGTAGCTACATAGTTCTAAGATGATATTCATAGCGAAGTCATTAGGCACTCCCCCCTGTACACAATCATCAATGTCTACGACTACGTAACCATCATTATTGAATACAAATCCTACACTATCGTAGTTCCCTACTTCTACACTCTTACAAGCACTCTCGTAATCACTCCACCCATTAGGATCACTACACGATGCTGCCTTGTATTCAAATGCTTTCATAGGTATCTTACTGTCGTTACTAGCACATACCCACTTAGGTATGCTTCTTAACTCAATAGGAACACTCATTTGCCACCTCACTCTGAATTTTATTCATGATATATGCACCGTTCATTTCTGACAAACAAAGTAGTGTATCACAGAAGCTACTCTTGAAGAAGTCCTCGCACTCCTTAATTTCATCTTTGTCAAAGTCTTTAAGTGCTTTTCTATAATCATCTGCTACACGGCTTACAATACTTACGGCTAACAACTCATAAGGGTCATAAACAACCTTCTTATCACTCTCTACTTCTGACTTAATCTTATCAATATCTAACATATAATTTCTCCTTTCAAAGCAAAAGGGTGCAACCGAATGTTATCGGCTACACCCTACAGTATTAATCTAAAAATGACAAATCATCATCTGTTGAAGGTGTAGCAGGTTTATCCCACTTCTCATTATCTTCAACGTGTTCATAAGGTGTACCCTTGACTTTATTCCAAGCCTTCTTCTTTTCATCACCCTTCATATACTCTACCTGTTCAATATCGAATTTAATATACTGACCAACTAGTGAGTTCTCGTCAATACTATCTTCCAAGTCAGGGAATACGGCAAGTGCTAAACCACTAAAAGCACCCATACCATTCTCATTCTCTAGGTCAAAGTTCTGCCACAACTTACCACCATTTTCTGTTACCAAAGTAAGTGATAGTCTACCGAAGTCCTTCTTGTACTCAACATCTGTAATCTTGAATACGTTCATTCCTGCTACCAATCTTGGTGCAAATCTCTTAATCTCAATCATTCTTCTTTTCTCTCCTTAATATTAGATTTTCACTAGTCTTAGTGTACTGTTCATACAACCCATCTTCCTTCAACTTGCTACTGTCTACAGAAGTCTTAGTTGACTTACTTAGTACCCAACTTGAACTAGGTGTTTTTAATATACACTTACTTGAGCCATCTGTCAACATATTTTCGTAAAGTTTTTCTTTAATTATTTCTTTTAGTTCTGACAGTTCATCTGCTAAAGGCTTAATGGCTGCTTCAAGTTCTTCTGCTCTAGCACATAGCGACATTACATCATCGTCTACTGTAGGGATTGCTCTAAGTTCTGTAAGAATATCCTTATCCTTCTTCTCGTCAAACTCTGGTGATATACCGAAGTTTACACAATCATTCCACCAAGTAGTAGCATATGCAATCTTATCTTCAAAGTCTGGGTACTTCTCTGATACCTTGAAGTCAATAACCTTGGTATTCGACATATTACATTCAAATGCGTTAGGATCTTCATAATCCTTATTCTCTAAGAAAGTAGCTACCATATACACCTGGTCTACTCCAAGTAAGTAAGCATATAAACTAGCCTGTAAAGAATAATACTCTGGTACATCATCTACCCAATCTTCAACTCTCTTAGAAGTTTTCATTTCCAATACGGCATAAGGCTTACCATCTTCACCTACTAAGATATAGTCCCACATTCCACCAAAGATAGGATTGTCGTGGAAGAAATCACCAAATGTCTTGTTGAAATAGTCCTTACCAAACATATCTTCTGGTGTAACCAAGTCTGACATACCATAAAAGTTCTTCATATAACTAGCCTGTTTAGGCTCTATAATTTTACCTGCTTCCGTAAAAATCGAGCCTTCGAAGGGTTCTTGGTATGTCTTAGTAATCTCACACCAAGCCTTAAAAGGTGTACTCCACTTATTAACACCAAGAATAGCACCAAATCTAGTACCTGTAATCTTCTTAGGTTTCTTAGGTGGAGAAATCTCCACCCTATTACCTACCCACTTTAACTTACTCATAACAGTACCTCCATAGTTACATTGTTGTTAGATAATAGCACAATTTTAACACTATCATCAATATTCATAAACACTCCATCATTAAAGCACCAAGCCTTACTCTTGTTATCTACTTTAAGATATAGGTATTTTCTATTATTCTCAATCATAAAGTATTCACCTTCATCTGCTTCTCCAAAAGTACACTCGCACTTTGAGTTGTAAATCACTACCTTAGCCATTTAACTTTTCCTCCAACTTCTCTAGCCACTTAGAATATTCTGACTTCTTAATCTTAGTAAATCCTTCTGTGGCACTATTCAACTGTTTTGCGTAATCCTTGCTCTCTGGCTTCTTCTTTACAAGGTCACCAATCTTCTTAATAATTACACTTCTCATAGCATTGTCGATAAATCCATCTTCATCTACAAGTGCTTCCTTAATCTCCTTGCGTTCCTCTTCTGTCTTAGGCTTAATTGTAATCTTCTTCTCTGTCTTAGGTTCTTCCTTAATCTCGATAGGCTTATCTTCTGACTTAGGCTCTGGCTTTGGCTCATTAAGTCCTGCATCGAAGCCATCACTCTCGATGATATTTAAAGCTACCATATAGAGATAACGACGGAGATATGTAATTGTACTTCCTAGTGTCTGTACCTCATTAGTACCCTTATTAGGCGCAGGGTATCTCATTGGTGATGTGAATACTACCTTATCGTCTGGGTTCTCACAGTTTACGATTGTCATAGTAGCTTCTGTTTCTGTAAAGGAAACGATGCTTACCAATCCTAACTTAGCGAAGATACTTGTAGCTACAGGTACAATATCTTCCAATTCAAAGTAAGAATACATAATAGCCTTATTCTTACCAGACTTCTTTGTTCCGTTCTTGAGAAACTCTACTCTTGCTTCTAGCAACTTTGTAAATACGTTCTTGTTCATTCTCTTACCTCTCTTAAAAAATCTTCATAAAGTTCAATTACTTTTTCATTTTCTTTTTGAAATTTCATAATCTTTAATGTTGCAATATCAATATACCATTGTCTGTAAATCTCGTCAATACCCAATTTATTATCATTATCAATAATACAATGCTCTGGTAATTTCTGTGTACCTGCTACCTGTTTATTCATCGAACCTTGCTTTGTCTTATACAACTGTCCGTATCTCTTATTAGAAGTAGCATATACTCGATTACACATCTGTACAGGGATCAACTGACCATCTACCTCGTGGTATGCACCATCGTACTTATGACTAGCTTTACAAATAAGCTGAAAATCCTCTTTAACGGTACAGTTATTGACAGTTTCGTCAACTTTAGTACCCTTAACGAAGTAATTTAGAATAGCTTTAGAAATTATAGGTGCTTGATTATTAACCGAAAAAGCACCAACTGTTGATATACCTCGTACCAACTCACCACCCTTACACTTCAAAGTACCATCTGTCTGTACCTCGATGTAGTTATTAACATCACGTTGAACAACACCACTAATGTTATCAGTTTCCAAAGTGATACCCGATGCTTCTACCCATTCTTCTGATAACTTCTCAATCCAACGTCTTTCAGATTTATCTGCACTAATCATTACACCATCTGTATTTACCTGTATAACCTTTACAGTTTTACATTCTGTGTAAAGCATATTAGCTAACCATAGAAGCAACAACTGTCCTGTAATACAAGTGCTACGCATCATAAGAGGATCATAAAGGTCATTATACTTATCACCCTTGCAACCATATGTGGTATTAACAACTAGCTTTAGGTCATTTGCCGTTTGCTTATCTCCAGACTTCTTGGCAGCTACACGTTCTCTTATAACACCAACGTATTTATTAGGATCTGCCATACACCTAGATGTGTAATGATATACTCTATCAATATTAGGATAAAAACTGTCACCATCTTTATTTAGTATCTCTCTTTCATCTGTAGCAAATTCCTTATAACCTTCTATTGCCCCGTGAATACCACCAAAAGCAACCTTACATTTACATTCACCTAAGTAGAACTCATACTCTGAATGGAACAGTTCATCGTCTGGAATACTCTTATCGTGAATTCTCTTGAAGAAGTTTAGCACTTCTGTAGGAATGTAATTATAGTCAATATTAGAAGGGAATATATACTCTCTTTCATCGTGAAATGTTCTTTTCCTTGCACCAAGGTACTTAGCCGTTAGTTTAGCATTAGTAAGATATAAACTCTCAACTCTATCTAATCCACATCTAGCACCAAGAGATACCTTAGTATTTAGGTACGCCCCCCTATGTTTTTTCAATTCAACTGTAGCTTCTGTATCTTGTCTAACGTAGTAAATTACTTCCTCTAACTCTTTATCCGTTAATACGTGGTCAATATCGAAGTCTACTGTACTTTCAACAATGTTTCTATGAGTATGTGCTTCAAATGATTTAAGTGACATTCCAGCTTGTGTATCGTCCATCAAATCATAGAAATTGTATTTGGCATAACAACCCTTGCTATACTCACTCTCCCAACCTTGCACTCCATACTTGATAATATCATCGTTAAGTGCTTTAACCCACTCTGGTGATTTACGATTTAGAATGGCATTAAGGATATATCTATCGTAATGTTTGATGTTAAATCCATAGTAAACATCTTCATTAGTCATATATCCCAATATGCCATCATAATCATTATGGAAGGTTACGTGGTTATTTGCACTATCACAGAAGTCTACTATCCAATCGTAAGCAAATACTTCAATATCTAAGCAAATATCCTTATCTTCCATCTTTATCTCCAATTCTTATAGTCGTCTTTAATTGCCTTATCGTAGGTAATCAACTCACTAGTTAGTGATAATAACTTACCTTCTCTGTCTACCTTGATAGTGATAATCCAGCCACCCATATCAACGGCAATACCCTTACCAAGTGTGAAAGGGGTTGCACTCTGAAATGCACCTGTCTGGAATACGTGTACACCTCTACGATACAACTGTTCTATCTTGTGGTAATGACCAATAGCTAAGATGTTAGGCTTATCATCACTATCAAAACTCTCTACCATCTTCTGTGGCTTGTATGACAAAGCATAAGTAGTTCCGTCCCAAGGGTGTCTAAGTTCCAATGTACACTTAGGTGTAATATTGATCCTTGCTCGGTCTTGTCCAAGGTATATCATATCATCACGTTCATTAGCAATCATCTTACCAATGTTACAACCACATCGTCTAGTGATACTTGCATCGTGGTTACCTGTAATGAAGTATGTAGTCATACCTTCTCTACGTGGATAGTTCTTAACAATCTCTGCTACGTGATCATCTACTCCCTGTGTGTAACACTCATATTGGTGTCCCATACGCATCTGTTCACCTTCATCAATATCTCCTGTATGATATACAGTAGTGATACCTCTCGAAGCGCAAATGTCATAGAAGTTATGCAAGTGTGTCAACTGTGTGTACTTAGAGTTAATCTGTGTATCACCCATCAAACCAAATGTGATAGTCTGAATATCATCGTGCCAATTGGTATCATAAACTACAGGTACTTTATTCTCAAACACATCAATCTTATGTGGCTTATTTTCTTCTTCCTCTACAAAGTTTTTAACATTCTCACTTGGCTTAGTCATATTCAACATATCATAGACAATATCTTTGACGTTCTCTGGTGTAGTCTTGTATCTATCAGCTACATACTTATAACTTCGCTGATTTTTCTTAACTAAGTACACCATCATTTCCTTGTCTGCTTTTGAAAAGTTATTCATTGATCCTTACGTTCTCCTTCTTGTAAATTCTACAACGTTCTTTGTACTTCCTATATAAAGTTTTTACATCGTCTACAAAGTCTAAGACATATGGCTTATCCTTACCTTCACATACTCTAGCAACTCTACCAATGCTCTGTACGATTACGGCATAGTCTTTTTCTGGTGTAGTCAATAATAATCTCTCTAGTCTAGGAATATCCAATCCTTCTTTAGCTAACTGATATGTAGCGAACAAATACTGTTTCTTACCTGTACGCATATCTTCAATAGCTTGTTCACGTTCTATTCTACCCTTTTTAGTAGTCATTTTTCCACTTATAAATGCCGATTTATCTAGCTTATCTCTCGGTAACATACTTCTAAGTGCTTCTAAATGCTCTAATCGACAGGATAATATCAACGTTGGTCTATCTTCTAAGCTATCTACTATCAGTTCATTACGTTCCTTATTATCAACTAAGCAATCAATTAATCTATTCCACTTGATTGTTCCATCGAAATTAAGGTACTCATACGTTAGCTTAGTACCTGTGTAGATAGTATTAACCTCTACTTCCATTACCTTATCTGCTATAGCTTCATCTGGTACTCTGTATGCCACGTTACCTAGTAACGCAAAGCAACCTTGGATAAGTCCATCTGCTCTATGTACTGTAGCACTTAGTCCGTACTTATGTCTAGCAGCCAAACTATTCAATACCTTACCAAACATCGTAGCTTCATTAACTGTAGAACAACATCTGTGACATTCGTCAACTATAATACAATCCCACATATACCTAAATTCGTTCAGATTTAGCTTAGAGAGTGTCTGTACTGTTGCGAATGTAATATGACTACCAATAGCTACCTTACCACTAGCAATCGTTCCTAGGGTGTTTTTAGGCATATACTGTTCGGCTCTGGCTTTACTCTGATTAAGTAAGTCTAATGTATGAGTTATCCATAAACACTTCTTACCAATCTTCTGTGCCATAGCAATACCCATCTGCGTTTTACCACTACCTGCTTTACTCTGTAGAATACCATAGTGTGCCTTAATCATATTATCCACGGCTTCTTGTTGGTAATCGTATAAAGGTACACTATTACCCCAACCTCCGATTGTATCATGTTTAGGTATCTTAATCTCAAAGTTGCTCTTACCGATAATCTGTACCATATCCTTTAAGCAACCAAATGGTACTATATAATCATCACCATCGGTATAATAAAACTTAATAGTCTTAGGTGTGCTACCAACCCACATACCCATTCTTCGCTTCTTCTCGTAGTCTGGATTTGATAGAGTTAATTTTTCCTTGCAATAGTCTTTTACCCTACTATCTGCCCCTACTATTCTAATCTCACTATCCACTATTCCAATCATAAATCATTTACCCACTCTTCAAAAGTCTTACCCATATAAGCAATATCTTCTTCCGATAGATTTTTCTTCTTACTTGTACTAAGCCACACGTAATCTACCATATAGATATTACCTGTCTTTTCAAACTTTATAGCGAAGTAAGGCATAGTTCCTACTCTCTGTAACCATAAGGTCATAGCTAACTCTTGGTTATCCTCAATTCTATCGGTATCGAATGAGTTTAGACACACTTTAGCATCTATGAGAAAACTATGATACTTATTACAAGCGATAATGTCTGCAGGTTGTCCGTCTGAATTTTGTTGAAACAAATGAACCCACATATCGTTAGCACTTAGTATCATTGCTAACTCTTGTTCAAAGTCGTTACCTCTCTTTTTATTTGATTTCATTTTTTCTCCTTTCTTGGTATAAAAATACCTTATGCACATATAGTACATAAGGTATCAACTTTTGTCAACTACTTTTTATAAATTAATGTAAAAGACTATTCCAAGAGTTCTTTCCAACTACTCCATCTACTTCCAATCCCTTAGCCTTCTGATAGTTCTTCACGGCATTAAGTGTGTTACCACCAAATGAACCATCAACCTCTAACTTGGCATTGTTCTTAGCATTAAGTAAAATCTGTAAAGTCTTTACCTGTGAATTCTTATCACCCTTACGAAGCACATTCATTTCGACCATAACTGTATTCTTAACCTCTACTGTTGGGGTATTAGGTACTCCCCCCTCTTTAATTCTGATAACATATTGCCACTTGCCTACATAGTATGGAGATATTACAAGTCCTGCCTTGCTACTCTTAGCTTCTGCAATCTGATTGTTACCGATGTACATTACTGTATGTCCAACATTGTTGCTCTGATGCCAGAAGAGAATATCACCTACTTGTGGCTTATATGAACTAGTAAAAGCGAACAACTCTACATCTGCACTCATTCCTATGTTCTTCATATTACCTGTATATGAAGCACCATAAACTTCAACACCTACGTGTTGCAAGGCACTAATCATAAGTGCCGAACAATCGAAAGCTAAGTCTGTTTTACAATGTCCCCATCGCTTATCCCAATCCTGTGAATATCGGTACTTGTGGCTATTAATAATAGCCACTACCCAATTTACCATTTCAGTAATCTTAGACATTCTTATCACCCATTTCGTCAATATTCTTCTTAGCCTGTTTGAACAACTTAGATACCCACTTAGGAATTAAGTTAGAGTTTACAGATGTGATGTTTGAAAGAATACTGATTGTTTCATTAACGATGATATATACACCAATAATTAATGCAAAAGGTGAGCGAAAGTGAAGGTCAATACCTACTACCTGTGTTAATGTTGGAATTGCATAGTCAATATACATTCCAAATCCTAATGCGAAGATTTCTGCACACTTCTTCCAAAAACCTACCCTAGCACTCTTAGGTGTTATCTCACCCTTACTACCTGCTTTAATTAACCCTGTAATTACATCAAATACAATCGCAATAGCCACTAGTAGAATGATAGCACCATATGTTTTCCAAAACGTTGCCATAATACCACCAAAAGTGGCTACTGTAAGTTTAATTACTGTTAGCCTAGTGTTCATATTCTTACCTCATTTCAATTAAATATATAAAACATACATTGTATGATTTGTCAACGCAGTTGCACTTCCTACATTATGAAAGATGATAGTTAAGCCTGTGGAAGTAGTCATAGATACTACGTGTATATTCTGTCTATTGTTACCATATGCACACTTAAACCACAAACCAACAACTCTATTCTCTGGAATATTACTATATGTAGCATAACTTCTCCAAAGAGTACCATTACCTGCTATTTCCTCATTAACACTACAAGGTACTACCTTACACTTAATCATCTTACCAAATGCATCTGCAATCGTAGGATCACCACTTAGTCCTAAGTCCGTAGCAACTGTATCTGGCAATACAGTATTCTTACTATAAGGTGTGCCGAACTCAATATATCCATCTGGGTTAGTAACTACATCTGCCGTAAAGTCACCATTCTCTACCATAGACTTAAATTCTGCATATGTACTAGGCATTTCTGGTGTACTAATTGTCTTACTCTTGCCATTAAACTCTAATTCACTATCACGCATTAAACTCACCTGCTCTCTCAAATGTTTCTTTACATCTTACTATTCTAGTGTGAACTACATCAAATAAATCTTCATCTTCAATTACATCAACACTATGTTCACCACTCATACATTCTTCAATACAATTAATTGTTTCTATATCCAGATGGTCAAATAAAAATTCATTATCAATATCAAATCTTCTGCCGTGTGGAAGAATGTTTCTAATAGTCATTAGTAACATTAAGTCGTGTGATAAATCCTGTAGTCCATAATCAGTATCATACATAAGAGGTGGGTTATTAATACTGAACTCATATCCCAATGCACTATCATCGTCAACCCACACATATCCTGCTTTAATACTAATAAAAGGTGTACATAACATAGCAGTTAAGTCTACTCCATTAGCACTAGCACTATCTCTTAAAGCACTTACATTTTCGTTAAAGTAATGTCCAACCTTGCCTAAATACCAACTCCATCTGTTTAAGTCATATACATTTAGACAACCATTAACGTGATAGATAGGTTGATTGTTGTTAATTGTTACTCCGTGTTCACGAGCATTATCCAAACCTAAATAATGTTCCTGTTCGGAGAGGGTTAGAGTATTCCAACCCTCATTAATTATCTTTTTCTTAATTCGTACTATCTCGTCAATATCCGATTGAGTAGCACGATAACCATAATCGTCATAATACATAATTATCAAATCTCCTTGATTATCATTGTACCACGAATTGCCCCATTAAAGCTAATCGTATTGCTCAATAATATCACGTTGTGCTTATATCCGTACTTATCTGTGTAAATAAATGTATCTCCACACTCTAACTCTGGATTACCTCTATATGATAGTCTAATAACCTTACGGGATTTCAGATAAGGAATGTAAACACTATCAGCGAGAAATCTAATATTATTAGGATCAGAAATAAGATAATTGTCAATATTTTCATCTTCTCCATTATTGCTCACCTTAAATAATCTTTTACTGTTCTCAATATTGTAAGTATAACCTTCAATATAAGCATTACCTGTATAAGTTGAATGATACAGTTCATTATAGCAACCTATACCATTACGCATAGCCGTTGTAAGTCCACTATATGTTCTATCGTGATGTGCCATTGGTAAACCAAAGTCCACTACACTATCGTCACCATTAACTACACTAAGTGATACCCTTCTCTTAAGGCTATCTTCCGATGTGATACCATACACGTTAATGTAAAGATTTCTTAACTCTGGATTGATTGTTAATACTTCACTATCCTTAACTACTGTACTTCTATCCAACTGAAAATCACAAGGCTTGTACCACTCACTCTGTGAACACATTGTAACTCTACCAAATTGGTCAAACTTCATCGCACAACCTGTTGCGTGTGCAATATTCTGCAAGTTATCAATAACCTTGGTAGAATTCTTAAAAGGTACAGAAACATTAAACTTCTGCATATGTGCGTACTCTAGGTAACCTATTTCTTCATTGGTGATACCAGCTTTGTTACATATCTCTAAAGTCTTTGCCCACAGATTATTGCTACCACTAAATTCCTCATAAGTATTACTACTATATCTATTGTCATACTTTACGCAACTAAATGACACTATACCATTAGAGAAGTTAGGTTTACTCTCTAGTACATATCTCTGTGGTGCAAACCACTCTGTACTTTGGTCATTAACATCATAACCATACTCTAGGAATACATCATATCCTGTATCTACGAAGTCGTATAAGCTATGAGGTTTAATAGCATCAAACTCACCCTCGTAATCAATAGCACTAAACTTTAATGTCTGGATAGGAAGTCTACGTGAAATAGGATCTACTTCTTCCTTCCACTCTGCACGTGTTATATTATTGTTATTGAATGTAAACTCTCTACCTAAGCACAACTGTTCCAAGTGAACTCTACTCCAAGGTGGCATTTTATAGCTACTACTTAAACAAGTAATGGTAAGTCCTGTGATTAATAGAGGTGTATCAAAAGTATATTTCTCTACTATATCACCTTCAAAAACGATTTCTTCACCATTGTACATTGTTACATCAATAAATCTAGGTGGAATATAGTCATTACCCATTTGCGCCTTGGCATAAAAACCATCAACACTTATTGTATGGTCAAATGTTAATATTATTTTACTTGTAGGTAGTATTTGAAATATAAATGATAATTCATTATTTTCAATCTCTACTTTCGTAGGAAACCCACTACTAATGAAACCTCTAGCATAACTATTCAAACTCTCACTATGCTTAAAACCAATTTTATCACCAATAATAAACTGATTGTGTTCACCTGTCCAATAGCTACAATCTAATTCTGTAGGATAAGGATATATTAACTTTTTACTATCTTCTGCGTAGTTAAGATTTCCTAGATTATTAACATAGTCCACATCTTCATAATCTGCATTTACATCTAATACACGAATGTTTACACGAGAAGCATTACGCAAAGTAGACTTCATAGAATTTTTATATTGTTCTGATACCTGTAACATATTATTCTCCTACGTCTATGAAGTTTACCTTACAAGAAGCATAGTGTGTTGGCAAACCTGTATTCTTGTCAATCTTAAATACTTCTGCCGTTCTATCACCACAGTACATCTTTCTTGTTATCCATCTACCTGTAACCATATCTGGATATGTGACCATCACATAGAAGTTAGCATCTAGGATCTTAAGTATATCCCCCCACTCTTTTGCCGTAAGTACACCCCACTCTACATTCTCAATCTTCTGTTGGTCACGACCTATCTTCTGTCCTACTACCACACCCCTACTATTTCTCGCACTATCGACTAGGGTTGCAATATGCAACCCCAATCCTCGCTTTGGTTGTGGTAACTGAACTCCATTAATTGTTATAAAGTTCTGCATAACCCACCTCATTAATATGCGTTGGCAAATGAACCATCATCTACTCTTGCACCTCTTGTGTTGTTGTAAGTATCATTGGCATTACCAATTTCCTTACTTCCAATATTAACTACTGTATCTTTGCTTCGTACTACACTAATCAAGTCATAGATAGCATCAATAACTCCTACGTTAGCATCTGCTACACCACTAGAGATACCACTTACAATCTGGTCATTATTAGCAACTCGTGTCTTACCACCGATGTTACCGACTAACTCTGCACCACTCTCTCGTGCTATGAACAACTGTCCTACATCTGGTGTACCACCTGTAGCATACTGTTTAATTCCACCAGCTACGGCACTTCTAACAGAACTAGCTACCTTATCACCAAAGTTACCTAACATTGTAAGCAAACTCTCTGTCATAGAATTAAATGAACCTTTTACATCATTCATTGTATTCTTCAAAGTAACAAACGAACCATTAACATTTCCTACCAATGAGTTCATTGTAGGCAACTTACCATTAACTCTATCCAATGCACTCTCAATAGCACCGATACCATTTTCAACACCCATACTAACATTAATCTTAACATTAGACAACTTGTTAATCTGTGTTAATGCTCCATCAATACCATTAGATACCTTGGCAGGTAATGTTTCTTCGTATGCCTTACCTACAATGTTAAGCATTGTCTTAAGTCCATTACTAATCTTATCAGATGTAACGGCATTAGTTAATGCACCTGTTACAGTATCACCTAAGTGTACTACATCACCAAGAAGTCTGTCAGACAACTTCTTAAATCTAGCATTTTCTGCATCTTCCCAATGCTTAAAGATTGTATCAATAGCACTCTTACCATTAATTACAGTTTGCTGAATGTTAGTTTCTCTGTCACTATCTAAGGCTTTTCTAGTCTTAAGAGTATCACTAAAAGCAAATTCATTAATGCTACGAATATCACCCATAGCCTTTTCTGATGTACCACTAAACATCATATCGTAGTAGTTCTGCCCGTCTCTAAGCCAGAAGCCTGTCTTGTTTTCCCAACTACTACCACCGATTTGCTCACCTAAACTTCCACCAAATCCCCAAGGATTAAGTAAGTTGCTTAAATCCCAATTCTTCTTGTTCTTAAGAGTATCAGCGATATTCTTCTGTGTCTGAACATATGCCTTATCAATTTGTTCACTACTCTTACCTGTAAGGTCTTGTAGTAATGCGTTCCAAGGTCTTGTAATGAGATATTCCGTCATACTCTTAAAACCACCTGTGGTTTTTTCAGTACGATCCTTATCTTCTCCAAGGAAATTTAAGGCTTCAAACCAACTAGTATCTACCAATCCCATCTTGTTCAATACACCCCAAATCAACTGAGGTACAGAAGTCTGTACTGTATTAATCAAGAAACCTGTGATTGTAAAGCCTAATGGCTCATATAAATTTGTGAATATTCTAGTACACTTATCTAAGAAACTCTTAGGGAATATCTTTTCAACTAACTTATCTGCACTAATGCTATATCCGATACCTAAGAAGATTGCATTACCTAAGTATTCTCCTACACTAGTACCTAATGGCTTAAACTTTGTCTGGTACTCTTGTGCAAGTGCATCAAGTCCTTCTTTACCATACAATGCTTCACCAATACTGATACCGATCCTATCAGCTAATTTATAATCACTTAAGTCCATTGTTTCTAACATCTTGTAATCATCAAGTAAAGCACTCACACTAGAACCACTACTACCAGAGCCACCACCAGAACCACCATTATCAGATAATACATTAAGTTCATCAAAACCTAATGTAAATTCCTTCATCTTCTTGGCAGCACCACCGATAGCATCACCTGTTCTATCAAATGCATTTGTCATACCCTTTGTTGCCTTTAGGTAATATCCTTGATTAAATACTGTAGCAAACAACTTGGCAAGAGTGTTAGATAATTCCAATACTCTATCAGACAACCATTCGATAGCTGGAGCAACGGCATTTACAATAGGTTCAACTAATGCACCAAACGATTTCTTCATATTGGACAATGAAGCATTAATCTTATCCATACTTCCTGCTAGATTACCACCAAACTGTTTTGACCAATCCAGTACCAAACTGAAACCTTCTTTGATACCATTGAATATCCACATCGCAATTCTACGATAAAATCTATTACCAACAGTTCTGAACAACTTAGTAAATGGAGAAGTAAGTTTACTTAAACCAAGGTACTTATCAATACCCTTCATCTGCTTAACAGACTTAACGTACTGTGACCAAGCTGATGCACCCTTTTTAGTTTCCTTAGTAGTTGTGCTTAAAGACTTACCCAAACCTTTACTGTTCTTTGCCGTATCACTTGCCGTATCATTAAAGTCTTGCAAATCGCTATCTATATAAGCTATTTCAGGTCGCAACTGTGTACACTCTTTACGTAAATCTTGTAAAGATGATATTGCATCTCTGACACCCTTTAGGTCACTCTTAGTTGTGATCCTAATCATTATATCTTCATAATTAGTTGCCATTATTATTCTCCTTCCTTTGAGAATTAAATGCGTTCATAAATTTAAGGAAGTTTTCTTTATTCTCTCTTTCTCTCTTTTCTTCTACTATTCTATTATACTCTTTTTGAGTATCATCGTCTATTGCATATGGTATTGTAGGATAAGGTAAAGGCTCTTTAGGTTGCCAACCAAACAACGGAGATACACAACATATTGCGTCATACACATACATTCCTTGTAACCACAATCTTTCATTCTCCTGTCGTTTCCTAATCTTATTTGCTTCCATATAATATTTGACGATTTCGACATCACCATTCCAAAATTCGTCATATGACATTCCCATACTCATTAGTATAGGACAGTAAGTTTCGAAAATATCAGTAAATAAAAAAGGGGAATTACTTTTAGTAACTCCCCCCTTAACTGTATCACTTGCTTCTAGGGAAGTTTGACTTACCAACTCGCTTCCCAAGTTGAGTTTTTTTCGTCACCCGTTGTGCTTAATAAATCATTAAGAGTGTCAGCATACATTTCCATCAACTTACCAATGAGTTCTTCCTTGTTAGGAAGGTTTTCCCAAATCTCGTCAATAGTCTTTGGTGACATATAACTAGCTTCTGCTAAGAATGAGCCTTGGAACAACATTGGTACATATGTGTTAGGCTTGTCGAACACCTGTTCGAACATAAAGCCATTCTGTTCCATAACCTTAGCACTCTTTCTAGTATAACTCAATCCGATGGATTTTCCTTCGTGCTTAATTGTAATCTTCTTCATCTTTTATTCTCCTTGTTTTATGATGGCTCTGTTGTTGAAATATCTGTTGTAGGTGTGATTGTGATTGTAGCTTCTACTACATCATTTACACCTGCACCCTTTACATAAATACTAAGTTCACCCTTAAAGTAGAACTTACCATCTACACCACTATCACCAAAGTAGATTGCAAAAATCTTCTCACCTGTCATAGCAGCAATTCTATCATAATCAGCCTTTGTATAGTTTACATCAAATGACATAGAACTAACAGACTTAACACCAGGACAGAAAGTCTGATTTGTATTAGAAAGAGTTGTTGTTTCAATCTGCTCTGGCTCACCACCCAAATCTGGGAAGTTCTTAATTGCACACAACTCATCATAACTTGTTGAATTCTTATACATCAACTTAGTACCGATGGTACTAAAAGCACTTGTTCTTGCACTTGTAGGCATATATTTAACCTCTCCTTACTTTTAAGTCTTTATCGATAATACCACTATATCTTACCACATATCGGTATAGTGTTTCATCTTCCAGAAAGCTAATAACCCCACTATATCCTCTTCTAAAACCTCTCGACTTCATAGCACTATCTATTGTCTTGGCTATAGCGATTGCATCTGCTTTCTTGTTATCTCCCATAGTGAATATATTAAACTCATACCCAACACGTATATGGTTTTCATCATCACCACTATCTGAACTCATTGTATATGTAGTATTTGTTACTTCCTCAAACCAAACTGTAGGGATCGTAGGTGGTACTCTGAGATTATATGGAGCAACATAAACATCTTCGTGTACTGTTGTTATTTCATCGACCATTTCGTCATATAACACATCTGCACAATATATCATAGTCTAAATCCCCCATTCATCTTCTCGGCTAACTCAATACCATCTTGTAATGCTTCATACATACATCTGTGAGCAGGTAAACCTCTAGTATACACTAATGTTTTATTACCTCTCCAACCAAAAACATATGTTTCTGGCACAGTTCCAACACCCTTAAGTGTATCATCATAATATAACCAATGATGCTTCAATCCTTGATGTTTACCATAACTACCTCTAACGGCATTGTATGTATCTTTCATAGGATTGTCGTCTGGAAAATAACTACCTGTACCAAACTCAACAAAGTAAACTGTTCTACCCGTTGCGTGAATATCTGTTACTGTTGTACCATTCTTATTTGCTCTAGTTTCAGAAGTAACTGTAATACTATCATCGTTAGTAGAATACAGTACATTTCTAAATCCTGTACTTGCTTGATATTCCATCTTATCAGCTACTTCTTTATGTACTTTTGCTTTGTATGTATTAATCTTTGGTTTGTAATCGTGCTGAAATTTACTGATTGTTTCTTTTAGACCTGTCACTTCTATTCCGTAGCTTCTCGCTCGTCTACCCATTCTTGGTGATCCTCTTAATATAGTAGGTAATGTTGTCCAATCCCACTACCTTCTTAATAACCTCGTGGTCGTAGTTAAACTCACAAGTTTCTGCATTATATGTTGGCTCACAGTAAATCGCTAATACTGAAGTTTCATCTAATTCACAATCTAAATTTTCAGTAACAATTCTTCTATCGTAATTCAATACTACACCATAAGCACTAACATCACTAAACGCACCTCTCGATGCACTAGTCATAGATGTTGTTGCACTTATACTTGCTCTCATTTTGACAGGCTCATTATATAACTTACGAACATCACCTGTCTTATGTCCGTTTACCTCTACATACTCTTTGTCCTTGTAGGTCGCATAATAAAACGTTCTTTTATTTCTCTCTAAGCATCGCATTATCCCAACCCCTTTACGAATGATGGAATATCACTAAGCAATTCAGATGGAATATCACCTCTAGCATACTGTCTGGTGATACCATTTTCTGTATGTGTCAACTCACCTTCTGCACCTCGTTTAAGGAACATCTGTAGGGCGATTTCCACCTGTCTGCTCTGATACCTAAATGGAACATCTGTTACTTCGTCTGGCATACCGAAAGGGTACATCTTATGAAGAATTTTCTGACCTGCAAAGTCAAGGTATGTAGCTAGTAGTTCATCATCTTCGTTTATACCTACATCTGCAAGTAAAACTTTTAATTGAGATAGCCTACTCATTCTACATACCCCCCTTGTAGTTTTAATTAAGACTTCTTAACGAGTGTTGCATTACCACCGTATACAGGCTTATCATCTGCATCTACGATAGCAATAGCAATCTTTGTGCTAGTACCACCTGCAATTTCATCTGCTGTAAGTTCTGTATAACCTGTAAGTGCTGTGCCTCTATTAAATGTTACATCTGCTGAACCCAACTTATAAACAAGTGAGCAATTAGCAGGACAAAGCTTAATCAAATCTGCGTAGTTAATAACTGTACCACCAGATGTTTTACCTTCAACTGACTCAATCTTAGCTGAAATATCTGTAACTGATGTGTGCTTCTCAAGTACGATAATATCCTGTGCCTTATATACATAAGGTGCATAAATCTTATCTGCAAAGAGTGATGTTGTCTTTCTTGAAGCATTTCTCTGTGTTTCTGCGTTGATACCTCTCTTAGAAACAATTCTCAAAGCACCCTGCTTAATGAGGTAACCACCACCATTTGTTACCTTGTTTGAAGGAATAATGTTAGCACCCCAAATCTGACCGATTGTACCTCTAATCATAGCATCTGTCTGGATTTCTGAACCATTGATGTAATCATCATCTTTTCTAAGTGAAGCAAGTCCCTTGTTATCTGTTACGAAAGCGATTGGCTTATCGTTAAGATCCTCACCCCAAAGTGCAAGTGCATCAATAAGTGTGTCAGATGTAATACTATTTACTACAAATCTAAGTACGTTAGCATCTTCGATTGCTGCCTTCAAATCACTATCTGTATAATCTGCAAGTGATGTTGCTACCTGTGAAGCACCCTCTTCCATTGGGTTGCCAAGTGCCGAAAGCATTGACTCATCTGAGATTTCAATACCCTTTGCAATCTTCTTTACAGATACTGATACAGGTGTAGCTTCTAGCTTACTTGTGCTAATCTCGTCACCTTCGTCTACAACGGCACTTGCACCAATGTACTGATAACTAGGAAACTTCAATGTAGAACCTGCACTACCCTCAAGTGTTGTGTCGATTGTAGCGAGAGCAGTAAAAACACCCTTATCTACGTACTTCTGTTCAACGTAATCTGCAAATACTTCTGGATCAATAAGATTAGCCAACTTTGTCATATCATATGTTGCCATAAAATAAATTCTCCTTATGAATTAAATTGTTTATATAGTTCCGGGTTTGTTCGCTTCAAGTCCAATCTCTCGGCATATCCCATACTATCAAATTCTGCCTTGGTGATACTCTTTGTACCACTACCACCCTGTGGTCTACCTGTGTTTCTTAACAAATCTGCTTCTACAGACTTCTTAATGTTATCTTGGAAAACTTTCTGATTAGCAAAAACTGTTGCCATATCTCCCTCAATAAATGCCTTTGCCGTATTCTCTGCTAACTCTTTGTCGTAGCCTAAAGCTAAATACTGTGATGTTGTTTCGCTAAATCGTACCTTACCCAGCAACTCATTGTGTTCTGCCTGTAACTTCTCAAATGCTTCTGTACTCTCTTTAGCCTTAACTTCATCTTCACTCATTTTAGACTTCAACTGTTTCTTAGCTTCTGCCAACTCTGAACTAGTCTTATCAAATGACTTCTTCAAAGCATCGTATTTTGCACTACCATCGTCATACTCAAATGCTTCATACAATGCTAACTTTTCTTCGGCACTCATTTCCGAAAAACCTTCTACCTGTGACATATCAATCTTTGCCATCTTTTTCTCCTTGCGTTTTTTTAGACTTCTCTGTCTATTTAGTTTATGCGTTTTATAGACTTCTCTGTCTTATATGTTAAATAGGCTCTACCCAACATCTACAATTCCAATGTTGCAAGTTTGGAATGTTATCTATTGGATAGATTTTACCTTCTAATGGTAGACAAACAGAACATACCTTGTAGTCACCTTCTGTTCGCCACTTAACTTTCTTAACACCTCTACTCTTTAAAGCTTCGATGTAAGAAATAAAACTGAATATATCCGAATACTGTGCAACTTGATTAGCCAGTAGTTTCTTTGCCTTATCAAATGCTTTAGGCATGTCCCCCTTGTCGGAAGCATAAAGACTTTCAACTAGTCTATCCTTCTTACGTTCTAACTCTTTTTCGTAGTCATATTCGGTTAATGCATTTGGTGTGTTATAGTAGTTATTAATCAAATCTTCCATTTCTTCGATTTCATCAATAATACCGTCGTATTCTTCATATATTCTTCTCACTAAAGCTGAATAATATTTCTTAAAACTCTTATCCAACCTCTTATACATTTTATCACAAATCTTAAAGTAGTTCAATTCGTCAAACCCACTTATACATTGGCTTTTTGCTTTATTGAACTCTTTTATAATGATTTTATTGAGTTTTTCTATAGTTTTGTCTGAATATTTGTAAATCATACATTCTCCCGATGGTATAAGATTGCCCCCAAAACTACATAATTTTAGGGGCAAATTATCATCAAAATTTCTTAATTTTAGGGGCAAATCATCAAAGTCGCTTTGGTGTTGTTGCTACCTTCTTTAGCAATTCCCAAAGTTTCTCATACCACTTCTGATCCTCATTAGCCATACTTACTTCCTTCCGTACACCCAAATTTCTGTATTTGCATCTGCACCACCATTAAACTGAATACGCAATCTAGCGATGTTAGGCAAATCTCTTGTTGTTGCCAAACACAATCCATTAGCACCTGTATGTGGTGTATTAACGGCTACATGTCTATACAAACCTCTTGTATTATTACCAAATGTAATAATTTCACCAGAAAACATTACGGCATATGACTTGTTCTTCAAACCTGTAATATTCATATAGTCTGGTGTAACTGTTGGGTTTTCTGATACATGGTCTCTATCAAACACATATAAAGTACCTGTTAGAGTTGACAAACTTGTCTTAGGTATGGCTACTACAAAGTTAATCTCTTTGTAATTATCTGTAAATGTAACATCAAATGCCGTAGCACTATCTGCACTCTCTGTCATTTTATCGTGGTGAATAAGTGTATAATCTTCTCCCCCACCACCCGAAATGTTGATATTACCACTTCCTAAGATGCTCATATTGTTGATGGTCTTAATATTAGTACCAGATACAAGTGTGTCCTGCTTTGTTGACACCTTACCATCTACATAACTTTCTGTAGCTGAACTGGATAAGCTAGTAGCCACTTTATTCCAAGGTACAACACTATTATTCTTAACTTGCAATCCATCTGGTAAAATATAAAAACTACCTGTAGAGAAAGTAAATATTGCACCTGTATACTCTTCGTCACCCGCTAATTTAAACATTACTGTACTTGGGTCGGGTGTTAGAATTATATGCTTACCCATATTCTCATTATTATCCATATATATTGAAGCACCAGAAGTACCATTAACTTCAATACCTAACGAATAATCATTAGATATAACCATTCCACCATCGCTATAAGGGTCATTAATTGCATTTTTTAAATCTACTCCATTAATTATTGTTGTAGATAAATCACCACTACCTAGAATACTCTGACCATTAACAGTTTTAACATTACTACCACTTGTAAGTTTATCCTGTTTAGTATCATCTAAGTCCTCAATAGCACTCTGTAACTCTGCATCTTTTTCATCAACGTATGCCTTAGTTACATCACCACCAGAACCACCAATTACAATGTTACCACTTCCTAGTACACTCTCACCATTAATTGTCTTAATGTTAGTTCCACTAGTCAACTTATCCTGTTTGCTCTGTCCTAACTGACTAATGCTCTGTGATGTACTTGCCCCTAGGTTAGAAATTGCTTGTCCTAAGAGATTATCCTGTTGGTCAACATATGTTTTTGTTACATCACTACTTCCACCACCTGTTGCACTAATCACATTAGTTGTAGGGTCAATAGTAATGTTATCACCTGCTACCAACTTTGGTTGCTTTTCGTCTACAATATCTGCTAGAGTATCTAACTGTTCTTCAACAAGACCAATCTGACCATCTACATAGTCTTTACTTACTCCACCACCCTGTATCTGAATATTACCACTACCAAGTACACTCTGTCCGTTGATAGTCTTAATTGTGTAACCACTAGTCAACTTATCCTGCTTAATAATCATTAAGTCATTGTACTTCTGATTAACTAACTGTAATTCGTCTTTAGTCGCCTTATCAGACAAACTCTGTTCTATATCAGATAATTCATCTTCTACTTCGTCTAATCTATCTAGCACTTCTGTTACATCAAGACTAGCTTCGACCTTCTCTGCAATAGCATCGTAATCTGCTTCTGTGATTACATAGTCCTTACCATCAAACTCACCACTCTCGGCTCTCTCATACATATCTGCTACGGCATTGTCTACCTTGGCTACTAATGTATCAAATGTTTCCTTCTGTGTTGGTGTGTACACATAGTCTGGTGGCATTGGTCTATCATAAATATTAATCTTGTATGCTTTTCTAGTATTATCGGAGAAACATTCCCATATTACCTTAGTACCACCTGTCTGTAACCACTCGTCTGGTATTAGGCACTCTCCCCCCATACTAGCAATTCTGTAGACTTCCCCTTCAATAAGGAAGTCCACATATTCACCTTCTACACCTACTAACTTTTGGTTAATATCCCATTGGAACAGTTCTTTAGTTGTTTTCATCGTCTACTACCTCGTTGTTATTAGGATTATCTTTACTCTTGCTCTCAATATCTTCTGCACCCATCTTAAAGCGAAGGTTATTCAATTCCTCGGCTTCTTTTTCCTCATTCTGCTTCTGATATTCTTCACTCATTGTATAAGCCAACTCTGTGTCGATAAACATACCACTCTGCTCAAATGCAAGTCTAGGGTGTATCTTATCGTTAGCCAACATAGTTGTAAGTACCTGTGACTTAACTAGCAAGTTCTCATAATTTCTTCTTGTAAATCTAATATCAATATCAGATAGCTTCAAATCTAAGTGCTTAAATGTACTTGCAATTCTTAGTGCAATTTTCAAGAACATCTTTTCACTTCTCTTGAACATCAACTCTGTGTCCTTCGCTCTGCTCTCTGCACCATACCAACCATTCTTTAGGATCACGGCTCCGTTATTAGAACTATCGCTAGTGTTACCATCACCTGTACTTGGCATACCTACGATTGTCAATACAGTTTGATACATATTGTCAACAAGTGTTTGTGTACTTTGCTGATTAAGTTCCTGTACCAAATACTTAACATCGCCATCGGCAGGTACTTTAAGTCCACCAAGTTCCTTAATTGCTCTGAATGTATCATCATCAATATCTACACCCTTGAATACCATCAAAGCCTGTACAAATCCGTCAATAGCATCTGCTCTGTCAGAAGCCATCTGATTAATAGCATCAAGTAAAGTAATAACTACTTCAAATGCACCAACTCTGATACTGTTAGCTGGATATTCAATAATTGGAATACCACCTAGATTATTGATTTCTTCTTCTGCCGTTCTTGTTGCCTTACCTTTATCAACACGTTCCTCAACGTAGAATGTAGAAGTCTGTGAATAACAGGTATACAAACGTGTACCATTTTCTCTATCCACATAAGTTACACCTAACAAAGGCTTCTTCTCAATATCATTAGTGTAGACAACAAATGTGTTTCTAGGATCAAGAGTAAAAATCTCAAATGGACTTTCATCAATTTCACCCTGTATATCTGGCAGCACTAATCTATATGCCGTGCCACATACAGTAAACCACTCAGCAATTTCCTTATCCTTACTAGCCTTATCCTCTGCAAAAACAAAATCATTCAAAGTATTAATAGCTTCACTTACGTCACTCTTGTTTCTTGCTACATACTGAATAGGTTCACCTAGCAAATATCCAACCTTAAAGTTGACAATCTCATTTGCTCTGTTCTCTAGTACGATGTTATTAATCTCTGGTCGAATATCAGTTGTCTTTAATAGGATCGGCTGATTACCCTTGTAGTAGTTATACAAGTAATCAATAGCTGACCTATTACCAGAATGTGTACCCATAGCCTTGCCTATGATTGCACATACATTTTCTTTGGTTACTTCTGTTTCGTCAGAATAAATAATAGTTCTACCTGTTAATACTCTAGGCATAGACTATCCCCCTTTTGTAATATCTTCCCTAATTATACCATAAAAAATGAGGTATGTCTAAACAGACATACCCCATAAATATGAAAGGAGTTGCTTATGAAAGTCTTTTATATGTTGATTAGTTGAAAAATGCTATGCCATTAGTCCCTCAGCCTAAACTTCCCTAATCGTTAAAGTTTACTGATACCTATGAAGTATCGCTCTCTTTATATTACATACTCATATTCTAGCATATACTTTATATCTTTGCAAGTCCTTACCACAATCTTCTTACGGCTTCTACTTTTCTGCTCTGATTAAATGCCATATCACAAGCCATAGACAAACTATCTGGTGCATCATCGTGCTTATTCTTACCTACCATTGTAAAGCTAAACACATTCTGCATAAACAGATGATATTCTTTACTTCTCTTGCCACCTTCTAGGAATATAAAGTTATTCCTAATCTCTGGTGCTTTGTCGAAGATCCTCTGCTCTTTACTTATTCTAGTTCCTGCTGCCTTGGTCATTATGTTAATTCTATGACCTTTTGCTCGTAGCATTTTATCTAGTTCTTGTGCATAACTCTCCGTACTCTTAGTAGCTTCTATCTGTACTCGTGTTACACCCCACCTAATAATCTTATCTACAATATTAGGTTGTGTTATAGTCTTATCTCCATTATCAAATACAGTATCAACTACATAGACTACATCACCATACTTCTTACATACAGGTGAAGCTACATAGTCACCACCACCGAAAGCTGGGTCAATAGCCATAAAGGTTACATCTGGCTCTCCATCTGGCAACTCTCCGTTGAAGTATGTCATTTCACCACTAGAGAACAACGAACCTTCTCTCTCAATAGGCATACCCATATATTGTGCGTTCCACGAAGCCATATCATCATTCTTTTCAAACGTTGCTCGTTTCTCTTTGAAAGCCTGTGTGGAATATCCTACATCATAGTCATAGTCAAACAAACTTTCATCGTTTTCGTCTAACGCAGGTAAGTTAATGATTTCATATCTTCTATTCTTGAAGGTATCATCTTCCAATGTAGCTATTCTCATACCGATAGGATCAATCAACGACCATCGTGTACCAATCCATAGTAGCTTACACTTCTGTTTTGCTCGTGATAACATATTGTTGGTAACTGTTACCCAAGCCTTCATCATTCTATCTTTATTAAGTGCTTCTTCAATACCACCTATTAAGTCGTCTGATATTAACAATCCATTAGCATCACAAGAACCATTCAAAGTACCATACAATGACCTTGCCGTAATACTAGGGTATCTCTTACTTCTACCTACATTCAGAGTGTGCAACTGACTATTTCTATCAGCTACAATCAAGTCTGGAAATATATCTCTCAAACGATATGTATAATCATCATCTAATATCTCACATACACCTTTATAAAATGCACCTGTGATAGTTTCTGAAAACGCACAGTACAAATTACTTTTCTCAGGATCACGGCATATTTCCCACAACAAGTACATCATCATTACTGTAGTCTTACCTGTTCTTGGTGGTTGAGATACAAATAATTCATCTAGTTCATCATCTGCCAATCTCTGCAAAGCATCTACCAGATGTTTAATTTTCTTTCGCCTTGGTGCATAAAACTTCTCGGCTGGTGGTCTATCAATCTCCAAGTAAAGCATAAAACTGTCAAAATCTACAGGTGCTTCAAATAACAAACATTGTTTGTAAACATCAAAATACTTTTCCACATCTTTTCCACTTTTGCACCTGGTCATAGCTTTGACTACTTTGCTCAGATTAATCTTATTAAAGCGATGTGCTTCTTTAATATCTAGCACCTCATTCTTACAAGCATTAAGTAGTGCTATATTATGCTCGATTTCATTCGGCTCGGCTTCAATCGAATTTAATATGGCTGACTTAAGGTCAGTATTTTCTTTTCTTCTGGCGATAGTTCCTCACCTCGTTTCACCTTATTATTTAATAACCCTCTATAAAACTTCAAAATGAGGTACTGTCCGTACCTCACCTGTGTTATCTGCATATTCTGTTTCTTACTATATCTTACTCGCTTATATATGTCCTTAATGATATTATCTATACACCATTGTAAGTAATAGTATTCATCAACACTCATTGGTTCGTCGTTGATCCTATCCTCTAAGTTATCCAGAACATCTAGTATATTCCACATATAATCTTCTGTTACATTATACTTCGGTGCATACTTCTTAGGATTTGCTTTAAGGGGTTTTCTAATCTCTCTCCACAAGTCATTATATTCTTTGCGTTTCATACCTCATAACCATATTTCTCTCTAATCTCAATAGCAAACATATCTACCTTATTACTGTTGATATAGTACAATGCAATCTGTGAAAACTTCTGATAATCTTCCATTGTCAAATATCCCTTGTTGTATGCAATAGTAAGCCAACCTCTAATTCTATGCAAGTCTGGGTTACTGTACCTAAACTCGCTAATCTCCTGTAACCAATTTCTACCTTCATAATTTAAAGCCATTTAATTCACCTCTGGATAATCTACTAACTTCTGTACTCTAAATGCTACTTCGTCAAATACGATAGGGTGCTTAATCTTTTCATTAAGTAGGATACAAGTATTCTTATTCAACTTAGCACTTAGTCTAGGTACACCCTTAATAACGTGTACAAAAACTTCTGTATTCTCTAGCTTATCAAACTGTGTTACATTCTCTGAATTAAATACCCCATATACCTTGCTCTGACGTACGACAGGTGTATTCAAATCAAATCTTACATCTTTACCTGTTGCAATATCAAATGCTCTAGTATTGTCATATTTGACATAAACCTTATCGCCTACCTTACACATTCCATACTTAGCTACGGAAATAAATCTACAAGGTGTATATTCTACAGGATAGGTAATCAACTTAATAGGATTGTATACAGGCACTCGCTTGTAAAACTTGGTGATATGATTATCTGTTAATCTATATGCACTTCTAAATCTGTCCTTATACCATAGTATATCATCATAGACAAATACACCACCCACATCAATTTCGCCGAAATCGACTAAGTTCTTATGAATACCATCAATTCTAGGATCATAGTCTACAGGCAGCACGGCATCTTTTCTATTCATATGCTCTCGCTCATTACTATTAATGTTAAGTGCGTGATATGTATTTACCTTTACGTAAATGTCACCATTCATAGCAAACAATCCGTTGCGTGGTATATCACCAAAGGTTGTTACTTCAACTTCTTCAAAGTCTACTTCAATATTACTTCGATTAATCTTTTCTGTCATAATTCTCCTTCTCTTAATTAAATAGGGTGATATAAAATCACCCTATCCACTACTCACCCGTCGGTTTTTGCGTATACAATCAATGCCTTTCGGCTTGTTGTCTAATTATTTTTCGGCTTGTTGTCTAACTAACCTCTATTATTATATCATATTATTCTTGTGAATGTCTAGCATTTTCAAGAAAATACTTATACCAATTATGTGCCACATCACAATAACTATCGCCTAATGGACAATCTCTACAATGTCCTTGTTTTGGTAACATACAAAATCCTCTCTCTACACCATTTTCTACAATAATTTCACACGCATCACAAAGTGCTTTTTGTAAGTAATCTCTCTCTGCTATCAGATTTGCATATGCTTCTTTAAGACCATCACACTCTTTATTTAATTCATCTATTTTCTGCTCATATTCAAACCCCCTACTCATTTTAATTCCTCCCCTGTGATTTAATCCATAAATCATTACATCTGCTTATTGTTTCTAAATTTTCCTTCTTCAAGTCATTATACAATTCTCTCAAGGTTACTAATTCCTCTAACTGATGTAATAAATCTCCTATATCTTTGGTCTTGAATTCAAAAGTAGTTGTCTTAATTCCTACTTTTTTATTGTAATCATAACGTTCTTTTAATAGTTCAATATTCTTTTCAAGTTTCATTTTTCAGTTCCTCGTCTAATTTAATAAGTAATTCACCTAAATCACATACTAAATCTTCATCAAAATCACGTTTTTCGTATTTTTCCTTAAAGGCATCAATATATTTCTCATATATTGATACTATCTTATTTAGTTCATCTATTTCCTGCTCGTATTCCCATTCAAACTTCATTTCTCTTAATAAACTCCTTTAAATTTTCTACGTATTGCTTATCCAATAGTTGTCTGAATGTATGACACCACACTCTAGTGTTAATCATATTTCCGTCAAGACACTTCTTACAATAACTCTTGTATATACAATCCTTACAATTTTCGTGCATCTTAATTCTAATTCTCCTATAAATGTAGTAATTAAATTCCCATATTTGTCACTTTAATGTCTGTTTTGTCGGTTAAACTGACGAAAATGTCGGTTTAATGTAGTTTTCGTCAATGTAGTTTTCCCTTCATATAATCGTCTGTCCAACACTCTAAACAATCTTCACAACTTACCCAATCTCCTTCTGGACAACCTGCACAACTGTGAAGGTAATCTCTACAATGTTCCATCTTCTTCTGTGCTTTTTCTCTTGCTTCTTCATATGTCATACAATCACCCCAAATAAATTACCTACTCTATTAATATGCTTCTTTCTCACTCTATACTTCTTACTATGACGAATATAATGTAATGATTTACTTAATGGTTTTGATAGTACCACATCACATTCCAATGTCACCATTTTACCTGCGTGGTATCTAAGTCCTTCTAGTATTGATAAATCTTCATCTGGAATAGTCATTTCTAAACTAGGTATTTCCTTAACCTCACCTAGCTTTACCCACTTATTGTTTTCTGTCTGCATAATTAACTCGTTATTCATTTTCTTATCTCCTTCTTCTTTTGCTTATATTCCTCTATGATACAACATATATCTTCAAAAACATATTCATCTAATCTGGTACTCTTACTTGCTTTTATCACATCTTTATAAAACTGTTTATAGAATTCTAATTCTGTCATACAATCTCCTTCCTGCTAATCTTACCCTTCTTACAATCACAACACTTCTTGCCAGAATGATATAACTCTCCATCGAGCCAATAGGTCTTTAGCTTACACCACTCTCTATACATAGCACCTGTCATAGCTTTGTTATCTAATACATAATAACCATTATCATAGGTTACTCTTGGATATTCTTTCATAAATTTACCCTCTCTTCCAAAATCTTTCTCCACACGTCTACACTATTATCTGTACTCATAGCTAATAGCCTACTAGCTACATCTAGTAACTTATCATATTTAGCACAGATACGTGCATATTCCTCTCTCTCTTTCTCCCACCCCTGCTTCTCAAGTAACAATGCTTCTCTTTCTGCATCTCTTTCTTCAATAGTCTTGTATTCTACTTCTGGAAAATGTTTCATTTTTAGTTCTCCTTTCTCTCTTGAACTTAACCCAATATTATCTTACCTTGATCCTATTGTCAATAGGTTTTTTGAATTAATTTTTATCACCAAAAATACAAAATTGTACATTGTACAAATTTTTTGGCTATATTCCTTATATATAGTGGTTTTTTCACAACTTTTTATCCAACGGTGGATAAATATATATTATTTTCTCTATAGACAATTTTAAAAATATTTGTACTTTTGTACAATTTCTCTGAAAACAACTGATATAAGGGAATTCTTGAAAATTCATTATGTACAAATTTTGTATTTTAAGTGTACAAGGTGTACAGAGGGTTTGTACAAAAAAAGTACGCTTTTTATACGTTTTGTGTACACTTTTTGGACACCAGATTTTTGTACAGGGGGAATTAGGATCAGTTCAAATGTGAGTGATTTTGTACTTAGGTTTAGAAGCAATCCCTTTTTGTTTTTCGCAAAAATTTTGGAAGTGCCTTTTTGTTTTCCTCGGTATGTAATAGGACTAATCTCGCTGCAAGTTAGCCCCTGCTAACCCCTCGGGGTACCTGGTATTCTATCACTACTAGTATGCTAGTCAACTAGAATTTCTGGTGTAGTTTATCACAATAAACCAATGAAAATCAACTGTATAATTTTTTATAAGGTATACGCCCCTATAATTTTATATTGATCCTTGTTTGTGGCAGCCTACCTAATAATCATACATAGTCAAATTTAAGCCTACAATGCCCTTAGAATGCGTCCGTGGTTAAAATCAATATAATTACATTGATTTTAATACAAGCCGTTAGAAGCGATTTTGAGCGTTCGTAATTCGGTATAATATGTATTTTAACGAATAGGATATTCTTAAACCTGGTTTACTCCAATAAACCAACCTACCTACCGAGTAGGTTAATTCTTTTTGTGCTATTGGGTGACATGAGAATTTAGGTATACAGTTGTCTACCATTTATATATAATATATAGTTACTAACAAATCGTTATTAACAACTATGTTATTATCACTTCATTAATAACACTACATAATAAACACTATGATATTAACAAATAGATAATATTAAAACATATAATATCACTATGATATTAACATAATGATACTAACACTATTATATAAACAATCTGATATTAACAAATAGTTAATAAGACTTTACTATGCTAAAGTGCTAAAGTATTAAACCTACCAATCTAGTAGGTTGATAGGTTATGCAAGCTCTATTAATAATCAAATGATATTAACAATAAGTTATAATCAAATATAATCTAATTGTGTACAATTTAATTGTGCAATAAAAAAGCACCTAATAAATAGGTGCTTAGTGTTTAATTGTGATCCCTTCTTAAATAGGTGTATATTCTAAAGTAATGTATCTGTTATTGTCTGAAATAACTCTTTCACTTTTAACATTTAATGCTAGCCAAAGTTGAATATAATGTGGGCATTTTGTATCAAATTCATTTTTAAAATATTCAACTGTTTTACCACTCTTATAGTATACAGTAGTGAAAATCAGTTCACAATGATTATTTTTATCACTTGCATTTTTGCGTGGTTTCTTGTATCTCATCTCGATGCTGTCTATGTTGTTATGTCTAGCCTTGTATAATGTGTTATTCATTTTGCTCACCTCATCAATAATTCTTAATCCATTCAATAGCTTCTTCTAAACTATCACAACACCAATCAGTATCAGAAGGTGACAAATAAGGGTGTGGACATTCCATTGTATCGGGATCAATAACGGCATACTTGAAATCATACTCAGCAACCTCTTTACTAGTTAATTCGTAGATGCCCCATTTTCTAAATGATTTAATTTTACGCATATAGTGTGACCTCACTTTCATATTGAATTTGTACCCTTATTATAAGGTTGTTGTCTAGATTAATCTATTGACAATTTAAACAATGGTATTTGTGCAAATTGTCAACATTCTAAATAGTTGACCAACGTCATAAACTTCTTATATTGCTTCTTTGATAACTTCATATCAAAGGTAAATATATCATCGCATTTATTACAAATAAATGTATACTTGTTTGATACAAGAAACCAATAAAAGACATTTTTGACCATATTATCAGAAGTTTCTATGTAGTAGTTCTTTTTAAACAATGGGATCACCTCACCTTAAATATAATCATTGGCTTTTAACAAGTCGTGAATAATTTCATTAATCTTTGACATAGTTACAACATAACCATCGTCATTATTAACAACCTCAAAAGTAATGTGATAAAAGTTGCAAATATTAGATAATGCAATAATAAGATTAATATCATCATAATCAATATAATATTTCATATTTCAAAACTCCTTTTTATTTGATTGTAGCCACATTATAAGGGTATCAGATGAAAAATAATAGCTGACATATTGCACAACGTTGACCAGGTTTCATTATGCACATTGCACAAATACCCTAAATTCGCGTTTAAATGCCATTTTCAGCCGTTCTGAGGTTTATGAGTATAATTTCATTGGTAAAGTTTTACAAGCCGTTACACGCAAAATTAGCATATGCTAACTAAAACAAAATAGTAAAACTGTCCACGAGTCGTGGACAGTTCACCAGCTGTTATAAAGTTGTTAAAAGTTCTCTTATTAATCTGTCGTCAACCTTGTTAATGGTGATATTTCTAATAGTATTAGTTAACATTAAACCTCTACCGATTGTAAGAAGTTCACAACCACTTGAGCCGATTAAATTACGACTCGCCGTAGCATCTAATGTATGTAAACCAATAACAGTACCAAAATTATTTTTAATATCTTTTAACAAATCTCTCTTACTGTTTTGTGTGCATACAATCAAAAAGACCTTGGCAGCTCTTCCAAGTTGTGCTATTTTTAATAACTTAGAATAGAAGTTCTTTTTGTTCTCACCTTGCAAGAGGTCAGCCACCTCATCAATAACAATAAATAAATTTTCGCCTTTATATGTCTTTATACCTTCTTGCATCATTCTAGCATATCTTGAATCCATTATGTCTAAGGCAATAGTTAATGCTTCATTAACTCCTAAATTATCATTAGCATAATATCGGCATGGGGCAATATTCTTATATTGGAATAGTTCAACCTTCTTTATATCAATAAAAATGTACTTACTATCACCACGCAAAAAAGAATAATATAGCAGAGTGTTTTCGGTTACTGACTTGCCACAGCCTGTTGAACCACAAATCAATAAATGGTTGGGATCACTTAGGTAAGAGTCTGCCCAATCTTGAACAACTGAGTCATATGACGGTTTATTGTAAACCATCATAGAATGACTCAAAGTTCTAGACTTAGGATTAAATGGAATATATGTTGGTGTATGCTTAAACATTCTCATCTGCCTCACCTTCAAAAGTTTCTCTTAATAATGACTCGAGTTCTGTCGGCAGAGATAAATAATCAATATTTGTCCAAAGTGATTCAATGAAACCATCATCAACGTAATCATAAAGATATTCGCCCAAATCGTATTTACTGATACTTATTAAATTACCATAGCCGTTGAATGAAAAATAATAATTGTTAGGGTTGAATTCTTCTCTAGGCAATCCCTTTGACTCGTCAAAAAATGGGTTATAGCTATAACCATAATAAGCACGTTCTATTGCTTCAAGTGGTGACCAGTTAGTGAATAATTCCTCAAACTCATCCATCAAATAAGGCATTGAATCGCCTAAATAACCATTGTATGAATTCAACTCACTACAAATACTGTAAAGTGTATCAGCTGAGTCAATGTTCTCGAAATAGTTATAAATGTTGTCGTAATTGTTTTTCATAATTGTTTACCATCCTTTATTATTTATTAATGCAAATTGCATTTCTATTAAAATATGTGAGAGAATAATCATTTAAGAATTCCACCACATTATTTAACTGAGTATAACTAACACAAATGAAAATAGCACATCTATCAAAATATGCATCATAACAATCAACCTCTTCTGCTTCAGTTTCTAAATCAAAATAACCAAGCATATTAGTTTTAACAATATAGCAACAGTCAGAAGTATCATAAATAATCTTGTACATAGTTTTTTAACTCCCTTCGGTTTAAGTTTGTACCCAAATTATAAGGCTATTGCATCAGGTACACAACTATACAATATGCACAAAAAATGATCCCTTTAGTTGTGCATTTTGCATTTGTCTATTATTCTAGTATACTAGTATACAAGATACCTCTGCGAAGGGTTTATCTAGCATATTACTATACTAGTATGGAAGTTGTGATCCCTAAAAATGACCATCTATTATACACCTAAAGACCAGCTATGTATATTGTGCAATATGCACAAAAATCCAGGTTGAAATTTGTGCAATTTGTCAATAGACAACCAGCTTTTAGGTGTGGTATAATATAAGGTTAGGGGTGACCTCGGTTAGCCTAGGCTAACTCGCCGTTTCATTTTTCGGTTTTTCAACCTAAAATTTCACCTAAAATTGCATAGAGTCAGTTTTAAAAATCAGAATTTAGGATCAGAAAAATCTGTGCTGCCAAAGAAAAATCCAAAATAAAATCTCAGAAAAAGCAAAAGTAAAAGTTTTAAAAATCAGAAGAAAACATTTTAAAAATCGAAATAAGATTTTAAAATATTCAGAATGTTTTCAAAACATCTACTGAAATTTCTGATAAATTTTCTGCTGAATATTTGACAGAAAACTCTGTAAAAGTATAGAAATTACCGATAAAAGGTAAAAATTATTTCATTCAAAAAGCCACCAGATTTCTCTGATGGCTTTTTGATTTAGGAGGAAACAATTTATGAAAAGTAAAATGTCCGATTTATTTTGGGTTTCCGTGGCACTCTCGCTACAGTTACCCCCCCCGTCTTAAAATTCCATAGATCCTAGAGAAGATGGGGTATCTCTAGGGGAGATAAATTTTAATGTAACTAGTCATTCAACATATCGCTTGTTACTTCCTGTGAATGTGGTGTCACCTTATTGTGTTAAGAATGACTAGTCGAAGTTTTGGCATTTTGTATCAAATTAGATGTGTAACGTTCACATCTGTTATTATATTACTCTTCTTCATCGTTAATGTCAATAGTATTTTCCAAATATTTTGATTTTAGTTCTGCATCTGATTGTTCAATAACAGTTGGCTGCTTACCTTCTACCAAGAGTTCATTCTTATCTGAATAGTTATGATGATTTTTAAGCAAGAAGATATTACCTAAAGGATTGCTACCACCAGATTGAATTGCTAAGTTCAACTGTAGTTCCATAATGGAATACATCTGATTAAGTAAGTCTTTAGCATTAGGATCAGTTCTAAGGTCACCCGTCATATGCTTAATTAAAGTATCTCTATTAACTCCAAGAGTACAAGCCAAGCCTACTACATTAGGTTTAATATCAGCCTTAGAACATTCCTCTAAGTAGAACTGACAACCTTGTGCAATAGTGTCGTAATCTGTGAAGTCAGAATAATTAGCCTGTGCGTATGAAAGTAAGTTCATTTCGTGTTGAAGAAACTTTGAGTTCTCACCTTCGAAGTCTTTTATCGCCCACCCTGTAACAGATTTCTTTAGTGGGTTCTTTGGTCTGCCTTGTGTCATTCAGTTACTCCCCCGTCAATAAATTCTCTAACCTCATAAGTAATCATATCTTCTTCAAGAGGTCGCATTTGAATGTGAATATCAACACCTTTTGCATACTCAACATTATCTAAAATGTGCATAACTCTGTTTGTAATACTCATAATTCTATTAGGTGGTATCTTACCCATTTAGTTACTCCCCCCCCCTTATTAATTCGTTCTCTATTATTTGCATCTGATTGTCACTACAACCTTTCCTTCTTCATACTCTATCCAAAGTCTATCATCTAGTTCTTTATAAATTTCACACTCCAATAACCAAAAAGGAATGTGGTTCAAATCTCCTGTATACTCTGGATATTCCTTATTATTATCCATAAACCATATTTTAAATGTAAGTTCATTAAAAACGTCAAAATATCTAACAAATTCTAATACTGTCATTTAGTTACTCCCCCGTCAATTTTTCTTCTGTATTATCTAACGCACCTATTATTTTTTCTTCTGCATCATCTAATGCACCTATTACGCATCTACTGTGTAAATCCTCTAGTTTAAGAATATCATAATAAGGGATTTTATATTTGTTCATAATCTCAACAAGGTACTTTGCCCAGTTCTCACTAGCTTTTTCAAATCTTTTATTCCCCATTGTTCTTCTCTCCTGTAATCAATTCACTATAAGGTAATGTTTCAATCCACAAACAAAACTCTTTCCAACAATCTAATTTGTGGTTCTTTCTTCGCTTATACATATTTCTCAATACTTGGTAGTTCAACTTAACTGTTCTTCTCTGATGATATGAGTTTGGAAGTAACTGTATCATCTGCCACCAATACTTCTTATCCTTAGTTTCAAGAAATAACTCTCTGTTTCTATTGAGAATGTTAATTGTATTCTCTAGCAATCTCATACCAAAATGGTCTAAGTGTTCGTGTGAAAAATCATCTACAGTAAATTCCTTAGTATGAATTTTATGCATGGTACTACAACTGTTAGTCTCAATATAGTTCTCTAGGATTGCATCATCGTCATAGTCGTAATCATTCTCTTCATCTAGGAAATTTCTACCTGTGCGATATGTCTTGAACTCCTTCCAAAAGTACAATGGTGCTTCAATATCCAAATAAACATCTAAGTATCTGATAGCTTTTCCGTGGTCGTCACCTGCATTAGCAAGTTTACTCATTAGTGCTAAGTCATTATCACCTACTACAAATACCTTATTGCCATATGCTCTGGCTTCTGTACCCCACGCACTATCACTCTTATCCCAACTGTTCATTGGATTTCTAGCACCACGAATAGCAGGTGCATAGCCTACTACTTCTACATTCTCAATTTTAATCATTAACTTCTCTCGCTTCCTTAATGTATCTATTCATATGTGCATTTATAAATGAACCAGATGCTTTTATTTCGTGTTCACTTATAGGAATACAATGTGAAATATCCTCACAAGCACTACGCAAAGCCTTCTCAAATATCTTACATCTATATCCTTCATCATTATTAAACCTATATTCCTCTACATTACAATGCTCACAGTATTCATAATTACTGTCAATATAAGGTGTATAACAATAATGATAGATTAGATTACATTCTTCACAATTATTACACCAACTTGGATTGCTCATTTAGTTACCCCCCCTTAATTTTTCTAAGTTCCAAATTCTTAATTCTGTCATACATAAAGAAACAATGACCACATAGGTCGTAGACAAAATCATCTGGGTATCTGTCTGGAACAGGTGACTTATACACTAGTGTGTAGTGGTTTTCCTCAATAATCTTACCACATACATCGCACTTAACACATTTACTCATAAGCACCTCACTCCATATCACTCTGTACATCATCGTAATAGCAATCGTATAAATCTCTAGTAGCTATACCAATGTAGTAGTCAACATTAATACCATTGTATCGCATCTTCTGTAATGCTAGTTCATATACTTCTTCGTTTGTAGGTCTAGTCATAATCACTTCTCCAATCTCTTCATTAATTGTACACTATCTGTTAGCAAAAGTCTAGCTTCTCTATATCTTCCTCTATTGAGATAGTTAATAACTTCCTCTAGTTCCATTTCAATCTGTTCAACTGTTTCTCTCTCAATACCTTCTGTATTAGGATATTCAATTAAATACTTTAGCATTTCCTTACTGTACTTCATAACTTGCTCCATTTCTTACAATCTGAACTCTTGCTCTGTAATCGTATTCCATTCTAGCAGGATTGTAATTCTTATTTAGTTCCATATTTTCAATAATAGGAGTAATAAATTCTCTAGCTAATTCCTTGATAGCATATTCTTCTGCACCTTTCATATAAATCATTTCTCTAGGAACAACAACTCTAGCACAATATTCTGCGATAGGCTTATTAACAACCTCTAATTTAAGAAAGTTTCCATCTTCTTCAACAACTACTGTACCACAGTATTCACAAATGTACTTATCCCAACCGATAGATTTGAATGATGCACTAGCACAATTAGGACATTCAATTTTTCTCATTAAGTTTTCACTCCTTTTCTTTAGGTGGTTCAAAATCAAATTTCATATTCCAACCATCTAGCCATTTACCAATAATCATCTTGTTTTCTTCAATACGATACTTCTGTCCATCTATGTAACCTTGAGCATACATATCAAATGCTTCATTTAGTTTCTCTGGTGTAATACCTTCCTTCTCTAGTAACATACAACAGGCTACTAACTTATCTAACTCATATCCTCTATATGTAGGTTTCTCGGCATTAATACCATACAGACTATTTATATGGTGTCTAGCCATTTCACTTGCTAAATTATCCATTACCAACCCAACACTCCTTCCATATAATCATCAATAGTTTCTAGCAACTCACCCTTGCCTGTGAAATACATTTCCTCGATTTCACTTCTAAGATAACGTAGCATATACTTATCTCTCTTGTTCCTCTCAATAGCCTGTAAATAAACCTCGTAATAATCACTCATAATAAATTCTCCTTTCTGATTTTTCTTAATCGTCTGTTCTAACTGATACTGTAAATATTTTACTCCACAATTTTAATTCTTCTGGTACGTATGAATACTTAGATAAAATTTCTAAGATTGTATTGTAGTCCTCTCTTGATACGTCAACAGGCTTCATAAATTCCATAATAGGATCTCCTTTCAAGTTAAAAATAAATAGCCAATAATTAATAATGCAAAAATGCTTGTACTGAAATAAAGTGTAATCATTTTGTTTACCTCGTTTCTTTTAATGTAACTACAGTATACTCTCGCTGATCCTAAATGTCTACAACTTTTTCATTGTGCAATTTGCACAAAATAAAAGAGGTATTGTGTACCAATGTCACAACACCTCTATTAAGTTACTCCCCCGTCTTAAATTTTAATCCTATATAACCTCTACTATTAAACTTCTTACCTGACTTTACATTGTACTGTGGCATATTATCTCTGAACCATTTTTTAACATCTTTTTCTACCGAACTGTAATCAAAGTGTACATTGTTGTTCTTACAATATCTCTTATATTCATCAATAATTTCTTTATGACTAATAAAGCACTCTGCACATTTAGTAAAGCAATCTTTATAAAATGCTTCGATAGGTGATACATCTTCTACTACAGAACTCTCCCAATTCTTTGTGCTTTCAGATGTGATACTGTCGAAGTCATAGTCTAGGCTGATTAAATCATATAAACCTTGTAACATAATGACTAGGATCATATCAGTTTCACCACGTAGCTTACGTGGAAAGTTTACATCTGGTACAAATTCTTCACTTCTAGGTTTACAGAAGATAGGTAAAAATCTTCTAACATAAGCAGCATCACAATCACTAGGCATCTCTAACATATAGTTACCCAGAACCACAAACCTTGCGAAGAACTCAGCTTGTCTACTGTCCTTACCCTTACGTTCAACTGAAATGCTGCCTGTATTTGTAACCAATGTCTTGAACAAGTTATCAGAAGCCAAAGGTGTCTTACCAATATCGTCATCGTATAATGCTAACTTGTTTTCCGAATTAACAAGTGCAAACTTATCATTCAAAAAACTAGCCATATTATTAACTCTGTATGAAGCACCACCAAGAACATTAGTAATAATATTACCTAAAGAACTCTTACCAATTCTACCCTGTCCAATAAGGAACAATGACTTCTGTCCCTTAGTGTTAGGTACTAGTAGATAACCTAGAAATGCTTTAAGCACTCTCTGATCCTCAGTAAATACTACATTATTTATCCAATCATCGAATAATGGTGTTCCTGTGTAGTCTGGAAGTAATGAAGCACCTAGTCTATACTTACTAGGTTTTCTTCCGTTCTGAATGAATACACGTTCATTAACATAGTAATCTCCATTAGCTAATGGAATAACATTATCGCTTGTTGTGATAATCTTAGTTCCATCTTGATTAACATTTGAACATACGATGCAAAGCAACTCATAGATATGTCTAACCTTGCTATCAATAGCACTAGTCATTCCTACATTAACAATCAAATCATTAGCAATAATCTGCTTAATCATATCACCTTCACGAGTGTTAATGTCACCCTTAGTACAATAAAACACTCCATAGTCATATACTAGTCCATACTGTCTACGAAGTGCATCGCAATAATATCCTTCGTTAAAGGTTTTCTTATCTTCATCATAAGTGTAGACTTCATCGAAGTTAATTTCCTCTACAGGTTCTACAGGCTTAATGAAGTATCTAAGTCCTTCGATAGGGATATTATGCTTAATCTCCTTGCAACCTACTGTTATCCTCTGGATATTGTCTTGAATATCCAGACTTGTTAGTAGGTCTAATAATTCTGTGCATTTGGTTTCCAAGTTTCCTATCTCCTTCCAATCTAGTTTCTTCTCTTGCATTAACAATAATATCACTAGGGTGTGTAGATTGCAAGTAAATTTCTACGATATTTCTAAACTCCGAGAAATAAACATATCTGATTACCTTGCTCTTGAATGATTTTAATGGTGCTAACTCTGGTGATCCTACATAAACGTTAGGTCTATCAAGTTCATCATCTTTAATGATTACTTCATAATCAGAAGGTAAGAATAAGATAAATTCATCTAGTTTCATTCACCTATCTCCCACTCTGTCCAATAGGCTTCATCACTCTGACAAAGTTCATCATATTCTTTATCGGTAAAAGCTGAATGTAAACAATCATCTGAACAATAATATTCTAACCCATCATAGATACAATAGCCTTGTATCATATGGCTGCCACAACAAGTACATTTACGCATTTAGGTACTCCCCCCCGTATTAATTTATCCACTTAATTATTGTATCACCAGAATAACCCTTTTCCCATACATACCAAGCATATGCTACGGCACTATCACTATATGTCTTAAAATCTCCATTCTTAGCACAACTTAATCTACTAGAACTAACATATACTGTCTTAGGTGGGTACTTCATAAATAGCTTCTTACGTTCCTTACCCTCTAAGAATTGTAGTTTTAGGAACATAGCAACCTTATGACCATCTGTGATACTCTCTAATGCCTTGTATACAAACTCTTTAGCAAACTTGTAAGGTGGGTTGGTAATAATGTCGAAGTCCATAATACCTTCATAATTAAGGAAGTCAACACCACCAGTACCATAACCTCTATCAATAAGGTCAGAAGCAATAACAATATGTCCGTGATCCTCTAATACTTTTGCCATATGTCCTTCACCACAAGCAGGTTCATATACAACTTCTGAAAAGTTCTCAACCTCTAGCAACAATTCAGTTGCTTTTGGTTCAGTAGCATAATAATCATTACTCTCTCTCTCTCCAATAGAATGACTACTAGCACCTAATGTAGTGAAAATTGATTTTGAATTACCTGTATAATCTTTCATAAAAACTCCTAATATAAATATTTTGTACACTAATTTTACAAATATTGCTATTATAATAAATCCA